>CAMCYP010000003.1 GCA_945885345.1 Bordetella parapertussis | reverse complement strand
GGTCGACAAGCCGGCGCAAGGCGGGTGGTGGATCGCTGACGCTTAGCGCAGCGGGATGTAGATGTTCGGCAGCACGACCTGGATGCCTGCCGACGGCCGGTAAACCGGTACCGGCGTATAGGCTGGTGCGTAGTACGTCTGCGGGTAGTGATGATAAACATCCCTGCGCACCACGTAACGCGGCGGCGCATAGTGATTAAAGTGCCGGGATTCCTTCCAGTAATGCTTGTCATGTCCGTTCCCATGGCCGCGGTCGTGACCACGATCGGCCAGCGCCGGACCCGCCGCGAACAACATCGTCGATAACACTGCAGTGGTCAGAAGTTTCATGGTGGTTCTCCTTTGCGCAAACTTGCTGCGTTCTCTGGTTGCCCCTGCAACTTTTTTTGTGACTCGTTGTTACTGGTCACGGAACAAAGTCTAGGCAGCAATCTTCAACAACAATGTGAGCGTTTGTAAGGAGATGTAAGCCCTCCGGCGCGTGTTAATAATATGTTTAAAATCAAATACTTATATAGTTTCCGCCCCATTGTCCCAGGGTATGGATGCGATCCTGTCCGATGATGTCCTGCAGTACGCGCGGTGTGGCCGGTGTTGTTGAAAACTGCAAAGCCTGAGGTGCTACGGCGGCGATACCGGCGCGGGTTTCGGCATCGGTCAGCGCGGCGGCGAGGATCTGCGGGTCGGTCCAGACCATTTTGCCGTGCTCGGTGCGCAGGTAAATGCGTCCGCTGTTGCGGTCGGCGAAATTCACTGCGGGCAGCCGGCTGACGCAGGCGGCGAGAAAGCGCGTGTTGTGTTCCGGCGCCATCGCAGCGCCGCCCGGATGCACTTCCTGTGCGTTTTTTGCATCGACATTGATATGGCGGTAACGATCAACGTCGAGCAGGCCCTTGACGTCGAGCACATTCATTTCGCCGTTCCAGCCGAAAGCCACGGTGCGCGGCCGTTCACCGAGCGCGACGCTGTTGTCGAGGAATTCGTAATGCACCTTCTTGTCGCCTGCCAGTGCCCAGGTGAAAAACACTTCGGGCATGCCGGTGTAGGCCTCGATGTTGTGCGCCAGTAAATCATCCACGGCTTTGTAACGCCCCACCTCCAGGCCGCGATGCCAGGCGCGTTCGACGGTGGCGTCGGGCGGGGTGAGCATGAAGAACAGATAAACCAGATTGCCGAATCGGGTCAGCAGGTTGCTGCCGGCGACGTCGGACGCGGGCGCGAAGGTGTCAAAACGGAAACGGTCGATCAGCAGATGCGACATCGCACCGCGCGCCGCCTTGCTCGCCATGGTGCGGTCGAGTTTGTGGTCGACGATCTGCAGTTCGTGGCCGCTCAGCGCGCCGGCGTATTTGTAGGCCGGGCCCAGCGTGGCGTAATCGAGCAGGAATTTGCGGAAAATGTCCGGGCTGATCAGCGCGAAATCATCCCAACTGATGCCGATACGCGCCGCCAGTGCGCGCTGCAGCGGGCGCAGCGTGCTTTTGCCGGCGGCGGAGGCGCCCTTGGTGTTCATCACCACCGGTTGCGGCTGTACCGGCAGCAGGCGGAAACCTTCGGCCTGCGCGCCCTGTTGTACATAAGGTTCGATCAGGCGGCCGATTTCCTCGCTGCCGTAATCGTTGGCGGCAAGATCGGTAGCCACGGTGGCGATCAATCCGCGATCACCCCAGATCCGGCCGTGGCGCGCGTGCATCGCCGAGGCGACGCGGGCGAGGGCGAGGCAGGCCGCGCGCTGCAGCGGATCGCCGGTGGTCTGCGCCTGCGCGTCCCAGCGGCGGATCGCGCACAGGTCGCTGGCTTCGGCTTCTTCCACGGGCGCCGGCGCCGGGCTGCGGAACAGTGTTGACCAGAATCCGGCGCGTGGCCGTGGCGCTGCCGGCGCATCATCCTGCAGGCCGTAGTCGAGCATCGTGGTGACGGCAGTGAACAACTGCGCGCGCAGCGCTTCATGCGCGGCGCGGATTTCGGCCATATGCGGTGCGACATGGCGGGTCAGGATGATTTCGGTGATGCGCCGGAAGTTGATGCCGAGGTCTTCGGTTTTCCGGCCGTCGTCAACGCTGAAGTCCGCCGTGACCCGCGCCAGCAGTTCATGCACCACCAGCCGTTCCGGGCGGAACACCACCAGGTCTTCCGCGGCGAGTCCTGTCAGGTCGGCGAGTTCGCGCGCCTGGCGCAGCGTGGTCAGCACGCTTTCCGGGCGATACAGCGTGGCCAGCGGCAGCAGGTCCTTGGGGATCTGCGATTGCAGTCCGGGATTCCACGGTCCTTCGGGGGCGCTTACGGCCGGGTGCTTGGGTTCCGACATGGTGGATTCAGTTTACGCCCGGCCGCAGCAGGCCGTTGCGCGTGCCGGTACTGCGCATTTGCGCGCACTGCGCCGCGTTCAGCTGCGTATTTTGTGGCGAGGTTTCCTCGGCCATCAGATTGCCCGGGCTGTTGTCATGCCCGCCGCTGTCCATCAGCACATGCGCCAGTTCGTGGGCGATGACCTGTCCCAGGTCGCGCGCGCCGCGGGCGATCCACACCGTGTCCCTGAGTTCGGGTCGGCTGCGGCTGTTGCTGCGGCCGATGGCCTCGGCGTCGAAGGCCGGCAGCTGGCGGGTGCCGGCGGTGAAATACAGCGTCGGTTTTGGCAAGGCCAGCGCGCGGGCCAGTTCGCGCGAGCGTGGCGTATCGAAATGGCGGTGGGTCTCCGGCACGGTGATCTGCAGCAGTTCTGCGCCGGTGATGCGGATTTCGCATTGCGCGAGGATTTTTGCCGCGCTGCGCAATGCCGCAATCACTTCCCTGTCGTTCCAGCGGTCGATATTGGCGACGCTCAAGTGCAATGCCAGTTCAGATGCGGCACTCGTTTGCGATGCCAAGTCACTGATTGTGTTGCGACTCTCGATGGTGAACGGTACTGCAGCAGCGGCATGCGCGCCCGTAGTGCAGACCCAGGCTGTCATCAGGCCCAGCCCAATCCGGATGTGATGCGCGATCAACACTGTCCGATGGCAGCGACCGCAGGGAGCTGGCATGCTGAAAAAATAGGCAATCTAACGCGGTCCCGGGCGTGGCGCAGGTTCATACGCTGAATATTGCGGTTGTTCACAGACATATCCACAGAAATTGTGAATGATTTTTTACAGCATGCACCGTAATGGTGATTTGTGCTGAAGCTGTTGCGCTGCACTGATCGTGATGTTAACGGGCACTATCATTACGGCTCGAAAAATGCCACGGGGAAAACGCCGAATTCCCTTTTAAAAACAAATGCTTATAGTGGGTAAAAAAGTGCTGATAAAAGCTATTTGCGTCAATCACTTAGCGTGTGTTTGCCCTTGATGTTTATTGAGGTGGCAATCAGCGGTTGACATTCGCGGCCCTGTTTTGTTTGCCACTTTTGCGCGCTGTGCGGTGCGAGATATCAACATGCCGTTGAATCCGGCTGTCAAGACTTTTCAGGCCGATTTTCTGCAAATGTGAGGTGGACAACCTGCGCTCAGAGGCCGTGCACGAAGCTTTCGATGCCTTTGAGCAGCATTTCCACGGCAATCGCCGTCAGCAGCAGGCCCATCAGCCGGTCCATGGCGGCCAGGCCGCGGCTGCCGAGCAGGCGCGCGATGCGTCCTGAAGCGAGCAGCAGGATCAGTGTGATCAGGCTGGCAACGATCAGGGCGAGGATCCAGTCAACGATGCGATCCGGGGCGCGTGACACCAGCAGGACCACCGTGGCGATGGCCGAGGGGCCGGCAATCGATGGAATCGCCAGCGGCACGATGAAGGGCTCGGCTTCGATTTCATCGGCACCGAACACCCCTTCCGGGTGTTTGAAGATCAGCCGCAATGCAATGATGAACAGGATCACGCCGCCGGCGATGTTGAGTGAGGTATCCGACAACCCCAGCAGCACCAGGAACCAGCGGCCGAAAATGACGAAAAACAGCAGCAGGCTGAAAGCGATGGCGCATTCACGCACGATGACGCGGTTGCGGCGGCGCGGCGGGACTTTTTTCAGCAGCGTTACAAACAGCGGGATGTTGCCCAGCGGATCCATCACCAGCAGGATGATGACGGTGGCGGAGGCGAGGGAAATGTCCATGTGGCTAGTTTACTGCCAGAAATGGCTCGTCATGCCGGCGCAAGCCGGCATCCAGAATTACTTGCTACGAAAGTTTTAAACCCTGGATTCCGGCTTGCGCCGGAATGACAGCGTGGTGTCTAGAACCCGAACAGGTTGCGCCGCGCGTGCTGCAGATGGGCGAGGATCGCGGCGCGGGCCAGCTCTGCATCGCGCGCCTTCAACGCGGCGACGATGGTGCGGTGTTCCTGCTGGTATTTGAGGCGCCGTTCCGGTGTGACAACGCGATCCTTGAGCTTGCCCCATTCGGTCTGGTGGCGCACCGCGGTGGCCATGTCGAAAACGCGGGTGACAAAACGGTTGTGGGTCGCTGCGGCCAGCGCCTGATGCAGCGCTGCGTCCCAGACTTCGAAATCATCCATCGTGGCACCACGTTCGGCGCGGTCGAGGCAGATTTCCATGCGTTCGAAATCGGCGGGCGTGGCGTTGATGACAATCAACTCCGCCATCGCCGGCTCCAGCCGCATGCGCGCTTCCATCAGTTCGGCGGGGCTGGTGTGGGTGATGCTGTCGGCGGGAAAGCCGCCGGTATCGGCGAGGAAAGTGCCGCGACCGACATGGCGCGTGATCGCGCCTTCGGCTTCGAGTTGCGCCAGCGTTTTGCGTACGGTATTGCGCGGCAGCTCGAAGCGCGTCGCCAGTTCGCGCTCAGTGGGCAGTTTGCCGCCGGGACCGACGGCGCCCTGCGCCACGGCTTCGAGCAGGAAGGCGCGGATTTCCTGCGTGCCGTCGCGTTTGCTGCCGCGGCGGAGCGGGGAGTTGTCGGGACGGCGTATGTTGGTCATGGCGGATACCGGTTTGCGCGGATTGTGCATGGCCTGACCAATCCGGTCAATTGGTTCGTTAAATCCGGCCAATAGCCAACCATGAAACAAGGTGGATGTGCCATGTTGCTGCAGTTTTACCTCTTGTGCACTGCGGCAGGCGGGTTTGCTCTGCTGCCGGATCAATCCAACCAATTTGGCCAAATGATTGACTATTGGTTGGGGCGGAGCTACGATTCGCGGCACTTTGGTCGTGTTGCGTATGGTCTTGAAACGGGTCTTGAAAGGCGCGCAACGCCACCGCTCCATCACAACCCAACCCAACAATTCCAGTGCGAGGAGACATGTCCGCAACGGGTTCTGCGCCGGTCAGGCTGGCGGTTATTTCCGAGGGCGTCAATGCGTGGCCCCTGTATGTCGCACAGGGCCGCAACATGTTCGGCGCCGAAGGTGTGGCCGTTGAGGTCACGCTGACGGGATCTTCGACGCACCAGCTGGAGCAGATGCGCAGCGGCGGTTATGACATCGGCTTCCAGCAATCCGACCATGTGGTGCGCGCGGTCGAAACCGGCAGCGACCTGTGCATCGTGATGGCCCAGGGCCATGCGCCGGAACTGTCGCTGGTGGTCGCGCCCGGCATCAAAACCTTGAAAGACCTGCGCGGGCGCGACATCGCAGTGGACGGCGCCAATACCGGTTATGCGCTGCTGCTGCGCAAACTGCTGCTGGAAAACGGCATGGACAAAAGCGATTACAATTTTCTTGAGATCGGCGGTTCGCAGGAACGCTTTGATGCGCTGAAAAACGGCCGCGCCATCGCGAGCTGGTTGAATCCGCCCTTCGACCGCAATCTCTTTGCCGCAGGCTTCGGTTCTCTGGGCGCGACCACAACATTTTTTCCGTCCTACCCCGGTTCGATCGCGGCGACGCGACGCTCGTGGGCGGCAAAAAATGGCGATCGCCTGGTGGCCTTCATCCGCGCTTTCCGCGGCGCCTGTCACTGGCTGCGCGATCCCGCGCACAAGGCCGAGGCCATTACCCTGTTGCCGCAGCGCCTGAATATTTCCGCAGACCTGGCCAGTCGCGCCTTCGACGCCTTCGGCAAAAAGCCGCTGCCGCTGATTGACGCCGCCGGATTGCAGCAGGTGATTGATGTCTACTGGCAGGCGGAAGCGTTACCCTTGCCCAAGGGCGCGCCGGAAAAATACATGGACTTGTCGTACCAGCAGCGGGCAGGGCTTTAAGAAAATGACTAAAAACAAACCTGTAGGGGAGAACATGCGTAAGCTGAAACTGGCAGTGCAAGGCGCGATGTTGGGTGCGATCTCCGGCGCGGCTTTGGTCGCAGGTCCAGCGTTGGCCGCGGAGTCGGTGGATCAGTTCCCGTCGAAACCCATACGCATCATGGGACAGGGCGCGGGCAGCACAGCGGACTACCTGTCGCGATACATCGGCCAGCGCCTGACCGAGGTCTGGAAGCAATCCGTAGTGGTGGACAATCGCGCCGGTGCCGGCGGCACCCTGTCCGCGGAAGTGGTGGCCAAGACCACCCCTGATGGTTATTCGCTGGTCATGGGACATGCCGGTCCGATGGTCAGTGCGGTGTCGCTCTACAAAAACCTGCCCTACGACCCGTTGAAGGATTTCGCGCCGATCACCAAAACCGCAACCGGCGTCACGGTGCTGGTGGTGCATCCTTCTGTGCCGGCGAAAAATGTGCCGGAACTGGTGGCCTTGTCGAAGCAGCGCAACCTCAGTTATGCCTCCGCCGGCAACGGCACCATCAGCCACCTCACCGGTGAACTGTTCAAGCAGGTCGCCAAGGCCGATGTGCAGCACATTCCGTACAAGAGTGCCGGCTTCGCGCTGACGTCCATCCTGTCCGGTGAAACGCAGATTTCTTTCCTGTCACCGGTGACCGCCTATGCGCAATTGAAGTCGGGCAAGGTGCGTGCGCTGGCGGTGTCGAGCACGGAACGTTTTGCCGGTGCGCCGGATATTCCCAGTGCCACCGAGGCCGGCATTCCCGGCATGGTGGCCGAACTGTGGTTTGGTTTGTTTACCACGGCGAAGACGCCGAAACCCATCGTCATGAAACTGCACAAGGAAATCACCGGCATTCTCCGTTCGGAAGAGGTCAAGGCGGCCTTGCTGCAACGTGGTGCGGTTGCCGCACCGACGACGCCGGAAGAACTGCATGCCTTTGTCAAAAGCGAACTGGCGAAATGGACGCCGATCATCCAGGCGGCGGGCATCAAGGCGGACTAAAGGCGGTGAAGGCGTGAATGGGTGAAGGAGTGAATGAGGAATGCCCCCCGCGGTTTTTATTTAAGAAATTGATTTTATTGGAGAAATTTAATGGCGCGGAAAGCTAAACCGGTGGAACCCAAGAAGATCAAGGCCTCGGGCATTGATCCGAAGAAACGCATTTCTTCGGCGCCGGACGGCTTGTACGATCCGGCGAATCCAGGGCATCGCTGGGAACGCCCGCTGCAGGCGCCGGGCCGCATGCAGGTGGATTTTGAAGAGCGCGTCGATTTTCGCCGCCTGCATGAATACCGGCTCGCGCGCACGCGCAACGCGCTGAAAAAAACCAAACTCGGCGCGCTGCTGGTGTTCGACCAGATCAACATGCGTTACATCTCGAGCACGGTGATCGGCGAGTGGGCGCGCGACAAGCTGACGCGCTGGTGTCTGCTCACCGGCAATGGCGAACCCTGGGTCTGGGATTTCGGCTCCGCAGTGCGCCATCACAAACTGTATGCGCCGTGGCTGCCAACGAATCACAACATCCCGGGCCTGACCGGACTGCGTGGTGCGGTGTCGCCGAAAGTCGGCCTGTTCGAGGCGGCGGCGAAAGAGATTTACGACATCCTGAAACAGGAAGGTGTCGCCGACATGCCGATCGGCATCGATGTCGTCGAGCCGCCGTTCCTGTTCGCGCTGCAGAAGCTCGGCCTGAAGGTGATGGACGGGCAGCAGGTGATGCTTGATGCGCGCGAGATCAAGAGCCACGACGAGATCACGCTGCTCAATACCGCAGCGGCGATGGGCGACGGCGTGTACCAGGACATTTTCGAGGCACTGAAGCCGGGCGTGCGCGAAAACGAGATCGTCGCCATGGCGGCCAAGCGTTTCTACGAGATGGGCTCGGACTGCGTCGAGGCGGTCAACGCCATTGCCGGTGAGCGCTGCAGCCCGCATCCGCACAACTTCACCGACCGCATGATCCGTCCCGGCGACCAGGCCTACTTCGACCTGATCCACTCTTACATGGGCTACAAGACCTGCTACTACCGCACGTTTACGGTGGGCTCGGCGACAGCGGCACAGCACGAGGCCTACCGCAAGGCGCGCGAGTGGATGGACAGCGCCATCGATTCGCTGAAGCCCGGCGTCAGCACCGACCGCGTGGTACAGGCGTTCCCAAAGGCGCAGGAAATCGGCTTCGAAAGCGAGATGGCGGCTTTCGGCCTCAACTTCTGCCACGGCCTGGGCCTCGGACTGCATGAGCGGCCGCTGATTTCGCGGCTGAATTCGTTCAAGGACCCGTACGAACTGAAGGTCGGCATGGTGTTCGCGGTTGAAACCTTCTGTCCGGCGAAAGATGGTGTGTCGGCGGCGCGCATCGAAGAGGAAGTGGTGCTGACCCCCGACGGTGCAAAAGTCATCACCCTGTTCCCGGCGCAGGAATTGCCGATTGCGAATAAGTATTGAAAATCATTTCACCGCCAAGATTCTTTTTAATACCCGCTCGACGGGTGCGCCAAGAGCGCCAAGAAGAGCAAAAACAAAAAACTTTTTCGTTTTTAAATTTTGATTGGTTTTCTTGGCGCTCTTGGCGGTAAACAGTTCTTGAATTGAGGTCAAATTTGGATACCAAAGTGAAAAGCAAAAAATCCGCCGCAGCGGAAGACGACATCGGCCGCGATATCCGGCTCGAACTGTTCCGCATGCAGCTGGAACTGCGGCTGTGCGAAAAACGTGCCTATGACCTGTTCCTGCAGAATCTGATCAAGGGCACCAGCCATCTGTCGCTCGGGCAGGAAGCGATTGCCGCGGCCTTCGGCGTGGCGATGCGACCGGATGACTATACGTTCTGTACTTATCGTGGCCATGCCCATACGCTGGCGCGCGGCGCATCGATGACCGGCGTGCTCGGCGAATTGATGGGGCGTGAATGCGGCCTGCTCGGTGGCAAGGGCGGCTCCATGCACCTGACCGATGTCAGCAAAGGCGCGATGGGGTCCTACGCCATCATCGGCGCGCATCTGCCAGTGGCGGCGGGTGCGGCGTGGAGCGCGCAGTACCGCGGCACCGAACAGGTCGCCGTGTGTTTCTTCGGTGATGGCACCACCAACATCGGGGCTTTCCACGAAGCGCTGAATTTCTCGGTGGTGTGGAAGCTGCCGGTGATTTTTGTTTGCGAAAACAACCTCTATATGGAATACACGCCGATCAGCACGGTGACTGCGGTCGAGCACCCGGCGGCGGATCGTGCCGGAGCCTACAACCTCGAAAAAATCGTCGTGGATGGCAACGATGTGGATGTGATGTATCGCACGGCGACCAAATATATTGAGCGCGCGCGCAAGGGCGGCGGGCCGGCGCTGATCGAGGCGATGACCTATCGCCACTCCGGCCATTCGCGCGCTGATCCGGGCAAGTACCGGCCGGAAGGCGAGCTGGAGAAATGGCTGGAACGCGACCCGATCAAAATTTACCGCGAGCGTCTGCTCGGCCTGGGCATCGTTGAAGCCACGCTGACCGATATCGAAGGTGAAGTGATGCAGCAGGTGAATGAGGCGACCGAAGCCGCCAAGGCCTCGGCGCCGCCGTCGCTGGACGGCATTTATCAACATGTGTGGGCTGACGGGGGTGCCGCATGGCGGAACTGACTTACCGCGACGCGGTGGCTGCGGGTATCGCGCAGGAAATGGAGCGTGATGAACGCGTGGTGTTTCTGGGTGAAGACGTGGCGCATGCCGGTGGCGTGTTCAAGGCGACGGTCGGGCTGCTCGACAAATTCGGTGAGAAGCGCGTGCGCGACTGCCCGATTTCGGAGCAGGCGATCCTCGGTGCTGCGATGGGTGCTGCGATGACGGGGCTCAGGCCGATTGCCGAAATCATGTTTTCGGATTTTCTTGCGGTGTGCTGGGACATTGTCGCCAACGAGATTGCGAAATCGCGTTACATGACCAATGGTCAGGTGCAGATGCCGCTGGTGATCCGCACCGCCAACGGCGCGGGCTCACGCTTCGGTGCGCAGCACTCACAGTCGGTGGAGAACTGGGCAATGATGATTCCCGGCATCAAGGTCGTGGCGCCGGCGTTTCCCGCCGACGTCAAAGGCCTGATTGCTGCGGCAGTGCGCAGCGACGACCCGGTGCTGGTGTTCGAGCAGAAATCGCTGTACCCGTTCAAGGGCGAAGTGCCCGACGGCGAGCATGTCGATGAACTGGGCAAGGCACGCGTGCTGCGCCGGGGCAAGGACTGCACCATCGTCGCGCTGGCACTGATGGTGCATCGCGCGCTGGCCGCGGCGGAAATTCTCGAGAAAGAACACGGCATTTCCTGCACCGTGATCGACGTGCGTTCGCTGGTGCCGCTGGACACCGTGACCATCCTCGCAGAAGTTGCGGCGACCGGTCGGCTGGTGACCATCGAAGAAAACCCGCGGCTCTGCGGCTGGGGTGCTGAAATCGCTTCGATCATCGCCGACGAGTGCTTCTGGGAGCTCGACGGCCCGATCATCCGCATTACCACGCCGCATATCCCGCTGCCGTCCGCTGACCGACTGGAAGACAACACGGTTCCGTCGGTGGAGCGCATCGTGCGCGAACTCGTGGAAAAGATTGACTAACACCGGTTGACCGCCAAGACGCCAAGATCGCCAAGGAAAAGCAAACAACATGTACAACAAGCAGAGTTTGTTTCTGAACGGTTTTTGTCAGGTTCTGGTTTTTGCCCTTCTTGGCGCTCTTGGCGTCTTGGCGGTAAAAAAGGTTTTTAGCGTCTTGGCAGTAAACGATTTCAGGAGTAGCGAATGGATGTAATCATGCCGCAGCTCGGCGAAACCGTTGCCGAGGGCGTAGTCACCAAGTGGTACAAAAAGGTCGGCGACACGATCAAGGCTGATGAGACCTTGTTTGATGTTGAAACCGACAAGGTCAGCACCGAAATCCCGTCGCCGGTGGCCGGGGTCATCGCCGAGATTGTGGTGGCTGAGGGCATAGTTGCCAAGGTCGGTGCAAGGCTGGCGGTGATCCGTGAAGCAGGGACGGCGAAGCCTGCGGCGCAGGCTGCTGTTGTTGCGGCTCCGGTCGCTGCGGCAGTTTCAGCTGCGCACACGCCCCTCCGTGCGCCGTCCCCCTTATCGAAGGTGAATGCGGCCGACCGACTGTCACCAGTGGTGCGACGACTGGTTGCGGAACACAGCCTGAATCCGGCGGATATCACCGGCACCGGCCGCGATGGCCGTATTACCCGCGAAGACGTCACCGAATTCATCGCCCGTCGCGGCGGCGCCCATCCGGTTGCCGCCGCTGCTGCGCCGGCGCCTGCACCGGTAGCGGCAGGGCAGAGCATCACTTTCAACAGCGTGCGCAAGCGCGTCGCCGAAAACACCGCGAAATCCTGGCATACCGCGCCGCATGTGCTGCAGGTGGTCGAGGCCGATTTCCATCGCGTTGAAGCCGCGCGCAAGCTGCATGGCGCCGAGTGGAAACGGCGTGAGGGTTTTGCGCTGACCTACCTGCCGTTCATCGTGCGCGCGGTGTCGATTGCACTGGGCAAGTTTCCCAAGCTCAACGCCAGCCTGCAGGGCGACGGCCTGGCACTGCATCGCCGGATCAACATCGGTATTGCGGTCGACCTCAATTTCGACGGCCTGCTGGTGCCGGTGCTGAAGGACGTGCCGGCCAAATCGCTGCCGCAGATCGCGAAGGAAATTAACGATCTCGCGCAGCGCGCGCGCGCTGGCAAGCTGAGCCCCGATGAAATGACCGAGGGCACCTATACCATCACCAACAATGGTGCTTTCGGCACCGTGATCACCGCGCCCATCATCAACCAGCCACAGGTAGCGATCCTGTCCGCTGACGGCATCCGCAAAAAGCCGGTGGTCATCGAAGGTCCTGAAGGCGATTCGATCGCGATCCGTCCGGTGGGCGTGCTGGCACAGAGCTTCGATCACCGCGCAGTGGATGGTTCCTATTCGGCGGCGTTCCTGGCCGAGGTCAAAACCGCGATCGAGACGCGCAACTGGGAGCAGGCGCTTTCGGCCTGAAAGCGGTGACTGGTAATTGGTGATTGGTTACAGATAAAGCATAAGGAAAAATGATATGGCAAACATGAAACAACACAAACTCGGCTGGATCGGTATCGGCCGCATGGGTTATGCAATGGCGGAGCGGCTGGCGAAAGCGGGTTGCGACATCACGGTGTGGAACCGCACCAAATCGAAGGCCGAGCCGCTGGCGAAATCCGGCGCGAAAGTTGCCGATAACCTGACCGATCTCGCCGGCTGCGACATCGTGTTCACCATGGTGTCCACCGGCAAGGACGTCAAGGAAGTGCTGTTCGGCGAGAATGGTGTGATGTCCAAGGGCGGCAAGCCGAAAATCATTGTCGACAGCACCTCGATCTCGCTGGAGGAATCCGCCGAGATTCGCGCCAAGCTGGCGGAGAAGGGCATCCAGTTCCTGGCCTCGCCGGTATCGGGCAATGCCAAGGTCATCAAGGCCGGCAAGCTGACTGTGGTCGCTTCCGGTCCGAAGGCTGCCTTTGATGCAGTGAGCCCGTACCTGGAGGCCATCGGCCGCGGCGTGTCCTATGTCGGCGACGGCGAACTGTCGCGCATCGCCAAGATCTGCCACAACGTGATGCTCGGCGTGGTGATCCAGAACCTGTGCGAAATCACCGTGCTCGCCGAAAAAGCCGGCATGCAGCGCCATGCCTTCCTCGATTTCCTCAACAAAAGCGTGATGGGTTCGATGTTTACCACCTACAAGACCCCGGCGCTGTCCAACCTCGATTTTCACGTGACCTTCACGCCGGAACTGCTGCGCAAGGACATCGACCTGGGCCTCGCCGCCGGCCGCACCTATGGCGTGCCGATGCCGACCACGGCCGTTACGCGCGATCTGGTGCAAACCCTCATCGGCCACGGTTATGATCAGGACTTCTCGCAATTGCTGTTGCTGCAGGCCAAGGCATCAGGCATCGAATTGAAGCCGGAGAACGTGAATATCGGCGACGGACTTTAACGTCACACAGGAGGAGTAGCGCCATGAAAACGATCATCAGAATCGGATTTGCGTTGTTTGCAGTTTGTGCGGTCCAGGCTTTTGCTGCGGATTTTCCGACCAAGCCGGTGCGTTTCATCGTGTCATTCCCGCCGGGCAGCGCCACCGACATCGTGGGGCGGATCTACACCCAGAAATGGACGGAGATGTGGGGGCAGACGGTGCTGGCGGACAACCGCCCGGGCGCCGGTGGTTCGATCGCCGGGGCGATTGCAGCGCATGCCAATCCTGACGGCTACACGCTGTTGATGCATTCATCCGGGCACACGGTCAATCCGTCGCTGTACGCCAAGCTGCCCTATGACACCGAGAAGGATTTTGTCGACATCGGCCCGCTTGCGCAGCAACCCAACGTGCTGGTGACCAATCCGAGCGCCAGCTACAAGTCGGTGCAGGACCTGATCACTGCGGCCAAGGCAAAACCCGGCACGATCAATTTTGCGTCCGCCGGCATCGGCAGCGGTACGCACCTGAATCTCGAGAAATTCAAGCTGATGGCCAAGATCAACGTCAACCATATCCCGTACAAGGGATCGGGCGAGGTGCTGACAGACATCGTCGGCGGGCGCGTGGATTTCTATTTCGCACCGATTTCGGCCGTGATGGGATTCATACAGGGCGGCAAGGTGCGCGGACTGGCGGTCAGCACGATCAAGCGTTCGAGCGTGCTGCCCAACGTGCCGACGGTGGCGGAATCCGGTGTTCCCGGTTTTGATTTTTCTCTGTGGTTTGGTATCTGGGCGCCCAGGGGCGTGCCGCCGGCGATCGTCGAAAGGATCGCTGCGTCGATCAAGACTGCCGCGGCTGATCCTGCGGTCCGCAGCAAGCTAGCGGGACTGGGCAACGATCCGATGGACATGACTCCCGCACAATTTTCGAAATTCGTGCATGAGGAGATCAAAAGCGCGTCAACAATCCTCAAGGCTGCCGGGATCAAACCGCAATAAGCGGTGGCTTGTTGCGTGCGGGCGGTGCGATGTGCGCCGCCCGTTTTATTTTGAAAACCGGGGCTGGGTGTGAAGATGGTTTTTTGCGGAGAGATGGGGCAATGAGATATCGCCGGCTGGGTGCAAACGGTCCCGAGGTATCGGCCATCAGCATGGGTCGTGGCGCGCAGCCAGTGCAGTTCGGCGATGCACTGGAGGAAGAATTCAACGCGGCGATTGCGCGCGCGTTTGATCTCGGCATCAATCTGTTCGATACCTCGGATGCCTACTGGGGCACGCGTCACGAGGTGCTGCTCGGCCGTGCGCTGAAAGCGCACCGCAACCGGGTGCTGATCGCCTCCAAGTTCGGCAACATTGATCTGCCCGATGGCAGCAAGGGCACCAACGGCCGACCGGAATATGTCGTTGAATGCTGTGATGCCAGTTTGAAGCGGCTGGGCACTGATGTCATCGACCTGTATTACATGCACCGCGTCGATCCCGGCGTGCCGATCGAGGAAACTGTCGGCGCCATGGCCGACCTGGTCAAACGCGGCAAGGTACGCTGGATCGGCCTGTGCGAGGCGGGGGCCAACACACTGGAACGCGCGCACCGCGAACATCCGGTGGCGGTGCTGCAGACTGAATACTCATTGTGGTATCGCGAAGTCGAGCAGGAGATCCTTCCCGCCTGCAAGCGACTGGGCATCGGTTATGTCGCTTATGCGCCGCTGGGCCGCGGCCTGCTGACCGGCAACATCAAGAGCGTGAATGATTTGCCGGAGGGCGACCGCCGGCGGCGCAATCCGCGTTTCAAGCCGGAAAATCTGGCGCACAACGTCGAACTGGTCAAACAGCTGGAGGCGATTGCGCGCGGCCTGGATGCCACGCCGGCACAGACCGCGCTGGCCTGGCTGCTGGCGCAGCAGGCGTTTATTGTCGCGATACCCGGCACCAACCGCGTGGCCAATGTTGAACTGAATGTGGCGGCGGCGGAACTGGAACTGCCCCCTGCTGCGCGCGCCGGACTCGACGCCATCTTCGCCATCGGCGCCGGCGCGGGTGAGCGTTACGGGGCACATGTGATGAAAGGCCTGGGGTTGTGACCATGAATCCGCTGCAACTCGAGCCGCGCCTGCAGGCAATCATGCAGCAGCAGTATCCGCGCTTCTCCGACAAGGAATACGCCCGCCGCCAAGCGGCACTCGCGGTATTGATGGAAAAACACGGCTGTGATCACCTGCTGGTGGTCACCGACCACCGCGCCGGCAATGCCGTGCAGTGGATAACCGGCTGGCCGGGTACGGTGGAGGCTTATGTCATTTTCAAACCCGCCGAGCAATTGGTCATGCACATGGAATGGCATAACCATTTTCCGCTGGGTGAAAAAATCGCCGTGGGTGTCGATGTGCGCTGGGGGGAACACCAGGGCATCGCCAAAACCATTGCCGAATTGCAGCGTCGCGGCACGAAACGCGTCGGCATCATCGGGCCGCTGGTGATTTCCAAATTCCGCCAACTGGAAGCAGCCTTCGAGATGGTGCTGCTTGATGCTGAATATACGCAATTGCGCATGCGCAAGTCGGAAGAGGAGATCGACTGGCTGCGCATCGGTGCAGCGCTGTCGGATGCCGGGTTGCGCGCGCTGGTGGCGGGCACGCGCGTGGGCATGGACGAGCGCGAACTCGGTGCGCTGGTGGAAAGCGCCTACGTCAAGCTGGGCGGCACGACGATGATTCACTACATCGGAGTGACGGCTATGGCGCAGCCGCACATTTATGTGCCGCCGCAGCATCCATCACCGCGCAAAGTACAGGCGGGCGACGTGATTTTCTGCGAACTGTCGGCGTTCTGGTGGGACTATCCGGGGCAGATTCTGCGCACGTTCACGGTCGATGCCGACCCGACGCCGCGCTACGCTGATCTGCATGCAACGGCCGAGGCGACCTTTGATGCGGTGACCAGGGTGTTGCGCCACGGCGCGACGATGCAGGAAATCATGGATGCCACCGGGCTGATCGAGCAGAAGGGTTACACGGTCTGCGATGATCTGGTGCACGGCTTTGGCGGCGGCTATTTCCAGCCCATCATCGGCACCAAAAGCCGCATGGCCGGACGCGCATTGCCGCAGATGACGCTGGAGGAAAACATGACGGTGGTGGTGCAGCCGAATCCAGTGACCACCGAAGCCGATACATCGAAGCGCGCCGGCGTGCAGGTCGGCGAGTTGCTGCGGATTACGCGCGACGGCTGCGAACCGCTGCACCGTGCGCCGCGCGGCTTGTTCCGTTCCGGTGAGAAAATATAAAAGCGAATATAAAAGGGTATAAAAAACGGGGCCCGCGGGCCCCGTTTGTTTTTGTGCTGCTGCGGCCTTACTTGGTAAGTCCCATCCGTTTGGCGACTTCGGTATAAGCCAGCACGCGTTCCTTCATGAACGCATCCATCTTGTCGACGCCGACGTTGATCAGCTCAAAACCGCTTTTGGCGGCGAGTTCCTTCATCTCCGGTTCATTGTTGAGTGCTGCCCAAAGGTCGGACATGCGCTTGCGCGCTTCCGGCGGCGTCGATTTCGACATGCCGATGCCGCGGTAGGCGCCGTCCACCCAGTTGAAACCCAGTTCCTTGAAGGTCGGTACATCCGGCATCAGCGGATGGCGCTTGTCCATTGCGACGGCCAGCGCGCGCACCTTGGTCTTGTTGTTGATCGCGAACGCCGAGTATGTCATCGCCCCGGTGACGTGTCCGCCCAGCACCGAGGAGGTCAGGTCGCCGGTGCCCTTGAACGGTACATAGGTGGTGCGGATCGCAGCCACCTGGTTGAGTTTTACGTGCGCGGCGTGGTTCGCAGAGTTGGTGCCCGACCCTGCGAAGGTCAGCTTCTCCGGAGTTGCCTTCGCCGCCTTGACCAGGTCCTGGAAGGACTTGATCGGACTGTCGAGAGGTACGACGATGGCATCGGGGGTGTAGTGAAACCAGTAGACCGGCATGATGTCCGCGGTTTTGTACTGCACCTGGCCTTCGAAGGGTTGCAGCACGATATGCGGCAGGTTGACGCCGATGACGTTGTAGCCGTCAGCCGGCATGCTGTTGATCTGCGCCCACATCAGGCCGCCGCCGGCACCTGGTTTGTACTGGACGATGGTTTCAATGGCGGGGCATTTTTTCTTCAGCACCAGCTGCTGGTGACGTGCCGAAATGTCGGATTCACCGCCGGCGGGAAAGGCCTGCCAGTACTGCAGGTTTTTATCGGGGCAGGATTGTGCGATGGCGGTGCCGGATGCCAGTGTGGAAAATGCCAGCACCGATGCTGCAATGGTTTTAATCGTAAAAGCAGTCAGTTTCATTTTTTTCTCCATGGCGCGGCGGGTGGTTTTTGGTATTCGTGTCCGCGGGTGTGCAGAAGATAGCAGCGACCGGTGTACAGCGCAATGCGTGGGCGCGCAGTCCGCGGCAGGTTACAATTTGGGCCATGGCGCGACTGAAAATCGATCGACTTAAAATCGATAATATGCGCTGCGACATTGCGCTGCTGGTTGACGCCGAGGCCGGCGAACGCCGGGCATCCGGCCGTTTTGTGCCGGAACGCAGCAGTGTCGAGGCCTATTTGCTGGACGCGCTGCGTGCGCAGCGCCTGAACGTCACCGTGGTGCCCTTCGACGCGGCCGTGGAACCGGTGATTGCCGAATTGCGCGCGCTGAAGCCGCGGCTGGTGTTCAACCTCACCGAATGCGTGGATGGCGATCGCCGGCAGGACGCGGCGATTGCCGGGCTGCTTGACCTGCTGCAGATTCCCTACACCGGAACCGGATTGAGCGGTCTCCGGCTCGCGCGCGACAAGGCGCTGTCCAAACACATCGCCGCCGATCTCGGTATCGGGGTGCCGCGGCATTTCGTGATTCCGCCGCGCGGCCCGATCCGCAATCCGCGGGTGCCGTACCCGCTGATCGTCAAACCGCAGTTCGGTGATGGTTCCGACGAAGTGCGCGGCAATTCACTGGTCAGGAACGAACGCGAGCTGGTGCAGCGCGTGCGCGTGCTGCGCAGACGCGTGGCGGCGCCGCTGATCTGCGAAGAATTCATCGAAGGCTGCGATCTCTATGTTGCGCTGCTCGGCAGCACACCCGAGGTGATGCCGGCGGTGGAACTGGTGATCGGCCGCAAAGGCAAGGGCGCGCCGGAATTTGCGTCTTACAAACTGAAAAACGACGGCGCGTACCGCACCCGCTGGCGCGTGCGCTGGCGCGTCGCGAAACTGTCGCGCAACCTGCAACGGGATGTGGATTCTGCGAGCCGCGCGATATTCCATGCGCTGAAGCTGCGCGATTACGGCCGTGTCGATTACCGGCTGACGCCGGATGGACGCCTGGTATTTCTTGAAGCCAATGCCAACCCGGATCTGCATCCGCATGCGATGGGCAACAATGTGTGTTTCGCCGGGGTGACTTACGCGGATGCGCTGAAGCGCATCATCAGCGCGGCGCAGCTGCGCGCCAGACGTAAAAATACCAATAAAAACAAATAGTTATTGATTTTCTACGGGCGGCACCGTCCAGTGGTGCTGGCGCAGCAGTGGCGCGGTCAACCCGGACAGGCTGACGATCTGCTGTCCCTGTGCATCGAAATTGTCCGCTGCCAGCCATTGTTCGTGTACGGCCTGCAGCGCGGGCCATTCGCGATCAGTAATTGAATACCACGCGGTGTCGCGGTTGCGGTTCTTGTAGACCACCGCCTGCCGGAACGTGCCTTCGTACGAAAAACCCAGCCGTAGCGCCGCTGCGCGGGAAGGCTCATTCAGCGCGTCACATTTCCATTCGTAGCGGCGATAACCGAGCGCAAACGCGTTTTTCATCATCAGGTGCATGGCTTCGGTGGCTGCCGGCTGCTGAGCGATCAACGGCGTGAATTTGATGCCGCCGACTTCAATGCTGCCATTGGCGGCATCGATGCGCATGTAGGCGGCCATGCCTGCAGCCTCTCCGCTTTCGAGATCGATAATGGCGTGAAAGAGATAGTCCTTGCGCTGTGAATACTCTTCAGCCCAGCGCCGGCATTCCTCCTCCGTGGTGAAAGGTCCGTAAGTCAGGTAAGTCCAGCCGCGCGCATCGGGTTCAAGCTGATTGGCGAAATGGAAATCAGCGGCGTGGCGCCCGGCATCCAGCGGTTCGACGCGGCAATAATCGCCTGTCAGCGTTGTGCGTGGCGGCAGCGGCGGCGCTGTCCAGTCGGTGACCGGAAAGCCGATGGGCTGGCCATAATCGTTGCGGAGTTGCGTCATGATCCGGAGGCAGTGCCGCGTTTGGCCTGCCATTGCTGCAGCCAGCCGGCATTGCCGCCGAGCTCGACGATTTCCATCAGCGTATCGGGAATAGGCGGGTATTCGCGGCGGAAATCGCGAGTGTGGTTGATGAAAAAACCGTCGCGGAAATTGACTTCGAGTTCGTCGCCGGTTTCGCACATGTCGGTGACGTTGACGCAGTCGGTCATCACCCGCACGCCGCAGCCGATGGCGGCGCGGTAAGCGAGGAAAGGCATGGTTTCGCAGACCAGGCCCAGGCCCAGTGCCTGCATCGCGATGTAACCGTTCATTTTCGGGCCCATGCCGAAATTGCGGCCGGTGACGATGATGTCGCCGGGTTTGCAGCGGGTATGGAAACCGGGATCGGTTTCCTCGAACAGGTGAGGGATGATGTCCTTGGGGTCGAAGTGCCGGCCGGTGATCAGCCAGTTCGGCACCACGCCGCCGGCATGCCAGACATCATGGCCGAGTTTGTAGCAGCGGCCTTTCAGAACCCACGCGAATTCGCTCATGATTGTATTTTACGCAAGTGGCAGATCATCCAACTCGTCATTCCGGCGAAAGCCGGAATCCAGTAAGCACATGAAAAAATAGTCAGGTCAGGCTGTCGTACAGGTCGATCCATTGCGGATTTTCCTTCTCGATCAGTTCCAGTTTCCATTTCCGTTTCCAGCTTTTAATGGTTTTTTCGCGCGTAATGGCAGATTCCATGGTTGCATGCGCCTCGTACCAAACCAAGGTGTGTACGCCATAACGCTGGGTAAAACCTTCAACCGCATCATTTTTGTGTTCCCAGATGCGTTTGACGATATCGGACGTCACGCCGATGTACAAAGTGCCGTTTCTTTGGCTTGCGAGCAGATATACACAGGGCTGCTTCACGGCTTGGATTCCGGCTTGCGCCGGAATGACAGTGGTTTTTGGATGGTCTGGTCACAATTTTCGAGCATCGGCGATTTTTCCCGCCACTGCCGACGCGGCCACCGTGGCCGGGCTGCCGAGATAGAGTTTGGCATCCCGCGCGCCGAAACGCCCGGCGTTGTTGTTGGTTGCGGTCGAAATCGACACTTCGCCCGAGTGCACCGGGCCAATCACTGCGTCGTTGCAGGGACCGCAGCCGGGCGGCAGCATCACCGCGCCGGCTTCGATGAATATGCCGAGCAGGCCTTCCGCGGCCAGCCGGCGGTTGGTGGCCTCGGATCCGGGCGCGATGAACAGCCGCACATTGGGTGCCAGACGCCGGCCCTTGAGTATTGCGGCGGCGGCCGTCATGTCTTCCCACATGCCCGATCCGCAGGAGCCGATGAAGGCGTGGTCGATGGCGGTGCCTTCGACTTCGGACACGTTGACCGCATTTTCGACGCTGCCCGGCAGCGATACCTGCGGCTCAAGTCGGGAAATGTCGAGGCTGAGATCGCTGTCGTAATGCGCGTCCGCATCGGAATACACTGCTGCGAACGGACGCTGCGCGCGCGATTTTGCAAAGTCGAGGATGGCTTTTGACGGTGGCACGAACACGCCGTAAGCGCGGATTTCTGTCGGCGTGGAACACAGCGCTGCGCGTGACGCGAGGTCGAACTGGTCAAGGTCGCCGGCGTATTCGAGTACACGGTAATCAAGGTCCGCCGCGAGCCTGCCCTGTTTCAGCAGGGCGGCGAAATGGAAACCGACATCGCGCGCATGCACGCCCGGTTTCAGTTGCCCCTTCAGCGTCAGCCGCACGGTTTTCGGCACCATCACCCAGTTGGTGCCGGTGGCGAGCACACGGCTGATTTCGCTGCCCATGCGAAAACCGAAGGCGCCGATGGCGCCGGCGTTGGTGGCGTGACGGTCGTTGTCGAAATAAAACATGCCCGGCAGCAGCAGGCCGCTTTCCATCGGGAAAATATGGCCGTGGCCGCCGCGGCCGACGTCGAAGAAATTCTTCACGCCCCATTGCGCCGCGGCTTTGCGGTTGAAGGCACCGCGTTCGGCCGCGCGCGCGCTGCCGTAAATCACGTCATGGTCGGTGACCATCAGCACCTTGTCCGGTGTCGCAAGGCGGTTGATGCCCAGCGCATCGAGTTCGCGTTTGGCACCCATCACCACGCCGTCATGGATCATGATGTAGTCAGGGTCCGGGGAGACCACGTCTCCCGGCTTCACGCTGCTGCGCCCGCTTTTCGCGGCCAGCACCTTTTCGACTGCGGTCATGCCCATGGTTAGAGGAATTCCCGCGGGTCGGTGATGCGCCCGGTTGCGGCGGAAGCGGCGACCGTGGCCGGACTGCCCAGATAAAGTTGTGCGTCTTTCGCGCCGAAACGCCCGGCGCCATTGGCGACCGCGGTGGAAATCGAGGTTTCGCCCGAGTCGATGAGGCCGGTGCGGCCGCTGGCACAGGGGCCGCAGCCGGCGGGAATCACCATCGCGCCGGCGTCGTGGAAAATGTCGAGCAGGCCTTCGCGTGTCATGCGCCGTGTCGAGTCTTCCGAGCCGGGCACCACGATCATGCGCACGCCCGACGCGAGCTTGCGCCCCTTGAGGATGGATGCGGCGATTTCGAGATCCTCATACATGCCCGAACCGCAGGAGCCGATGTAGGTGTGATGGACCGGCGTGCCGGCGACGCTGGAAAGATCGGCGGCCTTGTGCGGGCCGCCGGGCAGTGCGACCTGTGGCGCCAGCGTGCTGACGTCGAGTTCAACTTTGGCGTCGTACTGCGCGTCGGGGTCGGCGTAGACCGGAGTGAACGGGCGCTGTGCGCGTTCCTTGGCGTAGGCGAGGATCTCCACCGAAGGCGGAAAAAACACGCCGATGGCGCGCATCTCGGTCGGCGTACTGCACAGCGAAATGCGTGCGGCGAGACTGAACTGGTCGAGCTCACCGGCGAATTCCAGCACACGGTAGTCGATGTCGACACCGAAATCGCCGTCGGCGCGCAGGTGTTTGCCGATGACAAAGCCGAGATCGCGTGCGTACACGCCGGGCTGCAGCCGGCCCTTGATGGTGAGCTTCACCGACTTCGGTACTAGCGTCCAGTTGGTGCCGGTGGCCAGCACGCGGTTGATTTCGGTGCCCATGCGGATCGCCAGCGCACCGATGCCGCCGGCGTTGGTGCAGTGGCGGTCGTTGTCGAAATAAAGCGTGCCCGGCAACACCCAGCCGCGCTCAGTGGGGAATATATGGCCGTGGCCGCCGCGTCCGGAATCGAAAAAGTTTTTGACACCCCAGGCCTCTGCGGCCTTGCGGTTGAAGGCGCCGCGCGCTGCTGCGCGGTCATTGACGTACACCACGTCGTGGTCGGTGACCATCAGCACGCGGTCGGGGTCGAACAGGCGGGTGATGCCCAGCGCGTCGAGTTCTTCCTTTGCACCGCGCACCACACCATCGTGGATCATTACAAAGTCGGGTTGCGGGTAAACGAGGTCACCGGCCTTGACCGCGGGGCGTCCGCTGGTGCGGGCGAGTATTTTCTCTGCTGCGGTCATGCCCATCAGAAAAGTCCGTATCGTGCGCAAGTTGGTGCTGCAGGTGGCGTCAATAAGCTGTGCCGGCGCGTGCTCTTGAAGTATAACTGGAATGCGTTTTGCTTACGGCATGCTACATTTTCAAAACATCTCAAAGGGGATTCTTCATGAAAATGATCCGATACCTGGCGGCGCTCGCCGCATGCACAGTCATCACGGGCGCTGGCAGCGAAGCGCTGGCGCAGTGGAAACCGGAGAAAGCCATCGAGATCATCGCGCCTTCCGGTCCCGGCGGCACCACCGACCGCACTGCGCGGGTGGTGGCAAAAATCCTGATCCAGCACAAGCTGGTCGATGTGCCGGTCAATGTGGTCAATAAACCCGGCGGCAGCGGCACCATCGGACTCAATTACCTGAACCAGCATCCCGGTGACGGTCACTTCATGATCGTTGCCACCACCGGTTCGATCAGCAACCACATCCTCGGCCTGATTCCGTACAACCACACCGCTTTCTCACCTCTGGCGATGCTGTTCGAGGAATATCTCGGCGTCAACGTGCGTACAGAATCGACGATCAAGAGCGGCAGGGATCTCGTGGACATCCTGAAAAAAAATCCGGACGCCGTGAGTTTCGGCATTTCAACCAGCCTCGGCGGCGCCAACCACACGACGCTGATCACCTGCCTGCGTGCCGGTGGCGTCGACATCAAGCGCCTGAAGACCGCCGTGTTTCCGGGCGGATCGGCGACCACCACTGCGGTTCTGGGCGGCCACGTCGATGTGGTCAACACGGGACTGGGCAACATGGTTGCCCACCTGCGCAGCGGCAAGCTGCGCACGCTGGCGATTTCTTCGCCGAAACGCATGTGGGGTGACTTCGCATCGATTCCGACCTGGCGTGAACAGGGCGTCCCGGCGGATTCGTCGAGCTGGCGCGGACTGATGGGGCCCAAGGGCATGACGGCGCAGCAGGTCGCGTACTGGGACAAGGTGCTGGCGGCGATGGCGGCGACGGACGACTGGAAAAAGGAGCTGGAAGACAATTTCTGGGTCAACGGTTACGTCAACGCGCAGGCTGCCAAAAAGCGCCTTGACGAAGAATACGTCGAGTACCAAGCCGTGCTGACCGAGGTCGGTCTCGCGAAGGCCAGGTAAGACCGGGCAAACGATGCTCCCCGGCGGTGCATGCCGCCGTGACATTGGACAGCCATGGGGCGCGGGCGCACACTGGTCCGGCGATGAAAACTCTGGTTAGCGCCGGAATCCTGTGCTGTGCCGCACTGGCGCCGGCTGCGGTTGTGCCGGCTGTCGCACAGGGCACGACGCAATTCGACAACCTGGTGCGCAGTCCCTATGTGCACTGTGCGTTTTACCGGGAATATGAAATCGATCCGCGTACCGGTGACCGGCTGCTGGTCGAGGGACGCTCCAATTCACTGATGCATTACCAGCGGCGCAGCGATGTGCGCATGCTGGCGATTGATACCCGGCGTGCCGGTGCGCGTGATGCCATGGTGGTGCGTGGCAAAAGATACCTGCACTTCATCGAATACGGCGCCGGCCTCTATGTGGTGACAACGATTTACGCCTGCCTTGAACGCGATGCGCAGGGCACCTGCATCAACTACGGCGCGGTGAACGCGCGTCATTTCGATGCGCGAGTATTGCGTGATCCGGATGCGGTTTATGAGGAACTGCAGGCTGCTGCCGAACCGGGGTTCTGCGATCACAGTTTCATCAACCTGCAGGAAGCTGCGCGTAAGTTACCCCAATAAGTACCCCAATAATCACCCCGATAAGCCCCGCAATAAGCATCGCAAAAATGCGGTGTTATAAGCCGTTGTTTTTATTGTTATTTCATGCCGCGTGCAGGCGGCCGGCGCGACAGTCTTCGATCTTGCGGCGCAGATAATCCGCGGCCCAGTCGATTTCCTCGACGGTGTTGAAGCGGCCGATGGTGATGCGGATCGAATTGCCGGCCATCGCCGCGTCCGAACCCAGCGCCTGCAACACATGCGATACGCCGCCGGTGGAGCAGGCCGAAGTGGATGACACTGCGATGTCGGTCAGCGTGGTGACCAGTGAATCGCAGTTCGGGATGTCGAGGCTGATGTTCAGGTTGTTGGCGATGCGTTGCTCGATGTCGCCGTTGAGCATGACGCCGGGCAGGTCGCGGATTGCATTCCAGAAACGGTCGCGCAGTGCGCGCAGTTGCGGTACTTCGGTCGCCATCAGTTCACCGGCGATGCGGAAAGCCGTGCCCATGCCGACAATCTGGTGTGTGGCCAGAGTACCGGAACGCAGGCCGCGTTCGTGGCCACCGCCGTGCATCTGTGCTTCAACGCGCACCTGCGGCGCGCGGCGCACGTACAGGGCACCGATGCCTTTCGGGCCATAGGTCTTGTGTGCGGTCAGCGACATCAGGTCGACCGGCAGTTGCGCGAGATCGATGGCGACCTTGCCGGTGGCCTGTGCGGCATCGACATGGAACAGGATGCCGCGTTCACGGCAGAGTGCGCCGAGCGCATGGATGTCCTGGATCACGCCGATTTCATTGTTGACCAGCATCACCGAGGCCAGCACGGTGTCCGGCCGCAGTGCGGCACGGAAGGATTCGATATCGAGCAGGCCGTTTTTTTGCGGTGCGAGACAGGTCAGCGCAAAACCCTGTTTCTCCAGCCACTGCATGGTGTCGAGCACGGCCTTGTGTTCGGTCTGCACGGTGACCAGGTGCCTGCCGCGTTTTTGCGCAGCCAGTGCCGCGCCCTTGATCGCAAGATTGTTCGATTCGGTGGCGCCCGAGGTCCAGACGATGTCGCGGGGATCAGCATTGACCAGTCTGGCGACCTCGGCACGCGCGGCTTCGACGGCGCGGCTGGCGGCATGACCAAAGGCATGCGAGCTGCTCGCCGGGTTGCCAAACTGTTCGGTGAGCCAGGGCAGCATCGCCTCTACCACGCGCGGATCGAGCGGGGTGGTTGCGGAATTGTCGAGGTAAATTGGGATTGTGATGCGTGGGGTTTTAATGTGCGGCGTGTTCATGGTGTGCCTGCTGTGCTCAGTGCTTCTGGGTCAGCGCCGCGATCACGCGCTGGCGCTTTTCTTCGACTTCCTTCGCAAAACCGGGATGGCGCTGTTCGACAAAACCCGTCGCCAGGCCGAGTTTGAGCAGGGCCACGGCAAATGTGGCTGACAGATCGTCCAGATCCGGACTTATTTTCGCGAGCTGCATGGCTTCGATGGTCTCGTTAAAGAGTTGCTGCATCGCATCGTGCAATTCGTCGTCAAACAGTTTGGGTTTTTCCATGGCGTTTACGTGGTGAAATCACCGCTGATTGTAGCGCGATTCGCCGCATTCACGGATTACAATGTGCCGATGAGAATTGCTCCGTGGGCGCGTGCTGTGCTGTTGCTGGGCATGGTGGCCGGCATGATTGCGGATGCCGGTGCGCAGAATTATCCGAACCGCACGGTGCGCATCGTGGTGCCGATCAGCGCCGGCGGCGCCACCGATGTATTCGCCCGTACGCTGGCGATCGGTTACACCGAAGCCTGGAACCAGCAGGTCATCGTCGACAACCGGCCCGGTGCCGGTGGCATGATCGGCTCGGAGATGGTGGCGAAGGCCGCACCCGATGGTTACACGCTGCTGATGGCCTATACCTCGCATGTGATCAATCCGGCGCTGTGGACGCGCATTCCCTATGACACGCAGCGCGATTTTGCGCCGATAGCGATGGTCGCCATCGTGCCCAGCGTGCTGATCGTGCATCCGTCGCTGCCGGTGCGTTCGGTGCGCGAACTGATTGCTTTCGCCAAACGCCGGCCGCACGAAGTCGATTACGGCAGTGCCGGCGTCGGCACTGCGGCACACCTCGCCGCAGTACTGTTCAGCCAGCGTGCGGGGCTGTTCCTGACGCATGTGCCGTACAAGGGGGGCGTGCCGGCGCTCTACGAATTGATCGGCGGGCAGATTTCAGTGATGTTCGGCAGCCTGTCGACGGCGTTTCCGAGCATTCAGAACGGCCGGGTGCGGGCACTGGCAGTGACCAGCGCGCAGCGTGCAGTGGCCGCGCCGCAGATACCGACCATGAGCGAGGCGGGAATCGCGGGTTATGAGGCGGTGGCGTGGTTTGCGCTGTTCGCGCCGGCGCAGACTTCCGGCACGGTGATCAACCGGCTCAGTGCCGAAACCGTCGCGATGCTCAACCATCGTGACATCCGTTCGCGATTCCTGGCGCAGGGCGCCGAGGTCACGCCGTCCACGCCGGGTGAACTCGGTGACCGGGTGCGCGCGGAACTCGTCAAATGGGCGGCAGTAGTCAAGGCCGCGGGCATCGAACCGATGAAGAACTAGCAGCCCGGGATTGCCCCCGGCTGCCTGAAACACCTACTTCCGGTTGATGCCGAATTTGCCGGGACCGATCAGCGCCACCGTCAGTGCCGTGAACAGATAAAAACCCTGCAGTTCCAGTTCCCAGCCGCCCTGCTGGCCGATCATCAGCAACTGCGCGGTATGGGCCAGCGCAATGGCAACCACCATGTTGAAGGCGATGATGACGCCGCCGATGCGTGCGTAGAACCCCATGATCACCAATAGCGGGGCGAAGACTTCACCGACGAATACGCCATAAGCAAGGAAACCCGGCAGGCCGTGGCTGGCCACCATGCTCTCGATGCCGCTGACGCCGTAACGCATCTTGGCGATGCCGTGCAGCAGCGTCAGGATGCCCAGCGTCAGGCGCAGTACCAGTTTGCCGAGATCGTCGTTCATGGTGTTCTCCTTGCTGATGGTTGTTGATCTTTAACTGCCCACCGTTCGGGCTGAGCCTGTCGAAGCCCGTCTTTATTTATGGTCGTCCTTCGACAGGCTCAGCCCGAACGGGACTGAATATTTGATGCACTAGGAAATCGGATGGCTGACGCTTTCGATGGCGCGCTTGACGGCCATCGGATCGTCAACCAGGCGGAACAACACATCGCTGGTGCCGCGGCCGGTGACTTTGACGCTGCCGTAGTCGAGGATGCGGCCGATCACGCCCTGGTCGATTTCGACGGTCTCGATCGAGCCCAGTTTCATTTCTTCGGATTTGCGGCTGATGATGCCGGTCTTGAAGATCACGCGCTTGTTGGTGACACCTTGTTCGACGTGGCGGACGCGCAGGTATTCGTACAGCGCAATCACCAGCGTGATGCCAAACGTGGGGATGCCCAGCAGCAGCCATAGTGCCAGCGGGATACGCGCCACCCAGTGCAGTTTGAAGAGTGTCGAAACCTCTTCGCCGGCGGACAGGGATTCATCAATATACGACATGCGATTTCCTGGGTAAGTCTGTGTCCTGCAGTTTACCGGGGAAAGCCGGGCCGGCTTCGGCGCGCCGAAAGCAGGCCCGGCCCGGGGCTTTACCAGCCCGTCGTTTTCGCACCTTCGGTGGCGAGCAGCACATACGCCATGATGCAGGGTTCCTTGCCGCGGTTTTCCCAGTTGTGGTTGGTCGCGCGCTGGATAATCACGGTACCCGGCGTCAGATGCACTTCTTCGCCGCCGTCGAGTTGCATCCACAGTTCACCGGCCAGGCAGATCGCATAATCCACGGAGTCGGTGACGTGCCAGCGCTTGGCCACGCCCGGATCGTACTTGGCGAGACGGAACACGCTGCCGCCGGCGAGGCTGGTGCCCAGCTCCCAGGTATTTGGATCTTCCTGGGTCATTTCCGCCGGCAATTTTTTGGTGGCCCACATCGGAAGGTTGTGGAAGCCCGGGCGCATCGGGATCGGATCGATGACGCTGTCGAATTTGATGTAAGCCTTGCCATCCTTGTTGGTATCGGTGACGACTCTGCGGAATTTCATGATTGCTGCAGTCTCCAGTAATGCGGCTCTACGGCCAGGTTAAAAAGCGCCAGCGCCGGAACGCCGGTAAAATTCATATAACTATTTGTTTTATTGATATTTTAAAACAACGGGGCTGCGGACCCAGTGCTGTCCGTACCGCCGTTTTTACCACATCAGCCCAATGGTTTGATATCAGCTTGTTACTTTGATATTCGCGGCCTTGACCACTTTTTTCCATTCAGCTTCATGGCGTACTCACCCGGTTATTGAGTCAGCACCCTAATCCGCAGTGATGCCCGCTTCGCGGATGACTTTGGCCCACTTGGTCATTTCCGCCTGCAAGTACTGGTTGGATTCATCATAGCTGCCGCCGATGAGGTCAATGCCGGCGCCGGCAAAGCGTTTGATGGTTTCGGCATCGCGCAGCGCGGTGCCGGCATCGGTGTTGATTTTGACCAGCGTCGCGCGCGGCGTTTTTGCCGGTGCAAACACGCCGTACCAGACATCAAAAGCATAACCGGGCAGGCCGTTCTCAGCGACCGTCGGCAGATCCGGCGCCGCCGGGCTGCGTTTGGCGCCGGTGACCGCGAGTGCGCGCACTTTGCCGCTTTTGGCGTGCGGCAACATGGTGCCGACGCCGGCAATCGCCATCTGCACTTCGCCGGTCAGCAGCGCGGTCACGCCGGGTCCCGTGCCCTTGTACGGTACGTGCACGATGTTAATGCCGGCGATGACGCGAAACAGTTCCGATCCGAGGTGTGAGGCGCCACTGACACCGCCCGAAGCAAAGAGTATTTCTCCGGGTTTTATTTTGGCGAGCCGCACCAGTTCAGTGACCGATTTCACCGGCAGCGAGGGGTGCACGGCCAGCACGAAGGGCTGGCTGCCGACGATGGTGACCGCGACGATGTCGCGTTTGATGTCGAAAGGCAGTTTTTTGTACAGCGCCGGCGCATAGGAAATGCCCACGCTCTGCAGCAGCAGCGTGTAACCGTCGGGCACCGCCTTGGCGGTGATGTCGGTGGCGATCACGCCGCCGCCGCCGGGCCGGTTGTCGACGATCACCTGCTGGCCCCATACCGTTGTCAGTTGCTGCGAGATCAGGCGCGCGATGATGTCGGTGCCGCCGCCGGCAGCGGAAGCCGCGACTAGGCGCACCGGACGTTCGGGAAACGTGGCGGCCGTCGCGGCTGTTGCGGTGGCAGCGAAGCACGCGCATACGACGATTGATTTTTTTGCCAGTGCAAGTACACCAATTCCGTTCGCCCTGAGCCTGTCGAAGGGCAGGGCTTCGGCAAGCTCAGCCCGAACGGCGCTTGTATTTTTTTTGTACATTTTTTCTCCTCCGGAAAACATCTTACGCCGCTGTGGCGCTGACGCCGGCCTGCAGCAATGAATAATTCGCTGCATCCATGGTGATTTCGCCGCGGTTGATCTGGCGGTCAATGGCGGTTACCACTTCGTTGGCTGGTGTGGCGATGCCCAGTTCGCGGCCCTTGCGCGCGACCAGGCCGCTGATGAATTCGATCTCGCTGGCGCGGCCCTTCAGGTGGTCGTGGATCGGCGCGGTGCGGCCGCCGCCGACATGCGACAGCAGCGTTTTCATGGTGGTCACCAGGTTTTCGTCACTGGAGCCGGCGAATTCGTCGGCGCGCAGTCCGAAAATCGGTTCCATGCGGTAGCCCAGCGCGGTGCCGACGGCGAAGGATTCCTTGCCGAGTTTGACCGAGATGTCGAACATGCCGGGCAGTGCCGCAGCCTCGACATTGCGCAGCCCGAGCAGTCCGAACGGCCCCATGGTCATGGTGTTGGCGATCAGCTTGGTCCATTTTGCGCCGTAGATATTGTTGGTCACGTCGCAGCGGCCGACCTTGCCCATGATCGCGGCAATTTCCTTGACTCGCGGCGTGTAGCTGCTGTCGAGTTCGCCGACGCTGAACCACGAACCCTTGCGCGTGGTGTTGCGCTGGATCTGGCCCGGCGTGAACAGTTCCGCCTGCAACTCGACGACGCAGCCGATCACGCGCTCGCGGCCGACGATGGAGGCGATGGCATCGTCATTCATGCCGTTCTGCGTGCCGACCACCACGCCGTCGGGTTTCAGGTACGGCTTGATGAATTCCGTCATCCAGCGCGTGTCATTGGATTTGGCGGCGAGGAACACGAGGTCGAACTGCAGGTTGGCCGAGGCCATGTGGCACAGTTGCAGCGCCTTCACCGGCACCTGGAACTGCGAATCCTTGAACTGTACCTGCAGTCCGTTGGTTTTCATGGCGCGGACATGCGCCGGCCACTGGTCAATCAGCGTGACGTCGAAATTGGCCTGCGTCAGGTCGGCACCTATGCTGCTGCCGATCGCGCCCGCGCCCAGTACTGCGATTTTTTTTGTCATGGTATTTTCGGTTTTCCGGATTGATCAGGCTTTATGCTGCGCTGCCAGTGCCAGCAGTTCACGTACCGAATGGTTCTCGATGTTCAGTGCAACCTTGGCAATGGCGTCCACCGGCGCATGCGGCAGGATGCCGCGGATTTTCTCGGTGACACCCTTGGCATCAACCGGGTTGTCGACCGAACCGGTGGGGTTGAGGATGTCCTGGCGTACCCACTGCCCGTCTTTTTCGGCAGCGACCCAGCCGGCGAAATGCGCCGGATACAGCGCATCAAGTTTCGGGTCGTGTTCGCATTCGAGCTGTGCCGCGAGTTTGACCAGTGCCGGATCGCCCATGCGTTCATCGGTGAACTGCGGCGGCAGCACCTGGCCGTCGGCGAGTGCTGCGGCGATCACGTAGCGCACGCTCATCTGCGCGTTCAGCGCGCTGCCCGGCGCGTAGTTGAATCCGCACTGCACGTCGACCACGTTCGACAGCCCCACCTTGACGCGGCGTTTGGCATCCCACGGCGCACCGATTTTTTTGCGCACCGCCAGCGCGGCGTCGATGTAGGCGTGCGCGCTGCCGCAGCAGGAATAAGGCTTGATCGAATTCTTGTCGGTGTGCCAGACGCGGCCGAGGTCGCGTGTCAGTTGCGTCACATCGCTGTGGTCGGAATGCGCTTTCAGTACGCCGCCATCCTCGGATTCGTAAATCTGCGTCGGGCCGCTGTAGCCCATTGCCGCGAGTTCAGCGGCGAGCACGCCGGAATGCGCGGCCTTGCCGGCATGCAGGCGTTTGCTCATGGTGCCGTCGGCGTTGAAGGCCCAGGTACCGGCGCCTTGCGTGCCGGCGAGGCCCAGTGCCCACGCCGTCTGCTCGGGATCGAGTTTCATCAGCGATGCGCAGGCCGCGGCGGCGGCGAAGGGGCCGTAGATGCCGGTGATGTGCCAGCCGCGCAATCGCGTTGCCGACGGGTTCGATGCCAGGCTGGAGCGGATCATGGTTTCGTAACCGGCAGCAATGGCGGTGATGATGGCCTTGCCATCGGAACCGAGTTTTTCGCCCATCGCCAGTGCTGCCGGGACGGCAATCGCGCCGGCGTGCAACTTGGCATTGTGATAATCGTCGAGTTCAAAAGCATGCGCGGCAGAACCATTGACCATTGCCGCATCGGCGACGCGCAGCGACGGACTTTTTTCGCCCCACACCGTGGCGTCACCGCGGCCAGAACTGCCGGCACGCGCCCATTGCAGCATCATGCCGGCCCACGGCGTGCCGAATCCGTAGATGCCGCAACCCAGCGTGTCGAGGATGGCGATGCGCACAACTTCACGCGTGCGCGCAGGAATGTCTTCGTATTTCAATCCGCTGATCCAGGCGGCGAGCTCCAGGGTAGGAGCGGGCGCAGGCGCAGCAGTGCGCGCAGCCGCAACGCGGCGGTCATCGTTCATGGTGTTTCCTCCTCTGGCTGCGCGCAGTTTACCCCAGCACAGCGCGGTGCAACGTGGTTAAGCAGCAGTGAGTCCACATGTCAAAATCAAAATCGCGGCGCATTTCTTGACACGATTTTGGCCACCGCCGCATACTGGACATACAGGTGAAGTGCCGGAGGAGTTTGAGGTGAAGGCACATCAGTCGCCCGGTGTTTTTATCGGTTTTGCATCCAAAATACCCATCAGGAGTCCAATAAATGGATTATGACGTCATCGTCGTCGGCGGCGGCAACGCAGCCTGCGCGGCCGCCGTATCGGCACGCGAAAACGGCGCGAAAAAAGTACTGTTGCTGGAAAAAGCGCCCAAGGGCCAGCGCGGCGGCAACACCCATTTCAGCGGTGCGATTTTCCGTTTTGTCTTTGACCATGTTGACCAGCTTGACCGCTTCGTGCCCGATGCCGAAGAGGAATACCCCGGTTTCCGCAGCGGCGTGCCGACCTATCCGCACGAAGCCTTCACCGAAGATCTGATGCGCGTCACCGAAGGCAAAACGGATCCCGAGCTGTCAAAGCTGATGATCGACGAATCCTATGACACCACCTGCTGGCTGCAGGATGTGGGCAAACACCACTTCGAACTCGCCAAGTCGGTGATGGGCATCAAGGTTGGTGACAAGATCAAGTGGCCGCGCGGCGCCATCATCCGCACCGTGCACGAAGGTGTCGGTCTGTCGAAGCAATGGTTCAAGACCTGCGAAGACATGGGCATCGAAATCCGTTACGAAGCGCATGTGCTCGATCTGGCGATGGACGGGCAGGGCGCAGTGCGCGGCGTCAAGGTGCGCGGCGAAAAAGGCCTGCAGACCCTCAAGGCAAAAGCAGTCATCCTCGGCAGCGGCGGATTTGAAACCAATCCGGCGTGGCGCACGCACTTCCTCGGCCAGGAATGGGGCCACGCCAAGGTGCGCGGCTCTAACTTCAACTACGGCGACGGCCTGCGCATGGCGATTGAAGCCGGCGCGATGCCCTGGGGCCACTGGGGCGGCTGCCATGCCACCCCCATCGTCACCGACGCGCCCGACTACGGCCGGCGTGACCTCACCGACAAGACCAACCGCCTGTCTTATCCCTACGGCGTGATGATCAACGTCGAAGGCAAACGCTGGATCGACGAAGCGGTTGATTTCCAGGCCTTCACCTATGCCAAATACGGCGGCCTGATCCTCAAGCAGCCGAAGGGCATGGTCTACCAGATCTTTGATGCCAAAACGATGCACCTGCTGGAGCCGCGCTATTCGAGCAGCGAACCCTTCCGCGCCGATACGCTGGAAGGCCTGGTCAAGCAACTGAAAGTCGATCAGGCGCAGGCGATGCAGACGCTGAAGGAATACAACGCTGCCTGCGAACGTGGTGGCCCCTTCAACGCTGCGGTGCTCGATGGCCTGCATACTGAAGGCATAGCTCCGCCGAAAACCAACTGGGCGCAGAAACTCGACACCCCGCCTTATGTGTCATGGCCCGTCACCGGCGGCATCACCTTCACTTTCGGCGGCCTGAAAATCGACAAGGACGCGCGCGTGATCTCCACCGGCTGGAAACCCATCCCCGGCCTCTACACCTGCGGCGAGATGGTCGGCGGCTTGTTTCACTACAACTATGCGCTGGGCACCGGGCTGATGTCGGGCGCGGTGTTCGGGCGGATTGCGGGACGGAGTGCGGCGAAGGAGGCGGTGGGTGGCAAAGGCAAAGTCAAGGTTGTGAAAAAAGCTGCTGCGAAAAAAACGCCAGCCGGGAAGGCAACCAAGCCGGCAAAGAAAGCGGTGAAGAAGAAGTAGCTGTTTTTCAGGCAGGAAAAAAACCGGGGCATGTCCCCGGTTTTTGCTTTATCTGGTCTCTATAAAGCCTTATTCCAGCGGTGCACGGCGCCCAGCGGCCCACGCTACAGCGCGTATTCGCCGTGGGCCTCGGGCTGGTAGCTGACTTCACGGATGCGGATGCGTGCCAGGTGGCCGTGCGGCAGCGGCAGTTCGGTTTCCGTGCCCGCGGCAAGTCCCAGCAGGGCAATGCCGACCGGTGACAGCACCGAGATTTTTCCCGAATGCGGGTCCGCATCCTGCGGGTAGGCAATGACGGCTTCGCGTTGTTCGCGCGATTCCAGGTCCTCGAACACCACTTTCGAGTTCATCGTGACGATATCGCGCGGGATGTCCTGAGGCGGCACGATGCGGCCGAGGTCAAGAATTTCCTCCAGCGCATCGACACCGGCCGGCATGCTGCGGGCGCGTTGCGTGAGATCGGCGATCAGCTGACGCAGCCGTTTCAGGTCGTGATTGGTCAGACAGATAACATTATTTTTTTCCATGGTTTGCCTCTGGTATTGCGGTGTTGCGGATGAATGACGAGCAAATGCCGCGCGGCGCCTCGCGGGCGCATGTCGCTGTCACTGCGGCTACAGCTCAGGTTTGCTGGTTCAGGCCCGGCAACACGTTCCGCCGGACAGGATGGCTGGAGGCGGGTGTGGTTACCGGGCCGTGGAGACAAAGGCGGTGGATGCCCCTGATCTCCGTGCGTGGCGGCGCTGTGCCGTCGTGGTGATACGAACTGGAACCAGGGCGGCTGGGGGCTGCAGGCGCAGGAAATCCCGCCCGTCAAACAGGCGTGCGGCAGTGCGCATGAATTTTTGCAGCGTGTTCATTGCCGTACGGTCCCAGATTCGATTGCGGTGGCATTGCTGCGACCGGATATGACTTAATAAAACCTTGTTAACTTCGCCGGGGCTTTTCGGAACGGGGTTCCGTGGCGCAGGCGTTGTCATTATTACAGACCGCGGATCGGCATCGAAGTTCCACCGCGACCGTGCCACGACCAGCGGCCAGACCATCGGGGCCATGAAGCCGATGGCGGTACCTGTCTGAACAAATGGGGGTGACGCGTGTATTCTGCAAGTGGAGCCGGATTGTCCTTCGACGGGCTCAGGACGAACGGGGTGGGGTGGTTTCTGCAATGAATCAATCAACGGCGAACCGAAGCCGAAAACTGATCTACGCCCTCGGCGCCGTCGCGGGTTTCCTCTGCGCCACTGCCTGGGTGCTGTACGCGGTATTCACCTCCACCAGTTCCACCGCAGCGATCGGCCTGTTGTTTGTGCCGGTGTATGGCGCGCTGGCGGCGGTGATCGGATGGGCGGTGGTGTATGTCGGATTTTCATTTGCCGATGCGATCGCCGGTCGGCAATCGTGGCGCAGCGGGCACATGCTGGCGGCGTCGGTGTTGCTGGCGGTTGCGCTGCTGGTGATCAGCGCCCTGCTGCTGTTCCGCAATGCGCTGGCGGTGGCGCGTGACCCGCAGGCCACGCCGGAGATGCTGACGGAGATCAGTCAGTCCTGGCTGCCGCTGGGGCGGCGTGACGTCGATGAGGCGCTGCTGAAGAACCCGGCAACACCGGCCGCATTGCTGGTGGCGGTGGTGGATGACGGGCGCGACAATTATCTGGTGTCGCTGGCCGGGGCGCATCCCAATACGCCAATGGCGTCCCTGGAAAAAATCGCCGCCGGGCCGCTGAGCTATGACCGCGTGGCGGGCCTCGCCGGCAATGCGCACCTCACGCCGGCGATGGCACAGCGCCTGGCGAATGTCGGCCGCGGCGATTTTCCGGGGGACATCGAGTACAAGCTCTACCAGACCATGGTGCTGGCGGCGCTGGCGAGGAATCCGGCAACGCCGCAGGACATTTTCGACCGCCTGGCTGCGCGCGAAGCGCCGGAATATTTTCTGTCGGTTGCGGTGATTTATGCCGCCCGCTCGACCTGCGCGCAGATCGCGCGCGCGGGTGAGTCGGGCAGCGACGTGTTGTACAGCACTGCGCAGTCGCAGCTGAAAAAACGCGGGTGTTGAGCCGGGCGCGGATCGGGTGTTCCGCCTCTGCGCTTTGCCGCGCTTGCGTCTGACTTCAGCGGTTTAACAAACGCGGCAGGGCGCGACACACCGGATGGTTTTCGCTGCCCGGGGCCAGGCAGGTCAGGTATTCGCAGAATCGCCGTGAAAACGCACTGCCCCTCGCCTGGCAGCTGTCCGGTCCAGGCAGGTTGTTCAACAACATGGGCTGGGCGCCGATGTTGCCGGTCTGGAAAGAATTGAAGAAATCCCGCGCCTCCTGCGGGGAAACCCGTTCATCCGGTGCGGCCTTTACCACCAGTTCGTAATAACGGCCGGATTCGACGATGGCGCGATGCATGGTCCATGCCCCGCCTACCCTGAACATGAATTCGTTGGGTGCGAGATCGCCATCATCCTGGCCGTAGCTTCTGACGCTTTGATCGTTGTTGCCGAGGCGCGCGATGATGTCTTCGCGGACCGAGATGCCTCCGGCCACGCGGCGCGGATCATGGCGGAAAACGGAATACTGTCGCTGGTCGGCTTCAATGCGAAATTCCACGCTGCCGGATGGTGTATCCAGGCGCATGGGCGGGGCAGGAAACAAGACGCGAAAATCACGCTCCGCCGGCACATACAGTGTCCACGACTGTGCAGCTGCTGTGCCGGACAATAACGCAGCCAGCACGGCAGCCAGGATCCACATGGTTTTCATTCGGGTGCTCCCTCAGCGCGATTTGCGTTTTTTCTTGCGGTACATCTTCTCGACGGTTTCTTCCTCGATTTTGTAATACGCCTCCAGCCCGATCATGTCTTCGATGCCCTTGCGTGCAATCACGTATTCCTTCTGGCTGATGCCGGTGTAATCGCCAGTCTTTTTCAGTTCCAGCAGTGCCTTGCGCATGAAATGGAACTGCACGCCCACCGACAGAATGGCGTCGATGCTGCCGGCGTAACCCATGTCTTCGAGCTGCCTGAAGGAATAGAGCGGCCTGCCGTCGCGGTTGCCGCGGCTTTGCACATAGATCATCGGCAGCTTGCACTGCTTGGGGGCCTTTCTGGTTTCTTCCGGGGTGCGCGGGAAGATCAGTCCCATGTCTGCGCCCTGGTCGCGCGCCAGCAGCATGCGTTTGACGGCTTCCTTGTAGCCCTGTTCGCGGCAGGCGTCAGAGCGGGCGATGATCACAAAATCCTTGTCGCTGCGGTCGCGCTGCACGCAGGCGAGGCGGATCTTGTCGCGGAATTCGTCGATCGGAATGTTGTGCGCGACATAGGTGTGGTAATGCGCGCGTTTGGGGAACAGCTGGTCTTCGATGTGCACGCCGGCAATGCCGGCGCGTATGCATTCACGCACCGTGCGCATGGTGTGCAGCGGTTCACCCCAGCCCGCGCCGGCGTCCATGATCACGGGGATGTTCACTGCATTGGCCATGTTGCCGGCGACGGTGATCTGTTCGGTCATTGACAGCAGCGGTTCGCTGATGGTGGTGCTGCCGCCGGTGACGAAGCCGCCGTTGTAGAGGGTTTTGAAACCGATACTCTCTGCGAGTTTTGCGCTCAGCGGATCGTGGATGGCGGGTAACTCGAGGAATTTTCCGGCCTTGACCAGGGCGCGGAGTTTGGTGGTGGCGCGTTGCATCAGGATTCTTTCATTTAAAATTTATTAATAAAATCAATTACTTATGGCGTCATGCGGAATGATGCCTGTTACAGGCTGCGCGCCTTGAAGGTATCGCATTGCGCGAACTCGCCGCTGTCGAGGCCGCGACGGAACCAGCGTGCGCGCTGCTCCGAACTGCCGTGGCTGAAGGATTCCGGCGAGACATAGCCACGCGCCTGCATCTGCATGCGGTCATCACCGACGGCGGCGGCGGCGCCCAGCGCTTCTTCGACGTCGCCGCTTTCGAGGATCTGCCGCGAGCGGTCGGCGTGGTGCGCCCAGATGCCGGCGAGACAATCGGCCTGCAGTTCGAGGCGCACCGACAGTTTGTTGTATTCGGTTTCGGAAACGCGCTGGCGCGCGGCATGTACTTTTTCGGAGATGCCGAGCAGGTTCTGCACATGGTGGCCGATTTCATGCGCGATGACATAGGCCTGGGCGAAATCCCCCGGCGCCTTGAAGCGCTTTTGCAGTTCATCAAAAAATACCAGGTCGATATAAACCTTTTCGTCGCCGGGACAGTAGAACGGTCCCATCGCAGCCTGGGCATTGCCGCAGGCCGACTGCACCGCGCCGCGGAACAGCACCAGCTTCGGTTCGCGGTATTGCGTGCCGCCCTGCTTGAACAGGGCGCGCCAGGTGTCTTCGGTGTCGGCGAGCACGACGGAGACAAATTTCGCCTGTGTATCATTGGCTGGCGGTTTTTGCGCGGGGGCCTGTGCAGACATACCGGGCTGCGCACCTGACTGAGTACCTTCGAGCACGCTCATCACCAGAGATGGGTCAACGCCGAAGAACATGGCTGCCACGGCGATCACGATGACCCCGATGCCGCCGCCGGCAATACCGCGGCCCATGCCGCCACCGTCACTGCGCCGGTCTTCAACGTTTTCGCTTTCCCTGCCGCTTTCCCAACGCATGATTTGTCCTTGAGTGATCCCGCCAGTCTGTCCCCATGATAGAGCGATTGAATCCCGCTGTTGCTGGTGGTCCGCATGTTGCGCAGTGCGGGTCATGGTGCGCAGGCGGTGGTGGATGCGCAGTCCGCCGGACCGTGTGCTCGGGATTTATTTTTAACTATTTGTTTTTAAACATTTATTTTTAATCCGCATAGAGTGCCGTGCTATTACCTGCCAATCGGCTTATTGCGCAGCGCAGGCGATGCAGTGCCGCCGTTGAACCGCCGCAACTGTATTAATATCGGGTGAAGGGCGTGCGGTGTCGGTGCAGAACTGCGCGACGTAGTGCGGACAAGTTTTGAATGAATCCTGAATTGACTCTGGAGCATAGATGAAGACAGCAACAAACCGCGTGCGCGGCGTCGAACACGACATCGTGCAAATGCCGCAGGTCGGCGACACTGCGCCTTATTACGAGCCGCAGGGCAATGAAGTCGCGATTTTCGAGGCGGCCTACAAACGCCGCCTGCCGGTGATGCTGAAAGGCCCTACCGGCTGTGGCAAGACGCGGTTCCTCGAACACATGGCTTTTCAGCTGAAACGTCCGCTGGTGACGGTGTCCTGCCACGAGGATCTGACGAGTTCCGATCTGGTCGGCCGCTTTCTGCTCGAAGGTGCTGACACTGTATGGCACGACGGTCCGCTGACGCGCGCGGTGAAGGTCGGCGCATTGTGTTATCTCGACGAAATCGTCGAAGCCCGCACCGATTCGACGGTGGTGATCCATTCGCTGACCGACCATCGCCGCAAGCTGACCATCGAAAAGAAGGGTCAGGAAATCGATGCGCATGAGGATTTCATGCTGGTGATTTCCTACAACCCCGGTTACCAGACGGTGCTGAAGGATCTGAAGCCGTCGACCAAGCAGCGTTTTATCGCGATCAATTTCGATTTCCCGCAGGAGGAAGTCGAGCGCAAGATCCTGGTCCGGGAAGTGCCTGGCACCAAGCCGGAAATTGCGCAGCAGTTGGTGGCCATCGGCCGCAAGGCGCGGCTGCTGAAGGATCACGGCCTTGAAGAATCGACGTCGACCCGTGCGCTGGTCTACGCCGCGAGCATGATGGCCGCCGGGCTCGATCCGGTGACGGCCTGCCAGGTGGCGATGGTCAACCCGATTACCGATGACGCCGAACTGTCAGATGCGCTGATGGAAATCGTGCAAGCGCACTTCTCCTGATTTGTTGCGACAGCCCCTAAGTCCGTCATACCGGCGCAAGCCGGTATCCAGGAATTACCAAACCTCTGGATCCCGGCTTCCCCCCCAAGGGGACTTCCTTCGGGGCGCGCCGGGGTGACGCGGTTTTTAAGTTAGTTTGATTTGATCGAACACATGACACACTCCCCGGCCGTCGAAAAGGCGGTCAGCCAGATCAAAGAACTCAGCGCCGCCGCGCACCGTGAAGTCGAGCAGGTGCTGCCGGTGATTGTGCCGCATGGCGAAGCGGTCACGCTGCAGTGGCTGGCAGCCTGTGTTGCGCTGTGCAGTTTCGAGCGTGATGCAGGTCGCGCTTTCATCCGCGGCAGCTTCGAGGCCGAGCAGGTTTCGGAAACCGTGCTGCCGTGGACCGGACAGGCGATGGCCTTCATGCAGTGGCGCGCGTCGTGGCGCGCGCTGGAGGGGTTCATGGCCAATGTTGCCCGCGCCTACGGCTCGCTGGGCCATGCCGGCGAAGAGCGCTGGGCGGAAATCGGTTTTTGCTGGTGCGCGCGGCAGATCGAAAGCGGCGCGGCGTATTTCTCGACCCCGGTGGTCGATCTCGCCGGACGCCACGGTGGCATTGCCGCGATCGAGCAGCTGACAACCCCGGCGGATGAACTGTATGAATCGCGCAAGCTGATGCTGTCGACCTATTTGTCGGGTGCGATCCGCGTGCGCAACCTGCTCGGTGCGCAGGCGATCCTGCCCTGGGCATCGCGCGGCGCCGACATCATGCAGTCGGGGCGGGCGCGCGGTGAGGCGTATTTCCGCCTTGAATCCGAGGAGAGCCTGTCACTGCTGCTGGAGCATCTGCCGGGATACCGCCTGACCGACCGCAACCGCCTGCTGGGCATGCTGCTTGATGTGTGGTTCGGCGGCGAGTTCGAGCTGAAAGAAAGCACCTGGTCGCCGGAAAAGGGCAGGCCCTTCATCGAGACCGACGGCAAGAGCATTTACTTCCCGGCGGTGATGGCCGACCGCGAGGAAGCCATCCTTGCCGTGCTGCACACCGCCGGCCACATGTACTACCGCAGCTTCGACCGCGCGGCGATGCAGGCCATGTTTGCCGAAGCGAAAGTCGATTTCCCCGCCAAGGGTCCGGTGTCCTGGGGCCCGCTGTTCCTGCGCTTTGGCGATGATGCGCTGCGCTTCCAGTTGATATTGGATCTGTGCGAAGACCTGCGCGTCGATTTTCGTGTGCAGCGCAACGTGCCGAATTACCTGAAGCGGCTGCGCAATGCCGCGCACGGTTTGGGTGTGCGCCATCCGGAAACGGCGGCTTATTACGATCTGGCGCTGGAGAGCATTGAGGCCGCGCTGGCGCATTATGCCGGCACTGCAGTCGATGAACGCTTTGCGCCGCTGTTTGTGGAAGACGCAACCATTGCCGATGCCTGGCGCGCCGCGGCAAAAATCTACAGCGCGATGACGCTGCCCGTGGTCACTGATCTCGAAGCCTTTCACGCCGCGTACCTGCCCGGGCGCAGCCCGAATGCGTCGCGCATGGCGCATCCGCAGGAAAGCGACGACCAGTCGCAGCAGACGCAGGCCGGCTCCGAGCAGAAAAGCGAACAGCAGGAAGAGGGCGGCGAGGAAACCGAGGCACCGCAGAACGCCGAGTCGGGCGACCAGCGCGACGACGGTGAAAAAAAGGAAATGCCCAGTTACGGCGATTCCTCGGGGCAGTCGGCGCGCGCTTCCGGGCAAAGCGACAAGGAAACACCCGGGCAGGGCAGCAGCGACAAGGGCATCCCTTACCCGGAATGGGATTACCGCGAGTCGCGTTACAAGCGCAACTGGAGCTGGGTGCAGGAAAAGCGGCTTGCCGAATCGAACATGGGCGAGACCAACCGGCTGATGAAGCAGTACGCGAATGCGCTGAAGCGCCTGAAAAAAGCCATCCAGTCGCAGAAGCCGACGCGTACCGCGCCGCTGACGCAGCAGCTGGACGGTGATGACATGGATCTCAATGCGGTGGTGAGTTATGTCGCCGAGAAAAAAGCCGGACGTTCACCGCGCCCGAATATCTACAAGCGCCGCGAAATCCGCAAACGCGAAGTTGCGGTGACGCTGCTCGCCGACATGTCGACGTCGATCATGCAGCATCTGCCCGAGGGCGGAGGCCGGCTGGTCGACCGCATACGCGCCGGAGTGCTGCTGTTTGCCGAGGGCATGGAGGAAGTGGGTGACGCCTATTCAATCGCCGGCTTCTGTTCCAAGTACCGCGACAATGTCAGTTATTACACGCTGAAGGATTTTGACGAAGAACTGACGGACGATGTGCGCGCGCAGATCGGCGGCATGTCCGGGCGGCTGGCGACGCGCATGGGCGCGGCGATTCGCCATGCCACGGCGTGTTTCGAAGGCGTCGAAAGCCGGCGGCGGCTGCTGTTGCTGCTGTCTGACGGCCGGCCGGAGGATTACGACGACGGCGGCGACCGGCGTTACCTGCACGAGGACACGCGCATGGCAGTGAAGGAAGCCGTGGCCAAGGGCGTGCATCCGTTCTGTGTCACGGTCGATACCATGGCCAACCAGTACCTGCCGCAGATTTTCGGGCCCGGGCATTACCTGGTGCTCGACCACATCAACAGCCTGCCGAACAAGCTGCCGGAGATTTACCTGCGGCTGCGGCGCTGACAGAGGCGGGAGGAGGCAAGCAGGATGATGACCAGCGAGTTACTCGACATCGTCGTGCGCATGGGCGCTGCACTGACCGCGGGCGGACTGATCGGTCTGGAGCGCAGCTACCACGGACGTCCTGCGGGATTCCGCACCCACACCCTGGTGTGCCTGGCGTCGGCGTTGCTGATGCTGGTGACGGTGTATGAAAGCCAGTGGTTTGTGCAGCAGGCGGGATCAAGGGTGGTGGTTGACCCGACGCGCATGGCGCAGGGCATCATGACCGGCATCGGTTTTCTCGGCGCCGGCGTGATCATGCGCGAGGGCCTGTCGGTGCGCGGCCTGACCACGGCAGCGTCAATCTGGGTGACGGCGGCGATCGGCATCCTGTTCGGCATCGGCTTTTACATTCCGGCGATGCTGGCGGTGGCGGCGACGCTGGGTACGCTGTCGTCGTTCCGCTGGATCGAAAGCCGGATGCCCACCGAGTTTTATGCCCAGTTCCATGTCAAATTCAAACGCACCAGCGTGATGACCGAAGCGGATCTGCGTGCCATTGCCAAGGCCACGGGTTTTTCGATTGCCAATATGACTTTCGAGCTGACCGACGGCGGGCAGAGTTTTGAATACCGCATGGGCATCAAAACGCTGAACTCGCGCAATATGCATGCACTGTCGGAGCGCTTGAAGAACGAGGCCGCGGTGATGGAGTTCCGCATTACCCCCGTAGGCGCCTGATCGCTACCGCCCGGGAGTCCGTAATGCGGTTTCCGGATATTTGCGCGGGATTTGATCAGGATCAGGAAAGCCGCTGTTCAGCGTGGCAGTCATTGCGGCACAATCAGAGTTGCATATCGCATTTTTTAGAGGAGATCTGACATGGGACACACGCTGGAACAGTTTGCCGCGCAATGCCACGATTACATCAAGGCCGAGCCGGGTCCGGCCGGGCGCAAAAAAGTTGCCGCGCTGCTGCAGGAAGTGCTGAAGGACAGGCAATTCATCGACAAGCATGTCGACCCCAGCGTCGGCGAGCGCAAGATCATTTACGAGGATCCCGAATTTGGTTTCTGCATCCTTGCCCACGACTACACTGATGCCAAGACCAGCGGGCCGCATGACCATGCCCATTCCTGGGCGATTTACGGCCAGGCCCGCGGTGAGACCGAGATGCGGGATTACCAGTTGCTGGAGCCGGCCAGTGCCGACAAGCCGGGCAAAGTGAAGCACACGCGTACCTACAAACTGACGCCGGGAATTGCCCATGTCTACAACGAGGGTGACCTGCATTCGCCGAAGCGTGAGGGCCCGACCAGCCTGATCCGCATCGAAGGCACCAATATGGCGAAGGTGAAGCGCTTCAAGTACGAGCAGGTCTGAATCCGCTGCTGCAAAATAAAAGGCCGCCTGCGGGCGGCCTTTTATTTTGGCGCTGCGATGCTGGGAATGGCCGGTAGCCGTCCGCGCGCCAGATTGTAGAGGTGGCGTTTGCGCACCAGCATCATCGACAGTGATACGAACAGACCGAACATCGTGATCACCCAGTAGATCGACAGGTCGAGGCGGATCAGCACGGCATAAAGCCCCAGCATCGCCAGGATCGACAGGTTTTCATTGAAATTCTGCACGGCGATGGAATGCCCGGCCCCCATCAGGATGTGGCCGCGATGCTGCAGCAGCGCATTCATCGGCACCACGAAAAATCCGGCAAGGACACCGATCAGCATCAGCAGCGGGATTGCGACGTATAGCGAGGTGACGAAATTCATCGCAATGACGACGATGCCCATCGCGATGCCGACCGGCACCACATTGACCGCCTTGTGCAGGGGCACGATTTTGGCGGCGAAGACGGCGCCACTGGCGATGCCCACCGCGCAGATACCCTGCAGCAGCGTGGCCTGTGACAGCGTATAACCCAGTGCGACTTCCGCCCATTTCAGCACGATGAACTGCAGCGTGGCGCCGGCGCCCCAGAACAGCGTGGTGGTGGCCAGCGAGATCTGGCCCAGTTTGTCAGCCCACAGCAATCTCGTGCAGTGCGCGAATTCACGCACCAGGTACAGCGGGTTCTTGCTCGGTGGCCGGTGATCGACGCCGGTGTCGGGGATGTAGAGGTTGAATACTGCGGCAACGCCGTAGAACAGCATGATGATGGCAATGGCGGCTTCAGCCGGGGTGTCGACGCCGGTGTCGATGTGCGGCAGGTCGATCGCGAGCAGTTTGCCCGACACGGTTGAGCTGATCAGCACACCGCCGAGCAGTGTGCCGATGATGATGGAACTCACGGTGAGGCCTTCGATCCAGCCGTTGGCAACGACCAGCCGGTGGTGCGGCAGGTATTCGGTGAGGATGCCGTATTTGGCCGGTGAGTATGCGGCGGCACCGAGGCCGACCACAGCGTAGGCCATCAGTATGGTCATGTATTCGGAAGTGCCGGGCACGTTCCACAGGTCATGGAAAAACAGCAGCGCGCAGCCGGCGATCTTGACGGTATTGGTGATGAACATCACGCGACCCTTGGGCATCGAGTCGGCAAAGGCGCCGACGAAGGCGGCGAAGACCACGTAGGAAATCGTGAACGAGAACTTCAGCAGCGGCGTCATCCACTCCGGCGAATGCATCTGCATCAGCAGCGCGATCGCGGCGACCAGCAGTGCGTTGTCGGCAAGCGACGAGAAAAACTGCGCCGCCATGATGGTGTAAAAACCTAAAGGCATGAATCCGGGGAAGGCACTGAGGTGTGTGTGGTGGTTGTTTTTTTGTTATGTTGTTGGAAAGGTCGTGCTGCACCGGTGAAGGCTGATCCGGTCTTGCCTAGCCTACAGGAACCGCGGTTTTATACCATAGTTTCATAGGGATATTGCGGTTTCGGGATCGCGGGTTTGCACCGGTTTTGTGCCACTTGGCTTTGTCGGTACGGCCTGAACAGGTAGTATCCCCATTTCCGCCGGACATCCCCCGATTCTCCATGGCTGATCGTCGCCTGCAGGTATTCCACGCCGTTGCCCGCCAGCTTTCGTTTACGAAGGCCGCGGAGCAGTTGTTCATGACCCAGCCCGCGGTCACGTTCCAGATCAAGCAGCTGGAGGAACACCTCAATGCGCGGCTGTTCGAGCGCAGCCACGGCCGCATCGCGCTGACCCCCGCCGGGGAGCTGGTGCTGGGTTATGCCGATAAAATCCTCACCCTGTCCGAGGAACTGGAAACCCGCGTCGGTGAACTGACCGGTGCCATCAGCGGGCCGCTGCTGCTCGGCGCCAGCACCACCATCGCCGAGTTTTACCTGCCGCAGATCCTCGGTGAGTTCAAGGCGGTGTATCCCCATGTGCAGGTGCACATGACGGTCGCCAACTCCGACACCATCGAAACCCGTGTCGCCGAACATGTGCTGGATCTTGGCCTGATCGAGTCACCGTCGCACTTGGCCGGCGTGCAGACGGAAGCGTGCTGCGAGGATGTGCTGGTGATGATTTGCAGCCCGAAATACAAGCTGGCAAAGGCGCAAAAGGTGTCGGCGGCCGAAATCGCCGGCGAGCCCTTCGTCAGTCGTGAGTCGGGTTCCGGTACGCGTGAGTTTTCCGACCACTATTTCCAGCAGAACAGGATCCCGCCCGATGCGATCAACATCGTCATGGAACTGGGCAGTCCCGAGGCGATCAAGGGTGTGGTCGCCACCGGGCTTGGCGTGTCCGTGCTGTCGCGCGCGACGGTGGTGAAGGAACTGAAACTCGGTGTACTGATGGCAGTGCCGCTGGACCCGCCGCTGATCCGTACCCTGTCGGTGGTGACGCCGCGCAACAAGTTCCGCTCGCGCCTGGCGACGACCTTCGTTGAATTTGCGATGCTGCGGATGAAGGAAATGGCTGCCGCGCAATGACCGCAGATGAACGGCGGCAGGCATTGCTCGCGGTGTTCGACCGGCTGCAGCCGCGGCAGCAGGACAGGCTGATGGAGCTTGCTGCGACGCTGTTGGCACATGACGATGTGTCCGCGGTGATGCGGCCGGAGCTGCGCCCTGCGGAAGAATCGGTCGTGGCGGCAATCAAGCGCCTGACCCGCGTATATCCGGCTGTGGAGCGGCGCCGGCTGATGGGGCCGGTGTCCACGCTGATGGCGCAGCACGCGCTGCACGGACGGGTGGCCGTGGAAATCATCGATGAACTTGAGGTGGTGTTTGAGCGCTGCCATTTAGAGGCAGTGCGGAGTAATGGGTGATGAGTGCGGAGCGAAGTGCAATCCTTGTTTTGGCTGACAGTCCATGCCGCGACCGATAACTGCCACGGTTGATCTCGCTGCGCTGGCGCATAACCTCGGCGTTGCGCGCGCGCATGCGCCGCATGCGAAGGTGTTCGCGGTGATCAAGGCGAATGCCTACGGCCATGGCCTGTTGCGGGTGGCCGGCGCGTTGCGCGAAGCCGATGGCTTCGCGGTGCTTGAATTTGATGCTGCGATCCGGCTGCGCGATGCCGGGTATACGCAACGCATTGTTTTATTGGAAGGTTTCTTTGACGCCCACGAAGCGCTGGACGGTGCTGTGCGGAAAATTGCCAGCGTGGTGCATACCGCGGAGCAGTTCGCGTGGATGGCTCCGCTGCCTGCGGGATCCCGGCTCGACGTGCTGCTCAAAATCAACAGCGGCATGAACCGGCTGGGGTTCGCACCGGCGGCGGTGCGCGGCGCGTACGAAACGCTGCAGGAAAGCCCCGGTATCGGCAAGATCACGCTGATGAGCCACTTTGCCGATGCTGACGGCGCTGGCGGTGTGGCCGCGCAAATGGCGGTATTCGAGCGCGCGGTGGCGGGTATTGTCGCGCCGCGCAGTCTCGCCAATTCGGCGGCGACGCTGCGTTATCCGGAAACGCACTTCGACTGGATCCGGCCGGGCATCATGCTCTACGGTTCATCACCGTTCACCGACCGCAACGCGGCGGAGCTCGGGCTGAAGCCGGTGATGACGCTGGCTTCGGAAATCATCGGCGTCTGCGACCTCAAGCCCGGCGATACCGTCGGCTACGGCGGCACGTTTCGCGCCGGACGAATGATGCGCATCGGCATCGTTGCCTGCGGTTATGCCGACGGTTATCCGCGCCATGCGCCCAGCGGCAGCCCGGTGCAGGTGGGCGGGCGGATGACGACGACCGTGGGTCGGGTGTCGATGGACATGTTGTGCGTCGATATCACCGGCATGCCCGACGCCGGCATCGGTACCCGCGTCGTATTGTGGGGTGAGGGCAACCCGATTGATGCCGTGGCGCAAGCTGCGGGCACCGTCAGTTATGAACTGATGTGCGCGTTGGCGGCGCGAGTGCCGGTGATTGAACAACAATAAGCAAAGGGAGGGTGGCGATGCCGTGGCGTGACTGGCAGGACGATATCGAGCGGCAATTCAATCCGCGGGCGTGGGCGACGGATGTCGAGGCGCAGCACGCGTTGCGCGGCAAACTGTCGGCGGCGGCACGCGCCCGGTTAATGGGCGAGTTCAACGTCGCGTACGGCGATACGCCGCGCCAGGCACTGGATATCTACCATGCCGATAAGCATGAAAATGAGGGTACCGCACCGATCGTGGTCTACCTGCATGGCGGTTACTGGCGCGTCGGCGAGAAGGAAAAGCAGGCAATACTGGCCGAGCCGCTGGTGCGGGCCGGATTCCCGGTGGTGATGCTGGGTACGGATTTGTGCCCGGCGGTTTCGCTCGACACCATCGTCGAACAGGTCATGCGCGGCATCGTCTGGGCGGCGCAGAATGCGCAGCGCATCGGTGGCGACGGGCGGCGCATTTATCTGTATGGCCACTCGGCAGGGGCGCATCTCGCGGCCATGGGACTGGCCGAGGACTGGATGCGCCATGGCCTGCCGGCGAACCTGATCTGCGGCGCTACGATGGTGTCCGGCATTTACGATGTCGAACCGGTGTTGCATATCAGTGTCAATGACCTGATCAGGCTGACCCCGGACCGGGTTGATGCACTGAGTCCGCAGTTCCATCCGCCGCGGCGGCCGGTGCCGCTGGTGCTGGCAGCAGGGGGCGAGGAAGCGCCGGGCTGGGTGGCGCAGACCCACGAGTACGCAACGCAGTGCGAAAGAGCCGGCTGCAAGGTAGAGGTCATTGTAGTGCCGCACGAAGGTCATTTCAGTACGATCCCGATGCAGGCCGACAGCGGGCATCCGATTAACCAGGCGATGCTGCGTCACCTGCGCGCGCTGCATCAGGGCTGAATATGGCCAAAGCCAAAACGGTTTATGTCTGTACCGAATGCGGTGGCCAGGCCTCGAAATGGCAGGGCCAGTGCCCGCATTGCCAGGCCTGGAATACGCTGGTCGAGGGGGTTGCGGAAACGGCAGCGCCGTCAGCGAACCGCTTTTCGCTGATTGCCGAAACGGGTAAATTGCAGCGCCTGTCGGAAGTCGAGGCGCGCGAGGAGTCGCGCATCTCCAGCGGCATTCCCGAATTCGACCGCGTGCTCGGTGGTGGATTGGTGCCCGGCGCGGTGATCCTGATCGGTGGTGATCCCGGCATTGGCAAGTCGACGCTGCTGCTGCAGTCGCTGGCCACCATGGGTGCCGCGCGCAAGGTGATTTATGTATCGGGCGAGGAGTCGCCGCAGCAGATTGCGCTGCGTGCGCAGCGGTTGAACGCCGAAGCCAGGCATGTACATGTGCTGCCCGAGACCGGCCTCGGCAAAATCCAGGCAGTGATCCAGTCCGAAAAACCGGAAATCGCCGTCATCGATTCGATCCAGACGCTGTACTCGGATGCGCTGACTTCGGCGCCGGGTTCGGTGGCGCAGGTGCGTGAGTGCGCTGCGCAGCTGACGCGGCTGGCCAAGGCGAGCGGCACCACCATCATATTTGTCGGCCATGTCACCAAGGAAGGTACGCTGGCCGGCCCGCGCGTGCTCGAACACATGGTTGATACCGTGCTTTATTTCGAAGGCGACACGCATTCCAGTTTTCGCCTGATCCGCGCCTTCAAGAATCGTTATGGCGCGGTCAATGAACTGGGCGTGTTCGCGATGACCGACAAGGGCTTGAAGGGTGTAGCCAATCCGTCGGCACTGTTCCTGTCACAGCACGACACTGAAGTGGCAGGGTCCTGCGTGATGGTGACGCAGGAGGGCACGCGGCCTTTGCTGGTGGAAGTGCAGGCATTGGTCGATGAAGCCCATGCGCCGAATCCGCGACGCTTGAGCGTCGGCCTGGAGCAGAACCGGCTGGCATTGTTATTGGCAGTGCTGCACCGTCATTCCGGCATCGCCTGTTTTGACCAGGATGTATTTGTCAATGCGGTGGGCGGGGTGCGCATTTCGGAACCCGCCGCCGATCTCGCGGTACTGATGGCGGTGGTAAGTTCGTTAAAAGATAAACCGTTGCCGAAAAAACTGGTGGTGTTCGGCGAAGTGGGGTTGGCCGGCGAAGTGCGGCCGGTGCAGCGCGGACAGGAGCGGCTGAAGGAAGCGGCCAAGCTCGGCTTCACCCATGCGCTGATTCCGCACGCCAATGCGCCGCGGCAGGCGATTGCCGGATTGAAGGTGATCGCAGTGCGGCGGATTGAAGACGCCGTCGTGCATTTCCGCGACGGATTCTAAAAATATCAATAAAAACAATAACTTGCGGCATCCCTCTACAGTGAGCCGCCTGCGCCTCCTCGCTTGCTGTTGTTGTGTGCTGCTGATGGGTGTACTGCCAGCAGCGCAGGCCGCTGCAGAGATTGATGAGCAGGTTATTCCGGTGCCCGTGCGCATCCGCGATGCGAGCGGCGCCGCGCTGGCGCAGGACATCATCGTCACGGTGTTCGAAGAGCGCGGCCGCACTTCATATCCGCTGCTGGTGCTGAACCACGGCCGTCCGACGGGTGACCGTGCCGGACTGAATCGCGTGCGGTATTCGCAGGCCGCACGGTTTTTTGCGAATTTGGGCTTCTCGGTGTGGGTGCCGACCCGCGTCGGCTACGGCGTCAGTGGCACGGCGGTGGATGCCGAATATGCCGGTTCCTGTGCCAACCGCAATTTCGCACGCTCCTTCGGCATCGCCGCCGACCAGATACAGCAGGTGATTGACCATGCGCGCCGCGAGTCGCGCATCGACGCGCAGCGCATCGTGGTTGCCGGGCAATCCTATGGTGGTGCGACCAGCATCGCGGTGGCCGCGCGCAAGCTGCCGGGGGTGGTGGCCGCGATCAATTTCGCCGGCGGTGGCGGAGGCAATCCCGAAACACATCCTGGCGATCCTTGTTCGGCATCGATTGCGACGGCAACGTTCGGCGGTTACGGCCACAACACGCGCGTGCCGACGCTGTGGATCTATACCGAAAACGATTTGTATTTCAGTCCGCGCCACAGCGAGGCCTGGTTTGCGGCGTTCCGCGCGAACGGCGGCAACGGTGAGTTCAAGCTGCTGCCGCCGTTCGGGGACAACGGCCACCGGTTGTTCACGCGCGGGTTCGACATATGGGCGCCGCTGCTCCGGGATTTTCTGGCGCAGCAGGGTTTTCGCGGGTAATACTTCCTGCTGGCCCAGCCACAGTATGGGCAATCGCGGTTTCGCCGGTTGCTGCGATGCGTTAAAATGCCCGTCCTTCCAGCGTGGATTATGTGTGCAGTGTCGCGCTGGATTTCGTGCTTTTTCCGCGCTTTTTCCGTATTTCCATTTTCGGAGCATTCATGAAGGTTTTAGTGACAGTCAAACGTGTCATCGACCCGTACGTGAAAGTGCGCGTCAAGTCCGATGGCACCGGGGTTGAGACCGCCAACGTCAAGATGGCAATGAATCCGTTCTGCGAAATCGCCATTGAACAGGCGGTACGCATGAAGGAAGCCGGTGTCGTGACCGAAATCGTCGCGGTATCAATCGGCGCGCCGCAGTGCCAGGAAACGCTGCGCACTGCGATGGCGATGGGTGCCGACCGCGGCATCCTGGTCGAGACCGGTGCCGCTGATATGCAGCCGCTGGCAGTGGCCAAGCTGGTGAAGGCGATCATCGACAAGGAACAGCCCAAACTGGTGATCATGGGCAAACAGGCCATCGACGACGATGCCAACCAGACCGGGCAGATGGTATCGGCGCTGCTCGGCTGGCCGCAGTCGGCGTTTACCTCGGCCATCACCGTCAACGGCGATACCGCCGATGTTACCCGCGAAATCGACGGCGGGCTGGAGAAGCTGACCATCAAGCTGCCAGCGGTGATCACCACCGACCTGCGTCTCAATGAGCCGCGTTATGTGACGCTGCCCAACATCATGAAGGCGAAGAAAAAACCGCTGGAGACATTGAAACCGGAAGCGCTGGGTGTGGACATCACGCCGCGGCTGAAAACGCTGAAGGTTGAAGAGCCGCCGAAACGCAGCGCCGGCGTCAAAGTTGCCGACGTGAAAGAACTTGTAGCCAAACTCAAAAACGAAGCCAGGGTGATCTGATGTCCGTACTCGTCATTGCCGAACACGACGGCAAACAATTGAAGCCCGGCACCACCAATACGGTCACCGCTGCGGCGAAAATCGGTGGCGATATCACCGTGCTGGTTGCAGGCCAGGGTTGTGCCGATGCGGCGCAGGCGGCGGCGAAAATCGCCGGCGTCAAAAAAGTGCTGCTCGCTGACGCGCCGCAGTATGCTGGCGGTGTTGCGGAAAACATCGCCGCCCTGGTGCTGACCATTGCCGGCGAGTACAGCCATATTCTTGCGCCGGCCACCGGTTTCGGCAAAAATTTCATGCCGCGGGTGGCGGCAGCGCTGGATGTGCAGCAGATTTCGGAAATCAGTGCCGTGGTCTCCGCGGATACCTTTGTGCGGCCGATCTACGCCGGCAATGCGCTGGCCACCGTGCAGTCGGCCGACAAGATCAAGGTCATCACCGTCCGCGCCACCGGTTTTGATGCGGCGGGTGAAGTCGGCAATGAGGATGGCAGTGCTGCGGTTGAGAATCTCGCGGCAGGACCTGACACCGGCCTGTCGAAATTCAACGGCCAGGAATTGTCCAAATCCGACCGCCCTGAACTGACGGCGGCGCGCATCATCGTCTCCGGCGGCCGCGGCATGGGCAGCGGTGAAAATTTCAAGATCCTCGAAGCACTGGCCGACAAGCTCGGCGCCGCGGTCGGTGCCTCGCGCGCAGCGGTCGACTCCGGTTTTGTGCCCAATGATTACCAGGTCGGGCAGACCGGCAAGATCGTCGCACCGGAGCTCTACATCGCCGTCGGCATTTCCGGCGCGATCCAGCATCTGGCCGGCATGAAGGACAGCAAGGTGATCATCGCCATCAACAAGGATCCGGAGGCGCCGATTTTTGCGGTGGCTGATTACTGGCTGGAAGAAGACCTGTTCAAGGCGGTGCCGGAACTGACCCAGGAACTGGGATAAGAACCTGAGGTAACATGAAGGGCGCTCTCTCGGGAGCGCCCTTTTTGTTTGTGCACGCAGTCTGGAGATTCGTCATGTCGACCTATAACGCGCCGCTGAAAGACATGCAGTTCGCCATTGCCGAATTCGCCGGACTCGATGGTATTGCTGCGCTGCCGGGTTGCGGCGATGTCAACGCCGAACTGGTCGAAGCCGTGCTGACGGAGGCCGGCAAGTTTGCGCAGGGCGTGCTCGATCCGCTGAACCGCAGTGGTGACAAACAGGGCGCGCAATGGCGCGACGGCGTGGTCACCGCACCGGCTGGATTCAAGGCCGCCTACGCGCAGTTCACGGAAGCCGGCTGGAACAGTCTTGGTGGCAGCGTGGACCATGGCGGCCAGGGATTGCCACACATTATTGCGTTGCCGCTGCAGGAAATGTGGAACAGCGCCAACATGGCGTTCTGCCTGTGCCCGATGCTGACCACCGGCGTGCAGGAAGCGTTGTCTCATCACGCTTCGGCGGAACTGGTCAAAATTTACATGCCGAAGCTGGTGTCCGGTGAATGGACCGGCACGATGAACCTGACTGAGCCGCAGGCCGGTTCCGACCTTTCGGCGGTACGTACGCGCGCGGTGCCCGAGGGTGACCACTATCGCATTCAGGGCACCAAGATTTTCATCACCTGGGGCGAGCACGACATGGCCGACAACATCGTGCACCTGGTGCTGGCGCGCCTGCCCGACGCACCCGAAGGCGTGAAGGGCATTTCGATGTTCGTGGTGCCGAAGTTCAGGCTCAATGCCGACGGCAGCCCCGGTGCGCGCAACGACATCCGCTGTGTGTCCATCGAACACAAACTGGGCATCCACGGCAGTCCGACCTGTGTGCTGGCTTATGGGGATAACGGCGGGGCGACAGGGTATCTGGTCGGCGAAGCCAATCGCGGACTCGAATACATGTTCACGATGATGAACCACGCGCGGCTGGGCGTCGGCATGGAAGGCGTGGCGATTGCAGAACGTGCTTACCAGCATGCGCTGGAATACGCGAAGACGCGGGTGCAGGGGCGCGCCATCGGTCAACGCAGCGGCGACCGTGTCACGATCATTCACCATCCGGATGTGCGGCGGATGCTGCTGACCATGCGCGCACAGACTGAAGCCATGCGCGCACTGGGGTATTACGCCGCCGGTACACTGGATCGCGCCAAACGTCATGCCGATGCAACGGAGCGGGTGGGTCATCAGTCGCGGCTGGACCTGCTGACGCCGGTGGTCAAGGGCTGGTGCACCGAGCTCGCGGTGGAGATTGCGTCACTGGGTGTGCAGGTCCACGGCGGGATGGGTTTCGTCGAGGAGACCGGCGCTGCGCAATACCTGCGTGATGCGCGTATCACCACCATTTACGAAGGCACGACCGGCATCCAGGCCAACGACCTGATCGGGCGCAAGGTCGGCGCGGAAAAAGGCGCGACAGCGCTGGCGCTGATTGCCGAAATGCGTGCGCTGGACGCAGCGCTGGCGGCGGCAGGAGAAACCTTTGCGGCGATGCGCGCGTCATTCACGCAGGCGGTGGACGGGCTGGAGTCAGCGACGCGCTGGCTGGTTGACCATTACCGGCAGGAACCGGAGGCTGCCGCCGCGGTGGCCGTGCCGTACCTGAAACTGTTCGGCACGGTGGCCGGTGGCTGGCTGATGGCGCGCGCGGCACTGCTTGCGCGTGAACGCCTGAATGTGCCGGGTGCCGACTGTGCATTTTTTGAGGGCAAACTGGCGACCACGCGGTTTTATCTTGAACACCTGCTGCCGCAGGCCGGCGCCCTGGCGCAGACGGTGACCCGCGGTGCGGCGAGCACGCTGGCGCTGGATGTGGCGGCATTTTGAAGGGCTGGTTATGCCGCGAAGAATAGTGATCGCATTGCTGAGCATGTTGCCAGGTTTGGCTGCGGCTGCGCAGGCCGAACTGACCTGCGATCTGATCGTCGCCGGTGCGCAGGCGGGCATCGAAATGCGCGACCGCGGCGCATCCTTGAACCAGGTGCTGGCTGAAACCGAAAAAGGCGATCTGCGTGAGCGCCTGAAGCCGGACGAACTGGTGATGATGCGACGCGCGATCCGACTGACTTTCACCAGTGAAATTTCCATCCATGAACTGGCTGACAGTTGTGCCGCCAGCAAGGGCGACACCTCCCGTCGCTGACTGACCGCAATGCGCTATATTGCGCGCGCAAACATGACCATTGGGGTCATGAAGTGTCACGGAGAAATGACAAATGAAATGTGGCTGGCGGTCAGTGGTGGTGATGGCGGGAATGCTGTGCGCGTGTATCGCCGGTGCGGCGCAAAAGCAGCCGAATGTGCCGCCGGAATATGAGCGCGAAGGCGGGCCGTATGTGCCGACACCGAACGTGGTGGTGGACCAGATGCTGACGCTGGCCAATGTCGGAGCGAGCGATTTTGTGATTGATCTCGGTTCCGGCGACGGCATCATCGTGCTTACCGCGGCCCACCAGCGCAAGTCCAGCGGTTATGGCGTCGACATTGACGAGGAGCTGATCCGGATCAGCAATCTGCGCGCAAAAAGTCTGGGCGTTTCGGACCGGGTGCTGTTCGAAGCCAAGGATATTTTCAAGACTGATGTCAGCAAGGCCACCGTGGTCATGCTGTATCTGTTGCCGGAGTTCATGCAGCGGCTGCGTCCGAAACTGTTCAACGAGTTGCGGCCCGGCACGCGAATTGTGTCGCACGACTACCATTTCGAGGAATGGCAGCACGATGCGACGATCAGTTTCGATGTGCCGGAGAAGGAATTCATTTCCGGCGTGCCCAGCGCGACGCTGTACCTGTGGATCGTGCCGGCAAAAATAGAGGGTGACTGGCGCCTGCAGCTCGACGGCGACGGAGAATACAGGCTGGCGCTGAAGCAGCGCTACCAGAACTTTGAAGGCACCGCCGACGGCAGGGGTCGCCAGAGCGCGCTGATCTCGCCGAAAGTGGACGGCAGAGATATCCACTTTGTGATGATGCGTGGCACGGACCGCGGCGAATTCACCGGACGGGTCAACGGCAACCGCATGGAAGGCGCCGCCGATTTCGGTGACGGCAAGGTCGTGCGCTGGAGTGCCAGCAAGGGTTCCTAGCTCGCAGCGCAGGTCGCGGAGTTTCTGCCAATCACCAGTTACCAGTAACTTCAGTTCATCAGCAATGCCGGCGGGGCGCTGTCCAGCACCCCTTGCCGGAACGCGGCCTGGCTTGCAGCCATGTCCAGTGCCGCGGCATTCCAAGCGTCATAAATGATTTTTCCGGATGCGGCCATGGCATCAACCGTCTGCGGTTTTGCCAGCATGTCCCACAGCGTGCCGGCATGATGCTCCGGCACATCATTGATGGTTACGCGCTGTGGCGCCGGCAGCGGGGTTGGTGAAGCGACCAGAAAACTGTTGATCTGTCGCGCACCGGGCCAGTCGGGCCGGTACAGCGCGACATGCGGCAATTCGCTTTGCATGGTCGCCAGGAGATGGGAATAACTGCGCGTGTCATCGAGGTTGGCGAAAGTATTGAAAATCGCCACGCCACCGGGTTTCAGGCAGCTTTTCAGGTCGCGGAAAAATTCGCGCGTGATCAGGTAATCGGGCGTGCCGTCGCCGTGAAACAGATCAACCAGCACGACATCGTGGCTGGGTGTGCAATCGCCGACAAAGGTCCGTGCATCGGCCTGGTGGGTGGTGACGCGTTTGACGTCAAATCCGAAATACTGCTGCGCCACTGCCAGCGACGATGGGTCTATTTCAACGACGGCGACGCGGGTGTCGTCGCGCGCGAGACGTGACGGCACAATGCCCGCGCCCAGGCCGAGCATCAGCACATCCTGCATCTGCGGGCGATAGGCGCGTGCCAGCGCTTCCAGCGCCCAGGTGTAGAAGGAAATCGAACGTTGGTTCGAATCGACGCTGTTCTGGATCAGGCCGTCATGAAAATACATGCGCAGGAATTTGCCGTCGGCATCGGCGCCGCTGCGCAGGATTTTCACGGTGCCGAACAGCGAACTGTGTGTGCCCTCGACCTGCCACTGTGCGCCGCTGAAGGCGATCGGGCCCAGTCGACCGGTGTAACGGTCGCCCTGCCAGGCCAGCAACGCGGCGCCGAGCAGGGCGGCGATGCCGCAGGCAGTGACTGCGCCGCGGCCGGACATGGTCAGCTTCGATGCCGCCGCAGTCAGTGACAACGCCCCCAGCAGCAAGGCCACCAGCAGCGTGGCCGTGTAATTGCTGATGTACGGAATCAGGCCGAAGGCGGTGATGACGACGCCGGCCACCGAGCCCAGCGTGCTGACAAAAAACACCAGGCCGGAGCCGGCATCACCTTTGCGTTTTTCCTGTTGCTGCAGCAGCAATGCGACCAGCAGCGGATTCATCGCCGAAGTCGCAACCAGCGGCAGGAACAGCAGGATCATGCACGCGGCGAAGGCGCCACCGCTGAGACTCCAGCGCGCCAGCGGATGGAAGGCAAAAGGATAAATCATGCAGGCGGCGATGATCGCCAGGCCGGCCAGTGCCGGCATGATTGCAAACAGCAGGCCGAGGCGGCGTGCCGGCGCGGTAGCGGCAAGCCGGCCGCCCCACCAGTAACCGAGCGCCAGTGACACCAGCGTGATCGACAGGATGCCGGTCCAGATGTAGAGGCTGACGCCGAAATAGGGCGTCATGATGCGTGAGGCCAGCAGTTCAAGCGCCAGGATCGCGCCGCCGGAAATGAAGATCAGGATGAAAGGAATAGATGCGGGCATGGGAAGGGGATAGGGTGCGGCGAAAGACGAGAACGGTCGGTTATAATTCGCCGCCAATCTACCACAGGCGCAGTCTCATCCAGGTGACTGGATTGTTGTTGTGAGCCGCGCGTGGTGACGGTTAAAAATCCAATCGATTTACAGGCTGGTCAGCGTGCGATGGAGGCGATCATGCAGCGTCTGTTGGCGGTACTGATTAAAGTGTTCAGACGAGTGCCGCCGGCACTCGTCTGCGCCGGCCTGCTGGTCTCAGTCGCACATGCCGCTGGAGGTCAGCCCAGCGTGCCCTATGTGCCGACACCACAGGCGGTGGTCGATCGCATGCTGGATATGGCCAAGGTCACGGCGCAGGACTACCTGATCGATCTCGGTTCCGGTGACGGTCGCATTGTCGTCACTGCTGCGAAAAAATTCGGCACACGTGGTTTCGGCGTCGACCTCAATCCGGTGCGCATCAGCGAAGCCAATGAAAACGCCCGTAAAAATGGAGTCGCCGACAAGGTGGCGTTTTACCAGCGCAACCTGTTCGAAACCGACCTGACGCAGGCGACGGTGATCACCATGTACCTGCTGCCGCGGGTCAACCTGGAATTGCGGCCGAAGCTGCTGGAGCTGAAACCGGGCACGCGGCTGGTGTCCCATGATTTTGACATGGGCGACTGGAGGGCTGATGCGGCGATGCGCATGGATGCTCCTGACAAGTTTTCCGGCGCCGGCGGCGACAGTGATGTGTATTTCTGGGTGGTGCCGGCGAAAACGGCTGGCAACTGGCGTTCGCAATTACCGGTGGCCGGCAAACCGCAGACTTATGAATTCATGTTCGAGCAGAAATACCAGATGGTCAGCGGCTCGGTGCAGGTCAACGGCCGTGCAGTGAAAATCCTCGATGCAAAACTGCGCGGTGCGGAACTGACGTTTTCGTTCACCGCGGAAGTGAATGGCGCTCCGGTGAAGCATGCGTTCAGTGGTAGCGTCGATGGCGGCCGCATTATCGGTCAGGCCGTGTTGTCGGGCAGTCGCCTGACGGCGCGTGTGGAATGGATCGCCGAGCGCGCAGCCCGCGTCGCCGGCATGGAGATAATTAATTGATATTGATTCAGATTCGGATGCTTCAAATGCAGATGATGGCCGGTGCTTTGTTGCTGGCGCTGGCGGCAACGGTGCAGGCGCAGGATTTTGGCGACACTCCTTATGTGCAGACGCCGCAGAACGTCGTCGATGCCATGCTCGAGACGGCGAAGGTGACTGACAAGGATTACGTGATCGACCTCGGTTCCGGCGACGGGCGCATGGTCATCACTGCGGCGAAAAAGCGCGGTGCGCGCGGCTTCGGTGTGGACCTCGACAAGCGCCTGGTGAAACTGGCCAATGACAATGCGCGCAAGAACGGCGTCGCTGACCGCGCGAAATTCTATGCGCGCGACTTGTTCGAGACCGACCTCACGCCGGCGACGGTGATCACCATTTACCTGTTGCCCGAAGTGAACCTGATGGCGCGCAGCAAGCTGCTGGCGCTGGCGCCGGGCACACGCATCGTGTCGCATGATTACGGCATCGGTGACTGGCTGCCGGATCTCGAATACGAAATGGATGCACCGGGCAAACCGGTGGGCCGCTCGCAGAAAAGCAAAGTGCTGTACTGGGTGGTGCCCGACATCGTGGCCGGGCGCTGGGTCTGGAGTGTCGACATTGGCGGCAAGGCGCTGCCGGTGGAACTGGACGTGCGGCAGAATTACCAGAAACTCGAAGCCACAGCAAAACTCGATGGTCGCGCGGTGCCGGTCGAACAGGCGAAGCTGACGGGGCGCATGGTCGAAGTCACACTGCAATTGCCGGAGCGCGGTCGCGTCACATTCAGCGGCCGGCGCATCAACCAGGCGCTGGAAGGTGATATGCGCGCGGCGGGCGGTGCAGGCAAAGCTGTGCCGTGGAGCGCGGTGCGCGTCGAACTGCGTGATGCGGCGCATGTAATTGCGCCGCCGCCGGTAATCCGGGAATTTATGCCGCAATAAGCATGCCGCGACAGGCATATGAATAAGTCATTGTTTTTAAATGGTATTTTAATCCAACTCGGCTTGGCGCTGCTGCTGCCATTGCCGGCCCGGGCGCAACCGGCGCAACCGCCGCACTGGCAATTCGATGTGCCGTTTGTGCCGACGCCGTACGTGGTGATCGAAGAAATGCTGCGGCTTGCGAACGTGACGGCACAGGATTTTGTAATGGATCTCGGTTCCGGCGACGGCCGCGTGCTGATTACCGCTGCGAAAAAATTTGGTGCGCGCGGCATCGGTGTTGATCTTGATGAAGAACTGGTCGCCGAAAGCATCGAAGCGGCCGCTGCGGCAGGCGTCACCGATCGCGTCAAATTCCTGCAGCAGGATCTGTTCAAGACCGATATCAGTCAGGCGACGGTGATTACCATGTATCTGCTGCCCGGCGTGATGATGCGGCTGCGTCCGGCGCTGCTTAATCTGAAGCCGGGCACGCGGCTGGTGTCGCATGATTTCCGGCTCGAGGACTGGAATCCCGACGTAACCACCCAGATCCGTAAAAATTCTTTCCTGTGGATCGTGCCGGCAAAGGTTGCCGGCAAATGGGACATGAAATTCACGTTACCCGGCAGCGAGCACACCATCAATCTGGAACTGCGGCAGAAATTCCAGGAAGTCGACGGCTTTGCGCGCTTCGACGGCCGTCATGCCCAAGTCTGGGAATCGCGGCTGTCCGGCGACCGGTTGAGCTTCGTCATTGTCGATGACCGTGATCGCGACAACGAGGCCAGTCTTTATTTTGAAGGTCGTGTCAGCGGTGATGTGATCGAAGGCCAGTTCCGCCGCGGTACCGGCAGCACGCAGACAACGCACAACTGGCGCGCAGTGCGTGTGCCGGCGCCATGATCTTTCGTCTGTGTCGCGCTTTTGTCACCATGCTGCTGGCGGGATTATGCTGGCAGGCGACCGCAGTGCAGGCGTCCGATGTACCCTATGTGCCGACGCCGATGAATGTGGTGGATGCGATGCTTGGTCTGGGCGGCGTCGGTCCCGATGATTACCTGATCGACCTCGGCTCCGGTGACGGTCGCATTTCGATCCGCGCCGCAACCCGTTTCGGCACCCGCGGCATGGGGGTGGACCTCGATGACCGGCTGGTGCGCATGGCGCTGGCTGATGCGCGCAAGCAGGGCGTAGCGGACAGGGTGGTGTTCGAGGTACGCAACCTGTTCGGCACCGACATCAGTCACGCCACCGTGGTGACGACCTATCTGCTGCACTCGATCAACCTGCAGTTACGGCCGCTGCTGTTCGAGCAACTGAAGCCCGGCACGCGCATCGTGTCACATGATTTTGACTTTGCCGACTGGGCGCCCGACCAGAAAATCACCATTGATGTGCCCGACAAGCCCTACGGCCCGCCGCGCAGCGATATCATGCTGTGGGTGGTGCCGGCCAATGTGGCCGGTGTCTGGCAGTGGTCGTTGCCGGGAAGCGCGGGTTACGAGGCGCGGCTGGAACAGAAATTCCAGGTCCCGGTGGGTGCGGTCATGCTGCAGGGGCAACCGCTGCGGCTGGGTGAGGCGCGTATCAAGGGGGATACGGTCAGCTTTACGGTTTCCGGTGAGGCCGGTGTGCAGCGTTATACCGGTCGCATTAGAGGCAACGTGATTAACGGAGAAGTCGTGTTGCGCAGCGGTGAGCGTGCACAACCGTGGCGGGCGGAACGGGTCAAAACAGGAAAAATCAACATCGGCGGCATGTAGGCCGGCGCGGTATTCCGCAGTCGGCAGTCCAACAAGGAGCAGTGATGAAAATGGCAGGCATGAACATTGTAAAGGCATTGAGCAGCGCGGCACTGGTGTTGGGCAGCCTGGCGGCATTGCCCGCCGCCGCACAGGACGGTCGTGGCGACGTGGTGTATGTGCCGACGCCGCAGATCGTTGTCGATACCATGCTGGAGATGGCGAAGATCGGTCCCAAGGATTTCCTGATCGATCTCGGCTCGGGTGACGGGCGTTTTGTCATTACCGCGGCGACCAAGTACGGCGCCAGTGCCTTTGGTGTTGATCTCGATACCTATCTGCTGAAACTCGCCAACCAGAATGCGAAAAAGGCCGGCGTTACCGACAAGGTGCGTTTTATCGAGGAAGACCTGTTTACCACGGACCTGTCGCGGGCGACGGTGATCAGCACCTACCTGCTGCCGGAGATGAACCTCAGGCTGCGGCCCAAGTTCATGGCGATGAAGCCGGGCACGCGCATCGTGACACACGACTACCATCTCGGCGATTGGGGTGCCGACGAACAGCGTGAACTGGTGGTGCCCGAGAAAAAAGTCGGCAATCCGGGTGTGAGTTACCTCTATTTTTACGTGGTGCCGGCGCGGGTTCCGGGGAAATGGCAGTCGCTGGTCAAGATCGGTGGCCGTGACACACCGCTGGAATTTGACCTGCAGCAGGAATTTCAGGAGGTCGAGGGCAAGGTCGAGATCCGTGATCGCAGCACCGGTCTGCGCGGCCGCATCATGGGCGAGAACATCCGCCTCGTTGCCGGTGGCCGCGACGGCATGGCGCGCCACGAGTTCACCGGAAAGATCGGCGACGGCACCATCCAGGGCACGCTGGTCATCGGGGAAGGCGCTGCACGGCAGCAGGTGGCATGGACGGCGAAACAGATCCAGCGCGGCGAACTGAAGCGTGCCGCGGACGAATTGCCTGAAGAAAAATAAAAGCGGAAAAGTAAAAGCGGGAAAAATTAACTGCGAAAAAATAACCGGCCGGAAACCAGTCCGGCCGTACCCGGGGAGTTCGCATGAGCACGACCAGCACTGCGGCAACACCACGCCAGACCCTGTCGGTAGTAGATGCTTGCGCGATGATTGTCGGCATCGTCATCGGTGCTGGCATCTTCAAGGCCCCGTCCATCGTTGCCGGTAGCGTGTCGACCGAAACGGTTTTCATTGCGTTGTGGGTGGCCGGCGGTGCTATTTCTTTGATCGGCGCGCTGTGCTACGCGGAGCTCGGCTCGTCGTTCCCCAATGCCGGTGGTGAATACCATTTTCTGGACCGGGCATTCGGATCGAAGCTGGCGTTCCTGTTTGCATGGGCGCGGATGAGCGTCGTGCAGACCGGTGCCATCGCGGCCATCGCTTTCGTATTCGGTGACTATGCCAGCCAGTTATGGCCGCTGGGCGACAAAGGTTCAGTGATTTACGCGTTGATTGCGGTGGTCGCGGTGACCGCGCTCAATCTGGTTGGAACCCGAGAGAGCAAATCGGTGCAGACAGTGCTTACCTCGGCGCTGGCCCTGGCCATCTTCGCGGTGATCATTGCCGGTTTCATGCACGGCGGTGTCCAGCCTGCAGCAGCAGCAGCGCCGCCAGCTGCCGGCGCGCCGCTGTTTTCGCAGCTTGCGCTGATTTTCATCCTGCTAACCTATGGAGGATGGAACGAGGCGGCGTATCTGACGGCAGAGATGCAGGACGCGCGGCGCAACATCGTGCGTGCCCTGTTGCTAGGCATTCTGGCGGTAACGGTGCTGTACGTGCTGCTCAACCTCGCCTACCTCAATGTCCTCGGTCTCGAAGGCATGAGGAACTCGCGCGCCGTCGCCGCGGATCTGATGCAGGCAACGCTGGGAGGTGCGGGCAAGCTGGTGCTGAGCGTGATCGTCATGGCGGCCGCGCTTTCCACGCTGAACGCCACAACGTTTACCGGCGCTCGCACCAATTTTGCGCTGGGCCGCGACTTTGGCATGTTTCGCGCTCTGGGTAAATGGAACGAGCGTACCAATACACCGACCAGCGCGCTGCTGGTGCAGGGCGCCGTATCGCTGGCGCTGGTGCTGCTGGCTGCAACGACGCCCGACGGTTTCGAAACCATGGTTGCCTACACCGCCCCGGCGTTCTGGCTGTTCTTCCTGTTGACCGGCATATCGCTGTTCGTGCTGCGCCGCCAGGAGCCGGCTGCCGCCAATCCGTTCCGGGTGCCGCTGTATCCGTTGACCCCGATCGTGTTCTGCGCGATGTGCGCATTCATGCTGTGGTCTAGTGCCGGCTACGCCATGTCCAAGGACCCGGGCAGTATCGGGGCGCAGCTGGGAATCGGAGTGCTACTGCTTGGCGTACCTTTGATGCTCATCGCGCGCCGCAATAAATAATAAATAAAATCAATAACTTATAGTTTTACCTCACTGCACGGCACGTGCACCGGCAGTGCCCGGCCTGCGCTTGAAATCTGCCGTGGCCGGCCCCATGTTTTGGTCACCGATTTTGTTCACCTTTTCCGGAGTTGCCATGGCCGAGACCGCCCATACCGATACCACCGCTGACATCCGCAAGGAAACCCTGGGTTTCCAGGCCGAGGTCAAACAACTGCTGCAGCTGATGATCCATTCCTTGTACAGCAACAAGGAAATTTTCCTGCGCGAACTCGTTTCCAATGCTTCGGATGCCTGTGACAAGCTGCGCTTTGAGGCACTGACCGACAAGGGCCTGCTGGAAAATGATGCCGAACTGAAAATCCGCGTTGCTTTTGATCCCGCAGCGCGCACGGTGACAATCACCGACAACGGCATCGGCATGTCGCGCGAGGAAGTTATCAGTAACGTCGGCACCATTGCCCGTTCCGGCACCCGCGAGTTCCTCGCCAAGCTGACCGGTGATGCGGCGAAGGACGCGCAGTTGATCGGCCAGTTCGGCGTCGGTTTTTATTCATCGTTCGTTGTTGCTGACAAGGTCACGCTGGTGACGCGCCGTGCCGGCCTTGCAGCGGAGCTTGGGGTGCGCTGGGAATCCGACGGCGGCGGCGAATATACGCTGGAGGCCACGGCGAAACCCGAACGTGGCACCGAGGTCACACTCCACCTTCGCAAAGACGAAGACGAGTTCCTCGATGGCACGCGCCTGCGTACCATCCTGCGCAAATATTCCGACCACATCACGCTGCCGATCCTGATGAAGGAAGAGGAGTGGGACAAGGATTCCGCAAAATACCGCACTACCGACAAGGACGAAACCGTCAACCAGGCCAGTGCCTTGTGGGCACGCTCGAAGTCTGAAATCACTGACGAACAGTACATCGAATTCTACAAACATGTGTCGCACGATTTCGAGGCGCCCCTGACCTGGTCGCATAACAAGGTCGAGGGGCGCAAGGAATACACGCAGTTGCTGTACATCCCCGCGCGCGCGCCTTTCGACCTGTGGGATCGCGAGCAGCGGCGCGGGATCAAGTTGTATGTGAAACGCGTGTTCATCATGGATGACGCCGACAACCTGATGCCGCATTACCTGCGCTTCGTGCGCGGCGTCATCGACTCCGCCGATCTGCCACTGAACGTATCGCGCGAAATCCTGCAGGAATCGAAGGATATCGAAACCATCCGCGCGGCCTCGGTCAAACGCGTGCTGTCGATGATCGAAGACCTCGCGGAAAACCAGAAGGAGAAATTCACCACGTTCTGGAAGGAATTCGGCCGCGTGTTCAAGGAGGGCATCGGCGAGGATCAGGCCAACCGTGACCGCATTGCCAAACTGCTGCGTTTTGCATCGACGCTGAAGGACACTGCTGACGAAGAGGTGTCGCTGGTCGATTACGTGGCGCGGATGAAACCCGAGCAGGAGAAGATTTATTACGTGACCGCGGAATCATTTGTTGCCGCCAAGGCCAGCCCGCACCTCGAAGTGCTGCGCAAAAAAGGCGTCGAAGTGCTGCTGCTGTCGGAACGGGTCGATGAATGGATGATGTCCTTCCTCACCGAATTCGACGGCAAGCCGCTGCAGTCGGTGGCGCGAGGGGCACTTGACCTGGGCAAGCTTGAAGACGAAGCGGAGAAAAAGGCACAGACTGAAGCCGCGGAACAGCACAAGGCGTTCACCGAACGCATCGCCAAGGCGCTGGGTGAGCGGGTCAAGGAAGTGCGCGTAACGCTGCGCCTGACGGAATCGCCTGCCTGCCTGGTGGCCGACGAGCACGACATGACCGCCGGCCTGCAGCGCATGCTGAAGGCCGCCGGGCAGAAAGTGCCGATGGCCAAACCCATACTCGAAATCAATGCCGAACATCCGCTGGTGCAGCGCCTGCAGGCGGAAACGGAAGATGCGCGCTTTGGCGATTTTGCCGCCGTGCTGTTTGACCAGTCGCTGCTGGCCGAGGGCGGCCAGCTTGAGGATCCGGCCGGTTTCGTCAAACGGCTGAATCAGCTGATGCTGGCGCTGGGCAACCGATAAGGCGCCACCACCTTTGCGGCCACTGGCGGCAGCAGTGCCCGGCGCAGGCGTGTTTTGCCCCGGAAGTTCGGCCAAGTCATTGAAATTATGCTTTAATCATGTCCGGATTTCGGCAGTAACGACGTCGAAACCCGTGCCGGGCACAATGGCCCGACATGCCGCACAAGCGGGGACATGGGATGACTTTCAAAACACAGCTCTCGGCAAATGCCGAAATGAATGAGCGCAAGGACGCAGGCAGCCCGGTAGCCAAGCCACGGGAGAACGCGCGCTTCCGTGAACTGGAAGAGTTGCTGCGGATTATCGAGACCCGCTCGGTGCAGCCGGTATTTCAGCCGATACTGGCGTTTGGGACAGGCGAGATCCTCGCCTATGAGGGCCTGATCCGCGGGCCGGATGACAGTCCCCTGCATACGCCGACGAAGCTGTTCGAGGCGGCGACCCGCGCCGGCCAGTTGATTGAATTGAACATGCTATGCGCTCTCAAAGTGGTGCGCCAGTACGCCAGGCTGGGCTTGCAGCAGCAGCTGTTTCTCAATGTGACGCCGCAGACCGTGCTGGATGTACGTGACGATGTGCAGCGTATCAGCCGCTTCATCCGGGATTGCGGCATCGATATCGCACAAGTCACGATTGAGTTGACGGAAAGCCAGCATATCGCCGATCGCTCGATTTTTCGTGAAGCACTGATGCTGTTTCGCAAGGCCGGGTTCCGGGTGGCCCTGGATGACCTCGGTGAAGGGTTTTCAAGCCTGCGGCTGTGGTCCGAACTGCAGCCGGATTTTGTCAAGATTGACATGCATTTCGTGCAGGGCGTCAGTACCGATGAGGTCAAGTACCATTTCCTCAAATCACTGCAGCATATCGCTGAAGGATGCGGTTCATCGCTGGTCGCCGAAGGCGTGGAGACCATGGCCGATTTCTGCATACTGCGTGATCTGGGCATCGACAATGCGCAGGGTTTCCTGATCGGCCGTGCGGCGAAACAACCCAGCGAACTGGTGCCCAGCCAGGTGTCGGAGCTGATCGGGATCGGGAGCACGCCATTGTTTCCGCGGTCGACATGATTTTTCTGTGCAAGAACCGGGTATCTGCTTTGTTGGCGATGCTGATGGTGTCGCTGGCTCAGCATGGTGTGGCTGCCGATGCATTTCCCGCCAGGCCGCTGCGCATGCTGGTGGGATATCCCGCCGGCGGCCCGAACGATATTACCGCCCGCATTGCCGCCGAGTACCTGTCGGGTGTGCTGGGGCAGCAGGTGATTGTCGACAACCGGGCAGGCGCGGGGGGTACCATTTCCGCCACCATCCTGTCGCAGGCGGCTCCTGATGGTTACACCCTCGGCCTGTGCGCGAACGGGGAGATGGCGATTGCACCCAACCTTCGGTTGAAGATGCCATACGATCCGCTGCGCGATTTTGCACCTATCAGCCGTGTGGGTGCCGGCCATCTCGCGCTGGTGGTGCCGACGGCGTTCCCGGCGAAGTCGACGGCGGATTTTGTCGCACTGGCCAAGGCCAAGCCGGGGACGCTCAATTTTGCATCTGCGGGCACCGGATCGACCGCGCATCTGGCCGGAGAATTGTTCAAGGCCATGGCGAAGATCGACATCATGCATGTGCCGTACAAGGGCGCGGCGCCGGCACTGGCCGATGTGATTGGTGCACAGGTGCAGATGCTGATCACCGGTTATTCCGGCGTGTTGCCTCATGCCAGGGCCGGGCGTTTGCGAGTCCTCGCCGTGACCGGGGCGCAGCGACTCAAGGCGGCGCCGGAATTGCCGACCATCGGCGAAACACTGCCCGGTTACGAAGTGAATTCGTGGTACGGTGTTTTTGCACCGGCGGCCGTGCCGCGTGCACTGCTTGATCGTTTCCAGCAGGAAATCGCGACCATGACCCGGACACCGTCGGTGATTGCGCGCATGGTTGCGCTGGGCATAGAACCCGAAGGCAATACCCGTCTGGAATTCGCTGCGCAGATGAAGCAGGAAATCATCAAGTGGCGCAAAGTGGTCGAGACCGCAGGCGTGGCAAAAGAGTAGCGCGCAGCGGCGGGCCCCCCGGTGCCCGCGCAGTTTCCCCGGCACCATCACGCCCTTTGTCCTCGTCAGGCGACAGGCTTTCGGTCACCTGCCATCGCGATCCTTTGCGAATACGCGTCGCTGCCGGGCGACGTTTCAGCCCTCGTGGCAACACCACAAAAAATACGTAACTATTTGTTTTTATTTATAAATATTTTCCTGGCACAGCATCTGCTCAGGTAAGGGCAGACGGTCAGGCCGCGCTGGTTCCGGCGGCTGCAGCAATCGACCCGATCCGCCGCCACGCACGCACAAGCCGGTTTGGCTATTCCACAGTGCTTTGGCAATGGATACGCGTTTGACCGCGGCAAGGTCGGTGACGGTGGTTGCATGACCGATCGGATCCCATCGTAATCATTAAAGGAGCAGCGACATGAAAAAGACCGCAGCAGTGTTGGCCTTGCTGATGCTGGGTGTCCTGGCCGGTTGCAACACCATGCAGGGTATGGGCAAGGATATCGAACGCGGTGGCGAGAAGCTGCAGGATTCCGCAAAAGATACGAAGGAAAAAATGTAGTGCCCCGCCGCGGCGGGTTTGCATGTTCATCCATTCAACACAAGGAGTATCCATGAACTGGGATCGCATCGAAGGCAACTGGAAGAAGGTCAAGGGCACAGTCCGTGAGCAATGGGGGCTGTTGTCGGATGACCATCTTGAGCGCATAGCCGGCAAACGCGACCAGCTGGTCGGCAGCATCCAGGAATCCTACGGCATTGCCCGGGAAGAGGCGGAGCGCCAGGTGATGGCGTGGGAGATGCGCAATGCATTCCTGGCCACTGATCGGGGCCAGTCGGCCGGCAGCAGTGACCGGCATTGAGCCGGCACCACAACTTTAATCAGCACAAGGAGTTTTAAATGAAGAAGAGCATGATGATGATTGCAGTAATTTCCACTCTCGGCATGACCGCAGCGGTTCATGCCCAGCCGGAACAGAAGCCCGGGCAGGATCGCGTTCGCTCCGAATTCGCGGATCCCGCCAAAAAGTGCGACGGGCTGAACGGCGATGCCCGCACGGCGTGCCTGAAAGATGCGCAAAAGTCCGGCAAGCCTGACATGAAGCCGGCACCCAAGGCGCCGGATACGAAGAAGTAATTTTCTGCGCGATCACGCGGCATTGCATGTCCGTCACAGAGACGGTGATGCAACGCCGCTTTCATGGCGCCCTGTCGGCCAGCGTGGCAGAGGGCGCGCGAACGGAGGGATCGCAGCGGTAAACCGCAAGCGGATGGCTTGCATCAGTCGGATGCCGGACATGTGCTGTCTTTCACATCCCGCTGAGCAGGCCTGCCTCCGCAGGTGTCGCGTTATGCCGCTTTTTTGCGGTTTTTTTCCAGCCAGCTGTCGACCAGCGCCACGGTGTCATCGACCGCGGCGAGCTGCATGCCCTTTTGCGCGGCAACGGTCTTGACCAGGCGATCGACGCGTTCGATGTTGGGCGCGCCGGCAGCCAGTGCCCGCGCGGCCGAGGACGGACTGCCCAGCGACAGCGCCGCGTTGGCATATTTCTCGAAGGGCACCAGGTCTTTTACGTCCGCACCCAGCGACACGCACAGCCTGACCACCCATTCGTAAACGGCGCGCGAGGCGGCGAGGTCGCTGTGCACGGCATCCTTGATCGGACGCATTTCGTCCTTCTGCACGCAGCGGTAATTGCCGGCGATCAGCATCGCCCATTTGGCCAGTGGCACGAAAACCGAGTCATGCACCTTGAGTTTGACCGGCAGTTCGATTTTCTTGCCATCACCCGGATCAAAACGGATGGCCTCGATATCAGCTTCAAGCTGGCGCAGGATGGCGGTGTGCGCGTCGGAGTCGAAACGCGCTGCCTTGAAGTTGGTCGGCAGCCGGACCTGCAGCACATTGATTTTTTCTTCGGGCGGGCGGAAGGCCTGCGGGTCCGGGCTGCACAGTGTCAGCGTTTTCGGGTCGAAACTGTTCCATACCGAGGCATCGGTGAAGCAGTCGCGGCAGGCTTCGGCGTCTAGGCCGGGAATGCGTTTCAGGTACGGCAGCGGCGGCATGTTCATGATCGACATGCAGGGCACGCGGGACTTGGCGACCTTGTCGAGCAGTTCGCGCACGCCGGGGGCGCGGTACTGCGGCTCCTGCATCGCCAGCGCGATCAGGTCATAGTCGGCCGGATTGGCGGAGTCGGGGCCACCGGCGGAGAGCTTGCCCGGCAGATCGCGGGAACGGATTTCGACCAGGCCTTCACGGCCCTTGATCGGCATGCGCACGATGGCGCCTTCCTTGTTGAACAGTTCGGCTTCGGCGGGCAGACAGATCATCTTGACCGTATGGCCGGCGAGCAGCAGCTTGGTGGCCAGCAGCGAACCGTAAGAGGCACCCAGGATCAGGATTTTGTAGGTACGCATGTAAAAACTCCTCATGTGAAATGAATCTGCTGGCCGGCGCGGATCTTGGTTTTTTCGCAGCCTGACCGCAGACAAAGCAGTCGCAATGGTAGTCAGTTCGTTGCGCTGGTGCAATGACGCACCACGAGATGAAATCGCCGGTAGCCATTGCAACGCAGCATTTTGTGCTGCATTGCCGCAGCAATGCGATGATCAACGGATTTTTTTGCGTGGCTGTTTATTCAATGACACCGAGTCTGCCATTGTGTGATCCGGTGTACCACACGCGGTTGCCATCGAGGGTCAACTTGCGGATGCCCGTATTGGTCGACGGCAGCTTGATGGTCTGCATCAGTGCAGTCGCAGGATCAAACCGGATCACCGCGTCGAGCTTGATCTGGTTGGCCCAGACGATGCCGGCATCGTCGACCGCGACGGCATAAGCACCGGCATTACCACCGGGCAATGGATAGCTGTCGATCATGCGGCTGGTTGCGGGATCCACTTTGGCTAGCCGCCCATTGCCGTAGAGGGTGACCCAGAGTGCTCCATCAGGCGCGGTGGCGATGCGCCGCGGCCGCGAGCCGCGGCCCAAGTCCAGTTCGGAAATTTTTCCGGTCCGTGGATCCAGGTGCCCCAATTTGTCGTCGCCGCTGCGGCACCACCAGACATTGCCGGCACGGTCCATCGCGATGCCGGTCGGACTCCCCGATGTTTCGTATTCTGCAATTCTGCCGGTGAGGGCGTCGATGCTGCCAATCCGGTTGCCGGTTTGCATGGTGAACCACAGGGTTTCATCGTCGTTGCCAAGTGCCAGGGTATGCGGCCCGCTGGCGTTGCCCGATGGCACTGCAAATTCCGCGATCGTGCCGGTCGATGGTTTGAGTTTTCCGATCGTGCCGTTGCCGTAACCCGTGGTCCAGACCACGCCTTTGCGGTCGACCATCACACTGTTCGGCTGGTGGCCATCGGGCAAATCCCAATCCTTGAAGCTCTGTGTTATGGGATCGAAACGCAGCACCTTGTTGTCGTTGGGGACTGCGATATAGACGCTGCCGTCGGGAGCGACCGCGGAACTGCGCGCAAACATCGGTTTCGGCAGTGGCCATTCGGTGATTTTGGCGGGGAATGCCGTTACCGGTGCCGGTTCGCTGGCTGCGACTGTTGCGCCGAGCAACAGGCAGCCCGCGAGTAATGCATGTTTGTACATGATGACCATTTTATCCGGGGAGGCGGTGCCGGGGTTTATTTTCAACATGAATTTGCGATGTGCCGGATTATAGCGCCGGGCCTTGCCGCCGCATGGGGTTGCCGGGGCGGTAATTTCTGCTATCGTGGGATCAGGCCCGGGCTGTTGCGCACCGGGCGGGCCAGGGGAGAAAGTTATGACCGGAGAAAAAATGCTGATAGGCGTGGCGCTGCTGTTGTTGCTGGCCGCCGCGGTGCTGATGTTTGTGATGGTGGTGCAGCTGAGGGCGATGCGGCGTGAAGTCGAGGCTACGCGGCTGCAGCTGGCAAAAATGGACTGGGGCGTGATGCTGCTGAACGGTGTTCAGCAGCTGAAGCAGGCCACGGTCGCGCTGGAGCAGATTGACAAGCGTTTGCAGAAGCTGGAGGCAATCGAGAAGGTGCAGTTGTCACATATCAACCTGCGCCAGGGTGTTTAGAACCCGGCTTCAATAAAAAGCGGCCTGCGGGCCGCTTTTTTGCTGCTCGTGATGCCTCAGGGCGCGACGATGCGGTTGCGCAGGATCATGTGCGGCGCTTCGAACGCGCATTCGATGATATCGCCCGGTTTCACGTAAAGCGACTCCGCATCGGCCTTGCCGACGGCAACACCGCCCGGCGCGCCGGTGGAGAACATGTCGCCCGGTTGCAAGTCAAGCAGGCGCGAAAAATGCGGAATGATGTCGCGCAGTTTCCAGATCTGGTCGCTGGTGTTCACGCGCATGCGCTGCTCGCCGTTGACGCTGCAGGTGACCCAGATGTTGTACGGATCGGGCACTTCGTCCATGGTGATGATGCAGGGGCCCAGCGGACCGAAGGATGGCGCGTTTTTCGAAGTCCAGAAACGCGAGCCCGAGGCGACTTCTGCTTTCTGCGTGTCGCGGCAGGTCAGGTCGTTGAGGATGGTGATGCCGGCGATGTACTGCAGCGGGTTGTCGCCGCTGACTTCGTGGGCGCGCTTGCCGAGCACAAATACCATTTCCGGTTCGTAATCGAGGCGGGATACCGTGGCCGGCCGGGGTACATCAGCGCCGTGACCGGTCAGGCAGGAATTCAGTTTGACGAAGCCGGTCGGTTCCCCGGGCATTTCCTTGATCAGGTCGTTGCGTTTCAGTTCTTCGAGGTGGGTGCGGTAGTTTTTGCCGACACAGAGGAATTTGTCGGCATCGGGAATCGGCGGCAGGTAATGCACGTCAGCGTCGGGGGCCAGCGTGGTTTTATCCAGTTTGGCGGCGTTTTTACCGGCGTATGCGAGCACGGCACGGGCGCGGGCGAGGCCGGCATCGCCCAGTGCCAGCAGGCCTTTCATCGAGGCCGGAATGAGCTGTTTGCCGTCGTTCAGTGCACGTTCGCCGGCAACGAGATCCAGCATCTTTCCGTCAAGCTGGGCGCCGATGTGTACGGAATGAGGAGCGGAGAGCAGGGTGTAGGTGGACAATCGCATTGCAGAATCCTCGGTTGGAAAAAAACAACGGCGCGATGGTCGCGCCGTTGGCGGGTGATGATCACGGTCAGGGCCGTTATTTTACGGTTTTGGCTGTATTTTTCCAGCTTCTGCGGATCAGGCCGCAGCCCGGTGATCGGACACCAGCGTTTTGGCCATCCTGCGCGTGAAGTCCATGAAGCCCTGCGCGATGACCGGCAACTGTTTGCCAACCGGATAGGCAAAAACCCAGCTGTGCTCCAGCGGGAAGCCTTCAACGTCCAGCACGGCCAGCCGTTCGTGCGCCACATCAAGTCCCAGTGTGTGACGGGACATGATTGACACGCCGAGGCCTGCGATGATCGCCTGATTGATGGCTTCGTTGGTCGAAAGCTCCATGCGCACTTTCGGTTCGCAGTCGTGCGCCGCGAATGCCTGGCGCGCAATCATGCGTGTGGCCGAACCCGCTTCGCGCATCAGAAAGGGCTCCTCGGCGAAGCGCTGGAAAGGGATGCGCTTTTCTTTTGCCAATGGATGGTTGATGTTCGCGTATGGCACCATCGGGTTGGGCAGGATGATCTGCGTGACCACATCAACGTCGCCGGGCAGGCTGTCAAAGACGTAGAGATCATCCAGGTTTTTTGACATGCGCTCCAGCAATTCGGCACGATTGTGAATCTGCAGCGACACTTCAACATTGGGGTGCTGTTTGACAAACTCGGCCAACACGCGCGGCGCAAAGTATTTTCCGGTGGTGCTTACAGCAAGTTGCAGCCGCCCCGTGCTCATGCCGCGGATGTTGGCGAGGTCATGCTCCACCCTGGCCAGCGTGCTGAAGACATCATGGCAGCTGGCCTGCAGTACCCGGCCGGCCTCGGTGAGGTAAATGCCTTTGCCGATCTGTTCGATCAGCGGCAGGCCGACGGTTTCCGAAAGCTTTTTCATTTGCACGGAGACCGTGGGCTGTGCCATGTAGAGTTCTTCCGCGGCCTTGGTGAAGCTGCCGAGTCGTGCGACGGCCTCAAATACGCTGAGTTGCGGCAGTGTGCCGTGCTTGAGATAACGACGGATTTTTGTTTGCGCCATGTCAGTCCTTTCGATGTAAGCGTACGTCCACCACGCTGTTCAGTTCAAGCAGAACAGCGCGACCATTCACCTCGGACGGACAGGCCGGAAACGGCCATAAAAAAAGACCTTGCCCGTGCAGGCAAAGGTCTCGCTTACAACAATATGACCGACACGGTCACGATTGGTTGCCAACGGAGCCGGGAATCGTACTGCATTCCGAATTGACGACCCGTCATTGCAGCTTGCGCTGCAAAAGCTACTCCCCTTTGGAGGGAACACGCGCTCTTGCGCGTGCCTGATTATTACAACACATGATGGTTTTCATAACAAGGCATGGTTATTTCTGGTGTCAGGATGGCCGGTTTTGGTGCGCCAAAATCCCGGATTCCCCGGATTTTCTATGGAATCGGCTCTTCATTACGAAGAGTGATGGGGGCAATAAAAAACAGTCATGAGAATGTGGCTGGCGATGGAGATCACTTCAATGGTGCTGCGATATCCGCGCAGCGATATCGCATGATATTTGTTGATGAAATACATGTCATCGGCATGCTTTGTATTTATTAATAATCATCATTGCATCGCCTGACCGTGCACCTGATATGTAATGCAGTGAATTGCAAAACTTCATTTAACTTGCTTCCGCATCAAACTGATAATCCCCGCGTGCGTTGATAAAGGCGCATGCAGTCGGCCGGTGATGCATCGGTGTGATTGCGGTAATGGCCGGGGGAGTAGCTTCAGCGACGGGAGTCTGGTGTCGCGCGCGGTGTTGTCGTCAATACGGGATTTATCCCCGGCGGCACCGGCAGCCTTCAGGGTGCAAGCGAGACCGGGTCAAGAGGGCGCGGGCAATACGCCGCGCTGCTATTTGATCCCGACTTTGAAGGAGTGAGCATGGAAATACTGTCTACCGAATTTTTATCGGCACTGCTGGCGATCGTTGTCATAGACCTGGTTCTGGCAGGAGACAATGCGATCGTCATTGCTCTGGCCGCGCGTAATCTGCCGGCCAATCTGCGTACCAAGGCCATTATCTGGGGCACCTTCGGCGCCATTGCCGTAAGGACTACGATGACACTGGTCGTGGTGTGGCTGTTGAAAATCCCGGGCCTGCTGCTGCTGGGGGGGGCGTTGCTGGTGTGGATTGCCTGGAAGCTGCTGGCCGACAAAGACGGAAATGAGCATCAGGTCAGTGCCGCCAGCAACTTTTGGGGCGCCATGAAAACCATTGTCGTCGCGGATGCGGTGATGGGTCTCGACAACGTGCTCGCAGTGGCCGGCGCGGCGCAGGGCAGTTTTGCTCTGGTGGTTCTTGGCCTGCTGATCAGCATTCCCATCGTGATCTGGGGCAGTCAGCTGATCCTGAAATATGTCGAGCGTTATCCGTCGGTTGTGTATATCGGCGGCGGCGTGCTGGCCTGGACGGCGGCGAAGATGATGATCAGCGAGCCGCTGGTCAAGGGTTATTTCGAAAACAGCATGTTGTTGACCGGGTTGGTTTACACGGTTGTTATTGCCGGCGTACTCGGTGCCGGTTTCTGGGCCAACCATGTCAGGGCTCGCGCCCGCGTGGCGAACCACGTAGTGGATTTGGCAATCGTGCCCGGCATTGATTCCGGTGCCGGAAATACTGGCAAACAAGGAGGTGCAACCATGATGAAGATACTGCTCCCGGTGGATGGTTCGGCAAACGCATTGCATGCGGCCCGCCATGTGGTTAACCGGTTTCTCGGTGATCCGGCAATGGAAGTGCATCTGCTGCACGTGCGCGCGCCGTTGTCGCAGTACATTGCCCGTTTCGTCAGCAAGCGTGATCGGGAAAACTTCCACAGGGACGAGGCCGAGCGCGCCCTGGCCCCCGCCCGCGCGTTGTTGAACCAGTTTGGCGTGCCGCTTGCCGAGCACGTGGAGCTCGGGGAAAAAGCGGCAACCATACACCGGCTGGCCCAGCGCCTGCGCGTCAACCAGATCGTCATGGGTACTGCGCGTAAAAATTCGATTACCCGCATGATCGAGGATTCGCTGACCAACCGGGTGCTTGAGATTGCCCAGGTACCGGTGGAGGTCGTGGCGGGGCAGTCGGTGTCCCGACTGGAACGTTATGGTGTGCCTGTCGGTGTAGGCGCGGCGGTCGCCTTCCTGCTGGTCGCTGCCGACTGAGCGTCCGTTCGCAAAAAAGCCCCGTCGCTTTCGGCGGGGCTTTTTTTGTACCTCCGGAACAGAGGTGTCAGAACCGCGGTTTGAGTGAGGCCTGCTGGTAGCCTTTGACGCCGTTGATGATCTCCTGTCCGGCCTCTTCCGCGCCCAGCCAGCCGAGCACCTTGACCCATTTGCCGGGCTCGAGATCCTTGTAGTGCTGGAAAAAATGCGCAATCTGCGCCAGCGTGCCCTGGGTAAGGTCGTCCGGCGAGCGGATACCGGCGTAGAGCGGAGTCAGTTTTTCGATCGGTACCGCGAGAATCTTGGTGTCGTTGCCGGCTTCGTCTTCCATGTTCAGCATGCCCACCGGCCGGCAGCGCACCACCACGCCGGTGATCAGCGGCACCGGTGACAGCACCAGCACGTCCACCGGGTCGCCATCGCCGGACAGGGTGTGCGGCACATAACCGTAATTGCACGGGTAACGCATTGATGTCGACATGAAGCGGTCGACGAACATTGCGCCGGTGGTTTTTTCCATTTCGTACTTGATGGGCTCGGCATGCATCGGAATTTCAATGATCACATTGAAATCGTTGGGCACGTCGCAGCCGGAGCTGACCCGGTCCAGATTCACGGTATTTTCCTTGGCTAGAGGATTGCATTATAACTTCGCCGGTCCGGCAGGCGTGCGCCGCGTGCTAGCATCGCGGTTCCGTCCCTTTGCTTTCGTTCCATCGTTTTCGCCCCATCCATTTTTAACGGAGCCGTTCATGAAACTGTATATCACCCCCACTTCCGGCAATGCCTGGAAAGTGCGCCTGCTGCTGTCGATGCTGAAGCTGCCGTTCGAGACCGTGGTGCTCGATTCGAAAAAAGGCGAACTGAAAGCGCCGGAGTTCCTCAAGCTCAATCCGCGCGCCCAGGTACCGGTGCTGGTGGATGGCGACCAGGTGTTCTGGGATTCGACGGCCTGCCTGGTGTATCTCGCGCGCAAGCATGGCGGCGAGCATTGGCTGCCGACCGATGCGGCGGGCATGGCCGGGGTGCAGCAGTGGCTTGCGTTGTCGAATAATGAACTGCATTACGGATTGCAATGGGCGCGCGGCAAAAAAATCGGCATCCGCGCCATTGGTGATTATGAAGAATATGCCGCGTACGGCCGCAACGGCCTGGCGGTGCTCGAGGGGCGTCTGAAAAACAACGACTGGCTGGTCGGCTCCCGGCCGACGATCGCCGACCTGGCCTGCTATTGCTATACCTCGGTGTCACCGGAAGGCGGTTTCGATCTTGCTGCGTATCCGGGCGTCGCGGCCTGGGTCAAACGTGTCGAGGCCCTGCCGGGCTGGATCAAGCGCGTTTGACGCGTTGTTGGCCGTGACCGGATTCCGCCACGGACATGCCGCAGCCACCGACTGGCGGGCTGCGGCACAGGATTGCCTCACGCAGCTGGATGCAGGTAACGGCACAGGCAACGGTAATCTCGGTTTCTTGTATGTGACCGATGCGTTTGCCGATGTATTGCCGGACATCCACCGCCATTTTGTCGCGGCGACCGGCGTGGCGCATTGGGTGGGCACGGTGGGTATCGGCATCTGCGCCACCGGCGTTGAATATCTTGACGAGCCTGCGATTGTCGTGATGATCGGTGATTTTCCGCCGGACAGCTTTCGCGTGTTCAGTGCTGTTGCCGGTGCGGCGAAAATCCAGTCCGTCGACCTGCAATGCGGCGGGGCACCGGCGAGCATTGCCGTGGTCCACGCCGATCCGCTGGCCGGCGACATTGAGCAACAGCTCCGCCTGCTGGCCAAGCGCACCGAAAGCGGTTTCCTGGTGGGTGGGCTGGCCAGTTCGCGCGGTTCCACCAACCCGCTGCTGGCTGACGGCGTGGAGCAGGGTGGCATGTCGGGTGTGGCCTTTTCCGATGCGGTGACTGTGGCGACGCGGTTGACCCAGGGCTGCGCGCCGATACGGCCTGCACATGAAATCACCGGTGCCCAGAACAATATCGTGATTGAACTCGATGGCCGTCCTGCGCTGGAAGTGCTGCGCACGGATGTCGGGATTACCGCCAACGAAGAACTGGCGCAGATTGGCGGGCAGATTTTTGTCGGGCTGTCGGTGCCCGGCAGCGATACCGGTGAATACGTGGTGCGCAACCTGATCGGCATTGATCCCGGCAACAAGCTGATCGCCATCGGCGACCATGCGCGCAAGGGGCAGCGCCTGCAGTTCTGCCGTCGTGACCATGACACGGCACGTGCCGACATGACCCGCATGCTCGACAGCATCCGCGAGGGTTTGTACACCAGTCCGCGCGGTGCACTGTATTACTCCTGCCTGGGACGCGGCGGTGCCTTGCTTGGCGGCGAATCCGAAGAGCTTAAGATGATCCAGTCGGCGCTGGGCGATGTGCCGCTCGCCGGTTTTTTCTGCAATGGCGAGATTTCGCACAACAGGCTCTATGGCTATACTGGGGTTCTGACGCTTTTCCTCTGAAAATAATAATAGCAAGCCCTTGCTGGAAGAGGTAACCATGCCCGTTGAGCGCATCCTTCTCGAACTCAGTCTGACCTGGCTGGACGTTGCTGCCAGCCTGTTTTTCCTGCTGGCATGGGCGGGGTACGCGTTTTTTGCCGACTGGCGGGCAAAGACTGTGCCTACGCTGCACAGCGCCATGGACGGCTATCGCCGGCAATGGATGGTGCAGATGATCCAGCGCGAGAACCGCATGGTCGACGTCAACATCATGCGCAACCTGACCCGCAGTTCACAATTCTTTGCATCGACCACGATGCTGGTGCTGGGTGCGCTGATCGCGCTGCTGGGTTATGTGCAGCAGGCGCAGGATGTGGTGTCGAGCCTGCCCTTTACCATCAAGGCAACGCATCGCCTGCTGGAAATAAAAATCATGCTGATGGTATTGATTTTTGTGTATGCGTTTTTCAAATTCTCGTGGGCGATCCGCCAACTCGGATTTTGTGGAACCCTGGTTGGTGCCGCACCCAGGCAGCCCAAGGACAATCCCGAGCAGTACGCGGCCGAGATCAATCGCATTGCCCTGGTGACCTCCTATGCGGGCACAAATTTCAACCAGGGGCTGCGCGCCTATTATTTTGCGCTGGCGGCGATGACCTGGTTCCTGCATCCCTACCTGATGATGATTGCCACGGCGTGGGTGGTGTACATCCTCTATCACCGCGAGTTTGAATCGCGCACGCTGTATGCGCTGATCGGCAACGACGCTTCACCGCAAATCAGGACCTGAACAACGTTTTCCGGAGGAGGTGATCATGGTTCGCAGATGCATCGCATTAAATTATGTGACGTCGCTCGTGGCGGGTATTGTTCTGGCGACGGCTTCAACAGCGGGCTTTGCGCAGTCGTGGAAACCCGAGAAAACGGTGGAAATCGTGGTTTCATCCGCACCCGGCGGCAGCAATGACCGCGTCGCGCGCATGATTCAGAAAATTGTGCAGGAGCAGAAGCTGATCCCGGTGCCGATCACGGTGCTCAACAAGCCGGGCGGAAACCAGACCATATCGCGCACCTATATCAACCAGTTTCAGGGCGATGCACATTATCTGGAAATCGGCAATCCGACACTCATTGCCAACTCGATTACCGGTCTGCAGCAGTTCACCGACTTTACCCCCGTTGCGCTGATGATCAACGAGTTCACGGCCTTCACGGTGCGACCGGACTCGCCCTTGCGCAATGCGCAGGATCTGGTGGCCCAGCTGCGCAAGGATCCGGAATCCGTCAGCATCGGCGTCAGCAACCGCGGCGGCACCAACCACCTGGCCCTGTCGATGCTGGCCAAGGCAGGCGGCATCGATGTCCGGCGGCTGAGGGTGGTGGTGTTCAAGACCAATGCGGAGGGTTTGACCGCGATCATGGGCGGGCATATTCAGCTGGTCGCATCGGCTGTGGGGACTGCGATTGGTCAGGTGCGTGCCGGCAAGATCCGGATGATATCGGTCAGTGCACCCCAACGCCTAGGCGGCGACCTTGCGCAGGTACCGACGCTGCGCGAGCAGGGTTACGACGTGTCGCTGTCCAATTGGCGGGCCATCATCGGTCCGAAAGGACTTGCTGCGCCGCAGGTGGCGTACTGGGAAGAGGTGTTGTCCAGGGTGGTGGCCAGTGAAGACTGGAAGACGACGCTTGAGCAGCAGTTCTGGGACAGCAACTTCCTGCGTGGACGGGAATTCGGCAAGTACATGGAGCACGAATATGCACAGACCAAGGTCATTATGACCGAGCTGGGCCTCGTCAAATAGCCGGTGCTTTATGGCCGTTGATCTGCTGCTTCTCGATAATGACGATGTTGCACGCGTTCTTGACGTCGGCGAGTGCATGGCGGCGCTGGAACGCGCCTATCGGGCCCTCGCGACCGGTCAATCGGTTGAACGTGCACGCAGCCAGATGCGGGTGCCAATGGCCGAGCCGGAGGTCACCTATTGCTTCAAAAGCATGGAAGGCGCTCTCGTCGGCGACGGCTATTCGACGCTGCGCATCACCTCGGACGCCGTGTTCGAGGGGCGTGTCGACGGCAGGATGCGCCGTGACAAGCTGGCGAGGGGGCCGGGTGCTACCTATTGCGGGCTGATTCTCCTGTTCAGCACCAGGGACCTTGCGCCCGTTGCCATCATCCATGACGGCTTGATCCAGCTGGTGCGCGTGGCGTGTACGAGTGCCTTGAGCGTGCAGCTACTGGCGCGTGAGGATGCAGCGGATCTCGGATTGATCGGCACCGGCAAGCAGGCCTGGTGGCATCTCAAGGCCGCGACTGCAGTACGCAAACTGAGCAGGATCCGGGTCTACAGCCCGCAGCTGGAGCGGCGGCGGGCATTTGCCGAGCGGGCCGCCATGGAACTGGGTATTACCGTCACTGCGGTGGATACTGCACGCGCGGCAGTCGAAGATGCAGACATTGTGATCGCCGCCACCAACGCCAGTGAGCCGGTGCTGGACGGACGCTGGCTTGCTGCAGGCGCTCATGTCGTATCGATAGTCAGCGGTGACAAGGGCAGCAGCCGGCGTGAACTGGACGATGAAACCATGCGCCGGGCCGCACTGGTCGTTGCGCATTCCAAGACGGGTGCGATGGAGCACCGCAACGGCGATCTTGCGGGACCGGTTGCGGCGGGCATATTGACCTGGGAAAAAATCGTCGATTTTCCGGATCTGGTGGCGGGTGTTGCGGCGGGGCGTCGTGAACGCGACAACATTACGGTATTCAAGAACAACGGTGGCACGGGCCTGCAATTCGCAGCAGTGGCGCCGGCCATTTACGGGCGGGCAAGGGATGCCGGCGCAGGCCGGAAGCTGCCGGTTGCATGGTTTCTCCAAAACATCGAACCCTGAGCAATCGTCGACGTAAAAAAACGGCCGGGATGACCCGGCCGTTTTTATTGGAGCGCTTGCTGTTTAAAGCAGCGGTACGATCAGCAGCGCCACGATGTTGATGATCTTGATCAGCGGGTTGATCGCGGGGCCGGCGGTGTCCTTGTAGGGGTCACCCACGGTGTCGCCGGTCACCGCGGCCTTGTGGGCCTCGGAACCTTTGCCGCCGTGGTTGCCGTCTTCGATGTACTTCTTGGCGTTGTCCCAGGCGCCGCCGCCGGTGCACATGGAGATGGCGACAAAGAGGCCGGTGACGATGGTGCCCATCAGCATGCCGCCGAGGGCCTGCACGCCGGCGTCCTTGCCCATCAGTGCGCCGACGATCAGGGCCACTGCAACCGGAGCGAGCACCGGCAGCAGCGACGGCACGATCATTTCCTTGATCGCAGCGCGGGTCAGCATGTCCACTGCGCGTGAATAATCAGGCTTGGCGGTGCCTTCCATGATGCCGGTGATTTCCTTGAACTGGCGGCGAACTTCAACGACCACCGAGCCCGCGGCACGGCCGACGGCTTCCATCGCCATTGCACCGAACAGGTAGGGGATCATGCCGCCGGCAAAAAGGCCGATGATGACCGCAGGATTCGACAGGTCGAAGCTGACGATGCGGCCGGTTTCCTCGATCTTGTGGGTGTAGTCGGCGAACAGCACCAGGGAGGCAAGGCCTGCAGAGCCGATGGCGTAGCCCTTGGTCACCGCCTTGGTGGTGTTGCCCACGGCGTCCAGCGGGTCGGTCACTGCACGCACTTCTTTCGGCATATCCGACATTTCGGCGATGCCGCCGGCGTTGTCGGTGATCGGGCCGTAGGCGTCGAGGGCCACGATGATGCCGGCCATCGACAGCATGGACGTTGCGGCAATGGCGATGCCATAGAGTCCGCCCAGCGTGTACGACACGTAGATTGCCACGCACACCGAGAGCACTGGCCATGCAGTGGAGCGCATCGATACGCCGAGGCCGGCGATGATGTTGGTGCCGTGACCAGTGGTCGAGGCTGACGCGACGTGCTGCACCGGCGCGTACTGCGTGCCGGTGTAGTACTCGGTGATCCACACCAGGAATGCAGTCAGCGCGAGGCCGACAACGGCGCTGCCGTAGAGCTTCATCACGGACAGGTTGGGGTAGTGCTCGCTGATGTTGCCAAGCATCCAGCTGGTGATCGGGTAGAACGCGATCAGTGCCAGCACGCCGGCGACGATCAGGCCGCGGTACAGCGCACCCATGATGTTCTTGCCGTCTGAGGTCTTGACGAAAAATGCACCGACGATGGAGGCGATGATGGCGAAGCCGCCGAGCATCAGCGGGTACATCACCGCACCCTGCACGATTTCGGGTTTCGGCAGCATCAGCGCTGCGAGCACCATGGTGGCGATAATGGTCACCACGTAGGTCTCGAACAGGTCAGCGGCCATGCCGGCACAGTCGCCGACGTTGTCGCCGACGTTGTCGGCGATCACCGCCGGGTTGCGCGGGTCATCTTCCGGAATCCCGGCTTCGACTTTACCGACTAGGTCGGCGCCGACGTCGGCGCCCTTGGTGAAAATGCCGCCGCCCAGGCGCGCGAAAATCGATATCAGCGACGAGCCGAAGGCAAGGCCGATCAGCGGTTTGATGATGTCGCTCATCTTGGCGTCGTAACCCGCCGTGCCGGTCAGGTACCAGAAAAACAGCACCGTGCCGAGCAGGCCGAGACCGACCACCAGCATGCCGGTGATGGCGCCGCCGCGGAACGCGATGTCCAGCGCGGGATTGATGCCGTTACGCGCGGCTTCTGCCGTGCGCACGTTGGCGCGCACCGACACGTTCATGCCGATGTAACCGGCAAGGCCGGACAGGAATGCGCCGACAAAGAACGCCGCGGCCGTGGTGCCACCGAGCACGATCCAGATCAGCACGAACAGTACTGCGCCGACGATGGCGATGGTGGTGTACTGGCGATTCAAATAGGCCTGCGCACCAGCTTGAATTGCCGCTGCGATTTCACGCATGCGGTCATTGCCGTCGGGCTGCGCGACGATCCAGCGGATCGACACGACGCCATAAACAAGCGCGGCGAAAGCGCAGACCAGCGCAAAGATCAAACCATTCGTCATGATTACTCCTAACCTATTGTTTTAACTGAATAAATTTTGCCGGCGCAGAGCCGGAGCCGCGCTAGGGTGCCTTTATTTGGTGCTCAGCGCAAGACCTGCGCCAAATCGCGCGTCTGGCATCGACCCGAATATCCGCGCCAAACCGGGCGTTGTCGTCTGCGGATCTGCAGCCCGAAGGCCGGATGCCCGCATGATTCAACGCCGCTTTTTAACGTCCTGATTTCGCGGAACGCGCATTATAAAAGGAAAACAAGGAAAACCCTGTATTTCCCGCCGGATTTCCCGTCTGCGTCACGGGGTTACGGCAAGACCCGGAATGCGGACTGCAGGCGCCGGGTAACGGGCTTCAATTTCAGTTGCGCATGCAGCGGCAGGCCGTCAACAAACGGCGGCCAGGCCTCACCGCGGATCAGTGGCGTGAAATAGGCGCGGGCGCTGGCGGTCAGGCGGTAGCCATCGGAGGTCAGAAAACTGCGCGGCAGGCGTTTTTCGCGGTTCATCAGACTGGTGAGTGCCGCGGCTGCGATTTTCCAGCGGTAGGGATGGTCGCTGCTGCGTTTGATCACCGGCATCACGTCGGTTTTGCCTTGCAGTGCATAGGTCACTGCGGCGCGGCCTACGGCATAAGCCTGATCGACGTCGGTTTGTGAGGCGAGGTGGCGCGCTGCACGCTGCACATAGTCCAGTACGCTCCAGTGCACCTTGACCTTCAATGTTTCGCGCACCATTGCCGCGATCAGCGGTGCAACGCCGCCCAGTTGTTCGTGGCCGGGGATGCCATCGCCGCCGGCCTGGGTCAGGCGCCGGCCATCGCGCAGTTTTACGCCCTCGGCGACCGCAACCGCGCACCAGCCGTGTTTCGCAATCCGCGCGCTTACTGCGGCAATAAAACGTTTACGCTCAAAATGGATTTCCGGAACCAGCAACAGCAGTGGTCCGTCCTGGCCGGCGGGCAGGGCGAGGCCGCAGGCGGCGGCGATCCAACCGGTATGGCGGCCCATCACTTCCATGACAAACACCTTGGTTGAACTGTGCGCCATTGACGCCAGGTCGGCCATCGCTTCGCGCAGGCTGGTGGCGGCGAACTTGGCGACCGAGCCGAAACCGGGACTGGAATCCGAATGCAGGATGTCGTTGTCTATGGTTTTCGGCACCGCGAGCGATACCACGGGGCAGCCGAGCTGCGGCAGGATGGTCGCGATCTGGTGCGCGGTTTCTGCGGAGCCGTTGCCGCCGTTGTAGAAAAAATAGCCGATGTTGTGCGCGCGGAACACCGCGGCCAGGCGTTGGTACTGCGCGCGGCCCCGCGGCAGTGGTGACAGGTCGAAGCGGCAGGAACCGAAAGCGCCGCCGGGCGTATGCATCAGCGCGCGGATGGCGGCTGCGGATTCGGCACTGGTATCGACCAGGTCTTCGGCCAGCGCGCCGAGGATGCCGTTGCGCGCGGCATAAATATGGCCAATGAGGCGGCCGTTGAGTCGTGCGCGCCGTGCTGTTTCGATGACGCCGCAGGCCGTGGCGTTGATGGTGGCGGTGACGCCACCCGACTGGGCGTAGAGGGCGTTGAGGGCGGGCACGGCGTTACCGAGTTACGGTGGTTACCGCGTCTTGCAGGCTTCGACGGCGGCGAAAATCGTGTCGCGGATGTGTTCAACCGAACCCACGCCCGGGATCAGTGCGTATTGCGGCGCGCGCGGTTCACCGCTGGCGCGCCAGTCGACGTAATATTTGATCAGCGGTTTGGTCTGGGCGTGATAGGTCGCGATGCGCTTCCTGACCGTGGCCTCGTTGTCGTCGGCGCGCTGTACCAGCGGCTCGCCCGTGACGTCATCCTGGCCGGCAACAAGCGGCGGATTGAAGTCAACGTGATAAGAACGGCCCGATCCCGGATGCACGCGGCGACCGCTCATGCGTTTGAGGATTTCCGCGTCGGCGACTTCGATGTTGACCACGATGTCGATGTAGATATTTGCTTCGCGCAGGGCTTCTGCCTGCGGCAGCGTGCGCGGAAACCCGTCCATGATGAAACCGGGCGCGCAGTCCGCTGCCTTGATGCGTTCCTTGACCAGTGCAATCACCAGCGGATCCGGCACCAGTGCGCCGCGCTCCATGTAAGAGCGGGCTTCGTTGCCGAGCGGCGAATGGCTTTTCATCGCCGCGCGCAGCATGTCGCCGGTGGAAATCTGCGGAATCCTGAAGCGCTGGACCAGGAATTGGGCCTGGGTGCCTTTGCCGGAGCCGGGCAGGCCGAGTAACAGTATGCGCATGGAATGGTGCTGGATGGGTAATGGAGGGGGTGCAAGTATAGCCGTGCCGCCTCAACACGCATAATCAGTGTGGCATTTTGCTTTATTAGCGGCGAAACAACGATTGCACTTTGCGTAAATCCGCGGGAGTGTCTACGCCGGGATGTGGCACTGCGGCACTGACGGCGACGCTGATGCGGTAACCGTGGGCCAGCGCCCGCAACTGTTCCAGCGCTTCCGCGCGCTCGATGGCCGCCGGTTTGAGTTTGGCATAGGCGCGCAGGAAGCTGCAGCGGTAGGCGTAGATGCCGAGATGGCGCAATGCGGGCAGGGTCGCGGGCAGCGTACGAATACCATTGGCAAAGTGATCGCGTGCGTATGGAATCGGTGCGCGACTGAAATACAGCGCGTAACCCTGGTTGTCGAGCACCACCTTGACCACATTCGGATTAGCCATGTCGCGCGCATCACGGATGCGGCAGGCGGCGGTGGCGATGGCAGCGGCGCGGTGCGCGGCGAGGTTTTCGGCAACACGGCGGATCAGCGCCGGCGCGATCAGTGGTTCGTCGCCCTGCACGTTGACGACGATGGCGTTCGCAGCAAGACCAAGTTTTTCCGCAATTTCGGCCAGCCGGTCGGTGCCGGAAGCGTGGTCGCGCCGCGTCATCAGTGCCTGGTAACCATGGTTGTCGACCGCGGTGGCGATGCGCGCGTCATCGGTGGCGACGATCACCTGTGCCGCGCCGCTCCTGGCTGCGCGTTCGGCAACACGCACCACCATCGGCTTGCCACCGATGTCGGCCAGCGGTTTGCCGGGGAAACGCGAGGACGCGTAGCGGGCGGGGATTACTACGGTGAATTTCATGGTGACTTGTAACTGGTGACTGGTAATTGGTGATTGGTGAGGGGCAACCAGTTTTTTACTAATTACCAGTTACCAATTACTAGTCATCACATCACAACTCTTCTTCCGCAGGAACTTTGCGCGCATCCTCTTCCAGCATCACCGGGATGCCATCCTGTATCGGATAACCGAGGCGGCAGGGTTTACAGATCAGTTCATTGGCCGTCTTGCGGTAGAGCAGCGGCCCCTTGCAGATCGGGCAGACCAGTATGTCGAGCAGCTTGTCATCCATGGCGGTGGGCCTGTGCGAGCCGGGCGATTATGGTATCGCCCAGTGATTCATCGGGTACGGCGTTGACGACCAGCGCCCAGTGGCGCGTGGTGGCGAATGCCGTGCATTTTACCGCATCCTTTTCGGTCATCACGAGCGGGTGATCGCCGGTGAACTGCAGGTCCTGCGCGGTGTAGGCGTGATGGTCGGGGAATGCGCGGGTGATGCAGTCCAGTCCGAGGCGCTGCAACTGGGCAAAAAACCGCGGCGGATTGCCGATGCCGGCAATGGCATAAACCTGCCGGCCGCGGAAATGCGCGGCGGTGACGGTTTGTTGCGGATCGCGCAGGTTACGAAAGGTATCGCCTTGCAGTTGCATTGCAATTGAATGCGGGAAGGCACCTGTTGCATCGCCGCCGTTGACGACTACTGCATCAACCGTGGTCAGGCGTGATGCCGGTTCGCGCAATGGCCCGGCGGGCAGCGGCCAGCCGTTGCCGAGGCCGCTTGCGCCGTCGATGACCGCGATTTCGACATCGCGCGCCAGCCGGTAATGCTGCAGGCCATCGTCGCTGATGATGACGTCAACGTCAGGGTGCGCCGCGCGCAGTGCCCGCGCGGTGGCCGCGCGGTCGGTGCCGACCCACATCGGGCAGCCGGCGCGTTGCGCCAGCAGGCAGGGCTCGTCGCCGTAATCCGCCGCGCTGCCGTTTGCCGGCACGGCGCGCGGATCAGTGCGCGTTGCGCCGTAACCGCGGCTGATGATGCCCGGTCGTTTGCCGCGTGCAGCGAGGAATTGCGCCAGCCACAGCACCAGCGGCGTTTTGCCGGTGCCGCCGGCGGTGATATTGCCGACGACGATGACCGGCACGCCAATCTGTTCACGGTGCAGCAGTTTGCAGCGCCAGGCACAGCGTCGTATTGCCGCCACCGTTGCAAACAGCGCGGCGATGGGTAGCAGCAACACGGCCAGCAGGCCGCGGGTTTGCCAGTGACGGGGCGATGTTGTGGCGGAGGCGGGCATGACCGGCGAAGCGTAGCCCGTTTACCCCGGCCAGTCGAGAAACTACTTGCGCGGGGCCTGCGTGGTGAAAGTGATCCTGGCCAGACCGGCGAGCTGCGCGGCTTCCATTACCCGCACCACCGACTGGTGGGCGGCGTTGGCATCGGCATTGATCACTACCACCGGGTCTTTCATATCGCTGGCAGCACTTTTCAGTGCCGCATTCAGCGCAGCGGAGTTGTTGCCCGGTACTGCGGTCTTGTTGATCGTGTAATTGCCCTTGGCATCGACGGCTACGTCGACCTGCGCCGGATGATCCGGCGGTTTGCCGGATTCTGCGGTTGGCAGATTGATCTGCAGTTCGGCAAAGCGCGAATAGGTAGTGGTGACCATCAGGAAAATCAGGATCACCAGCAGTACGTCGATCAAGGGAATGAAGTTGATCTCTGGATCTTCACGGAAGGCGCGGGTGCGGAATCGCATCTGTGTCGGCTCCGCCTCAGGCGTCCCGTTCGCCGTGGATGATTTCAACCAGCTTGACCGCCTGCATCTGCATTTCAACCAGCAGCGTATCGACCTTGGTGCGGAAGTAGCGGTAGAGCACCATGCTCGGCACAGCGACCACCAGGCCGAAAGCGGTGTTATAGAGCGCGATCGAAATGCCGTGTGCCAGCACCAGCGGGTTGCCACCACCGCCCGTGGGTGATTGCGAGCCGAAGATTTCGATCATGCCGATCACCGTGCCGAACAGGCCAAGCAGCGGCGCAATGGAGGCAATGGTGCCGAGCGTGGTCAGGAAACGTTCAAGGTCGATGGCGACCACGTGGCCGGCCTCCTCGATGGCTTCCTTCATCACGGCAGGGGCATGTTTCTCGTTGCGCAGACCGGCGGCAAGGATCTGGCCGAGCGGCGCGCTCGCGGCGAGCTGTGTCAGCAGTTGCGGCGTCACGCCGTTCTGGCGGTAGGCCTGCACGGCATGCACCAGCATGTTTTTCGGCAGCACCACGTTCTGGCGCAGTGACCACAGACGTTCGCAGATGATGGCCAGCGAGATGACGGAACACAGGATCAGGGGCCAGATCGGCCAGCCGGCAGCTTCAATGATGGATAACACGCGGGATTTTCCGGAAAAGGGTTAAGAATCAAGTTGCAAAAAAGTGGCGTAACTGTATCCGCCATGCGCCGGATCGGCAAGCGTGGTGGTACGACGGATGGCGCAAAGCCATTGAGTCACAACGCATTTTTCCGCTTGTCCACAATTGCTGTGGATAAGCCTGTGCACAGCCTGTAAACGGAAGCTGTAAGTGGTACACCTGCCTAGGTTTTTTGCTTATTGCCTATTTGTTAAACTCGTTAAAAATATTAATAAAATCAAGTAGTTATGAATATATCCCTATGATGGCATTCGGAAGGATGTGATATGTCGCCGCTGCTGCCAGATGCTGTGGATGGCCGAGGTCGGGAAAAACCGTTATGCGTCCGTGAGTTGCGCCTGTTGGCGGACGCAGTCTAAAAAATTCACCAGCTATACTCGGGAGATGGCCTTACTCACTATTGATTCCGCCGAACTCGCTTTCGGCCTGCATCCACTGCTCGACCGTGCCAACCTGACCGTCCATGACGGCGAACGCATCGGCTTCATCGGCCGCAACGGCACCGGCAAATCCTCGCTGCTCGGCATCATCGCCGGCCACGGCGCGCTCGACGACGGCGAAATTCGCCGCCAGGACGGCTTGCGCGTGGTCACGGTCGAACAGGAACCCTTGTTGCCCGATGCCGACAACCTGCATGCCAGCCTGACTGCACGCGGTGGGCTGGAGGACATGCATGATGAACGCGAACGCTGGCGCGCCGATGCGCGGCTGTTTGAATATCTGCACCGGTTCGGGCTGGATGAATCGCGTCCGCCGCAGACTGCTTCCGGCGGCGAACGCAAACGCGCCGCGCTGGCATTGGCGCTGGCGCTGCAACCCGACCTGCTGCTGCTCGATGAACCGACCAACCATCTCGACATCGGTGGCATCACGCTGCTTGAAGATCTGCTGATCAAGGGCCAGATCAAGTCCATGATCATCATCACCCACGATCGCGCTTTCCTCGACCGTGTGGCGACGCGCATTGTCGAACTCGATCGCGGCCTGCTGCGTTCTTACCCGGGCAATTTCGCTGCGTACGAGGCACGCAAGGCCGACCAGCTTGCCGAAGAAGAAAAAGCCAGCCGCCGTTTCGACAAATTCTGGGCGCAGGAAGAGGTGTGGATCCGCCAGGGTGTGAAGGCGCGGCGTACCCGCAACGAAGGCCGGGTGCGGCGGCTGGAGTCGCTGCGTGTTGAACGCGCCGAGCGGCGTGATCGCATCGGTAACGTCAAACTCGCGCTGGATGCCGGCGAACGCTCCGGCAAGCTGGTGGCTGAACTGACGAACGTCAGCAAAGCCTATGGTGAAAAAACGCTGATCAAGGATCTCGACCTGCGCATCCTGCGCGGCGACCGCATCGGCCTGATCGGCACCAACGGCGCGGGCAAATCGACGCTGATCAAAATCATCCTCGGTGAACTGGCGCCCGACAGCGGCGAAGTGCGGCTCGGCACGAAACAGGAGATTGCCTATTTTGACCAGTTGCGCGAACAGCTGGATCCGGAAAAGACCCTGGTCGAAACCATCAGCCCCGGCTCGGAATGGGTGGAAACCGCGGACGGCCGCAAACACGTGATGAGTTATTTGTCGGATTTCCTGTTCCCGCCGCAGCGCGCCCAGGCCAAGGTCAGCATGCTGTCCGGCGGCGAACGCAACCGGCTGCTGCTGGCGCGGCTGTTTGCGCAGCCTGCCAACGTGCTGGTGCTGGATGAACCAACGAATGATCTGGATATCGAATCGCTGGAACTGCTCGAAGACACGCTGCAGGGCTATAAAGGTACTCTCCTGCTCGTCAGCCATGACCGGGCCTTTCTCGACAACGTGGTGACACAGACGCTGGTCGCCGAGGGCGAAGGACGGTGGAAGGAATACGTCGGCGGTTACAGCGACTGGCTGGTGCAACGCTCGGTGACGGTTGCGCCCGAGGGTAAAGCTGCGGCACCGGCAAAAAATCCGGTGCGTAACGCACCGGTGAAAAAACTCGGCTTCAAGGAACAGCGCGAACTGGAGCAGTTGCCGGGTGAACTGGAAGTGCTGGAGCGGGAGCAGACGGCGCTGGCGCAGCGCATGAGCAGCGCTGATTACCATAAACAGACCGCAGCGCAGCTGAAGGCCGACCGCGAGCGGGCCGCGGCGATTGAGAAACTGCTGGCGACCAAGTTTGAACGCTGGGAAGAACTGGATCAGCGGGCGGGGCAGGTCGCCGGCGCGTAAGACGTTTCTCTGGCGGGCGCGCACTCGTTACAATCACACCATGCCCGATCTGCTAGACCAAGCCACCCAGCAAACCGTGATCTCCGTTGCCGAGCTGAACCGGCTCGCGCGTACGGCCATTGAACGCGGTGTGCCTTTGCTTTGGGTCGCTGGTGAAATCTCCAATTTCAAACGCTACGACAGCGGCCATTGCTATTTCACGCTGAAGGACGAGGTTGCGCAGGTCGATGCAGTGATGTTCCGCCACAAGGCGCAGCACCTGGACTGGACGCCGGAGAACGGCATGCAGGTGGAGGTGCGGGCGACGGCGACGGTGTACGAGGCGCGCGGCAAATTCCAGCTGGCGGTGGATGCGATGCGCCGCGCCGGGCTGGGTGCACTGTATGCGGCTTTCGAGAAACTCAAGGCCAGGCTGGAAAAAGAAGGCCTGTTCGATGCGGATATCAAACGTGAACTGCCGCCGTTTCCGCGCAGCATCGGCGTGGTGACTTCGCCACAGGCCGCGGCTTTGCGTGACGTGATTACCGCATTGCGCCGGCGCATGCCGGGCATCGGTGTGATCATTTATCCGACTCCCGTGCAGGGTGAGGGTGCGGGCGCCAAAATCGCTGAAGCCATCGCACTGGCTGGCGCGCGCGCTGAATGTGATGTGTTGATCGTCTGTCGTGGCGGCGGCAGCATTGAAGACCTGTGGGCATTCAATGAAGAAGTCGTGGCGCGGGCGATCCGCGCCTGTCCGCTGCCGGTGGTGTCGGGCGTGGGACATGAAACCGATTTCACGATTGCCGATTTTGCTGCCGACATGCGCGCGCCGACGCCGACTGCGGCAGCCGAGCTGGTCAGCCCGGACGGCGTGCAACTCAAGCGCGATGTGCTGCTGCTGGGCCAGCAGTTTGCGCGGGTATTCGCGCGCGGTATCGAGGATCGCATGCAGCGCCTGGATTACCTGTCGCGGCGGTTGACCCATCCGGGAGAACGCATCCGCAACCAGGTGATTCACCTGCAGCACCTTGCCAGTCGCTTGCGCGGCGAATGGCGGCGCGGCACGGACGAGCAATCCTGGGCCTTGCGTGATGCGGCGCAGCGGCTGCGCGCTGCGGCGCCGGATACCGGAATGCTGGTGCAGCAGCAACAGGAACTGGCGCGTCGCCTGCGCGGCGCGGTCAGTGTACACATGACGGCAGCGGCGGAGCGGGTGACGGGCGTCCGTTCGCACCTGCTGCACCTGAACCCGCAGCGTGTACTGGAGCGCGGCTACAGCATCACCGAAACGATCGACGGTGCGATCATTCGCGACAGTGCACAACTGCGCGAAGAGCAGGAACTGAAAGTCACGCTGGCTAAGGGCTGGGCGGGCGTGCGCGTCAAAAAGACAGGCTGAAATACGGGTTTTGTTGTTTGCCTGATTAACGGCCTGCGTCCATAAAATGGCACCGTAAATTCACGCCATGTGATGTGCTTGGCTTGACGTCCGGACGGAGCCTGCCTATAACCTCCATGTGGGCAGCAACGCGGGCCGGACAGCCGAATTTGAACCACACAACCGGCGGCGTTCCAGGGAAGCCACAAAACGCAGTCAATAAAACCCGTCAATAAATATCCCGAGGTTTGATGCCATGAGCGAACTCGATTTCACCCGGCCGGCGCAGAGCGATGTTTACAACGCCAATGTGGCGCGGCTGTTTTTTCATGCCAACGGCAAGGCGCGCAATGTTGCCGCCGGCAGTCCGTTGTTTGCCGAGAACACCGCTGGCAAGACCATGTATTTCATCGACGCCGGTGAGGTCGCACTGACGCGTGGCGGCAAGCCGCTGGACGTGATCAAGGCCGGTGAAGTGCTGGGCGAGATGTCGGTGCTGACCGGCGAGCCGCGCAGCGCAACCGCCACGGCGCGCCTCGCCTGCGAAGTGATTGAGCTCGACGGCAGTGCGTTTGCCGGCGCAATCCAGAAAACCCCGGACTTTGCGCTGATGCTGCTGGCGATCCTGATCAAGCGCCTGCGCCTGGCGCTGGCAATGCAGATGCTGGGCAAAAACCAGAACCAGATTCCGGAAACCATACCGGTGTCGGGGGAAGTGTTCGACAAGGAGTTGCTCAGCCAGCTGACGTCGAATTTCCCCGGCCAGCCGCCGGTCTATCACCCGAAAAACGGCGTGATCATGCGCGAGGGCGAGGGCGGCATATTCATGTACGTGGTGATCGATGGTTCGGTGCGCATTACCGTCAAGGACAAGGTCGTTGAACTGGTGCGGCCCGGCGGCGTATTCGGCGAGATGGCGCTGGTTGACCAGTCGAAGCGCGCGGCCTCGGCCTCGGCGGCGGCGGATTCCAACCTGCTGTCGATCAACCGCAACGATTTCTTGAAGCTGATCAAGACCAATCCTGTGTTCGGCAATTCACTGTTGCGGGCGCTGGCTAACCGCTTGCGGAATACAGGGCGGAAGTAAAGCCTTACGACTCTCCGGCGATCACCATCGCCTCCAGTTCCTGCCGGATATATTCCAGCACCATATCCCCGACATTCCCGGACAAGCAGTCAAATTCCGTGAAACCTTCCGTCGAGCGCAGCCAGGTCAGTTGCCGTTTGGCGAGCTGGCGTGTCGCGGCGATACCCTGTTCGCGCAGCTCATCAAGGCTGATTTTTCCGGTAATGTGATCCCAGGCCTGGCGATAACCGACGCAGCGCATGGCTGGCGTGTCGGGTTCCAGTGAATAATCCTCACGCAGTTGGCGCAGTTCATCGACCAGTCCTGCAGCGAGCATGGCATCAAAACGCTGCTCGATGCGCTGGTGCAGCATTGCGCGGTCGGCGGGCAGCAGCGCGATGCGGATGGGGGTGTAGGGGAAGTAAACGTATTTGGGTTTTTTCAGCAGGTCGGTCATCGACTTGCCGGTGATGTAGTAGATTTCCAGCGCACGCTGGATGCGTTGCGAGTCGTTGGGTTCCAGCCGTGCCGCGGTTTCAGGATCGACCTTGCGCAGTTTGTCGTGCACTCCCGGCCAGCCGTCTTCTTCTGCCATGGTTTCTATGATGAGGCGGATCGTCGAGTCCGCTTCCGGCAGGTCATTGAGGCCTTCGACCAGCGCCTTGAAGTAGAGCATCGTGCCGCCGACCAGCAGCGGAATGTTGCCGCGTTCGGTGATTTCGCGCATCAAGGTCAGTGCGTCGTCACGGAAACGCGCCGCGGAATAACTTTCATGCGGCTCGATGACATTGATCAGGTGGTGCGGCGCGCGTTTCAGGGTTTCGGCATCGGGCTTGGCGGTGCCGATGTCCATGTCCTTGTAGACCAGCGCGGAATCGACACTGATGATTTCGCAGGGGAGGGTCGATGCCAGTTGCACGGCGACCGCGGTTTTGCCGCTGGCCGTGGGGCCCATCAGCAGGATGGCGGGGGGATGTGCAGTGGTGGCCATAAAATTATCAATAAAAACAATTAGTTACTATTTATCATGGCGGGTCACTCCCCGCGACGGAACAGGCGGTCGAGGTCAGCGACCGAGAATTGGTGCCAGGTCGGGCGGCCGTGGTTGCACTGGCCCGAACGTTCTGTGGCTTCCATGTCGCGCAGCAGTGCATTCATTTCGGGTACGGTCAGTTTGCGGTTGGCGCGCACCGCGGCATGGCAGGCCATGGTGCCGAGGAGTTCGTTGCCGCGTTCGGTGGCGATGCGGCTGGCGCCGTATTCGCGCACTTCATGCAATACATCCAGCGCCAGTGCCTGCGCATCGGCATCGGCGAGCAAAGCCGGCACTCCGCGCACGATCAATGCGCCGGGGCCGGCGGGCGCGATGTCGAAGCCGAGGGCCTGTAATCCTTCGCGTTCATCCTCGGTGGTGGCGACATCCAGCGCTTCGGCGGCGAAATGCACCGGTACCAGCAGCGGCTGCATCGGTATCGTCCGGCCGTCGAGTGCGGTCTTGAGTTTTTCATACATGATGCGTTCGTGCGCGGCATGCATGTCGATGATGATCAGGCCGTTGCGGTTTTCGGCAAGGATGTAAATGCCGGCGAGCTGTGCCAGCGCGAATCCCAGCGGATGTTCATCGCCGGAGGGCGGCAGCGCTGGGATCGGTGCTGCTTGCGGCAAGGTAGCGGTATCTGCGGCGGGACGTGGCGCGAATAGCGTGGCGTAAGCGCCGGCGGGCTGGGCGATGCCAAGAGTCATTGCGCCCTGGCTGCGGTAGAACGGCGCGGCAGGTGTTGTTGGCGGCGATGCAGAAGGCGCGGCCATTGCAGGCGCGGCATCACCGGCGGAGCGCGACAAGGTCTTGTGCAGCGCGTGGAAAATGAACTGGTGCACGGCGCGTGAATCACGGAAGCGCACTTCGGCCTTGGCCGGATGCACATTGACGTCGACCAGTTGCGGATCGATGTCGAGGAACAGCACAAAGGAAGGATGGCGGTCGTGGTGCAGTACATCGGCATAGGCCTGGCGGATGGCATGCGCCACCACCTTGTCGCGAATGCAGCGGCCATTGACGAAAAAATACTGCGCATCGCGCGTGCCCTTGGCATGCGAAGGTGAGCTGATGGCGCCGCGGATGGCGATCTGGCCGCCGGATTCCTCGACCGGCAGTGCGCCGTCGGCGAACTCCTCACCGAGTACGGCGGCAACGCGCGCGGCCAGCGGCTGTGGCTTGACCTGCAGCCGGACGCGGCCGTTGTGGGTCAGCACAAACGCGACATCGGGCCGCGACAGCGCAATGCGACGGAAGGCTTCCTCGCAATGCGCGAATTCGGTCTGTTCGGATTTGAGGAATTTGCGCCGCGCCGGGGTGTTGAAATACAGCTCGCGCACATCGATGCGCGTACCGCGCGCGAGAGTCGCCGGTTCCGGTGCGCCCAGCGTCGGGCCTTCGGCAGTCACCTTGTAGGCATGACGGTCTTCAGTGCGGCGGCTGGTCAGTTCCATGCGCGACACCGAGGCAATGCTGGCCAATGCTTCGCCGCGAAAACCGAGGCTGGCGACATGTTCGAGGTCGTCGAGCGATGTGATCTTGCTGGTGGCATGGCGGGCCAGCGCGAGTTTGAGTTCGTCGCGGCCGATACCGCTGCCGTCATCGATCACAGAGACTTGCTTCACGCCGCCGGCCGCGAGTTCGACGCTGATCGCCTGTGCACCGGCGTCGAGGCTGTTTTCCAGTAATTCTTTCAGCGCAGACGCCGGGCGTTCGATGACTTCGCCTGCGGCGATCTGGTTGATCAGGAGTTCGGGCAGGAGGCGGATCGCGGACATGCGGGAATTATAAGCGGTGCGCGCACGGTTATAAGACGCTTGCATAACGGTATAAACAGAACCGCAAAATCGTGCGATCCAAGTCGGGGGCACGCAGTTTTTTTGTCTTATAATCAGGCCACATTGCGTACGTCTCTTGTGGCGTCGCTGCCGCCTTACACATAGACCCTCAATATCCAGCACCAAAGAAGGGGAATTCATGCCTCAGACCATCGGAGTGCCCAAGGAAACAGCCGCGGGCGAAAAGCGCGTCGCAACGGTTCCTGAGGTCGTTGAAAAGCTGATCAAGCTGGGCTTCAAGGTCATGGTGCAGTCTGGCGCGGGCGATGCGGCAAATTGCAGCGATGACACCTATCGTGCTGCGGGTGCGGAGATTGCAGCGACTGCAGCCCAGTTGTGGTCCGGCTCCGACATCGTATTCAAGGTTGGTGTTCCGACGGCCGAGGATGTCGGTCTGCTGCGTGAAGGCGGCACCCTGATCGGTTTTATCTGGCCGGCACAAAACCCGGAATTGATGCAGCAACTGGCGGCGAAAAAAACCACCGTGCTGGCGATCGACTCGCTGCCGCGCGTGCTGTCCCGCGCCCAGAAAATGGACGCGCTGACTTCCCAGGCCGGCGTTGCCGGCTATCGCGCCGTCATCGAGGCCGCCAACGCCTTCGGCCGTTTTTTCAACGGCCAGATTACCGCCGCGGGCAAGGTTCCGCCGGCCAAGGTTTTCATCGCCGGCGCCGGCGTCGCGGGTCTCGCGGCGATCGGCACGGCAGCCGGTCTGGGCGCCATCGTGCGCGCCAACGACACGCGCGCCGAAGTAGCTGACCAGGTGGTTTCGCTGGGCGGCGAATTCGTCAAGGTTGATTACGAGGAAGAAGGGTCCGGCGGCGGCGGTTACGCCAAGGTGATGAGCGAGGGCTTCCAGCAGGCCCAGCGCGAGATGTACGCGAAGCAGGCCAGGGAAGTGGACATCATCATTACCACGGCGCTGATTCCCGGCAAGCCCGCCCCCAGACTGATCACCGCCGAGATGGTACAAAGCATGAAACCGGGCAGCGTCATCGTCGACATGGCGGCGGAGCGCGGCGGCAACTGCGAACTGACCGAGCCCGGCAAGGCGGTGGTGAAACACGGCGTGACCATCGTCGGCTATACCGATTTGAACTCGCGCCTGGCCAAGCAGTCATCGACGCTGTACGCCACCAACCTGTTCCGTCTTGCCGAGGAACTGTGCAAGACCAAGGACGGCGTCATCAACGTCAATATGGAAGACGACGCGATTCGCGGCCTGACAGTGATCAAGGAAGGCGGCATCACCTGGCCGCCGCCGCCGATCAAGTTGCCGGCCGCACCGCCCAAGCCCGCTGCAGGGGCGGCCAAGTCGGACGAAAAGAAAGGCCATGGCCATGGTAGCGGCGCGCCGGCATCGGCGAAGAGCACCGCGATCACCTTTCTGGTCGCAGCCCTGCTGTTCTGGTTCATCGGTGCCTATGCGCCGGCGGCCTTCCTCGGCCACTTCACGGTGTTCGTGCTGGCCTGCTTCATCGGCTACATGGTGGTATGGAACGTCACGCCTGCACTGCACACGCCGCTGATGAGCGTGACCAACGCCATCAGCAGCATCATCGCCATCGGTGCGCTGGTGCAGGTCGCGCCGCCGATGACGGGCGGAATCGAACGGCCGGAGACCTGGATCCTCGGCCTCGCGGTGGTCAGCATTGGCTTGACCACCATCAACATGTTCGGCGGATTCGCAGTGACCCGTCGCATGCTCGACATGTTCCGCAAATAAAGGAGAGACGGAAAAATGTCTTCAAGCATCGCCACCGTCTCCTACATCGGAGCCACGATTCTTTTCATCCTCAGCCTCGGCGGACTGTCGCATCCGGAGTCGTCACGGCGCGGCAATCTCTACGGCATGATCGGCATGACCATCGCCGTGCTGGCGACGGTATTCGGGCCGCAGGTCACTGCGCACGGTTATGCCTGGATCATCGGCGCCATGGTCGTCGGCGCATCAATCGGCCTTTACGCAGCGCGCACCGTGAAAATGACCCAGATGCCGGAGCTGGTCGCGCTGATGCACAGCCTGGTCGGCCTCGCCGCAGCACTGGTCGGTTACGCCAACTACATTGACCCGGCCGCATCCGGCCATCTGCAGGGTGCGGAAAAGATCATCCATGAAGTCGAGATTTACGTCGGCATCCTGATCGGCGCGGTGACCTTCTCCGGTTCGATCATCGCGTTCTGCAAGCTCTCGGGCCGCATCGGTGGCAAACCGCTGCTGCTGCCGGGACGGCACTGGCTCAACCTGTTGGGCCTGCTGGTCATACTTTATTTCGGCCGCGAGTTCATTCATGCCGAATCGGTGGATGCCGGCATGAAGCCGCTGATCATCATGACGGTGGTGTCGCTGCTGTTCGGCATCCACATGGTCATGGCCATCGGTGGCGCCGACATGCCGGTGGTGGTGTCGATGCTGAACAGTTATTCCGGCTGGGCTGCGGCGGCCACCGGGTTCATGTTATCCAATGATTTGCTGATCGTTACCGGCGCACTGGTCGGTTCCAGCGGTGCGATCCTGTCCTACATCATGTGCCGCGCGATGAACCGCAATTTCATCAGCGTCATTGCCGGCGGCTTCGGTACTGGCGGTGGTGCGCCGGCGAAAGCCAAGGGCGAAGCACAGCCCGCCGGCGAAGTGACTTCGATCAGTGCCGTCGAAACTGCCGAGCTGCTGCGCGATGCGAAAAACGTGATTATCGTGCCGGGTTACGGCATGGCGGTGGCACAGGCACAGCACACGGTGTACGAAATCACCAAGCTGCTGCGCGAAAAGGGCGTCAATGTACGTTTCGGCATCCACCCGGTTGCGGGTCGCATGCCCGGGCACATGAATGTGCTGCTGGCCGAAGCCAGGGTGCCTTACGACATCGTGATGGAAATGGATGAGTTGAACGAAGACTTCCCGGATACCGACGTTTCAATGGTCATCGGTGCCAACGACATCGTGAATCCGGCGGCGCAGGAAGATCCGGGCAGCCCGATCGCCGGCATGCCGGTGCTCGAAGTGTGGAAAGCCAAGACTTCCATCGTCATGAAGCGCAGCATGGCCTCGGGTTACGCGGGGGTTGATAACCCATTGTTTTATAAAGAAAATAACCGCATGCTCTTCGGCGATGCGAAGAAAATGCTGGAAGAGGTATTGGTCGCGCTGAAGTCCTGATTGCGGGTGACTGTCAGGTCAACGGCCGCATCCTTTCGGGTGCGGCCGTTTTCATGCAGGCATCACGGCCGTTCAGTCGAGACGGATCTTCACCTGCTTCAGCACGTCTTTCCAGCGCTTGTCTTCCGACACCAGCAGTTTGCGGAAGTCTTCCGGGCTGCCGGTGTGGGAATCAAAAGTCAGCGCGGTAAAGCGTTCCTTGACGTCGGGTGCGTCCAGCGCCTTGTTGATCGCCTGGTTCAGCGTGGTGATGATGTCCTTGGGCATGCCGGCCGGGCCGAGCATGCCGTACCACTGGAAAGTCACAAAATCCTTGACCCCGGCTTCGATGAAGGTCTGCACGTTCGGCAGCAGCGGGTGACGCTTCGGACTGGTGATGGCGAGGACTTTCAGGCGACCGGATTTGACGTAGGGCATGGCGGCCGGCACCGCATTCATCACCAGCGGGATCTGTCCTGCTGCGCCATCGGCCAGCGAAGGGCCGCCGCCTTTGTACGGCACGTGGTTCAGCGTCAGGCCGGAGCGCAGGCGCAGCCATTCATAAACCAGATGAGGGCCGCTGGCGAGGCCACTGCTGCCCATCGCCAGTTTTTCGGTTTGCGCGCGCGGCATCGCCAGCAGTTCCTTCAAGGTGTTGGCGCTGAACTTCGGATTGGCGAGCAGCGCCTGCGGCGAAGTGGCCACCAGGTTCAGCGGTGTGAAGTCGCGAATCGCGTCATAGGGCGCCTTGGCATAGACCAGTGAATTGATGGTGTGCGGTGCATCGGCGAGGATGATGGAGTAGCCGTCGGCCGGCGCGCGTGCGGCAATGACGGTCCCGATCAGGCCGGTGGCACCGGGCCGGTTGTCGATGACAAAGGTCTGGCCGAGGTATTCGGTGAGTTTGTTGCCGATGGCGCGGCCGGTAATGTCCGAACCGCCGCCGGGCGGGTAGGGCACGATCAGGCGCACCGGGCGCGTCGGATAGGCGCTGTCCGCAGCGAACAGTGCTTGCGCCGGCGCAAGGGCGATCAGGGCGGCGAATGCGGGCAGCAGGTGGCGCATGGTGATGCTCCTTGGAAGGGTATTGCAAACAACGCACTGCAGTAGCGATATTGCGTTGCAGATTAGCAGCAAGCCGCGTCGCGTGGAAGCCGGCGTCCGCATGACAGCGGGATTCGACTACCATTAGCCGTAACAATACTTGAGCAAAAAACAGGAAACTGCATGACGGCCGTCAACTGGACACAACTGCGGGACGAATTCCCGACCCTCGCCAACTGGACTTACCTTGATACCGCGCGCAAGACCGTGCCGCCGCGCTGCCAGGAACTGGCGATGCAGGATTATTGCCGTGACGTTCGTGAAACGGCGGGTGTCGAGGCCTGGTCCGCAGCCCAGGTTGCAGAAACGCGCGAGGTCATGGCGCGTCTGCTCGGGGCAAAGCCTGCCGAGATCGCCTTCACCAAGAACACCACAGAAGGCCTCAACATCGCTGCGCATGCTTTCGATCTGCGACCCGGCGACAACATCGTGCTCACCGACATGGAGCATGTGGCCAATGTCTGGGTATGGAAGCACTGGGAGGGACGCGGTGTGGAAATCCGCTATGCGAAAAACCGCGACGGACGTCTGCCGCTGGAGGCGTTTCTCGAGCAGATGGATGGTCGCACCCGGGTGGTATCAACCGCATACATCACCTACGGTAACGGGTATCGCGTCAATTTGCCGGAACTCGGTGCGGCCTGCCGCACGCGCGGCGCGCGCCTGGTGGTTGATGGCGTGCAGGCTGCGGGTATTCTCGCAGCACCCCTGCACAGTCTGGGTGCGGACATGGTAGCCATTGGCGGGCACAAGAATCTGTTCGGTCTGACCGGGCTGGGTTTGCTGTACTGCCGCGAGGAACTGGTCGATGAAATCCGCACCCCCTTCCTGAAGGCGCCGGCGGCCAAAGGTTCAGCGCAGGCCAGTGCCCACCTGAAAAGCCAGTTCGACTATGTGCGGACCGCGCACCGTTTCGAAGGCGGCAACCCCAACTTTCTCGGTCTTCGCGTGTTGCGCGACAGTGCCGCGTTCATTGCATCCATCGGCTTGCAGAACATCGAGGATCGCGTGCGTGAACTGTCCACCTATTGCATGGCGCAGTTGCAGGCTTCGGGACTGCCGGTGTTGACACCGGAACCCTGGGAGGAACGCGCGCAGATTGTCAGTTTTGTGGTGCCGGAAGCCGGCGGGCTGATGGATATGCTGCGCGAAAAACACCGCATCATCGTCAACGTCAAGGACGGTGCAATCCGTGTTTCGCTGAGTTTTTTCAATAACGAAGAAGACATTGATCGTCTGCTGGCGGCACTGGTGCGGGAGTTGTCAGGGCCTGCTTGATTCCCGATTTTTGCGGATATGGACGTCCGCATTGTAAAAAGGTGGTCCGATTTGAAGGTGTGAGCGGGTAATCTTGCGTAACCCCTGCGCACTGGTTGGGCCATATTTGACCCTAGTCCCGATATAGATCGACAGGAGTACGTATTCTCGCCGTGTGCCATTGGGGCCCTGTGTTACTGAAACGGTAACTACCCCGAGAGCAGAAAAGAACCATTTAATGTTCAAGAACCATACATTCGAAGAGTTGCTCGAATCGGCTCCCGACGCGATGGTCATTGTCAACAGCAATGGCAAGATTTTACTGTTCAACTCCCGGGCTGTTAATTTATTCGGTTGGCTCGGCGGCGATCTTGCCGGGCAACAGGTCACTAGCCTTATTCCGGAGGGTTTCGCGGAACGCCTGCTGGCTGATGCCCTTCGACCTGCTGCCGAGGCATTGGCTCAGCAGATGGGGGCGGGCATCGAACTCATCGGACAGCGCAAGAACGGCAGTACATTTCCCATCGAAATCATGCTGAGTCCGCTCAATAACATGGAAGAAATTCTGGTTATCGCGGCAATCCGTGACATCACCATCCGCAAGCAGGCGGAAATACAGCTGGCGCAGATGGAGGGCCGGTACCGCGGGTTGCTGGAGGCGGCTCCGGATGCGATGGTGGTGGTGAATGAAGCCGGTGAAATCATCATGCTGAATGTGCAGGCGGAAAAACGCTTTGGCTATCCGCGCGATGAGCTGCTTGGTCAAAATGTAAAGCGCATTATTCCCGAGGGCTTCGCAGAACGCCTGCTGGCTGATGCCTTGCGTTCGACGGCTGATGCGCTGGCGCAGCAGATCGGCTCGGGGATTGAACTCATCGGGCAACGCAAAAGCGGCAGCGAATTTCCGATCGAAATCATGCTGAGTCCGATCAAGAGTTCCGATGGGGTTCTGGTGACTGTCGCAATCCGTGAAATTACCATTCGAAAAGCAGCAGAGCGCACGATCAGGCGACTCAATCGCGTATATGCCATGTTGAGCGGCATCAATGCACTGAGCGCACGCGTGTATGACCGCGATGCGTTATTCAGCGGCGCATGCCGGATTGCAATTGACGCCGGCTCGTTCCATATGGCCTGGATAGCCATGATTGACCCGGACACAGGGAAGATTGTTCCGGTTGCTTCCGCGGGTGTGAGTGAGGCGCTTCTGACGGCAATTAAAGACCGGCTTTTATTGAGCGGCGATTCACCGCTGGGAAACTCTCTGGCTGCCCAGGCGATTTCGGGAAAAAGGACCGTGGTCACCAACGACTTGCCGGGAGGGCCGGCGCTGGTGCTCGGCAAACAATATGCCAAAGCCGGAATTCAGTCGGTCGCCATTCTGCCGCTGATCGTCAACGATGAGGCGGTTGGGGTATTGGCGTTATACGCGACAGAAAGCCAGTTTTTCCTGGAAGAAGAATTGAAGCTGTTGACGGGGCTTGCCCGTGATGTCGCGTTCGCAATCGATCACATCGACAAGCAGGAGCGGCTCGATTATCTCGCTTACTACGACGTGCTGACCGGACTCGCGAACCACAAGCTGTTCCTCGACCGGGTGGCGCAGTACATGCGCAGCGCTGTCAGGGGAGGGCACAAACTCGCCGTGTTCCTGATCGATCTCGAGCGCTTCAAGAACATCAATGACAGTCTCGGCCAGTCTGCCGGCGATGCGCTGCTGAAGCAGGTGGCGGACTGGCTTGTAAGCAATGCCGGGGACACCAATCTGGTGGCGCGGGTTGGGGCGGATCATTTTGCCGTGGTGCTGCCGGAAGCGAAAAATGAAGAGGGCATGGCGCGGGCCCTGGAGAAAACGCTGCAGGCTTTTCTGGGGCATCCATTTCTGCTGAATGATGCTGTTTTCCGGGTTGCGGCTAAGGTCGGGGTTGCGCTGTTTCCAGCCGATGGTGATGATGCCAATACCGTGTTCAAGAATGCCGAGGCTGCACTCAAAAAAGCCAAGGAAGGCGGCGATCCCTATCTGTTCTACACGCAAAGCATGAACGCGCGTGTTGCTGAAACGCTTACGCTGGAAAATCGACTGCGCCGTGCCGTGGATAACGGGGAGTTTGTACTCCATTACCAGCCCAAAGTGAACATCGCGAGCGGAAAACTCACTGGTGCGGAGGCATTGATCCGGTGGAATGATCCGCGCTCAGGTTTGATCCCGCCGGGCGACTTCATTCCAAGCCTGGAGGAAACCGGGCTGATCTATGAGGTCGGGCGCTGGGCGTTGCGCCAGGCTATTGATGACTATCTGTGCTGGCGCAATGCGGGGCTGGCGGTTGTGCGCATTGCGGTGAATGTCTCCCCCCTGCAATTGCGCCATCGCGATTTCATCGACGAAATCAAGCGCTTGATTGAGGTCGACGAGCATGCGACGGAAGGTCTGGAACTGGAAATCACCGAAAGCCTGCTGATGGAGAACGTCGAGCGCAGCATTTCCAGCCTGAATCTGATCCGCGCCATGGGCATCACGATAGCCGTCGACGACTTCGGCACCGGTTTTTCTTCACTCAATTACCTGTCCAAGCTGCCGCTGGATACGCTGAAAATCGATCGTTCTTTCATTATCGAGATGACGCTTGCGCCGGAGGGTCAGGCGCTGGTCTCGACCATTATCAATCTGGCGCATTCACTGCAACTCAAGGTGGTGGCGGAGGGCGTCGAAACGGCGGAACAGTCACGGCTGCTGCAGACGATGCATTGCGACGAGATGCAGGGCTACCTGTTCAGCAAAGCAGTGCCGGCGGAAATCTTTGAGGAAAAATTTCTGGCAAGGGCAGGCGCTGGGTAGCGACCCTTTTTCAGTCGACCGCGACCGTAGTGGCTGGCGGCTTGCGGAACAGAATGTCGCCGTAGTATGCCTGCGCGTTGCCGCCGGTATTGTCGGTGTCAGTCATGATGCCCACTGCGCTGATCCGGCCCGGTTCTTCACCGAAGGCGCGGCGGTAATCCTCGATCACGTTGCGCGTTACATCTTGCCAGTTTCCGAGTTTGTCGCGTCCCGATTCAACGACGATCATGCGCACGCGCGAGGTGTGCTTGTTGATAATCACCGTTTCCCGCGGCGAACGGTTGCCCCAGATGTACATCAGCGTGGCATAGGGCATCTGTTGCCCGGTGAGGATGCGCACGTTGTCGAATAGCATGCGGTCCTGCGGCGTGAGCTTCTCCATGTCGCCGTCGAAGCTGACCACCAGCCGTGCCGGCGCGTCCTCCAGGTGTTTTTGCGTGTTGTCGGCCCTGGCGATCAGTTCATCGACTTTCCAGCGCCATTGCAGCCGCGGATAGGTGCCGGGATTCAGCGCCAGCGGATGGATCAGGCCGGAGGCCGATGATCGGGCTTCGGCACGTATTACGGTTTTTCCTTCGCGGCTGACCAGTTGGTATGACGTAGGACGTTTGAAGGCGGACAGTATCCATGGCTGCCAGCCCTGCGGCAGGGCTTCGCCCGGAGGCTGGCCGGAAAAACTGCGGACGTTGGACAGCGCCACCGTGTCCGGCACCCCGTCTCCCGGCGCAGTTGCGCAACCTGCAGCCAGCAGTGCGGCCGCAAGCAGCGGCATGTACCAATACTTCGACATCAATCTCCTCCGGTCCGTGCGCTGAACGGCGCATCTTGGACGGCAGCATATCAGATCAAAACGGCCTGCTCAGGCGGGACGTTCAGGGGTTTACCGCGATTTGCGGCGGTGCAAGAGGCGGATTTTTCGAGAAATAACGCTTGATGCCGGTAAAAATCGCATCGGCCATCTTGTTCTGGTGGGCGGGGTTTTTCAGTTTCTTTTCCTCGTCCGGATTGCTGATGAACGCGGTCTCGATCAGGATTGACGGAATGTCCGGCGCCTTGAGCACGGCAAAACCGGCCTGCTCGACATAGCTCTTGTGCAGCCGGTTGATGCTGCCCATTTCATTGAGCACGGCCTTGCCCAGTTTCAGGCTGTCGTTGATCGACGCAGTCTGCGAGAGATCGAGCAATGTCTGCTTCAGGTACGGATCTTTGATGCCAAGATTGACGCCGCCGATCAGGTCGGCATCGTTTTCCTGCTTGGCCAGCCAGCGCGCGGCCACCGAAGTCGCACCGCGTTCCGACAGCGCGAATACCGACGAGCCGTTGGCCGAGGGTTTGATGAAGGCATCGGCGTGGATCGACACGAACAGGTCGGCGCGTATGCGCCGCGCTTTTTCGACACGGACATGCAGCGGAATGAAGAAGTCGCCGTCGCGCGTCAGCACTGCTCGCATATTGGGTTCGTTGTCGATGCGGTCCTTGAGTTTTTTTGCAATTTCCAGTGTGACGTCTTTTTCCAGCGTGCCCTTGCGGCCGCGTGCGCCCGGATCCTCGCCACCGTGGCCGGCGTCGATGGCGATGGTGATCAGCCGTTCCGAAGGCGGGCGTGCTGTACGTGCTGCGGGCCTGGGCGCGACCGGCGGCTCACTTTTGGCGACTACGGGCGGTGCCGCGCTTTCCGCTGCGGGGGCGGGCGCAGGAACGGGTGCGGCGGCCGGAGGCGCCGCCGTTGCTGCCGGTGCCTCGCGGTTTTTCAGGAAGGCGATCAGCGGATCCGGGGGCTCCAGCGGATAGACGTCGAGTACCAGCCGGTGGCCGTATTCGCCGACCGGCGCCAGTGCAAACACTTCGGGTTTGATGCGCGCCTTCAAGTCGAACACCAGTCGCACGGTACCCGGCTTGAAACGGCCGACGCGCACGCCCTTGATATAGGGATCGTTGGCGCTGATCTTGCCGGCGAGTTCGTTGAGCGTTGCGCCCAGCACGACGTCTTCAAGGTCGAGCACCAGCCGGTCAGGATTGTCGAGGCTGAACAGCGCGTGTTTCACCGGCTGCTGCGATTCGATGGTGACCCGCGTGTAATCGGGCGCCGGCCAGACCCGCGTCGAAGTCACCAGCACATCGGCGGCAAAAGCGGGCAAACAAGGCGCGGACAGGCAGAACGCCAGCATTGCGGCCAGGCCCTGCAGCAGGCGTTGCAACTTACGGAAGCAGGGACTCAAAACGCAGGGTATAGAAGGGCGGCATGCCTTCAGGCAGAGGACGGGTCTCAGTATGTCAGCTTGTCGAGACAACGCCGGCCAACCTCCGTGTGCGCAGTGATTACAGTGCTGCGGCCCTGCGCTTCGGCACGCATATCGATTTGCAGATCCGCGGCGGGCAGGTCGGGCGCTTTTTCCGGCCACTCGACCAGGCATACGGATTCCGGATTGAAGTATTCCCGGAAGCCGGCTTCCTCCAGTTCCTGCGGATCAAGGAACCGATAAAAATCAAAGTGATACAAGTATAACTTAGAAAACTTATAAGGTTCAAGCAGGGTAAAAGTCGGGCTTTTGACCCGGCCCTCATAACCCAGGCCACGCAGGATGCCGCGGGCCAGCGTGGTTTTGCCGGCACCGAGGTCGCCGCAGAGATGGATCACCATGCCCGGCACCAACAGCGGCGCGAGCGCGCGACCCAGTGCCAGGGTGTCGTCTTCGGTTGCGAGAAAGCGGGTAATCTTGGGCATGATTAAAGGCGAAAAGCTTTAGCCACAGAGTTCACAGAGAACACAGAGGAAGTCAAAGCTGCGCGCACCCGACACATGGCATCGGTATTGTGCACTGCCCGGCAGTAATTTTTCTCTGTGAACTCTGTGCCCTCTGTGGCAAGGTTTTGAATTTGATTTGTAATGACTGACTACACTACTCTGCTCGCCGATATCCGCCGCTGGGGCGTCGAACTCGGTTTCCAGCAGCTGGCGGTCGCTGACTGCGATCTGGCGCAGGCCGAGCCGCGCCTCGCGGACTGGCTGGCACGCGGCTGGCACGGCGACATGGATTATATGGCACGCCACGGCGTCAAACGCAGTCGTCCTGCTGAACTGGTGCCCGGTACTTTGCGTGTAATTCTCGCCCGCTTGAATTACACGCCGCCCGTCGCGCGCGAGAGCTGGGCGGTGATCAACGATGACTCGCGAGCCTTCATTTCACGCTATGCGACAGGGCGCGATTACCACAAGGTGCTGCGCGGCAAGCTGCAGCAGCTGGCGACACGTATCGAGGCAGTCGTCGGTCCGCACCGTTACCGCGTGTTCACCGACAGCGCGCCGGTGATGGAAGTGGCACTAGCTGAAAAAGCCGGCCTCGGCTGGCGCGGCAAACACACGCTGCTGCTCAATCGCGAAGGCGGCTCGGCGTTTTTTCTCGGTGAAATTTACACCGACCTGCCGCTGCCGGTGGATGCCGCGCAGCAGGAACATTGCGGGACCTGCAACAAGTGCATAGCCATCTGTCCGACCCAGGCGATCGTTGCGCCGTACCAGCTCGATGCCCGGCGCTGCATCTCCTATCTGACGATTGAACTGAAGGGCAGCATCCCGGAGGCGCTGCGGCCGCTGATCGGCAACCGCGTCTATGGCTGCGATGACTGCCAGCTGGTGTGTCCGTGGAACCGTTTTGCGCAGGTCACGGAGGAAGACGACTTTGCCGTGCGCAACGGCCTCGATGATGTGACGCTGGTTGAACTGTTTGCCTGGGATGCGGCAACGTTTTCGGCGCGACTTGCCGGCAGCGCGATTCACCGTATCGGCCACGAGCGCTGGTTGCGCAATCTGGCGGTGGGGCTGGGGAATGTTCAAACTGCGGCACGAGGTTCACCGGAAATCATCGCCGCGCTGCAGGCGCGCGCCGATCATCCGTCGGCGCTGGTACGGGAGCATGTGGCCTGGGCGCTGTCGCGCCACGTGCCGGCGTGAGTCAGAACCGCACCGATATCCCTACGGTGAAAAAAAGATCCGGCGCTTCGCTGGTGAGCCCCTTGCCGAGCAGCGCATCGACCTGCAGATTGTCGGTGATGGCATAAGTTGCACTGAGGTCGGTGGTGACGACGTTGCCTCCGTGGCGTTTGCCGGCAAGCTGTTGTGCGACGACTTCAACGGCAAAAGTCAGCCTGTCATTGATGCTCTTGCTGAAGCCGGCGCCGAGCAGGCCGGACGTGAACCAACTGGTGCCGGAGTGATCACGTGAGATGCCGGCGGTGATCGCGAAACCGGTGTCTTCCGGCAGTTCCCAGGAGAATGCACCCAGCACTGCCGGGCGCAGCCCGTGCCCGCGAAACGCCGCCGATCCTGTAGCGGTGGTGGCCTGCACTACCCAGCCGATGTCAGGCGTCCCCCGCGTTGGGTCACCTTCATGAGTTTTCCATTTGACGCCGATGGTGCCGTCGCCCCAGCCCCAGGTGTCGGTCGTGGTTTGCGTGACAAGATCAGTTTCCCGCGCCTTGACGCGTCCGTCGGTCTCCAAACGCAATTCAAGCCGGTCACTGATACCGATGCGCAGCAGCGCCGGCAGGGTCAGCGTGCGTGTGCGCAAGCCCGCCGCCTCGTCGCGCTCGACCTGTGGTCCTGTTTCGATCTGGTAGCGCCCTTTGCCGACAACATCGGGCCCGGTCAGGAAATCTGGGCGGTCGGCGCTCAGTGGTTCGGCGTTCACGATAGCCGGAACCGCAAGCGTCGCAGCACTGGCCAGAATCAAGCCGGCAAGCAGTGCAGAACACCGCATGGCGCTTCCCGGGTTCTGCGGCCAGCGGGGGCGGTCAGGCGCCCAGCGCGGTCGCCAGGCCGTCGAAATCATTGGCGACGACATCCCACTGTTCACTGGGCTTGAGATTGGTTTTTTGCGCCGGTCCGTATTCGGTCGTGCGCAGCACGAAGCCGGTGCGCATGCCGTGGCTGCGCGCGTGTTTCAGGTCGTCATTATGCGCGGCGACCATCATCACTTCATGCGGTTTGCAGCCGAGCATTTCGATTGCACCGAGATAGATTTCGGGATCCGGCTTGAAATGGCGGAACACCTGGCCGCAGAGGATCGTGTCCCACGGCAAACCGCCGTGTTTGGCCATATTGGCGAGCATGTCGACGTCACCGTTGGACAGCGTGGAGATCAGGAATTTTTTCTTCAGCCGCGTCAGGCCGGGCACGACGTCGGGCCAGGGCAGCAGCCGGTGCCAGACGCGGTTGATGTGGTGCAGTGAGGCTTCGTCGAGTTTATCGAGTCCGTAACGCGGCGCCATCTCGTCCAGTGCCTTGCGGTAGATGCCGTCGACGGTGGTCCACGGCCATTCCCCCTTGCGCACCTTGTCCATGCCCGGCTTGTACGCGGTTTTCCATTCATCGACGAAGGCGGTCCAGTCGGTGTTGAGTCCGCGCGTGCGGCCGAATGCCGAGAGATCGTTGATGATGCTGTTGCGCCAGTCGACGACGGTGCCGAAGGTGTCGAAGGTCAGTGCCTTGATGCCGGAGATCATTTATAAGTATTTGATTTTAAATAAATTTAATGGATCATTATGGCTCACGCAGGGCGACGGTCTGATGCAGATCGCGGCGCATGCGGATCGCCGGTTCGATGTTCTGGTAGTAACCGGCGATGTACTGGTTGTGGCGGAAACCCAGCGCTTCGTAAAAGCTGCGCGCGGCAAAATTGTTGGCGCGCATTTCAACGGTGATGTGGTCGATGCCCGCGGTCAGCGCCGATTCCATCAGCCACTCGATCATCGCCAGACCGATGCCGCTGCGCTGGTACGCCGGTTTGACGGCGAGCAGCGACAGATGCATTTTGGCATCGCCGAATTCGGCAATCGCGAATCCGGCCAGATGGTTTGGAGTGTTCTCAAACGGTGTTTCTGCCGCAAGCACGCAGGTTTCGCGGGCGCGCAATGCGCGCGCCACGCGGGTCGGATGCCAGGTCCAGCCGCGCAGGCCGACTTCGATCAGGCAGCGCGACATCACGGCGATTTCCTGGATATCGCCGCCCTCGGCCAGTCGCAATCGATAAGGGGTTAAGGACACTGTGCTGGCAGTGTAGCGCAATTGCCAGCATGTGCGGTCAGGCTTGTTTTGGAATGAACTTCAGCGCCACACCGTTGTTGCACCAGCGCTGCCGCGTCGGCGCCGGGCCGTCATCGAACACATGGCCGTGGTGCCCACCGCAGCGCGCGCAGTGGTACTCGGTGCGCGGCAGAAACAGCCCGAAATCTTTTTTGGTGGCGAACGCGCCGGGAATGGTGGTGAAAAAACTCGGCCAGCCGGTGCCGGACTCATATTTCATCCCGGAGGTGAACAGCGGCAGGTCGCAGCCGGCGCAGGCAAACACGCCCGGACGTTTTTCGCCGTTCAGCGGGCTGGTGCCGGGACGTTCGGTACCTTCTTCGCGCAGCACGTTGAATTGCGCAGCGTCGAGACGCTTGCGCCATTCGTCATTGGAAAGCTTCAGTGGTTCGGTGGCGGCAGGCGCCTTGAAATTCGCTGCCAGCAGCGTGCGCCAGTTTTTCTGCAGTGCCTCAATGTCATTCATTGAGCTGACCTGGGCAGCCTGCACTGTCCTGAACAGCGATGCGCCGAACGCTGCCAGTGTCAGTCCCTGTAAAAATCCGCGTCGTTCCATGTCAATTTTCCTTGTGGATGTCGAGAGTTTCTGCAGCATGAAAGAGACCGGCCGGATGCGCGATAATTCCCGCCTTGGCCGATAAAAGTGCACTGTAATGAAAAGTATCCAGATTCATCAATACGGCGGTCCCGAAGTCCTGCAGCGCATTGATGCTCCCGTGCCGGTGGCCTCGCCCGGCACGCTGCTGGTGCGTGTGCATCATGCCGGCATCAATTTCATGGACATCCATACGCGGCAGGGCAAGTACGAAAAATCGCGGACTTATCCGGTGCGCCTGCCGTGCACGCTGGGGATGGAAGGTGCCGGCGTGGTGGTGGCTGTTGGTGAGGGCGTGAGTACACATGCGGCGGGTGATCGCGTGGCCTGGTGCATCGTCTGGGGCAGTTATGCCGAGTACGCGGTGGTGCCGGCGTGGCAGGCGGTGAAAGTCCCGGATGCGCTGCCGCTGGATCTCGCCGCGGTGTCGGTATTCCAGGGCTACACCGCGCATTACCTTGCGCATGATGTCGGTCAACTGGGTCCGGGCAAGAGCTGTCTGGTGCATGCGGCATCCGGTGGTATCGGCCAGGTGCTGATTCAACTCGCGAAACGCAGTGGTGCACGCGTGATTGCCACCACCAGTTCGGCAGACAAGGCTGCCGTTGCGCGGGAGCGCGGCGCAGATCTGGTGCTGCTGTATGACGGTTTTGTCGAAGCGGTGCGTGAGGCCACCGGTGGGCAGGGCGTGGATGTGGTCTATGACTCGATCGGCAAGACTTCGCTGCGCGACAGTTTCCGCGCCGCGCGTACCCGCGGCCTGATCGTCAATTACGGCAACGTCTCGGGTTCGGTGCGGGATCTCGATCCGCTGGAACTCGGTGAATCCGGTTCCCTGTATCTGACGCGGCCGCGTCTCGCCGATCATTTGCGTGATGCGGCGGAAATCCAGCGCCGTGCTGCTGATATTTTCGGCGCGCTGCTCGACGGGTCGCTGAAAATCAGCATCGCCGGGCGTTACACCCTGGATAACGTGGAGCAGGCGCATGCGGCTTATGAAGAACGCCGCATGGTTGGCAAGCCGGTGCTGGATATCATCAGTAAATAATTGATTTTATTTATATTTTAAATTTTATTTGATACCCAGACGGTGGTCGACGGTCCAGTCGCCGCCGCCGCGGCCGATCAGGTACAGCATCGGCACGGCCCAGGTCAGATGCGTCGGCCAGGCATCGGGATACACAAAAATCTGGATGGTCGCGGTCATGCCGAGCAGCGCCAGTGCCGACAGTCGCGTGCACAAGCCCAGCACCAGCAGGATCGGAAACAGGTGCTCGGCATAAGTCGCCATGTGCGCGGCGAATTCCGGCGGCAGCAGCGGCAGCTTGTATTCCTCTTCGAACAGCAGGAAGGTCGTGTCCTTGATGCTCAGCAGGCCCTCGACTTTGGTGCGCGCCGACAAAAAGAAAATCGCTGCGACAGCAATGCGCGCGGCCAACGCAATGAGATTGTGGCTGATGTATTCCTGCAATTTTTCGGCGCTGCGGTTCCAGCGGCCGATGATGCCGGTGGCGGGCGTGTCGGTCATGGCGGTTGCGGGATTCATGCGTGTTCCTTTGTGTTCGTTAAGTATTCAGATCAAGCCGGCTGAACGCACCGGCTTCGAGCAGCCTGGCCATCAGTTGACCGAGATCGGCATCGGCCTGCGCTTCGAGCGCAGCCTGTGCGGCATCGGCAACCGTGCCGCCTGTCGCGCAGCTATCGAGGAATGCGCAGCCGGCTTTGTCGAGGGCCTGCCATTGCACGCCGTCCCGGGGCCGTGTCAGCAGGGCGCCTTCAGACTGCCAGTCGATGTCGCCGTCAACAGCGGTGTCACTGCGGTTGCGTGACCAGATGGTGTAGACCGGCGCGTCGGCAAACCATGCCCAGCGCGTTGCAGCATGCACTTGCAGCCGTGCCTTGAATAAATGATCCGCAGCGAGTGGTGTGATGGCCGCGGGAGCCAGTGTTTCCTCAGATGCCGCAGCATGGGCTTCGGTCCAGAAGCGGTCGAGGCGTGCGACGCCGGGCAGATACGGCAATTCCGCGGCGGGTTCGAATCGGGCGAGGAACTCAGCAAAGTCCGCGCCATAGTGCAGCAGCATCGGTTGTCCCGGCAGCGCATCGCGCGCGTACATGGCTGCCGCGGCGCGCAACCATTCTTCGCCGACCAGGCGGTTGATGGCGGGATAATTGGCCTGCAATGCGTCGATGCAGCCTTTGAGTACGGTATTGCGGTAAATCGCAAACGCCGGTTGCGCTGTCAGCGTTGCCAACGCGGTCGAGGGGACATCGTCAGTCGCCAATAACGCGCGCACAAAATCATCCTGAAAACGGGTGAGAGCGCCGGGTGCAATCATTACGCAGCCTCCGCCAGCGGGTTGCGCAGCACGCGGTCAGCCTGGTCGCGCTCGGCCAGCAACACATCGAATGCGGGCAAATTGTCGTCGCGCTCAATCAGCGTCGGCCGTGCGCCGATGCGCCGGATCAGGCGTTCGTACAGCGCCCACACCGCCGGTGCGACAGGCGCGTCGTGCGAATCCACCAGCAAGCCATGGCCCAGCTTCGGATCCGGTGTATGACCGGCGAGATGGATTTCCATCACCGGTTTGCCGGGGAAAGCGTCGATGTAGTCTTCCGCGGAATAGCCCATGTTGCGCGCGCTGACATAGACATTATTGACGTCGAGCAACAGTCCGCAGCCGGTGCGGCGTGCGAGTTCGCGCAGGAATTCGGTTTCGCTCCATTCGTGGCCGTCGAGTTTCAGGTAATGCGAGGGGTTTTCCACGGCAATGCGTCGCTGCAGGGCATCCTGGGTGCGCGAAACATTGTCGGCAATGCGTGTGAGTGCATCCGACGTGCGCGGGAAGGGCAGCAAGTCGGGGTGGTAGGCGCCACGCCAGGTGGACCAGGCAAGGTGTTCGGAAATGAGAGCGGGCTCAACACGCCGCGCGAGTTCGGTCAGTCTTTCAAGATGGGCTGCATCGGGTTCAGCATCAGCGGCCAGTGACAGCGCCACTCCATGCAGTGAAATGGGATGTTTGCCGCGAATTGCTTCCAGCCATGCCAGTCGCGGGCCGCCGGCCACCATGTAATTCTCCGGGTGCACCTCAAACCACAACCCCGCCGTACTGCAGGCCAGCGCCGCATCGTAATGCTGCGGTTTGAGCCCGAGTCCGGCGGTGAGGGAGTTGGTCATGGTCATGAGGTGCAGGACTTTTCGGCAAAAACCGGATTACATCGCTTTCAGTGAGCCGGCGCCCTTGGGGGTCTTGATGCCGGTGCAGCTGCCTTTTGCAACAAATTTCCAGGCTTTGGCGTCATAGTCGGTTTTGGAGGTGCCGGCGCAGGTGGTGCCCGGACCCGCGGCGCAGTCGTTTTTGCCGGCCATCGACACGCCGTAGCATTTTTCCTTGTCGCCTTTCATGGCCGCATCCTTGTTCTGGGCCATGGCGGCGCCGGAAATGAGGGCTGCGAGGGTGACGGCGGTGATGGCGATGGATTTCGAGTTCATGTGCAAAGCTCCTTTGATGATGTTTGGGTAGGCAACCGTGCATTTGCGCGGTCTGCAGTGTAGTTCGTCATTGCTTGGCGATTGGTTACAGGGTCGGGCAAAATGCGTCCGGTAAATCTTTGTGTGTCTGTCTGTAACCAAATCCACGTTTCCAACGAATAGAAAGACAAGGCCGCGTGAGCGCCAGCGAAACACGACTCAGGGACCTGCTGATCCGCGGCATGGCCGGCGATGCCGCGGCCTACCACGGGTTTCTGCGGGAGCTGAGTGCGCACCTGCGGGGATTCCTGCGCGGGCGTCTCGCCCGGCTGCCGGATGATGTGGAAGATTTGGTACAGGAGACTCTGCTCGCCGTGCACAACCAGCGCCATACCTACGATTCCGCCCAGCCGCTGACGGCGTGGATCCATGCCATTGCACGCTACAAGCTGGTGGATCTGATGCGGCGGCGCGCGGGGCGCGAGATGCTGAACGATCCGCTGGATGATGAACTGGCGGTGTTTGCGATTTCCGATCATGACGCAGTCGATGCCCGGCGTGACCTCGGCAAGCTGCTGGAACAACTGCCCGACCGGCAACGCCTGCCGATCGTGCACATGAAGCTGGAAGGACTGTCTGTGGCCGAGGCCGCGCGTGCCACCGGCATGTCGGAAGCGGCGGTCAAGGTCGGCGTGCATCGCGGACTGAAGGCACTGGCGCTGCTGATAAGGAGTACGGATGAAAACGGATGAGCTGATCACGATGCTGGCGAGCGACGCGGGCGCTGTTGCGCCTCAGGTCTGGCGGCAGCGTTATGCGCTGGCGCTGGGCGCCGGCCTGCTCGGTGCCGCGCTGCTGATGGCGACGCTGCTTGGTGTGCGGCCGGACATCGCCGATGCCGTGCGCCTGCCGATGTTCTGGGTGAAGCTGCTGTTTCCGCTGACGCTGGCCGCGGCGGCGTTGCTGGCCGCGATGCGCCTGTCGCGTCCCGGCGTGGCCATCGGTCGTGCCGGGTCAGTGGTGGCTGCGCCGGTGCTGGCGATCTGGTTGCTGGCAATCATTGCCCTGCTGCGCGCCGCGCCGGAAGACCGCGGCATGCTGATCTGGGGCGAAACCTGGGCGTCTTGCCCGTTCAATATCACGCTGCTGTCGATGCCGGCGTTCGTGGTGCTGCTGTGGGTCATGAAATCGCTGGCGCCGGTGCGTCCCGTGCTGGCGGGCGCGGCAGCCGGTTTGCTGGCGGGCGCGACGGGCGCAACCCTTTATGCGCTGCACTGTCCGGAACTGGCGGCGCCGTTCATCGGCATCTGGTACCTGCTCGGTATGCTGATCCCGGCGGCACTGGGTGCGGTGATCGGGCCACGACTGCTGCGCTGGTAAATCTGCCGACGGCACCTGTATGCTGCCCTTGTCGGCGATCCCGCAGGCCGCAAGGGGGCGGTAATTCTCATGTACGACAACTGGTTGGTTAATGCGACGGTGGTCTTTTCGACGCTGACGGCGGTAACGCTGTCGGTACTGGTGCATTACGAAGGGCTGTGGTTTGCGTCGAGAAATCTGCCCAGGATCGGCGGCACCCAGCACGTCAAGGTGCTGTACGCCATCCTCTCGGTGCTCGCACTGCATGTCATCGAAATCTGGATTTTCGGGGTTGTGCTGTGGTTGCTGCTGCAATGGCCGGCCTGTGGCCATATCGTCAGCGTGCTGCCTGGATCGGGTGCACTCGGATTGCTGGATTCAGTCTATTTTTCGGCGATGACGTATTCCACCGTGGGTTTCGGCGATGTCCTGCCGATTGGGCCTATTCGCCTGCTCGCCGGCACGGAAAGCCTGATCGGCCTGCTGCTGATCGGCTGGTCGGCGTCATTCACTTACCTTGAAATGGAACGCTTCTGGCGCGTACGCTGACGAGCTGCGTCAGGCCGCCGGTTTGTTGCGGGTGCGCGGCGCTGCGCCTGCCGGGTTTTTTTCGAGGAATCTGATGGCTTCGTCCCGCGTTGCCTGTGACAGTGTGGCGGCGATTTTTTCGGCGACATCCCCGTTGCCGGACTCGATAGCCTCAAGCAAAGCCTGCCATTGTTTTGCTGAAAACCGCTGGTGCGCAGCCGAGGCCAGTGCGAGCCGCGTGTAACGGCTGGTCTGCAGCATCAGTGAAGCCAGCGTCGAGCGCAGCCAGTGATTGGACAGGCTTTCGGTCAGCGTGCGGTTGACCAGCAACGCCACCCGCGTGTATTCGGCGCGGTCCCTGCCGGCGAGCTGCTGCATGAGTGCAATCGGCGCCTTGACCTTGGCGACCAGTGCTTCGCGCTGCGGGTCTTCGGCGATCCAGCGCGCGCGCAATCCGACCAGCGCGGCACGGACCTGATAGAGCTCCTTGATTTCACGCACCGTGACATCGGTGACCACGGCGCCGCGATAGGGCAGGATGGTGACCAGCCCCGCGTGCTGCAGCGAACGCAGCGCGTCGCGGATCGGGCCGTGGCTCAAGCCGAATTCCCTGGACAGCAGTGCTTCAATCAGCCGCGAACCCGGCGGGTAGCTGCCATCGACTATGCGTTCGGCCAGTGTCGCGGCGACTTTTTCCGGCAGGGTCTGGGTCAGCTCAATGGCGGGAGGCGACATGTTTTCTTCATGTATTCAATGGCATAAAGCCGCAGAGTAACGGCGGCAGTATACCGTCCGGGCCGGGTAAAAGGAATAATTATTGATTATTAATAATCTGCGCGTATAATCCCGGCACACGCTCGACGACCAGTCATACCCCAGAGGAGGATCACCCATGTCCGCAACTGCCGCTGCCCATTCTGCAAAACCCGCTACCCAATCCGGCATCACCGTGACACCCATCACCAAACACATCGGTGCCGACATCGCCGGCATCGACCTGACGCAGCCGATTACCGATGCCCAGTTCGCGCAGATCCATGACGCGTGGATGCAGCATCAGGTGCTGCGTTTCCGCGGCCAGAACATGACCAAGGAACAACTGCAGACTTTCAGCCGCATGTTCGGTGAACTCGACAAGGCGCCGATCAACACCCGTGGCAAGCCCTGGGTCGAGGGCTTTCCCGACATGGCGGTGATGTCCAATATCAAGGTCGACGGCCAATCCATCGGCAGCCTCGGTTACGGTGAGGCGGTGTGGCATACCGACATGTCATACAACGACATCACGCCGTCGGGCGCCTTGCTCTACGGCGTCGAAGTCACCAAAGCCGGCGGCGAAACCGGTTTCCTCAACATGTACCACGCCTACGAAACCCTGCCGGCTGACCTCAAGGCCGCGATCGAAGGCAAATCCATCAAGCACGATGCCAGCCGCAACAGCGCTGGTGAACTGCGCGCGGGTTTCAAGGACGTCACTGATCCGCGCGACGCGCCGGGCGCGGTACATCCGATAGTCGTGCGTCATCCGGTGACCGGCCGCAAGGCGCTGTTCCTCGGCCGCCGGCCCTTCGGTTATGTGGTGGGCATGAGCCTGGAAGACAGCGAAGCGCTGCTTAACCGTCTGTGGGCGCATGCTTCACAGGAGGATCTCGGCTGGTTCCAGAAATGGAAAGTTGGCGACCTGCTGATCTGGGACAACCGCTGTGTGATGCACAAGCGCACGGCGTTTGATGCCAACGAGCGCCGGTTGCTTTTCCGTACGCAGATCAAAGGTGTGAAGCCGCAGGCAGCCTGAAAAAACAACATCCGCGCGGCCGGCGAACTGGCTGAGACCGCGCTGCAGGCGAGGAGGAGTAACTGATGGTGAGGCTTGCCGATCTCCCGGAATGGGAGCGTGCACACATGCTGGAAAAGATTCCGAACCTGCCCCGGTTCGGCATCAAGGCTTGGGCTTCCGGGCCAGAGCTGTCGCAGCGGCGGGTTGCTATTGTGACCACGGCCGGACTGCATTTGCGCAGTGACCGTCCGTTCGGGCAGGGCAACGCGCGCTGCGACTACCGCGTACTGCCGGGCGGTGCGGGCAGCGCGGATATCGTAATGAGCCAGTTATCGACGAATTTCGACCGCAGCGGTTTTCAGCAGGACCTTAATGTCGCTTTCCCGATCGATCGCCTGCACGAACTGGCGGTCGAAGGTTTCATCGGATCTGTGGCCGACTTCCATTATTCATTCATGGGCGCGGGGTCGCCGGTGACCCGCATGGAAGCCAAGGCCCGTGAGGTCGCTGGGCTGCTGAAGAAAGACAAGGTCGATGCGGTTCTGCTGACGCCGGTTTGACCCAACTGCACGTGCGCAGTCTGCGCACTATCCCTGTATATCGAAGAAGAGGGCATCGCCACCGTCAACATCAGTCTGGTGCGTGAACATGCCGAGGCCATCCGTCCGCCGCGTTCGCTGTGGGTGCCTTTTGTGCTCGGGCGGCCGCTTGGGGTGCCGAACGAGCCGGCATTTCAGCGTCGGGTAGTCAAGGCAGCACTCAGTCTTCTGGAGCTGCCTTCGGGGCCGGTGCTTGAGGATTATCCGGAAGAGGCTCCAGCCATCAATGTCGAAGAGGGCCAGGAAGGCATGGCCTGCCCGATCAGTTTTGCGACTGACATGGTCAACGCTACGCTGCTGCAGAAGGTGGAAGCAGAACTTTCCCAGTTGCGGGCCTGGCATGATCTTGCCGTGCAGCAGCGTGGTCGGACTGCTACCGGTGTTGCCGGTGTTTCGTTCGAAGAGTCGGCGGCATTCATCGCAGCCTGGGCGGCGGGCAGACCGGCACCGGCATTTCGCGACGATATCCTGCCTATCGACGCGTTGCGCCTTGCCTGTGATGAACTGAAAACGTTTTACTCGGAATCCGTGATGGCTCAACCAGGTGTGCACACCGTGGAAAGCATCCAGGACTGGTTCTGGGGGCAGACCGCAGCAGGCGAACTGCTGTTTGAGTTGCATGCGCGGACACTGCAAAGCCAGGACACGCTGGAAAAGCACTTCGCCGTGAACAATCTGGTACCGCGGCGGATTCGCCATACGATTGGCAGCGGCTGATATGCAGTAATACGGTAAGCAACCAGTTCACAAAAAAAACCCGGATCACGGGCGTACTGGAGGAGAACACCATGCAGCTGAAATTTAAAGTAACGCCGGCGGCGCTTGCTCAGGCCTTCGTCCGTACGGTTTGTGCGAGTGCGCTGATGGCGGCTGCAGTAGCTAATGGTGCAGACTGGAAACCGACGGCCAATGCTGTGGAAATAGTGATTCCGTCGGGCGCCGGGGCTGGCCTTGACACGGCGGGCCGGATGATCAAAAGTCTTTTTGATCAGGGGCAACTACTGTCTGCCGGCAGCGTGGTCATCAACAAACCCGGTGCCGGCGGCACCGTCGCATACCAGTACTTGAACCAGTACGCCGGCAACGGAAATTACATTTCACTGTCGTCACCGGGCATCGTCACCAACCGGCTGATGGGCATCGGCAAGATCGATTACCGAGACCTGACGCCGATCTCCAGACTGTATTCGGACAATGTGGTTGTGATCGTCAAGGCGGATTCGCCGTTGAAAGATGCGCGGGATCTGATGGCGCGCCTGCGCCGGGATCCACAGAGCCTGTCTCTAGGGATTGCTACCGCGCTGGGCGGTGCCAATCACATCGCACTCGCTTCCGCATTGAAGGCTGGCGGCGTCGATGTCAAAAACACGCTGAACGTGGTGTACAAATCAGGCGCCAATGCCGTATCGGATTTGCTCGGCGGACATGTTGACGTGGTGCCTGTTGCGGCACCAGCTGCGGTGTCGCAACTGCAATCAGGCCGGGTGCGCGCGATTGCTGTTACTTCCCCGCAGCGGTTGTCGGGCTCCCTCGCAGGGATACCAACCTGGCGGGAACAGGGCATCGAGGCCTCCTACACGGCCTGGCGCGTTGTGGTCGGCCCGCAGGGCATGAGCACGGGACAAATCAGTTACTGGGAAGGTGTGTTTGCGAAACTCGCGACCATGCCAGAATGGAAGACGGCGCTGGAGCGCAACTACTGGATTGACGAGTACCTGAATAACCGTGATACCAAGGCGTTTCTGGAACAGCAACTCGCGGCGCACCAAGCCATACTTGGAGATCTGGGTTTACAGAAATAGGGCCTGCGGCCCTGGGGTCAGGGTACGACTGGCAACACGCCGGCGGTGTTGTCCTTCAGGTACTTCTCTTTCAGCTTTTTCATTGCTTCCAGATAGTCTTCCATCGTGGACTGGTTGTTCTCGTATTTGCTGGCGATTTTTTGATAGGCGGCGATGTAGTCCGGGTCGGTCATGATGTGTCCTTAAACGCGCATTTTGCGTATCGATCCACTATACGCGCTTCGCTCTGCATCGGGCGGCTGGACATGCGGTTTATTCCGCGTCTGTCGCATCCTCGATCGCATCCTTGTTCTTGCCGCTGGCCGGCAGCCTGGCAGTTCGTGATGCCGGCGTCTCCAGGCTTACTTTTCCCAGCGCGCCACTGCGGTAATCCCCCAGCAGCGCCAGCGCGGCCTTGTCGAAATCAAAATCCCCGCCCTTGAGCTTGAAGCCACGCTTGGCGGCAACCGCTTCAATCACGCCGACACCATCCAGCGATTGGCCATCACCCGCCAGGCCGTAACGCACCGCCAGCGCTTTGGGGTAGCGTTCCAGCAGGATTTCCGCCAGACGGATTGCGACTTCGGATTCGATATAGGCCTTGCTGCCGATGATGTGGCTGGCGGCGAGCATCAGGCCGTCGTCCGGGTGTTCAATTTTCGGCCACATCAGTCCCGGCGAGTCGGTGAGGCTGACCGTAGGTGACAGGTCGTAACGCGCCAGCGCCTTGGTCACTGCCGGTTCATCGCCGACCTTGGCCTTGCGCTGTTTGAGCAGCGCATTGATCAGCGTCGATTTGCCGACGTTGGGAACGCCCATGACCAGCATGCGCAGCGGTTTGAAATTGTCGTTGCGGTGCGGCGCCAGTTTTTTCGCGGCGGCGACGATTTTTTGGGCATCGCCCGGTTTTTTCGCCGACAGTGCAATCGCATGCACATTTTTCTGAGCGTTGAACAATGACAGCCACTGCGGCGTAACCGCCGCATCCGCCACGTCCATTTTGTTCAGCACCTTCAGGCACGGTCGCTGGCGGTGGAGGCGCAGCGATTCGATCAGCGGATTGGCGCTGGCCATCGGGCAGCGCGCGTCGAGGATTTCGATCACCACGTCGTGATCGGCCATCGCGTCCTGGATTTTTTTGACCGCGACGGCCATGTGGCCGGGGAACCAGTTGATGCTCATGTTGTGTGACCTGTTACAGCCGCGTGAAACGCGGCTGGGTTCTGCCGTTGATGACGACGTCTTCGGCGAACATCGCTGCCGGTCGCACCCACATGCCGCCGTCGTCGTAAAGTTTGCGATAGACCACCATCGGCTCCAGTGTTTCCGAATGGCTGGCGATGCCGATCACTTCGTATTCATTGCCTTTGTAGTGGCGGTAACGGCCGGGTTCGATCATTGCGGGTGCTGATGCCATGGTGGTTTCAGTGGATTGCAGGGAGTGCTTTTTACGTGACTGGCGCGGAAGTTACCAGCATGGCCGCCAGTACAATCGTGTCAGTTAATTGCATCATGCCATGGTTATATCATAACTTGTTGTTTTTATTGAATTAATTGACATTTCGCCAGATCAGTTATATTCCGGGCTCCATGGCACAGGTTTCTGCTTTACGCATAGCACTCGCCGGCGCGCTGGCGCTGGCGGTGGCCATGGGCATCGGCCGTTTTGCATTCACGCCGATCCTGCCGATGATGCAGGACGATGCCGGCCTCAGCATCGTTGCCGGCGGCTGGCTGGCTTCGGCCAACTATCTGGGTTACCTGCTCGGTTCATTGTTTGCGATGCGGTTACGCGTGCGCGACGACAAGGCTGTACTCGGCAGCATGCTGCTGATCGGTGCGGCCACGCTGGCCATGGGCGTGGTCGATCACTATCTGTTGTGGCTGGTACTGCGGCTGGTTGCGGGTATTGCCAATGCGTGGATTGCGATTTTTGCGTTTTCCTGGTGCCTTGACCGGCTGGCGGCGCTGCAGCGGCCGGTATTGAGCAGCCTGATTTTTGCCGGTGTCGGGGCCGGCACGATGGTGGTCGGCATATTCTGTGTCGTGTTGATGCAATGGTCTGTGCATTCAGCGACGGTATGGATTGTCATGGGCGCGCTGGCACTGGCGGCCACTGCGGCGGTATGGCCCACCTACCGCAGCGGTCGCGGTGCCGTGCAATCCCAAGCGCTGCGTGCGCCCGCCGGCCGCGTACCGTGGAGCCGTGACGCGACATTGCTGATTTTCTGTTTCGGCGTTGCAGGATTTGGCTACATCATCCCGGCGACTTTCCTGCCGGCGATGGCGCGCGGGATCATCCGCGATCCGGCAATTTTCGGCTGGGCATGGCCGGTGTTCGGCGCTGCGGCGATGATCTCGACGATTTTTGCGGCGGGGCTGTTGCGCGGCCATGCACCGCGCCGCGTGTGGGCGGCCTGCCATCTGGTGATGGCCGTGGGTGTGGTGTTGCCGGCGTTCTGCAGCGGCCTGGCGGCGATCATGGTTGCCGCGCTGTGTGTCGGCGGCACGTTCATGGTGATCACCATGCTGAGCATCCAGGAGGCGCGTGCAGTGGCGGGTGTCCATGTTGTGCCGCTGACTGCGGCGATGACCGCGTCCTTTGCCCTGGGGCAGATTCTCGGCCCGCTGGCGGCGAGCGCTTTGCTGGCCGCGGGTTTTGGTTTTTCCAGCGGCCTGCTGCTGGCCGGGGCTTTGCTGGCGGCATCGGCAGTCATGCTGCAACTGGACGCGCGACACGCCTGACCGGTTTGTGCGGCGCGGTGATATCCTGTTGCCGCAGTTCAACAATCATCAGGAGAACCTCCATGGAAATTCAAGCAGGCAGCGCCGCGCCGGATTTTGCTCTGGCCGCGCACAATTCTGACCAGAAGGTCGCGTTGTCCGGTTTCAAGGGACGGCCGATCGTGGTTGCGTTCATGCCCTTTGCCTTCACCGGCGGATGAACGAACCAAGTCAACGGGTTCCGTGCGAACTACGAAGAATTCAAGAAGCTGAACTGTGAAATCCTGCAACTCAGCGCTGATCCGCTGCCGTCCCTCAAGGCCTGGTCTGACCATCTCGGCGGGGTGCCGTTTCCGCTGCTGTCCGACTACTGGCCGCATGGCGCGGTTGGCAAGGCCTTTGGCATTTTCAACGATGAGCGCGGCATGGACAAACGCGCGGCCTACGTGATTGATGCCAAAGGCGTGGTGCGTTACGCCAAGGTCTATCCGCAGGGCACCATTCCGACCAGCGACGAACTGCTGGCCGAATTGCGCAAGCTCTGAGTGAAGGCTGTGGCTCCGGCCGGCAGGCGGCTCCCATAACGGAGCGGCCTGCCGGCCTTTTTGTTTCCGGTCGCTGGCGGCTGGCCCGTATTTTGCGTAGCTTTGCGTATTTATTGACCTGTCCGCGTCCATTGGAGGGATCGTCATGCTGAAAGGTAAAAGCGCTGTCGTCACCGGATCCACCAGCAGCATCGGGCTGGGCGTGGCCGAGGCTTTGGCCGCGCGCGGCGTCAACATCATGCTCAATGGTCTCGGCAACGGCACCGAGATTGAAGCCCTGCGCAGCCGCATTGCGCGCGAGCACGGCGTTACGGTGCTTTATGACGGCGCCGACATGAGCAAACCCGCGGCCATCGCTGCGATGATCGTCAAGGCCACGGCCGCTTTCGGCACGGTGGATATCCTGGTCAACAATGCCGGCATCCAGTTTGTCTCACCCATTGAGGATTTTCCCCCGGAAAAATGGGATGCCATCATCGCCATCAACCTGGTGGCACTGTTCCATACCATCCGCCACACGGTGCCGGGCATGAAGCAGAAAAAGTGGGGGCGCATCATCAACATCGCGTCGGCGCACGCGCTGGTGGCCTCTCCCTTCAAGTCTGCCTATGTCGCGGCCAAGCACGGCGTTGCCGGCCTGACCAAAACCGTTGCGCTGGAAACCGCGACCTTCGGCATCACCTGCAACGCGATCTGCCCGGGTTACGTGCTGACGCCGCTGGTGGAAAAGCAGATTCCGGATACCGCGAGGGCGCGCGGCATCACCGAAGCGCAGGTGGTGAGTGATGTGCTGCTCGCGGCGCAGCCGACCAAAAAATTTGTGACCGTGGAGCAGGTGGCGGCGCTGGCGTGTTTCCTGGCGAGCGATGATGCGGCGTCGATTACCGGCACGTTGCAGGCGATTGACGGCGGGTGGACGGCACAATAGTTACCAAAAAATATTCGTCACCCCGGCGAAAGCCGGGGTCCAGTAACCAACTTCATATTTGTGATTACCGTTCTGGATTCCGGCTTTCGCCGGAATGACAGGATATGGCGGGGATTCAGTGTGCCGCGAGCCTCAAGCGGCTCGTCCTAGCTATTCTGACGAGTAGATGACGTCCCGCACCGTCGGATACACCTGCCGCTCCCAGCGCTTGCCGCTGAATACGCCGTAGTGACCGACACCCGCCTGCACATAGTGGGTGCGCAGATATTGCGGCAGCCGTGAACACAGATCCTGCGCCGCCAGCGTCTGGCCCAGCGCGCAGATGTCATCGCGTTCACCTTCGACCGTCAGCAGCGCGGTGCGGCGGATGGTCTTCGGGTTGATGACGCGGCCACGGTAGGCCAGCTTGCCCAGCGCCAGCGCGTGTTCCTGGAATACCAGTTTTACGGTTTCCAGGTAGAAATCGGCGTGCAGATCCGACACCGCAAAATATTCTTCGTAGAAACGCCGCGTTGCGGCAGCTTTTTCATGGTCGCCGTCAACGATCTGCTGGTAGTAGTCCTTGAACGACTTGATGTGGCGTTGCAGATTCATGTTGAGGAAGGCGGAGAGCTGCACGAAGCCGGGATAGACCCGCCGCCGCCCGCCGGCATATTGCACCGGCACATGTTCAATCAGGTTGTGCTCGAACCAGTCGATGGGCTTGCTGGCGGCCAGTTCGTTGACCCCGGTCGGATTGATGCGGCAGTCGATCGGCCCCGCCATCAGCGTCAGGCTGGCCGGTGTTGCCGGGTGTTTGTCCTCGGACATCACCGCCACTGCCGCAAGCGCTTCGACACAGGGCTGGCAGATCGAGACCAGGTGCGATCCCGGCCCCATCACGTTGAGGAAATCGATGATGTGGTCGATGTATTCGTCGATGCCGAAGCGGCCGGCTTCCATCGGCACATCGCGCGCGTTGTGCCAGTCGGTGATGTAAACGTCATGGTCGCGCAGCATGGTGCGCGCGGTTTCACGCAGCAGCGTTGCAAAATGTCCGGACATCGGCGCGACGATCAGCACCCGCGGCTGCGGTACCGGTGTGTCCTTGCGAAAGCGGAGCAGGGTCGCGAACGGCGTGGCGTGGACAACTTCTTCGGTGACCGCCAGTTCCCGGTTGCCGGAGATGATGGATTCGATGCCGAACGCCGGGCGTTTGTGGGTCAGTCGGGCGAGTGTGAAGACTTCACAGACTGCAGCCATGCGGCGCAGCGGCTGGAATCCGCCGGCAATGGCGCCGTAACCGAGGAACATCGGTGCCGCCATCATCGCGGCTTCCCGCATCGGGTTCAGTACGTATTCCTGCGTCTGGTAGGCACTGTAGATCATGGGTCATTCGATCCTTGGTTCCGGCCGCCCGGTTTGCCGGTATTCTTACGCAATATCTGCGCCAGTGGGAATTTTTGCATGGCATGACTCGTGCTAAAGATTATCCCCGTGTACGCAGGAAGGCACCCTATGGGTGCATCCGGGTGTGCCTTTGCATGGAGGTTGGGCATCATGGCGCAAGCCACCTTGAGCATCAGCAGCAAAAATTACTCGTCGTGGTCGCTGCGCGGCTGGCTGCTGGCGCGTTTTGCCGGCCTGGAGTTCAAGGAAGTGGTGGTTTCTCCCGACGATGCCGATGCCCGGCGTGAACTGCTGCTGATCTCGCCGTCGATCCTCGTGCCCTGTCTGACCCATGCCGGCATCAAGGTTTGGGACACCTTGGCGATCGCCGAATATCTCAATGAAATCAAACCCAAAAGCGGCTTGCTGCCGGCGACCCGCGCGGCCCGTGCGCATTGCCGTGCGGTATCCGGCGAAATGCATTCCGGTTTCAGCAGCCTGCGTGCGGCGCTGCCGATGAACCTGAAGGGGGATTTCCCGAACTACAAGGTGTGGTCCAAGGCGCGCGGCGACATCGAGCGCATCACCGCGATCTGGCACGAATGTCTGGACGAGTACGGCGGCCCCTTCCTGTTCGGCAAAAAGCGCTGCCTGGCGGACGCGATGTATGCGCCGGTAGTGACGCGTTTCCGCACTTACCACGTTACGCTGGACAAGGAATGTGCCGCTTACGGTGACACGATCATGGGTATGGCGGAAATGGCGGAGTGGATAGCCGCCGCCAAGCTCGAACACGACGACATCGAAGAACTCGATATGGAGTTCTGAGGAGTCACGCTCCTCAGATTCCGGCTTCGAGGCTGATTACTTCCAGGGCTTGGGTGCAGGTACCGCAGCTGGCGCCGGCATGTCGATGGTCTTGAAATCCGCCGGGCCGACGATTTCCAGGTATTCCATGTCCGGCGAGTAATCGAACAGGTAGTGCACGATGCCCGGACGCTGGTGCACGCAGTCGCCGGCGCTGACCAGGGTTTCCTTGTCCTCATACATGAACTTGGCCCAGCCCCTGGTCATGATGACGATATGAAATTGCGCCTCATGACGGTGCCAGCCGGTACCCTTTTCGGGCGCCTTGTTGGCCCGTACCATCTGGGCGATGACCTTGCCGGCGGTGGCATCGGCGACGCCGAGATCACGGTAAATGAAAAAATCCCGCAGTCCGTCAGACCGGAAATCGGTATCTCCGGGTTTGACGTGTGAAAACTTGGTGACGGTTCGGTCGAGCATGGTCAGCCTCCTGTCGAAATGGCTGCCTTAACCCAAGCATAAGTTGTTCCAGACCAATAGTGCACGGCGCCGGTGCAGATGCACTATGGCGGGGCGCCCCGGAGAAGTGTGGCTCAGTGCAGCGTGGTGATCGTGGCCAGGGTACGGGGCAGCAGATTCAGCAGCATGACCCGGCGCCCGAGCATCACCACACTGCCTTTGACGCGGTTGTCGCCGGTATCGCTGAATTCGAAATCGTAGGCCCGTTGCAGCAGCAGCCGGCCGTCGGCATTGCGCGCCGGTTTGAGGCTGGCAATGCCGACCGTGTCATCAAGGAACAGCAGGCCCTCGGCGTCGCAGGCGGCGCGTGCCGCGGCGACCGCAGCTTCACGCGCCTGCATGCTGTCCCACCACAACCAGCCGAGTGCGACAAACAGGATCAGGAAAAAGATTTCGGTCATGGCTGTGCTTGATGGTGATCTGCGGTCATCACCTTACCAGACTTGAACAGTCGGCCCCGGACGGTCACAACGGCGCGACGGCCATGGCGAGGCATCACCATCTGGAACAGCAGGGAGCGGCGCTTCGGGATTGGGTTAGACTGATCCACATCATTCCCGGCACGCCCCGAAGGAAGTCCCTTTGGGGGACAAGACCGGAATCACCCGGAGGAGCAGCATGCTCGCACTGAAATCAAGAACGCACACCGTCGAAGACCTCGGCAGTGCCATCGACCTTTGCTATGCCAATGGCTGGACCGACGGCCTGCCGGTAATTCCGCCGACCGCGGAGCGCATCACCGCGATGCTCGAAGCGGCGAACCTCAAGCCTGAACACCAGCTCGCGTTCATCGAAAACCGCCAGGTCTCGGTGACCGCGGAGAAAGTCGCGATCAACGCGGTGATGGCCGGCTGCAAACCGGAATACATGCCGGTGATTGCGGCCACGGTTGAAGCGCTGGCCGATGCCAAATACGGTTATCACGGTCCGGCCACCAGCACCGGCGGTGCGGCGGTGTTCATGCTGGTCAACGGCCCGATCGCCAAACAGCTCGATATCAACAACGGCGACAACCTGTTCGGTCAGGGCTGGCGCGCCAATGCCACCATCGGCCGCGCCATCCGCCTGATGATGCAAAACGTGATCGGCACCACGCCCGGCATCCTGGACCGCAGCAGCCTGGGACACGCCGGCAAATACACCTTCTGCATTGCCGAGAACGAGCAGGACAGCCCGTGGCCGGCGTTCCACACCACGCGCGGTTTCCGTCCCGAGCAGAATGCCGTGACGATCTTCGCTGCCTACGCACCACACCAGTATTCGAACGGCCTCAGCGCCACACCCGAAGGCGTGCTGACCACAGCCTGTGCGCAGATGCGTATCTCCGCCAGCACCAACCGCCAACCGCAGTACGCGATGGTGTTTGCCGGCGAACATCAGGAGATCATGAAAAAGGGCGGCTGGTCGCGCGAAGACGTGCAGAAGTACGTGTTCGAAAACACCCAGTCGAAAATGGCCGACCTGCAGCGCGCGAACATCCGCCCGGGCCCGATTACCGCCGAAACCGAAAAGACTTTTTTTTCGCTGGTCGAAACGCCGCAGGATTTATTGGTGATCGCTGCCGGAGGTCGTGCCGGTGTGCAGTCAGCCTATATTCCCGGCTGGGGTGGCAAAAACGGTTCGCAGAGCGTGACGCGGGAAATTAAAAAGTACTGAAAACCTTATTGCCGCAGAGGATTCTTCACAATACCCCCTTGAGGGGTGCACAGAGACCACAGAGAAAGTCCCCGATACCCCGTCATTCCGGCGAACGCCGGAATCCAGCAACAGAGCCAGCGAGACCACTGGATTCCGGATCGTGCGATGCACGTCCGGAATGACGTATATAGTAAGTGTTTGATTTTGTTGTTATTTTTAACAACCGAAGGAGTGAGCGATGTCATTGCAAATCTACGATCCAACCACTGAAGTGAAAGGCCGCACGATTTCCTATGCGGCGCGACCGAAGTCGCTGAAGGGCCTGCGCATCGGCCTGGTCGACAACACCAAACACAACTCCGACCAGATCCTGCTGCGCGTCGCCGGCATCCTCGAGCGTGAACACGGCGCGAAAACGCATGTGATCCGCAAAAAGAAAAGCTCCGGCTCGGCACCCAGCCCGGAAATGATCGAAGAATACAAAGCCAACTGCGACATCATCGTCGCAGGCGTCGGCGATTGAGGGTCATGCAGCTCGGGCAGTGTGCTCGACAGCATAGTATTTGAGCAGCAAGGAGTTCCGTCGGCGTCGATCGTGACGCATGTGTTCACGGTGACGGGCAAGGCGATGGCAAGGACCTGGGGCGTGCCGGATTTTAAATTCCTGGTGCTGCCGCATCCGATTGCCAACCTGACGCCGGAGCAGATGGACCAGCGTGCGGCGGAAATTACGCCGCAGGTGGTGGATCTGTTGTTGAAGGGGCAGCAGGCGGCTTAATCGTCAGCAAGCTGCGGGAAAGGAAAAGGGGCCGAGAGGCCCCTTTTTTTGTCTTAACGTGCAGCTTGAGGGGCGCGGAGCCGGCTTTCCGGCGGAGCGTCCCACTCGGTCCCACTCGAAGCGTTTGTTAGGCGTACAGTTCATGTTTGAGGCTCCTCCTTTGTGGGGGTGAGAGTCGACCAAGACACCCTCGCATATGTTCCTTCGCTCTTTGATAGACGCTTACGTTCAATGATGCGACCCTCAAACTCAAACTTCTCGCTGATTTTGATTACTAATAGCTTATTGAAATTTCCGGCGCGTTTGACTTGAACTTGCCCCCCATTTTTTTCTGGGGAGATGGTTTTTATTTCTACAAAGTCATTTCCAAATTTGCCATCTGAACCTCTGGTATGTGGTTTGTGGCGCTTAATGCCATATTTTATTTCAGCATATAACTCGCCTAGCTCGCCCCAAATTTGCAGGTAGCGCCCTGTGAGTTCGTGGTAAGACATTGCATTCTTGACCAGGCTCTCGAAAATCATAACCAGCTCAGGATCATCCTGTGGGCACAACGTCGGCAATTCTTTCTCGTGTACAGGCCCCCACTCCCAAGGGTTATATCCACAAGCAGCGGCATCAGCTATTTGCTCTGGGCTATAGCCGTCATTTTGCATATCGTGCAGAAAGTCCCAATCGCTCATATATTTTCCTTGCTTAACGTTTGAGCTCAGGCCGCGGCCCGTCAAGGTCGTCGCACCTGCGGCGAATGGTTATGCATTCACGCCACAACAGCATCCATTATTTCGATGATTCTTTTTGCATGCGTGTAATAGGAGACAACATCGGCCAAGGAGACTGTGGGGTTTCCGCCATGTGAAAAATCATTGCGCGCATCAACCAATGACTGTAACGAGGTAAGTAACTGCTGGTTATTTGGTTCAGCGCCGAGATTGGTCTTGAATGCCAACTGCCAAGACTTGTCAAAATCCAACAGGAAGTTATGCATGTTTTTGATTGTTGGATTCGCTGACCCTTCACGGATACGTCTGTCAATGAACCTCTTTACCTGCTTCTTGCTTCTATGCGAGCAATAATCAGCAATTACAGACTTGAATGAAGTTTCAATGCACCCACATGTTCTGACGACAGCGTACTTTGTAAGGTAGGGAACAACGAGGCCCGTAGCACCGGTAGCTGCAATTATGGTTTGAATGTGCGCTATCTCCGCATCACATTGCGCTATTACATTTGCAACGTCACTGTTGTTCATACTCCACCCCAAACAAGTGACGGCAAACCAAAGAGACACGCGTATTTATGCTGTCTCTTTTCATCGTTTCTTGGCTTATAGCCGACTTGTATGCGGGATCTAGTAGCAGTGCTCTGCGTGCCTCATGCATATTCGCTGGCAGATGACTGCCACCAACTCTATTAACGTAATCCGCCGCAATAATTGTTGAGTCAAATATAGTTGGACTGAATTTCGGAACAAATTTCTCTGCGTCGGTTGGTGAAATGTTGTGGAACGCACCTTGCCCAAAGGAGGCTTTAACCAAGTCGATCGCCGCTACAAATCTCCCGCGAAGCTCGGTTAGCTGATCTTGAGCCAAGTCAGCATTGGCCTTCATGTAAACATCAAGGAATCTTCTGAGCGATATCTTCTCTCGCGTATCGATGCGGTATGCATTCGACGTTAGAGCGAAAAACCTTAATATGTACTCCATATCACGCATTCGCGAATCTGGTTCGCCCAAACCAAAGAGCTCTCTCCATGCCCCATATTCATTGAGCGTAAAAAGCAAGGAGTTAAGGCTTCCTTGAGCTACGCAATTTCGTATTTCCTGAGGAAGAAGCGTTCTTCCAGACGTATTGATCCGCTCAAACACCTGAAACAGGCTGGTGTCTTCCGCGCTTGGCTGTTGCTGCGAGAAAATGATCGCATGAATAGTTGTGTTTCTCACGCGGCGCTGCTCGGAGTCGCTCAACTCGACAAATCTTTTCCCGCGCCATCTGGAGTGAATTTTCTCGGAACGAGAAAGGGAAAATCCTTTCGCATCTTTTGAAAACACGCCACGCACAAAATCATATACAGTCATTATCCGCTGATAGCCGTCGATGATGAGAAGCTTCTCGTCATGCGTCTGAGCCAAGAAAATGCTTGGCACGGGCAAGCCCAGCAGAAGCGAGTCAATAAATCGTGATGCTTCAGCGCGATCCCAAACGTACATTCGCTGAAGCTCAGGCTTTACTAACTCCTCATCCTCATATCGCTGGATCAGCTCTCTAAACGAAAGATCGGCGCCCCACGGCTTAATGTTGAACAAGCTGTCATCGGAGTATGCGTCGTTGTCCTCATCTCGAATGTGCTGAATTACATCCTTAGTACTTGCCATGTAGCACCTCTAACTTTTCCATGAATGCATAACTAGTTTTATACGACAAAAACGCCGGATAACATTCCGGCACGATGGATGACATGACAGGCATTCTGCAGTGATTCTGTTTCGAACTCAGCGTGCAGCATGTCAGCTAGCGTTGATATAAACGCCACCAAAGCCAGTACTGCGCATCCCAAGCCGTTGATTCAACGAGTCTGTTTTGCGGGCGTCTATTAGATAACCAATTGTTTTTATTGAATTATTTTATAGTTACTGAGGTGGTGCGATTCAGTCCACAAGTACCTTCGCACCCAACTCCTCCGTCCCGCAGATCGCTGTCCTATGCATCAGCCGCCGCTGCGGCAGCGCGTAGTCGCCGACCGCCATGTGCTGCGTCGAATAGTTGTCCCAGAGGATGATGTCGCCGGCCTGCCAGTGGTGGGTGTAGACCGCGTCGTCGCGGGTGATGTGTTCGTGCAGGCGCTTGAGGATGGGCGCGGCATCTTCTTCGTTCATGCCTTCGAAGCCGAAGGTGTAGGTCTTGTTGACGTAGATGCATTTGCGGCCGGTGACCGGATGGGTGATCACGGCGTCGTGCGAGACATCGGGCGTGGCCGCTTTCTGTTCGGCGGTCAGTGTAGGGCGGGCATGATCCTTCGAGCGCTGTTGCTGTTTGCGGGCCTGGGCGCGGTGGTACTGGAATACGCCGCGCTGTTGGTCGAGCCAGCCGCGGGTCTTCGCGTCCAGCGTGTCATAGGCATGTGCGGTGCTGGCGAAGCAGGTGTCGCCGAGCACGCGGCCGTCCTTCACCGGCACTTCGACGGCGTAGAGGAAGGTGTAGTGGCCGGGCTTGCGCATGAAGCAGAGGTCGGTGTGCCAGTCGTCGCCGGCATAGGCGGAGCCGATCGAGCGCTCGCCGTCCTTGACGTTGGAGATCAGGTGGATCTGCGGGTAGCCGGGCAGCGCGTATTCCTGGCGCACGTGTTTGTCGAGGGCGCCGAAGCGTGCGCTGAAGGCAATCAGCTGTTCCGGTGTCAGCGACTGGCCGCGCAGGCAGATCATGCCGTTGCGGTCGAGCAGGTTCTTGATCGCGGCAAAAGTGGCGTCGTCCAGTTTCTGTGACAGGTCGATGCCGCACACTTCCGCGCCGACGGGTTTGCCGCTGTTGCGGATGTCGAGCTTGGCCGCTTGCACTGTGTCCATGGTCTCCTCCGTGGGGTGCTTTACCGGTAAATTCATTAGAGCATAAAACCGCCGGGCGCTGCCCGGAGGCCACATGCTGGTCTGCTTGCCATCCCGCCAGCGCGCACTTAACCTGCAGCTGTAATCACGGCTATTCCGCCAGCGGCGGCGGGTAATAACAACAGCCGCCAGCGCAGCAGCGTAAGAGCACCTGACAAAATGCATTGATGCCCCTCACCCCAACCCTCTCCCCGCAAGCGGGGCGAGGGAGTATTTTGTTAGGGTGCTCTAAGTCTCGGCAAGCGCAACGCAGGGAGGAGATTCACCATGGTGAAGTTGGGCGACGTCCAGCATCTGACAACGGACGTATTGATCATCGGCGGCGGTGTGGCCGGGATGATGGCGGCTGTGGGGGCCTTGCGCGCGGGCGTCACGCCTGCGCTGCTGACCAAGGGTACTTATGCCTCCGGCAGTTCGTCGATGGCGCGCGGCGGGCATTCGGTGGCGATCGGCCATTCCAGCGCGGACGACAATCCCGAACTGTTTCTCGAAGACACGCTGCGTGGCGGCTTCGGCCTCAACAACCAGCGACTCGCGCAGCTGATGTGCACCGAGTCTATCGACCGTACGCTGGAGCTCGATGCCTGGGGGCTGGGGCTCGCCAAGCTCTCCGACGGCCGTTACGACCAGAAGATGGGTGCTTTTCCGCACCGCCATGCACGACTGGTGCATTGCGGGCGGCTGATGGGCAAGCCGCTGATGAACGCGCTGTCGAAAAAAACCAAAAGCGACGGCGTGGCGCCGCTGGACCACGTGATGATTGTTGATCTGCTGAAGCACGAAGGCCGCGTAGTCGGTGCCTGGGGCTTCCGTTATCGCGAGGGCACGCCGGTGGTGGTGCATGCGCGTTCGACGGTGCTGACCACGGGTGGCGCGCCGCAGCTGCATGCGCTGAACGATTCACCGCCGACCATCACCGGTGACGGTTATGCGATGGCCTGGCGTGCCGGTGCCGAGCTGATCGACATGGAGTTCATCGACTACCAGATGATCACCGCGGCACCGGCGAAGATGGCCGGTTACCCGCCGCACTCCAGCGGTTTTCTCAACGAGGGCGGTTACCTGCTCAACAAGGACGGCGAGCGTTTCATGCAGCGCTACGACCCGGAGCGCATGGAGCGTTCGACGCGGTCGCTGCTCAACCGCGCGGTGGCGATGGAAATATTCGAGGGACGCGGCACGGCCAACAACGCGGTGCGCATCGATATCCGCCATGTCTTCGAGGAGGCCAACCACGGTGCGTCCGGCGACATCATCAAGACCTTCATGAACGGCGGCGTCGACATGAGCCGGGAGTTCCTCGAGGTGACGAGCTGCCCGCATACCTATCTCGGCGGCTTGCGCATCGACGAGTGGGGGCGTACCACGGTTAGCGGCCTTTACGCCGGCGGCGAGGCGGCGGGTGGCATCCATGGCGCGAACCGTCTCGGCGGCGCTGCGCTGATCGACAGCTATGTGTTCGGTTATCGCGCCGGCATGGCAGCGGCGCTGGAGGCCGGAACGCACCCGGCGGTGACGGCCGACATGGGCGAGTGGCGTGCCGGCGTGGCGGCCCTGGAACAGTGGTCGCAGCGCGGCGACGGCGAGTCGCCCGAGGCATGGCGCGACGAAGTGCAGCGTCTGGTGGTCGAATCCGTCGGTCAGGTGCGGCGCGCCGACCGTCTGCAGCAGGCGATGCGCAAACTCGATCAGCTGGAAGCGCGTTTTGCGGACATCGGCGTCAACGGTGAAACGGTGCGCGAGCGTTTCGACTGTTTGCGCCTGTCGCTTGAGACGCGCAACCTGATCCAGGTCGCGCGCCAGCTCGCGACGGCGGCGCTGCTGCGCGAAGAAAGTCGCGGCGGGCATTTCCGCCTGGATTTTCCGGAACGCGACGACGCAAAGTTTCTCGCCAACATCGTGTTGTGGAACGAGGATGGCCAGGTGCGTGGCGAACTGCGTCCGGTGCCCGGGACCGAGGCCGCCGAGCCACCGCCCGGTGTGCTGACGGTCGCGGCGGCGGCTTAGGGCGTCGAAGAAAATTTAACCATAAAACAAATAATTAAATAAATCCCCGGAGGAGCCAATGTACGGAAAAACAGGCAAGATCATCATGGGGCTGGCGATGGGGCTGTGCGTGCATCCGATGTTTGCACTTGCGCAGTCGTTTCCGGCCAAACCGGTGCGCTGGATCGTGCCTTTTCCGCCGGGCGGCGCGGCGGATATTTCGTCACGGGTGATTGGCCAGAAGCTTGCCGAACGCTGGGGGCAGCAGGTGATCATCGACAACCGGCCCGGCGCGGGCGGCAACCTCGGCACCGAGTTGGCGGCGCGCGCCGCGCCTGACGGTTACACGGTGGTGCTGGTGCCGGCGACCTTCACCACTTATCCGAGCCTTACCCGCAAGCCGCTGTTCGATCCGGTGAAGGACTTCGCGCCGATCTCGCTGGTGTCGTCCTCGCCGCTGATGGTGGTGGTGCATCCCTCGCTGCCGGTGAGAAGCGTGCGCGAGCTGGTGGCGCTGGCGAAGGCGCGCCCGGACGAGTTGAACTACGCGTCTTCGGGCATCGGTGCTTCCGCGCACATGGCGGCCGAGCTATTCAAGTCGATGACGAAAACACGCATCGTCCATGTCGCCTACAAGGGTCAGCCGCCGGCGATCATCGATCTGGTCAGCGGGCAGGTGCAGCTGATGTTCCCGAACATTCCTTCCGTGCTGCCGCAGGTCAAGGCCAACCGGTTGCGGCCGCTGGCGGTGACGACCGCCACCCGTTCGGCGCTGTTTCCGGAAATGCAAACGGTGGCTGAGGCTGGGGTGCCGGGTTTCGAGGTCACGCAGTGGGGCGGGCTGGTAACGGCGGCGGGCGTGCCGACGGCGATCACCGAGAAGTTTCAGAAGGATCTGTCTGCCGTGCTGAACCAGCCTGACGTGAAACAGTTGCTGCTCGGCCACGGATTCGAGGCGGTAGGCAATACGCCGGCGCAATTTGCCGAATTCATTCGCACCGAAATTTCCAAATGGGCGAAAATTATCGCCGAAGCGGGCATTCGCGCTGAATGATTGCTGAATGATCGCTGAATCAAAGGAAGCATCGTGCACAAGCAGTCATTCGCGGTTTCGCCGCTGCCGCTGCCGCAACCGTAGCCGGCGCACGGGTCCGGACCCGGCGAAAACGTCACTGTCGTTCCCAATCCGCCGGGTAACAGTAACGACAAGTAACGACAAAATGCACGCAGCCTCAAGCGCGTCCTGATCATCAACCAGCGGCTGCAGGAAATAAAAGAGGCCATCCGGCCCATTTTTTTGATGTGGTGATCCTCATGAGGGCGTAGCATCCTTCATTTTTTTGACGGTACTGATGTCCATCTATCTGATCACGTTGTTGAATGTGTTGAACGGCATCAGCCTGCGCGGCAGCCGTGTCGTGCTGGCGTTGTTTGCACTGGCGCTCGGCGCCGATGCACTGGAGATCGGTATCCTGATTGCGGTTTCATCGGTGCTGCAGCTTTTTCTCGGGGTTTACGCAGGGAAAATATCGGATCGTTACGGATTCCGCCTGCCGATGCTGTTTGGATCCCTGGGCTCCGGCATATCGATGCTGGTGCCTTATTTTTATCCGGACCTGGCATCACTCTACATATCGCGGGCGCTGACGGGCATTTCCTTCATTTTTTTCGCGGTTGCAGTGCAGAACCTGGCGGCGTCCATGGGCGGCGTCGGGATGCGGACGCGCAATCTCAGTACCTTCAGCCTCGGCCAGTCGATTTCCGGACTGCTGGGCCCGGTACTGGTCGGATTCTCGATCGACCATTACGGATATGCTGTCAGTTATCTGTTCCTCGGACTGCTGGCGTTTTTGCCGGTGCTCGCGCTGTTTGCGTTTCCGCAGATGGTGCCTGAGGCGCAAGGTCGCAAACAAAAACCCGCCAAAACCGATTTGCTGGAACTGGTGCGGATTGCCCCCCTGCGCAGGACGCTGCTGACCGGCGCCATCATTTTTTCAGGCGTCGACCTGCTGTCGTTTTATCTGCCGATCTATGGCCACTCGATCGGACTGTCGGCATCCACCATCGGCATCATCCTCGGCGCCTATGCCGCGGCGGCGTTTGTGGTGCGCATGGTCATGCCGGCATTGGTCAAACGTGCGGGCGAGGAAAAAATACTGACGCTTTCGCTGTTTGCTTCCGGTGCGATTTACCTGCTGTTTCCGTTTTTTGAAAACCCGTGGATTCTTGGCATGATCGCTTTCCTGCTCGGGCTGGGGCTCGGCTGCGGCCAGCCGTTGTCGATGATCCTGACGCATGCCTACTCGCCGGAAGGGCGCGCCGGAGAGGCCATGGGACTGCGCATCACTGCCAACAAAATCATCCAGATCGGTGTGCCGCTGATATTCGGCTACATCGGCGGGGTTTTTGGATTGATTCCCGTGTTCTGGTCGAATGCCGTGTTGCTGGTGGCCGGTGGATACTGGAACCAAAAACCGGAAAAGCCGGTGGAGCACAAGCCGGATCAGGTGGGCTGAGCAGAACGGATGGGCCGTGCATCATCCCTGTTATGCTCGGGGGCACGGCGCATGTCGCACCGTCAGAAAGTTTTCCCTTGACCGAATATCCGCAAATTCATTTTAACGACGGCACCGAAGACCGTTCCGCACGCTGGCGCTCTGAAAGCGGTGCCACGCCGCCCAAACGCGTGGTGATTGCCGATGACACGATGACCGCTGACTCGGCCTATCGGCTTGCGGCAGAAGGCACCGCGCTGCTGTGGCGCAGTGATTTCCAGAACGCGCGCCAGTTGCTGCAGGCGCTGATGCGGCGCATCGACCGGCCGCGCAAAGTACGACGTAAACAGGAGGAGCCCGATGCCACGCCCGGCGCGGCTTTTCACCGCCATCGCCAGGCGCAGGCACAGCGTGCGCATACACTGTCCATGCTGCTGATTCCGATGGAAGCCGATTACGGCATTCCGCTGAGCCGCGCGCCCGATGTACGGCTGGCCTGCCGCGAAGCCTGGGGTACGCCTGAAGGCATGGCCAGCGTGGTTTCGCTGCGCGAACTGCTGGGGCTGATCGGTGCGCATGAGTGGCGCAAAAAAGGCGTCGATGTGCCGGCGCTGGGTGCGCACATCCATCCCTACTACGGCGTGTTTGCGCCGATCCGCAGCGAATACGTGAAGCTGGTGGCGCAGGCGACCTTGCCCGCGATGACGCTGGCTTTTGACATCGGCACCGGCACCGGAGTACTTGCCGCGGTGCTGGCAAAGCGCGGCGTCGCCAGGGTCATCGCCACCGAAACCGATCCCCGGGCACTGGCCTGCGCACAAGAGAACATTTCGCGGCTGGGTTTGAACGCGCAGGTGGAGATCGTTGAAAAAGACATGTTTCCGGAAGGTCGTGCGCCGCTGATCGTTTGCAATCCGCCGTGGATTCCGTCGACACCCAGCGCGCCGATTGAACGCGCCGTGTACGATGCCGGCGGCAAGATGTTGCGCGCTTTTATCGCCGGGCTGGCCGAGCACCTGGAACCGGAAGGCGAGGGCTGGCTGATCCTGTCTGACATCGCCGAACACCTGGGCCTGCGCACGCGCGAGGAACTGCTGGGACTGATCGATGCGGCGGGGCTGAAAGTCAAAAGTCGCAGCGAAGCACGGCCCATGCATCCCAAGGCCAAGGACGCCACCGATCCGCTGCACGCGGCGCGGTCGGCGGAGATTACGGCCTTGTGGCGGCTGGTGGCGCGCTGAAAGCAAGAGCTTCCAAAGGCATTTCAGTCTTTTGATTCAGGCGTTTTTTCAGTTGGCAATGGTTGTGGTTCCGTTAGCCGGCCAGTGACGTACTTGTGCAGCACGCTGGCAATCAGAGTCTGGTAGGGCACCCCTTCCTGCATCGCCTTGACCTGAACGTCCTGCAGGTCGCTTGATGACAGTCTGATGTTGACTCGCCGGTCTTTGACTGCGGTGGCGCGAGCGGCAGCTTTGAATTTGGCAAGCTCCGCTTTGGTGGCAACTGACTTCAGTTGGCCTTTCTCATAGGCGCCGAGAACTTCTTTCTCATAAACGTCATTTTTCGGCATCGGGTTCACCTTGATTCAAATAATCCCTGGTGGCCTTGCGGCTGGGGATGATCGTTTTCAGGAAAAAATACTGTTGTTCGTCAATAAAGGGCACCAGGTACACATAGTTGTCCACAGCTACCACCAGAATCCGCTGTCGCGGGTATTTGCCCGGATTTGGATGGGCCAGGATGTCGAGCAGGCCATCGGACTCAACGGCGACGACAATGGTTTCGAACGACACGCCCCGCGCAGTCGAGAGAGCCTCATTCTTCTCCGGGTTCCACCGAAACGGCTTCATGGCCACATCCTAATCTGGTGTGTGCCTTTTGTCATCACCTCGCTCTGATGTGGCGAAGGGGCTGCGATTTTCGCCGGTGCGAGGCTTGCCGTTATATAAAATAATTCAATAAAAACAAATGCTTGGTTAATTATTGTTCGGCGGAGATTATTGCCTTGTGGCTGCTGCTGCTGCTGCTGCGCTGGCGTTTGCGTGCGGCGGTGGTGCAGTCGCTGTAAACGACGGGCGCGCGGCAAGGCGGTCAAACCAGGCGCACAGTTTCGGGTGGTCGTGGCGCCAGTGCAGATCGGGATTGCGGGCTTCGAGCCCGAGGCCGCAGGCGAGCGTGATCTGCGCCATGTTCAGCGCGCCGTTCATCCACGGATGTGCAATCTCGGTTTCCCACAGGGCGGCCATGCGCCGGCTGCGCTGTGCTTCGTGGTCGAGGAGCGTGGGGGAACGTTCTGCCGGCGGCCGCGCGATTTCGCGGCTCCACACGGCAAGACCGTCGGTGATGCTCCGTGCCAGCGATTCGAGACGACGCGGCTCCCATGCCTCGTCACCGGCCGGCAGATCAAAAGCCGGTTTGCCGTCGAGGTGATCCAGCCAGGCGCAGATCACCGCGGATTCCTCCAGCGCGACACCGTCGTCACGGATCAGACAGGGCACGCGCCCTGATGGATTGATGCGGTAGTACGGACTGTCGGCGAGCCTGGTCTGTGCCGGGATGATCTCGACCCGGTTTTCCAAACCTTTTTCGAGAATGACGATGCGGGCGATGCGCGCGTAGGGCGAGCCCGGGGTGATGTAAAGCTTCATGATGGGCGGCTGTCCATGGTCGTCATCCGTGCGGCCAGAAGTGATCCGGTCAATCAGGGATCTCGGGTTCGACGAGTTTCTTCAACTGGTACCTATGGGCATTCATTCGCCTTTCGAGTCCTGGTGAAACGGGGTTGTGCTGGGAATCCCGCCAATTCAAAGCATATCAGCAGCGTCATCATTAAAAATATAAATAAAAACATATGGTTATCTCTTCCGAGCCAATTATCGCCGCAACTGCGCCGGCACGGCGTTTTCGAGATCGCCGAGCGCGCCTTTGACATTGGGCGGTTCGCGCGGCGTATCCGGCATTTCCCCCTTCATTTCCGTCATCCACACCGTGCGGCCCGAGACCGTTTCTTGGATGGATACCCGCAGGTTGACCGCATTCAGCGCCGAGAACAACGGTATGTTCAGCAGAAAAACATTGCTGATCGCCTTTGCTGTGCTCCACGGTTTGATAAGCCAGCGCTCGATAGTGACGATGCCGTCAACGCCCAGCCGCAGTCCCGTTTCACGCGCGGCCTGCTCGTCGACGGGGGCTGTTTCATCAATGGCGCGAGCGTCATAGCCTTTCTGTTTGACGAGAAACTGGACGATTTCCTGCTGTAGTTCGGTCTTGATGGCTTCATTGCGCGCCTGCCATTCGGGCGCCGCTTTTTCCTGCTCGTCCGCTTCGCGGTGCAGGGTTACCGTCATCACCGCCAGCCGGGGAAGTCGGCCGATTGAGACTGCGGAGACCGGGCCGGATGCGGCATAGGTCGTCGGTTTTACGGGTTCGCCGGTGCGCCATTCCGTAGCGCAGCCTGCCAGCAATACGGATAACAGGATGGCTGCGCATTTCGCGAAAGAGTTCACTTGGTGCCCTGCGCGAGCAGCCGGTCAACGACCATGATGCCCAGTATTTCTGCATAGATGGCCGCGGTATTTCGCACCATCTGTCCGTCGTTTTCCGCCATGCGCTCATTGGAGGCGCATTGCGGCGGAGGGGCATCGGCACTGCGTTCGAGGGGGGAGACGATCAGGCGGTCACGCAGCCAGACCTTTCCGGCGCGACTGGCGATCAGATCCATGCTCGCAATAAAACACAGGTGTCCCGGGTCCTGACGGGCAAGACCGTAGGCGTTTACGACCAGTTCGACGCTGACAGGCTCGGTGGGGCTGGAAGGCGCGGGGGGCGGCAGCGCGGTGCGGGCCCGAGCTTCCGTGGCGCGCAGCAGCAATTGCTCAAAGTCCGACGCCTGCAATGCGGTGACCATGCGCTCCCATGTGCGGCGTTCCATTGACGAAATAATCAGTGCGCCGGGCGCGAGGATGATGCCGCCCACGATCAACCCGCTCGCGTACATCGGCGCTGCCACCAACCCGAGGGCGGCGCTGGCCATGCCGGGCGCGAAGAATTGCATCCATTCGCCCGAGCGGTCCTTGGGCAGCTCGGCAGGCTGCAGCGCGCGCACAGAAAACTCGTAGCGCAGGTTTTCGACGCCATTGATATTGGCTGCGCCAGAGGTCAGTGCATGACCGGCGATCACCCATGCGAAAAGCAGGATCGCCGGCAATTGCCGGCACCGCAGGAGGACGCGGTTTCTTGTGCTGTTCATTACATCAGTCTAAGCCGGCAGTGGACGGCCAGATTGATGCAGATCAAGGCGGATTTGTGGGGGTGCCGCGAATGTGCGCCAGTGCCCGGCCGTGAACGAGCCGTACTGAATTGCGCTGCCTGACTTGAAAGCTAACGGCCCTGACGTGCCGCTTGGTACAGCGGCATCACCGTCGGCAGCAGCGCTTCGATCTGCTGGATGCGGCTGGTTTCCGCGGGGTGGGTGCTGAGAAATTCCGGTGGACGACTGCCGCTCTGGCTGGCCTTGAGCATTTTCTGCCACAGTGTGACGCCGGCACGCGGATCGTAGCCGGCGCGGGCCGAGAGTTCGAGCCCGATGCGGTCGGCCTCGGATTCATCGCCGCGGCTGAAGGTGGTGGCGATCAGCGCATCGTAACCCGCATTCGCCAGGCTGGCTGCGCCATCGCCCAGACCGAGCAGTGCAGCGCCGATGCCGATCGTGGCCTGTGCGGCCATGGCCTGCGATACCTGTTCACGGGAATGTTCGCGCAGCGCGTGCGCGATTTCATGGCCCATCACCACCGCGATTTCGGCGTCGCTCAGGCTCAGGTGTTTGATCAGCCCGGTATAAAACATGATCTTGCCGCCGGGCATGCAGAAGGCATTGAGTTCATCGCTGCTGATGGTGTTGACTTCCCATTTCCAGCCCGGCGCGTCGGCGCGGAAGGCGCGGGTCTGCGGTGTGATGCGGCTGGCAATGGCGCGCACGCGGTTGGTCAGTGCCGGTTCGGTATTCAGCGTGCCTTTTTTCCTCGAGTCGGCCTGCAGCTGGGAATAAGCCTTGACCGCCATCTGGTCGAGTTCGGCCGAGGATACCAGCAGCAGTTGTTTACGTTCGGCGCCGACGGCACCGCCGGTAGTGGTGGACTGGCAGCCGGCCATCGTGCTCAGTGCGAGCAGGGCCAGTACAAGAGCAATCGGTTTGTGACTGTAACGGGAAATCATCGGGTCGCTCCTGGTTCAGATACCCGGGATTTTACCGCGCCCGGGACCTTCATTTGTGACGGGATGGGACAACCTGCGTAGAATGCGCCCCTTCGTGCTTTTTCGTTATTCAATTTCCCGTAGAACCCCATGATACGTTTCAGCCGGATTACGCTGCGGCGCGGCGCCAAAGTGCTGCTTGAAGACGCGGATGTCGCGCTCAATCCCGGCGACAAGATCGGCCTGATCGGCGCCAACGGCACCGGCAAGTCCAGCGTGTTTGCCATGCTGCGCGGCGAACTGCATGCCGACCAGGGCGATGTCGATTTTCCGCAGCGCTGGCGCGTCGCGCATGTGGCCCAGGAAACCCCGGCTCTGGATCGCCCGGCGATTGAGTACGCCATTGACGGCGACACCACGCTGCGCCAGCTGGAAGCTGAACTTGCCGCGGCCGAAACCGCCGACGACGGCGAGCGCATCGGCTCGATCTACGCCGACCTCACCGATGCCGACGCATGGACCGTGCGCCCGCGTGCAGAGCAGTTGCTGCACGGCCTCGGGTTCAGCCATGAACAGATGGAGCAGCCGGTGGCGAGTTTTTCCGGCGGCTGGCGCATGCGATTGAATCTGGCGCAGGCGCTGATGTGTCCGTCAGACCTGCTGCTGCTGGATGAACCGACCAATCACCTGGACCTCGACGCCATCCTGTGGGTGGAGGAGTGGCTGAAGAAGTACAAGGGTACGCTGGTCATTGTTTCGCATGACCGCGATTTCCTTGACGGCGTGGTCAATGTCATCGTGCACATCGACAACAAGAAACTGAAACGTTATGCCGGGCACTACTCGGACTTCGAGCGCCAGCGCGCCGCTGCGGTGGTGCTGGTCGCCGGCATGATCGAGAAGCAGCAGCGCGAACGCGCGCACCTTGAATCCTTCATCAACCGTTTCAAGGCGCAGGCGAGCAAGGCGCGCCAGGCGCAAAGCCGCATGAAAATGCTGGCAAAAATGGAGGATCTGGCGCCGTTGCATGCTTCCGCGCCGTTCCAGTTTGAATTCCTCGAGCCTTTGCGCGCTCCCGATCCGCTGCTGGTGATGGAAAACGTGTCCGCCGGATACAAACTGGACGATGGCACGGAAAAAGCCGTAATTAAGCGCATCAAGTTTTCGCTGCAGAGCGGCCAGCGCTACGGACTGCTCGGCATCAATGGCGCCGGCAAGTCGACGCTGATCAAGACCATCGCCGGCGAACTGGCACCCTTGTCTGGCACGGCGAACTTCAACAAGGGGCTGGTCATCGGTTATTTCGCCCAGCACCAGGTTGAAATGCTGCGCAACGACGAGTCGCCGCTGTGGAATCTGGCGAAGATTGCGCCGCGCGTGCGCGAGCAGGAACTGCGCGGTTTTCTCGGCGGCTTCAATTTCCCCGGTGAAATGGCACTGAACCCGATCACCTATTTCTCCGGCGGCGAAAAAGCGCGGCTGGCGCTGGCGATGATCGTCTGGCAGCGGCCCAATCTGCTGCTGCTTGACGAACCGACCAACCATCTGGACCTTGAGACCCGCGAGGCGCTGACGGTGGCGCTGGCGCAGTTTGAAGGCACGCTGGTGCTGGTGTCGCATGATCGCCATCTGCTGCGCGCAACGACGGATCAGTTCCTGATCGTGTCCGACGGCAAGCTGGAGCCCTTCGACGGCGACATGGACGATTACCGCGACTGGCTGTTCAAGACCAAGCTGGCAGCGGAAAAGGCTGCCGCATCAGCTTGATTCGCGGGGTGCAATGGTTGGCTATCTGGATCAGACTTCCTCAGCCTGGGCAACCAGACGTACACCCAAGGCCGCACAAACCCGGCTGATGGTGTCAAAGCGTGGCTGTGCGTCGGGACGCAGTGCCTTGTACAGGGCTTCACGGGTGAGTCCCGATGCCTTGGCGATTTCGCCCATGCCACGTGCCCGGGCAATATCGCCCAGAGCTGCCGCGAGCAATGCAGGATTGTTGGCTTCCAGAATACTCGTCAGATAAGCCGCGATGGCTGTTTCGTTGTCGAGATACGCGGCTGCGTCGAACTCGGGCAGGTCTGCGACTTTGATGCGTTTGGCCATGATCGTTTCCTTCAGTTAATCCAGTTGCGATGCCAGCAAGACGGCGCGTTTGATGTCGGTTTTCTGGGTGCGCTTGGAGCCACCAGCCAGCAGCACGATGACCTGTTGACCGCGCTGCGCAAAATAAATGCGCCAACCGGAGCCAAGATGAATCCGCAGTTCCGATACACCCTTGCCCACCGGTGCAACATCGCCCGTCAAGCCGAGCGACAAGCGCCGGATGCGCGCGACTACCACGCCACGTACCGCCGCATCGGGCAGGGTATCCAGCCATGCGGTGAAACCGGGCAGTGGCTTTATCGAGAGCACGGTTTTACTGTAATCGATCGATTACAATAGGTCAAGCCAAGCGGAATGATGTTTGAGAAAAGAAGCGCAGGGAATTTAAATAAGTATTTGTTTATAAATCATTATTTTATTCCGCTGCCAGCGATACCCGTCAACGGCGTTTGGCGCCGGCCTTTTTCTTCGCGCTGATCTGCGCGCGATAAGTGGCGAGTCCGGCACGTCCGGCCTTGCCCATGTTTTCCAGGGTTTTTTCCCAATGTTTGCGGTGGTCGCGCAGTGCGTCGACGATCGATTCGGCGACGACCAGGTTGCGGTACCACTTGGAATTCGCCGGCACGATGGTCCACGGTGCATGCGGCGCCGCGGTTCTGGAGATCGCGTCCTCGTAGGCTGCCGTGTATTCGTCCCAGTGGTCGCGCTCCTTCCAGTCGTTCGGATTGAGCTTCCACGCGGTTTCCGCTTCCTTTTCGCGTTCCAGCAGGCGTTCTTCCTGTTCGTCCTTGTCGATATGCAGGAAATACTTGAGCACGATGGTGCCATGCTCGGCGAGCAGCTCTTCGAAATCCCGGATGTGGCCGTAACGCTGCTGCCAGAGTTTTTTTGGCGCGAGGTCGTGCACGCGCACCACCAGCACGTCCTCGTAATGCGAGCGGTTGAACAGCGCGAATTCGCCGCGGCGCGGTGTGTGCTTGTGGATGCGCCACAGGAAATCATGTTCGCGTTCCTCGGCGGTGGGTACGCCGAAGGAGGTGACGCTGACACCACGCGGATTGAGGCAGCCGGCAACATGCTTGATGGTGCCGTCCTTGCCCGCGCTGTCGCGCCCCTGCAGCACCACCAGTACGCTGTGCACCTTGGCGCCCCACATTGCGTCCTGCAGATCGAACAGTTCCTGGCCCAGCACGGCGAAACGTTTTTCCGCCCGGGCTTTGGTCATGCCTTTGGGTGGCTCGGCGGAAATATCCTTGAGCCGGACTTTGCTGTTGGTGGTGTCGATGACGGTTTTGGGCATATTGAGTTACTTGTGATGGCGCGAAAATGCTGTGTTACATCGCCTTACGTTTAGCTTGAGGGGCGGCCCGGCGCCGCAGGCGACGGGGAATCGAGAAGCGCAGCATCTCGTCCGCCCCCTCGAAGCGATGGTTAGGCTGCAGGCGATCAGGGCTAGAAAGTAACAACTTTGTCCGCCCACTCAACCATGTTGAGGCAGTCAATCATTGTCGAGATAGGGCAAACCTCTGACTCAGGTTGGTTTCGCCCCTTGATACAAGTGCCGCAGGCGAGGACAACGCCATTCTTTTCGGAGAATGTATGAAGTTGCTCTTGCACGTTGAATTTCGGATGCGTGATAGATTCCACCTCGACACCCGCACTCATCAAGAACAGTTTGACTTCGTGGCCTTGAGACAAGGCCGTGTTCGCAAACCTCACTCCGTTCCAGGCTTTCTCTGGCTCGTTTGTTTCAAGGATGATTCCGATTTTCATTGCCATTTCCTTTCGGGAAGGGAGTTACAGATGCTGGTTGCAGCCTAACTTTAATTTAGGGCGACAGTTTTGCCGGATAACCTGCCGCGCTGTCTCCCTAAGCTGCTATCAAATTTCGAGAAAAAACTGTTTTGCATCATGAATTTAATTCCCGCCCTGTAAGTCTGCATACAGTATTAAATCAGCAGCAAAAGCGGCGTATCGTGCAGCGTATGGTTTGTCGATCATCGTGCAAAAGGGGGCTGTGCGTAGCGGCCTCAAGCTTATTTCTAAAATATCAATAAAAAAATAAGTTACGAAGAATCTGTGCTGCGCCATATTTCAATCCAGCTTGATCCCAGCCGCCTTGATCACCTTCGCCGACAGCGCCAGATCCTCCTTGATGAATTTGCCGAACTCTTCCGGCGACTGGGTGCGAATGTCGAAGCCGATGTCCACCAGACGGTTTTTCAGATCGGGTGAGTTGAGTGCAGCGATGATGTCCCGGTTCAGTTGATGAATGATGGGGCGCGGTGTGCCGGCGCGGCCGACGACGCTGAACCAGGTTCCGGCTTCGTAACCCTTGAGGCCGGCTTCGCCGGTGGAGGGGATGTCCGGGAAGTTGGGGTGGCGTTTTTCCGCGGCAAAGGCGAGGATTTTGAGCTTGCCGGCCTTGGAAAACGGCAGCACGGTGGCGATGCCGGTGATGACGAAGCTGACCTGTCCGCCGACCACGGCTGCGGCTGCCGGACCCGAACCCTTGAACGGTACATGCAGCAGTTTCACGCCGCTGACGTATTCGAGCAGCGCGCCGCCGAGGTGGTTGGTTGATGCCGTGCCCGGTGTGCTGTAGCTGATGCTGCCCGGTTTGGCCTTGGCCAGTGCCAGCAGTTCCGGGATGCTGTTGGCCGCCACCGACGGGTGCGCAGCGATCACGAAAGGTACATAGACCGTCTGCGTGACCGGCGCGAAGTCGCGCAGCGTGTTGTAGGGCAGCTTGTGCACCACGTTGGGATTGATCGACAGCGTGGTCGCCGTTGCCAGCAGGATGGTGTAGCCGTCGGGTGCGGCCTTGGCCATCAGCTCGGCGCCGATGATGGTGCTGGCGCCACCGCGGTTGTCGACCACGATCTGCTGGCCGTAACGCTCGGAGAGTTTTGCGCCGATGCCGCGGGCGACAATGTCAGTGGTGCCGCCGGGCGGATAGGGCACGATGAAACGCACGGGTCGGGTCGGGTATGCGTCGGCGGCGTATGCCGGGGGCGCAGCGGTTTGCATGGCGACGATCAGGATGGTGCAGCTAATGGCAAATCTGCGGATCATGGCGACTCTCCTCACGGTTTTATTTATGCTTTGGTGACCTGTTCCAGGCCTTTACTGCTGAACAGTGTCGCATGTGCGGGCGCTGCAAAGAAGTCGAGCATGGCCTGCGCGGAAACGGGGTTTTTCGAAGCGGCGAACAGTCCGGCCGAGGTTTCGAAGGTTTTTTGCACGGCATCCGGCACCGGGCCGACGACATCCAGTCCCGGCACCGCCATCAGTTCCGGGATCTGCTGCAGCGCGACCTCGGCTTCGCCGGCGACCACCACCTTGCCGATGTAGCCGCCGGGCCGGGTCACGGTTTTGGCTTTCATCTGCTCGCTGATGCCGAGTTTTTCGAGCAGGGTCGGGATATACATGCCGCTGGCGCCGTGCACGGTATGGGCGATGGATTTTGCGGCGAGCAGCGATGCGCGGAAGGCTTCGACCGAGCTGATGTCGGGGAGCGGCGTGCCGTGGCGCACACCGACACCGACGATGGCGCGGGCAAAGGCGCGGCGGCTGGCCGGAATGACGATACCCGCTTCGGCCAGTTCTTTGACTGCGCCGCTGCCGAGCACGATGGCGTCGCCGGATTCTCCGCCACGGATTTTCGCGACCATCGCTTTGGCGGAATCGGCGCTGACCGAAACCCTGTTGCCAGTGGCTTTTTCGTACGCGGGAATCAGCACTTCGAGGACGGTGAGGGTGCTGTTGGAGGTGAGGATGCGCAGGTTCAGTGACATGGCTAGGGCCTGTTAACAATTACTTCGTGAGTGCGACGGCGACGATTTGGCCTCAGGGCTAGGAGCGTCGAGCGTGGTTTGCCCTGTGGCAAATGAGCGAAGGCGCGACAACGCCCTGGGGCCAAATCGCCCCGTCCCTCCGGGTTGTGGG
>CAMCYP010000002.1 GCA_945885345.1 Bordetella parapertussis | reverse complement strand
CCAACCGGGCCTGGCCACCTTTGCCGGTGACGAGCGCGGTTACCATGTGTCGGGTTCGTACACGCTGCCGATGGGCCTGAAACTGGGTGGCGAGTTTACCGAACAGAAAGCTGACACCGCGTCCGGTGCCAACGCCAAGGTCAAGGTTTTCCACCTGGGCGCGGAATGGAAACTCTCCGGCCCGCATGCTCTGGCCCTCGGCTACACCAATGCGGATGACATGACCGGCACGGTGGGCGCAGCGATGGGTCAGCGTCCGGTCGTCACGGGCGCCGACAACACCGGTGCGAAGCTGTGGCAGATCCGTTACCTGCATAATCTGTCGAAGCGTACGCAAGCCCAGATCGGCTACTCCAGCCTGAAGAACGACACCGCGGCGTCGTATGACATCGGTGGTCTGGCTTATAACGCAGCGGCTTCGGGTGCAAAACACCACGCCATCGCAGTCAGCCTGTCGCACAAGTTCTAAGACAGTATCTCCGCAGCAGCACGCGGAACTCAAAACGGGCGCTTCGGCGCCCGTTTTTTTATGGGCGATCGCCGGTTGTGCCGGCGTGCATGTCAAGGAACAGCGTTTCGAGATCGTGCGTGAACGCAGCGGTATCAAACAGCGGCGCGCTGTCGCGCGCGGCGGCGACGCGCATCTTGATGTCGTTGAGCGCTGCAGGAGAAATCGCCAATTCGCAGATTTTCTGTTCGTAGGCGGCGATGGAACCGGTGATGAGGTCCGGCAGTCCGCAGGCGGCAAGAATGCTGGCTGAGACGCGTGCCGGGAATGTCCCGCCGCAGAGTGCGACCAGCGGGCAACCGCACCACAGTGCGTCACTGGCGGTGGTGTGCGAGGTGTACGGAAAAGTATCCAGCGCAAGGTCGGCGACACGATAGCGGGCAAGGTGCTGACTCAACGGCAACCGTGGCGCGAAGACCAGGCGGTTTTCTGCGATGCCGGATGCTGAGGCGGCCCGGCGCAGGTTCGCCGTGGCCCAGCGATTGGCATCGACCAGCCACAGCACGCTGTCCGGGACGGTGTTCAGCAAACGCAGCCATGCGGCAAAAATGTCCGGTGTGATCTTGAAGGTCTGGTTGAAGCAGCAAAACACGAATGCGTTATCCGGCAGTCCGTACTCCGTCCGCGTCAGCGGTTCGGCAATCACGCGCCTGCGATCGGTCGGCTGATAGCAGTGCGGCATGCGCGCGATGCGTTCCGAGCATCCGGTGTTGCTGTCAGGCGGCAGAATGTACGGATCGGCGATCAGGTAATCGATGAAATCGGTGCCGGTGGTGCCTGGGTAGCCGAGCCAGGTGACCTGTACCGGGCTCACGCGTTGCGCCATGATGCCCAGCCGGTCGCCGACCGTGTATCCCTTGAGATCCACCAGGATGTCGATCTGGTCCTTGCGGATGCGCTCGATGGCGAGATCGTCGGGTTCCCACGCGATGTCGATGAAGTGATCAACCGCAGCGATGATGCGTTTTCGCATGAGCCCATCGTCGTGCGGGCCGTAGGAATAGGCGAACACCTCGAAGCGATTGCGGTCATGCCGTTCCAGCACTTCGGTAATCAGATAGGCGGCCGGGTGTTCCTGGAAATCCGATGAGAAATATCCGATGCGCAGGCGGGCCCCTGCGGTGCGTGCCGGTAGCGCTTGCGTGCTGTTGTCCGCAGCTCCAAAACGCCGCTGCGCCCAGCGCTGCGTGTATTCGAGCAGTTCCCGGGCCGAAAGATCTTCACTCAGCAACGCAAACGGCGTGCCGCCGTCTTCGCCTGCGATGACCAGTGGCCGCAATGCATTCCAGGTGCGCTGCCAGCGCTCCCAGTCGCACATTTGCCTGCACAGGTGCGCCAGCGTACCCAGCAGTGGTGTATTCGCGGATTTTTCGTAACCGTCTTCGAGTAAAGTCACCGCTGCATCAAGTTCGCCACCGAGCATCCGCAACTGCGCGCGCAGGCTGTACGGCCATGGCATTTCCGGAGCCAGCGCTCCGGCCTTTTGCGCAGCCATGTCTGCCGCCGGCAAATCGCCCATCTGCAGCAGATTTTCGGCCAGCGCGGCCCAGGTCATTGCATTGGCCGGATCGTGCCGGGTTGCGGCCCGCAGATGATGCACTGCTTCGCTGTAACGGCCCTGCGCGTTGCAGACCATGCCCAGACCTTCCAGGGCAGGGGTCAGTGCGGGGTTCGCTGCCAGTGCGGCTTCGTAATGCACCCGGGCTTCTCCCGGGCGCTTCTCTGTGAAAAGAAGACGGCCCAGATTGGTGTGCGCGTGCGAGTGGCCGGGTTCCAGCGCCAATGCCCGTTCGAGCATGCGGCTGGCATCACTCGTCGCGCCTTCACGCTCCATCACGATCGCCAGATTGACCATCGCATCGGTGCTGCGCGGAGCTGCGTGCAGTGATTCCGTAAACAATGTCCGCGCCCGGGTCAGGTCGTCGGCCTGCAGCCGCAGCACACCCAGGTTGAACAACGCGTCAGGATGGTCGGGCACTGCTGCCAGAACCATTGAAAATTGTTTTTCGGCACCCGCCTGATCGCCGGCGGCACTCATCGCCTGGCCCAGATTCAACAGACAGTCTGTGTCGTGCGGAGCCATGGCGACGGCGCGTTGCAGCGGCGTCAGGGCTTCCTGGCCACGTCCTTGACGCAGCATGGCGATCCCCAGCCGCATCCATACCGACGCGGGGGCGTTGCTGATCGCGGAAGCGCGCCGCAGAAACTGCTCTGCTTCGTTAAACGCGCTCAGATGAAGCAGTGCCAGGCCCAGATATTCCAGTACGGCGCCATCACCGGGCGTGGCGACCAGCGCCTGGCGGAAATCCCGGGCGGCGTCCGCCGCCGCCCCCTGCATCAGCGCGGCGATACCGCGCAGCGTCAGGGCTTCCGGATTGCGCGGCGCCCGGCCGAGGATTTCCGCACACAGTGCCTGCGCGCCGGGAACATCGCCGCCCTGCAGCAGATCGCGGGCATGGCGCAGCTTGTTGTTCAGTGAAGCTGACATGTGATGTGAATGGGCAGACCGGGAATTTTCAGCAGGCCAAAGATACCTTTTTCCTTGCGGCCTGTCTGCGCCTCAGCCACGAATGCTTGGACACTGCAGCCTGATCTACCTAGAATGTGGCCGCAGATTCAATCCCCCAATCCGCATCTGGAATCACTGGTGGCCGACAGACAAGAAGCCCGTCCCGGCGTGGAACAACAGCTCGAGCAGGTGATCGAACTGCTGCATCGTCATGAGCTGGTGGAAAACCTGGTTCACCGCCAGGAAAGTCCGCGCCACGAACTGGTTGAGACGCTGGTGCATCGCCAGCACCTGGGCGCCTTGCAGCAACTGCTCGACCGTCTGCATCCGGCCGACATTGCCTACGTCCTCGAGGCATTGCCGCTCGATCAGCGGCTGGTGGTATGGGACCTGGTCAAGGCCGAACGCGACGGCGAAATCCTGCTCGAAGTTTCGGATGCGGTGCGCGAAACGCTGATCGCGCACATGGACGAGGGCGAGCTGGTCGCTGCCACCGGACAGCTTGATACCGATGAAATCGCTGATCTTGCACCCGACCTGCCGCGCGAGGTCATCCTTGACGTGTTCAAGGCGCTGTCGACGGAGGAGCGCGAGCAGTTGCGCTCTGCGATGTCCTATCCGGAAGAGGCGGTCGGCGCGCTGATGGATTTCGAGATGATCGAAGTGCGCGAGGACGTCACGCTGGAGGTGGTATTGCGCTACCTGCGGCGCCTTGATCAGTTACCGGACCATACCGATCAGTTGTTTGTCGTCGATCGCGATGAACATCTGCAGGGCCTGTTGCCGGTGAACCGGTTGCTGGTCAGCGATCCCGATGTGCTGGTGGGTGACGTGATGATTCGCGACTACACCAGTTTCCAGCCGGAACAGGACGCGCAGGATGCGGCCAGCGCGTTTGAGCGTTACGACCTGGTGTCGGCGCCGGTTGTTGACGGCGAAGGCTGCCTGGTCGGCCGCATGACGGTCAATGCCGTGGTTGATTACATCCGTGAAGCGAAGGACACTGAGACGCTGGCTGCCGGTGGTTTGAGTGAGGATGAAGATCTGTTTGCATCGGTATGGAAAAGCGTGCGCAACCGCTGGGCATGGCTGGCGATCAACCTGGTGACCGCTTTTATTGCTTCGCGTGTGATCGGCGTATTTGAACATTCGATTGCGCAACTGGTGGCGTTGGCGGCGCTGATGCCCATCATCGCCGGGATCGGAGGCAACTCCGGAAACCAGACCACCACCATGATCGTGCGGGCACTGGCGCTGGGCCAGATCACCCAGGACAGCGCCCGCAAGCTGTTTGTGAAGGAAATCGGCGTGTCGGCGCTGAACGGCCTGATCTGGGGCAGCGTGGTCGGTCTGTTTGCGTTCCTGATTTACCACAGCTGGCAGCTGGGCCTGGTCATGACCGGGGCGATGGCGCTGAATCTGCTGCTGGCTGCAGTGATGGGCGTGGCAATCCCGTTGTTGATGGAAAAATTCGGCCGCGATCCGGCCATCGGTTCCAGCGTGATGATCACCGCGATCACCGATAGCGGCGGGTTTTTCATATTTCTCGGGCTTGCCACGCTGTTTTTGGTCTGAGCGGCGCTGTCACGGCCGGTTGCCGCCGCGTAAAATCATCCGTGTCGCACCGGGGAATAATCCCGGGCAGCGCCATGTTCAGGAGGTAACAGCAGGTGAAGCTACCGGCATCCGACGTGTTTGCCACCCAGGCCATGCAGTACATCCCCCGGCTGCGCCGTTACGCGCGCGCGCTGACGGGCGACGCCAGCGCGGCCGACGATCTGGTGCAGGATGCGCTGGAGCGGGCGCTGATCAAGCAAAACCTGTGGCGCGAGGGCACGGATCTGCGCGCCTGGCTGTTTACCGTGATGCATAACGTATTCGTGAACCAGGTGCGCAGTGCGGCCGTCAGCCGGACGGTGCAACTTGACGAGTCAATGGCGGATCGACCGCAGCCGCAAAGCACCGACCGGCTGGAAATCCGCGATCTGGATGTGGCATTGCAGGCGCTGCCGGAAGAGCAGCGCGCCGTGGTGTTATTGGTTGGACTGGAACAAATGACTTATGACGAAGCTGCCCATGTGCTGGAAGTGCCGATCGGTACGGTGATGTCGCGACTGTCCCGCGGACGGGAGCGGCTGCGCCGGCTGATGCAGGGCTTGCCGGAAACGGCAGCGCTGAAGGTGGTCAAATGAGCGCGCATCCGGTAACCGAAACCGAACTGCAGGCCTATGTCGATGGCCAGTTGCCGCCGGCGCGCGCTGCCGAAGTGGCGGAACACCTGACGCAGCATGGGGAAGATGCGCAACGCGTGGCGGCGTATCGCAGCCAGAACGAAAATCTGCAGATGGCTTATGCGCCGCTGCTGGCCGAAGCGGTACCTGCCCGGTTGCAGCCGTGGCGCCGCCGCCGCTGGTCGTTGCCAGCGCAGCGTTATGCCCTTGCCGCTGCATTGATGGCAATCAGCGGCATTGCCGGCTGGCAATTGCATGCCTATATCGCCGGCGAACGCACGCAAACGGTCTATCTGGCGCGGGTTGCCGCGGTTGCCCATGCCGTTTACAGCCCCGAAGTAAGGCATCCGGTGGAAGTCGGTGCCGACCAGGAGGCACATCTGGTGAACTGGCTGTCGAAACGGCTGGGTACCGGATTGAAGATTCCTCATCTTGCGCAACAGGGATACACGCTGGTCGGCGGACGCTTGCTGCCCGGCGAACGCGGACCGGCGGCGCAATTCATGTATCAAGACGGTAAGGGTCAGCGTCTGACACTTTATGTACGCGTCAGCAAAGAAGTGCGCGAACAGACCGCATTTCGTTTTGCACAGGAAAATAATGTCGGTGTGTTTTACTGGATCGACGGCCGTCTGGGTTATGCCTTGTCCGGTGAAACGGATCGTGCGGAATTATTGCGCGTGGCTGACGCGGTCTACCGGCAACTTAATCCCTGAGTAATCGCTGCGTGACGGCACGAGTTGCCATTGCGTTTTGAGTGCAATGGCAGCGACTGAATTAATATCAGTAAATCATTGATTTTATTGATATTTTATAAAATCCCGGGGAGTGCTGAATAGTGCGGCAACTGCTGCAGGAAAACTTCGGAACGTCAGCAAGCGGTGTTGCCGGAAATCCGTGCGCGGGGAATGCGCAAGAGGGGATGCTGAAAGTTGGGAGATCAGAAAGCTCGGAGATACAAAAGTCGGGAGATACAAATACAAATGCGAAGGCCGGGGGTTACCCGGCCTTCGCAACTACTACTACTTCTTCTTGGCTGCTTTCTTCTTACCGGCTTTTTTCTTAGCTTTTTTCTTCGCTGCCATAATCGTCTCCTTAAAAGTTAACTTAGGCATCGTTTGAATGCGGCTTTTGTTCCGCACTACCAGCACACGATTTTCAAGAACATTTCACGGCGTTTTGTTAACCGCCATTCCGCGCTCTAACCAAAAAAATTGGCGAGAACCGTGTTCGGTGCGCCAATTCTATGCTAAGCACAAAAATAAATGCAATACCTTTGTCAAGTTTTTTTGATCAAGCGAATCCCGTTGTGGATTTGCGGCAACAGCGTATTGCAACGCAAAAGTACGTACGGAGCACCGAAAAGTACGTACGAAGTACGGTTTTGATGCGGTCAATCCGGCAAACGATGCTCGTTGGCCAGCAACATGGCGATGGTTTCGCGGTCGCGAATGCGGTGTACGCGATCACCATCGACCATGATTTCGGCGGCGCGCGGCCGGGTGTTGTAGTTGGAGGACATGCTCATGCCATATGCGCCGGCCGATGCGATTGCGATTAAATCTCCCGGATTTACAGAGAGTTGACGATCGCGCGCCAGGAAGTCGCCGCTTTCACAGACCGGGCCGACGATGTCGTATGACTGGCCGCCGGACGCCGTTTCACGCAGCGGCAGCACTTCATGCCAGGCTTCGTACAGTGCCGGACGCATCAGGTCGTTCATTGCGGCATCGACGATTGCAAAATTCTTGTCCTGTCCCGGTTTCAGGTAAAGCACGGTACTCAGCAGCACCCCCGCATTGCCGGTCAGCAACCGGCCCGGTTCAAACAATAGTTTCTGCGAGCGCTGGCCGAGCGCCGCGAGCAGCGCCCGCGCGTATTCGGCCACCGGCGGCGGCGTTTCATCCTGATAGCGAATGCCCAGCCCGCCGCCGAGATCAATGTGGTGGATGGTGATGCCGTCGCGCGCGAGCGCATCGACCAGTGCCAGTACCCGTTCCAGTGCAGCGATGAACGGTGCCACTTCCGTCAGTTGCGAACCGATATGGCAGTCGATGCCTTCGATGCGCAGGTGCGGCAGTTCGCGGGCGCGGCGGTACACGGCCGGCGCATCGGTATAGGCGACGCCGAACTTGTTTTCCTTCAAGCCGGTGGCGATATAGGGGTGGGTTTTGGCATCGACATCGGGGTTGACGCGCAGGCTGACCGGGGCGGTCAGGCCCATTTCGCCGGCGACCCGGTTCAGCAGTTCCAGTTCTGGCGCGGATTCGACGTTGAAGCACAAAATACCGGCTTGAAGCGCCTGGCGCATTTCGGCGGCGGTCTTGCCGACCCCCGAAAACACCACTTTACGCGGATCGCCGCCGGCGGCGATCACCCGGGCCAGTTCGCCGCCCGATACGATGTCGAACCCGCTGCCGAGGCGTGCGAAAACATTGAGCACACCAAGGTTGGGATTGGCTTTTACCGCATAACACAGCAGGTGGTCGCGTCCGGCGAAGGCGGCATCGAAGTCGCGCCAGGCCCGGGTCAGCGCTGCGCGCGAATAAACATAACAGGGGGTGCCGAATTCCGCGGCGATGCGCGATAAGGGCACGGCTTCGGCATGCAGCTCGCCATTGCGGTAGCTGAACGGGCTCATGGCGAGGGTGTTGGCGTTGATGGTTCTGCTGCCGGTGAGGTTGCCGGTGCTGCGGGCGCCGGTTTCGTTGCGACGGGTTTGTCTTTAGGTAAATACAGCGGGCCTTTGTAGCCGCAACCGGCGACAGACAGCGTCAGGATCATCAAAATGAGTGTCGTACGCACAGGATGACTCGCGTAGAAAGTGGCGCAAAGTGTAGCACAGCGAATTGGCGGACTCGGATGCATGCGCGTCTCCACGCACTGGTTTACAGCAGCAGATATTGATGTGCTTCGCGGCGCAGTGCGGTCCGGCGTTCGGCGTAATCGGGAACCAGCGCAGCGACGGTATGCCAGAACGCCGGCGAGTGATTCATCTGGCGCAGATGGGCCACTTCATGCGCGGCAACGTAATCAATCCAGGCCATCGGCGCCTGCACCAGTCGCCAGTTCATGCTGATGCGGCCGTTGGCATGACAACTGCCCCAGCGCGTGCGTGCATTCGACAGCCGCACCGCCGGCGCCGGCAGTTCCAGTTGTGCGCTGAAGTCATGGCAGCGGCGGGTAAAACACGCCAGCGCCTGCCGTTTCAGCCAGTTACGCACGCCGGATTCAATCACCGCCGGCGCCAGTTGCGGATCAAACAGCAGGCGATCCTGTTCCAGTTGCGGCAAAACGATGCCGGCCCGCGCTTCCAGCGCCACCGGTGCGCCATGGAGCATGAGATGTTCGCCGCTTACCCAGGATCGCGGCGGTGGGCGCTTTTGCTGCCAGTCATGGACCTTGCGGATCACCCAGGTGGCATGCAGCCGCAGCAGATCGTCTATGGCCTGTTGCGGTGCTTTCAGCGGTGCTGCGACGCGCAGGCCGCGTTCATCAATCAACAGCGAGATCGTGCGCCGGCGTCGCGTGCGCTGCAGCGTGTAGCTGATGTATTGGCCGTCCAGATCGATCACAGGGCCGGATCCCGGCGCCACAAGCAGCGGCATTTCGGATTGCAGGGCAGGACTTTTGCTCATTGACTGAAATTCAGCGTGTTTCGAGCAGCGGCATTTCGCCCTCGATCCAGTCTTCCACGCGTCTGGCCAGCGTTTCCGCGTCTGTACCATCGGGCCGCATCGGTGTGCCGATGCTGACGGTGATCAACCCCGGGCGCTTGAGGAAGGCGTTGCGGCCCCAGCAGGTGCCGGCGTTATGCGCGACCGGGATCACCGTGGTTCCGGTCTGCACGGCAAGGCGCGCCCCGCCCGGACGGTATTTGCCGCGGCGGCCCGGTGCGATGCGGGTGCCTTCGGGAAAAATGATGATGCAAAAGCCGGCGGCCAGCCGCGCGATGCCCTGCTCGACCAGTTGCTGCAGCGCTGCGCGCCGCGAACTGCGGTCGATGGCGATCGGGGACAGCATGGCCAGCCCCCAGCCGAAAAACGGCACACGCAGCAGTTCGCGCTTGAGCACCCACACCTGCGGCGGAAAAATCAGCTGGAAGGCCAGGGTTTCCCAGGCTGACTGGTGTTTGGACAGGATGATGCAGGGTTCGGCAGGAATGTTTTCACTGCCGATCACGCGGTAACGGATGCCGCAGATGACGCGTGCGGCCCACATCACGCAGCGTGTCCATAGGGAAATGATGCGATAACGCGTCAGCGCCGGCAACGGGAAGGTCAGCAGTGCGATGAGTGCAAAAACGGGGGTGATCAGGATCAGAAAAAAAGCGAACAGCGTCGAGCGCAGCGCGATTATTGAAAGTTGCATGAATAATGACAAAAACATGCCTCTGACGAGGCTGTCATGTTTTTGGAAAAAATTACCATCATTGCAGCAGGCTGCGCGCGGCCGCCGCGAGATCGTCGTAAACGACGGTGCCTTGCGGCAGATTGCCATCCTTGCGGGTTTTTTTGCCCTTGCCGGTCAATACCAGGATCGGCTGCGCGCCGACTGCGACCGCGGCCTGCAGATCGCGCAGTGAATCACCGATGACTGGCACGCCATGAAGATCGACGCCGAAACGATGCGCAATTTCCTCCAGCAGCCCGGGTTTCGGTTTGCGGCAGTTGCAGCCGGCGTCGTACGAGTGCGGACAGTAGAAAATGCCGTCAATGCGGCCGCCGGCGAGTCCCAGTGCGCGGTGCATCTTGTCGTGGATCGCGTTCAGCGTGGCCATTTCAAACAACCCGCGGCCGACGCCGGACTGGTTGGTGGCGACCAGCACCCGGTACCCGGCCTGGTTCAGCAGCGCGATCGCTTCCAGGCTGCCCGGAATGGGTTTCCACTCTTCCGGGCTTTTGATGTAAGCCGCGCTGTCGTGGTTGATGACGCCGTCGCGGTCGAGGATGACGAGCTTCATGCGGCGAGTTTGGAGATGTCGGCGACGCGATTCATCAGGGCACCCAGTTGCTGCAGCAGGGCGGCGCGGTTATTGCGAACCTCGGCATCATCGACCATAACCATGACCTCGCTGAAAAAACGGTCTACCGCCGGTTTGATGTTGGATAGCAGTTGCAGCGCTTGTTTGTATTCGCCAGCGTTAAAGTGTTTTTCCGCAATCGGGGACAGTTTTTCTACGCCATCCATCAATGCGATTTCGGCTGCTTCAGTCATTAATTCTCGTTTGGGCGCGACAAATTTATGGCGAATGTCTTCGTTCTTGCTGATGATGTTTAAAACCCGCTTGTTTGCTGCCGCCAGATCCTTTGCTTCGGGAAGGGCTTTGAACGTTTTCACGGCGTCGAGGCGTAACGGAACCAGATGTACCTGCTCTGAGGGCATTGCCAGCACGGCCTCTATTTCCTGGCTGGTAAAACCTGCGTCTGCGAAATAGCCGTGCATTCGCTCAAAAATGAATTTTTTGAGCTCGGCACGCGCATCCGCAAGCTTCAATTCCTTCGGGAAGGCGGCAAATGCACCATCAATCAATTCGACCAGAGATAGAGTAAGGTTGCGCTCGATCAGGATGCGAATGACACCTAAGGCATGGCGGCGTAGTGCAAACGGATCTCGGTCACCGGTCGGCAACTGGCCGATGCCAAACATTCCCGTCAGGGTTTCCAGTTTATCGGCGAGTGCAACCGCACAGGCCACCGGACTTTCCGGCAATTTGTCACCGGCGTAGCGGGGTGAATAATGTTCGGCGATGGCATTGGCGACCGCCGCAGGTTCGCCGTCATGCAGCGCGTAATAACGCCCCATGATGCCCTGCAGTTCCGGGAATTCACCGACCATGCCGGTGACCAGGTCGGCCTTGGCCAGCCACGCAGCGCGCTCGGCTTGGGCGGCGTCAGTGTTTAGCAGCCGCGCGATTTTCCCGGCCAGCAGCTGTACGCGTTCGACGCGTTGCAGTTGGGTGCCGAGTTTGTTGTGATAAACGACCTTTTCCAGTCGCGGCACACGGGTTTCCAGTCGCTCCCTGCGGTCCTGGTTGTAGAAAAACCGCGCATCTTCCAGCCGTGGGCGAACCACGCGCTGGTTGCCGCTGATAATGTGTACCGGATCAGCGACCTGCATGTTGCTGACGATCAGGAAGCGGTTGCTCAGCTTGCCGGCGGCGTCGAACAGCGGGAAATACTTCTGGTTCTGGCGCATGGTCAGGATCAGGCATTCGGCGGGCACTTCGAGGAAACCCGCATCGAAGGCGCCGACATAGACCGACGGGTGTTCGACCAGCGCCGTGACTTCGTCGAGCAGATCCTGGTATTCGCCCAGCGTGGCCCGCTGCTTTTTCGCTTCGGCTTGCAGCAGCTCGTCGATCATGGCGCGGCGTTGCACGAAATCGGCGATAACCATGCCGTCTTTAGCCAGTACGGCTTCGTAGGCCTCTGCATTGGGGAGAACCAGATCGGCTTGGCCCATAAAGCGATGGCCGCGGGTTTTGTTGCCCGATTTGATGCCGAGTACGGTGCCGGGCACGACAGAAGTGCCGTGCAGCATGACCAGGCCGTGTACCGGGCGCACGAATTCCGCATCGCCATCGCCCCAACGCATGATTTTGGCGACCGGCAGTTTTTTCAGTGCGGCTTCGACTTTTGCGGCGAGGTTTGTTTGCAGGGCGCTGCCGGTGGCGGTTTTACGGCAGGCGAATACCGTGCCCTTGGCCGATTCGATCTGGACCAGGTCTTCGACCGCGATGCCGTTTTTCTTGGCAAAGCCGGCCAGCGCTGGCGTGGGTTTGCCGTCCTTGTCGAGTCCAACTTTGACCGACGGCCCCTGAATTTCCAGTGCCTTGTCCGGTGATTGGGCCAGAGTTTGCGTGATTTGCACTGCGAGGCGGCGCGGCGTGGCATAGGCGCGCGAGGCGCTGCCAGCGGCGAGGAAACCTTCCTGCTGCAGATCTTCAGTGAGGGCTTTGCGGAACGCTTCAGCAAGCCGTGCCAGCGATTTCGGTGGCAATTCCTCGGTCAGTAGTTCGACCAGCAGCGTCGCGGTGGTCATGACGTGCGCACCATCGGGAAGCCGAGTTTTTCGCGCGACTCGTAATAAGCCTGTGCCACGGCGCGGGACAGTGTGCGGACGCGACCGATGTAGGCGGCGCGTTCGGTGACGGAGATAGCGCCGCGCGCATCAAGCAGATTGAAGGTATGCGAGGCTTTCATCACCATTTCGTAGCCCGGCAAGACACACTGTGCCGCGATGAGCCGTTTCGCTTCTTCCTCATATTCGCTGAAATGGCGGAACAGCATGTCGGCGTTCGACAATTCAAAGTTATAGCGCGATTGCTCGACTTCATTCTGGTGGTAGACGTCGCGGTAAGTGACGCCGGGGGTCCAGGTCAGGTCGAATACGGATTCAACGCCCTGCAGGTACATCGCCAGTCGCTCGAGGCCGTAGGTGATTTCACCCAGCACCGGTTTGCATGGCAGGCTGCCGACTTCCTGGAAATAGGTGAACTGGGTGACTTCCATGCCGTCCAGCCAGACTTCCCAGCCCAGGCCCCAAGCGCCCAGCGTCGGCGACTCCCAATCGTCTTCGACAAAACGGATGTCATGCGCCTTGGGGGCTATGCCCAGCGCGCGCAGCGAGTCGAGATAAAGTTCCTGGATGTCGGCCGGCGAAGGCTTCAACACCACCTGATACTGGTAGTAATGCTGCAGCCGGTTCGGGTTGTCGCCATAACGGCCGTCCTTGGGCCGGCGTGACGGTTGCACGAAGGCGGCTTTCCACGGTTCGGGGCCGATGGCGCGCAGGAAGGTCGCAGTGTGGAAGGTACCCGCCCCCACTTCCATGTCGTACGGTTGCAGCAGGGCGCAGCCCTGGCGATCCCAGAACTGGTTCAGCGTCAGGATGATTTGCTGGAAAGTGAGCATGAAAAATGAGCATCACGGCGAAGCGCCGATAAGCCGCGAATTTTACAGGGTTTGCCGCGCTGCGCCAAAGGCGGGACGCGGTCCGGCGCGCTTATTTCCGTGTGCGGCGCAGAGTGAAAAAGGCGATTGCGATGCCAATCACGCACAACAGCAGCGCCGCGTAATTACCCCAGCGCACATACGGTGTGGCGCCGCGCATGCCGGCGACGGTGCGTGTCAGCACGGCAGACTGGAATTCGGGGGCGACGGCTTCAACGATGCCCTGCGGACTGACCACGGCCGTCATGCCGGTGTTGGTGGCACGCAGCATGTAACGACCGCTTTCCAGCGCGCGCATTTGCGCGATCTGCAGATGCTGTTGCGGCGCGATCGAACGGCCGAACCAGGCGACATTACTGACATTGACCAGTAGCGTGGCCTGCGGCAGCTGGCGGATGATTTCATTACCAAAAACGTCTTCGTAGCAAATGTTGATCGCGACCTGTTCGCCGGCAACCGCCAGCGGTTGCTGGTCGACGCTGCCGCGCGCGAAATCCTGCAGCGGAATCGCCAGCCGCGATACCAGTTCGCCGAGGATCGGACGCAGCGGAATGAATTCACCGAAGGGCACGAGGTGGCTTTTGCGATAGGTCTGGCGTTCGGCACTGCCCGCCGACACCACGCTGTTGTAGTAATCGCCGTTGGGCAGGCGCTCGGGCACGCCGATCAGCACATCGCCGTTGTTGCGTCTGGCGTGCTCCGCCAGTGCGTCCAGATAGGCTGTGGGTACGTCGCGCAGGAACAGCGGCAGCGCTGTCTCGGGCAGAATGATCAAACGCGCGTCGCTGCTGCGCACCATGCCGAGGTAAGTGTCCAGTGTTGCGCGCAACTGATCCTCGCGCCATTTTTGATCCTGATCAATGTTGCCCTGGAGCAGGCTGACGGATACCTGCGTGCCGGTGGGTTCTGTCCAGGTCACATTCTTGAGGCCGGCGCCGGCGATCCAGATAACGATCAGCGCCGCCGGCCATGGCCACAGCGCGCGTGCTTGTTTCCACGGTTTTGCCAGCCAGGCCCAGCACAAGGCACCGGCGGTGGCGAACAGAAACAGGGTTATTCCGTGCAGGCCGAATACGGCAGCGTAGCCCGAGAGCGGACTGGCGGGGGCTTGGGAGTAACCGGGATTGAGCCACGGAAATCCGGTGAATAACCATTCGCGCACCCATTCGATCAGCGTGAAGGCGGCGGGTACGAACACGATCCAGTTCAAGGCTGGGGTAAGCGCAAACCGCTTGCTGAGCCAGCCGATGAGGGCCGGGTGCAGTGCAAGGTAGGCGCAGAACAACAAGGTCACCGCAGCCGCCAGCGGTGTCGGCATCGCACCGAATGTATTCAGGCTGACATAAATCCAGGACACGCCGGCACCGAACCAGCCGAGGCCGAAAGCGAATCCGATCAGTGCCGCATCACGGCGCGAACGAGCGCGTTGCCACAGCAGGAACAATGCGGCGAAGGTCAGCAGCGGCAGCGGGAACAGATAGAACGGTGCGTAAGCTGCGACCGTGAAGACGCCCAGCGCCGCGGCGATGACCCACTGGGTGCTGCGGCGTGGCGTGGACATGGTCGCGTCAGGCTAAAACATCAATAAAAACAGATATTTATGATTTATGCTGCTGGCTTATCGAGTTTTTTTGCGACCTGCAGCAGGTAAACCCGCCGGCTGTCGGCGCGCAGTACGCGGAAATTCCACTGGTCGATCAGCAGTTGTTCACCGCGTTTGGGCACACGACCGAAACGTTTCAGCACCAGGCCGCCGACGGTATCGAATTCCTCGTCGCTGAATGCGGTGCTGAAAGCGGCATTGAAATCGGCGATCTCGGTCAGCGCCTTGACGCGATAGATGCCGCGTTTTTCCTGCACGATATTGTCTTCGGCTTCATCGAAATCGTATTCGTCCTCGATGTCGCCAACGATCTGCTCCAGCACGTCTTCGATGGTGATCAATCCTGCAACGCCGCCGTATTCGTCGACGACGATGGCGATGTGGTTGCGGTTTTTACGGAATTCCTTGAGCAGCACGTTGAGTGGCTTGGATTCCGGGATGAACACCGCCGGGCGCAGCATTTCGCGCACGTTGAATTCTTCCTCACCGGCGTAATAGCGCAGCAGGTCTTTCGCCAGCAGGATGCCGATGACGTCATCCTTGCCTTCACCGATCACCGGGAAGCGTGAGTGCGCGGTTTCAATAACCAGCGGAATGAAACGATCCGGCGGCTCATTGACGTCGATGACGTCCATCTGTGCGCGCGGCACCATGATGTCGCGCGCCTGCATTTCGGCGACCTGCATCACGCCTTCGATCATTGCCAGGCCATCGGCGTCGAGCAGGTTGTGGTCGTGCGCCGAGCGCAGCAGTGTGATCAGTTGCTCACGGTCTTCGGGCTCGCGCAGCAGCAGCGTGGACAGCCGTTCGAGCAGGGTGGGTTTTTGTGGTTCAGCCATAGAGGGTTTTGTGGTCAGGCGCCGCGTGCCGGAGCAGGGCGATACGGGTCAGGATACCCGAAGCGGGTGAGCAGCGTTTTTTCGCGGCGCTCCATCGCAGCGGCATCTTTTTCATTTTCGTGGTCATAACCCTGCAGGTGCAGCAGGCCGTGTACGACCATGTGCGCGTAATGCGCAGCGATGGTTTTGCGCTGTGCCCGGGCTTCACGCGTGATCACCGGCGCGCACAGTGCGATGTCGCCTTCGAAAGGCGGTTTGTCGCGGAACACGAAGGTCAGTACATTGGTGGCGTAATCCTTGTTGCGATAACTGCGGTTCAGCAGCCGGCCCTCGGCCTGGCCGACGATGCGGATGGTGACGCTGGCATTACTGGCGAGGGCAGCGCGTGCCCACTGGCGGATGCGTGCGGGCGTCGGCACATTGCGCGCAGTGGCAGCGCATTGCACATCGATGCGCTGCGCCGCGGTGCGTTTGGTACCAGCCTTCACTTTTTCCCGCCCTCGGCGGCTTTAACGCCTTCCGTCGTTTTGCCGTAACGGTCATAGGCGTTGACGATGCGTTGCACCAGCGGATGACGTACCACGTCTTCCGCCTTGAAAAACGTAAAGGCGATGCCGCGCACTTTTTTCAGCACCACCTGCGCTTCGACCAGGCCGCTGATCATGCCTTTGGGCAAATCGATCTGGGTGACGTCGCCGGTGATCACCGCCTTGCTGCCGAAACCGATGCGGGTGAGGAACATTTTCATCTGTTCGCGGGTGGTGTTCTGTGCTTCGTCGAGGATGATGAAGGCGTGGTTCAGCGTGCGCCCGCGCATGAATGCGAGAGGGGCTATTTCAATGGCTTGACGTTCAAACATCTTGGCGACTTTGTCGTAACCCATCAGGTCATACAGCGCGTCGTAAAGCGGACGCAGGTAGGGATCCACTTTCTGCGCCATGTCGCCGGGCAGGAAACCCAGCCGCTCGCCGGCTTCGACCGCGGGGCGGACCAGGATGATGCGTTCCACGGCGTCGCGCTCCAGCGCATCGACCGCACAGGCCACCGCCAGATAGGTCTTGCCGGTGCCGGCGGGGCCGATGCTGAAGGTGATGTCGTGTTTCTGGATGTTCAGCAGGTATTCGTTCTGGCGCGGCGTGCGGCCGTGCAGATCCGTCTTGCGGGTGATCAGTGCCGGCAACGGGATGGAGGCATGTGCCGTGCCCTGGTGGCCGGCTTCGATCAGCGCGAGTTGTATCGCATCGAGAGACAGCGAGTCCTGCGATTTGGCGTAGAAGTCCTGCAGCACTTTGGCCGCGATGCGCACACGGTCCAGCGTGCCGGTCAGGGCGAAATGTTCGTTGCGCCGCGCAATCCCGACATCAAGCGCGGTTTCGATCTGGCGCAGGTTTTCGTCGAGCGGTCCGCACAGATTGGCCAGGCGATGGTTGTCGATCGGGGTAAAGCTGATAGCTAGGGGTTTCAATGGATGAGCTTATTTCAGGTAATAAATTCAGGCCAAGAGTTCGGTAGTGACCAGTTCGCCGCGCAGGGTATGCGCCTCGGTGGCGGTGATCAGGACTTCGGCAAAGGTGCCGATGCGTTCTTGCGGGCCGGGGAAATTCACCACGCGGTTGTTGTCGGTACGGGCGGCCAGTTCCGCCGTGTCGCGGCGCGAGACGCCATCAATCAGCACACGCTGGCGGGTGCCGACCATCGCGGCGCTGAGGGCCTGAGCCCCGGCGGCGATGCGTGTCTGCAGCCGCTGCAGCCGCTGCTGTTTCAGTTCCTGCGGCGTGTCGTCAGCCAGATTCGCGGCGGGCGTGCCGGGGCGCGGGCTGTAGATAAAACTGTAGCTGTCGTCGAAACCGACATCGTCGATCAATTCCAGCGTCAGTTCAAAGTCGTGTTCGGTTTCACCGGGAAAGCCGATGATGAAATCCGAGGAAATGCTGAGGTTCGGGCGCGCTGCGCGCAACCGGCGGATGATGGATTTGTATTCAAGCACGGTGTAACCGCGTTTCATCGCGCCAAGCACGCGGTCGGAACCCGATTGCACCGGCAGATGTACATGGCTGCCCAGCTGCGGGATGCGCGCATGGGCTTCGATCAGGCGCGGCGTGAATTCCCTGGGGTGCGAGGTCGTGTAACGGATGCGTTCGATGCCGGGGATGCCGGCGACATGGTCGAGCAGCAGCGCCAGATCCGCCCCATCATCTTCACCCTCGACAGGCGCGCGGTATGCATTGACGTTCTGGCCGAGCAGCGTGACTTCGCGCACACCCTGCAGCGCGAGTTCAGCGATATCGGTGAGCACATCATCGAAGGGGCGCGATACTTCCTCGCCGCGGGTGTACGGCACCACACAGAACGAACAGTATTTGCTGCAGCCTTCCATGATCGACACAAACGCCGTGACGCCTTCGACACGCGCCGGGGGCAGGTGGTCGAATTTTTCGATGGCGGGAAAACTGATGTCCACCTGCGGCTGTCCGCTGGCACGTCGTGCGGCGATCAGCTGCGGCAGCCGGTGCAGAGTCTGCGGACCGAACACCACGTCGACATAGGGCGCACGTTTGACGATGGCCGCCCCTTCCTGGCTGGCGACGCAGCCGCCAACGCCGATGATCAGCCTGGGATTGTGCAGTTTGAGTTCGCGCACGCGGCCGAGATCGTGAAATACTTTTTCCTGGGCTTTTTCGCGCACTGAACAGGTGTTGAACAGAATGACGTCGGCGGCGGCGGGGTCATCGGTGGGAGTGAGGCCTTCACCGGCATGGAGTACGTCGGCCATCTTGTCCGAGTCATACTCGTTCATCTGGCAGCCGAAGGTTTTGATGTAAACCTTGCCCACGGCTTACTTCTTGGTGCTGTCGAGCCGAGCCTGTTCCTCTGGCGTCAGTATCATGATGCGCAGCACCTCGCCGTTGCGGTCGAGTCGGTACAGTACTTCAGAGCCCGGCAGCAGCTGGCCCTGGGTAATGCTGAGGTTGTTGCTGTTGATGATGATGCCGCCGGGTGCCAGGCGCAGGACTTCCTTGCCGATTTGCACCATGGGGAACATCTGGCGCTCGCCGGTGGTACCGCGCTTGGCATCGGCCGGGAGCACACGTTGTGCCCAGGCAGGTGCGGTGAAAACCAAAAAAGCCAATAAAAGCATTAACTTACGCATGGTTTTACGATAACACGGCGGGCAGGGTCCGGCAAACACATTGTGCCGGACAAACAAAAGAAATGGTGGCGAGTCAGGGATTTGAACCCCGGACCAATGGATTATGATTCCACTGCTCTAACCACTGAGCTAACTCGCCACGGGAAGGCGGCGCAGTCTAAAGAGAGGGGGGGGCCTTGTCAAGCTGGCCGCCATCGCCATTTCGGCGATTGTCCTGAATAATCCAAGCGTTGCCGCTGTTTATCGAAGTGATCCGCGGGCGTCACCGAGTCCGCTTAGAATATCAGATCGTGGAATCGCATACCCATAAAACCGAAGCAATGCCGGCGCATGACCGGCATGAGCGCTACGACGCGGCCATCATCGGCGGCGGCCTGGTCGGCGCCAGCCTGGCACTGGCGCTGCAGCGCGTCGGGCTGGACCTTGTGCTGATTGAGCCGCAGCCGCCCCAGATCCCGTCTGCCGCTGATGCCTGGGATAGCCGCATTTACGCGATCAGCCCCGGCAACGTCGCGTTTCTGGAAAGCCTGGGTGTATGGCCACGGCTGGATGCGCAGCGTGTGCAGCGTGTTGAAGCGATGACGATCTGCGGCGACGCACCGGCAGGGCGGCTGGAATTCAGTGCCTACGAGGCGGGTTTGCGCGAACTGGCTTATATCGTCGAAGGCAGCGCGCTGCTGCAGGCCTTGCGTGCAGTAATCGCCGATACCGGAGAGGTGCGCATGGTGTGCCCGGCGCAGGCGTCATCATTGCAGGTGGATGCGGATGCCGCGCAGGTCACGCTGGCGGATGGTGAGCAGATACTGGCGCAACTGGTGATCGGTACCGACGGCGGGGATTCCTGGGTGCGGCGTGCCGCCGGCATCACCGCCCGTGTCAGCGATTATCACCAGCTCGGCGTTGTAGCCAACTTCGAGACCGAAAAAAATCATGGCGGAACCGCATACCAGTGGTTTCGCACAGACGGTGTGCTGGCACTGCTGCCTTTGCCGGGCAAACGCGTGTCGATGGTGTGGTCGGCGAAGGAAGATCATGCGCAAACCCTGCTGGCGATGAAGGCCCCGGTGCTGGCGGATGCGGTGGCTGCAGCCAGCGGCGGCGTGGTTGGCGGATTGCGGCTGCTGACACCGGCAGCCGGATTTCCGTTGCGCCTGGCGCATATCGAGAACCTCGTCGCGCCGCGGATTGCGCTGGCCGGCGATGCGGCACACCATGTGCATCCCTTGGCGGGCCAGGGTGTGAACCTGGGTTTCCGCGATGTGCGCGAACTGGCAACGGTGCTGGCCGGCCGTGCGCCGTCGCAGGATTGCGGGGATTTGTCACTGTTGCGCCGTTATGCGCGGGCCCGGCGCGAGGATATTGCTACCATGGCGCTCGGTACGGATGTTTTACAGAAACTTTTTGCTGCGCAATCGGTCTGGCTTTCCGGGGCGCGCAATTCCGGCATGAGTGTCGTGAACCGGCTGCCTTTCCTGAAAAACCTGCTGATCCGGCACGCCGCGGCTTAGCAGGGCAAATTTGTTCTGGTAACTGTCGTCTCGTCAATTACATGGGCTGTCTGCCCAGGGAATTTCAAATGTTCAAGCGAATTGCAGGTGTCCTGTGTGTCGCACTGCTGATGACCCTTCCGGCGCGGGCCGACGAGGGCAGCGTGCGCAAGGCTTTCGAAGCCAAGTTTCCGACGATGAAGGTCGATACTGTCACCCGCATGCCGTTTCCCGGCTTGTACGAAATTGTATTTGACGGACAGGTGGTCTACACCGATGAGAAACTCGCCTATTTGATGAACGGCAATCTGTTCGACTTGCGTGATGCCAAGGAACGCAATCTGACGCGCGAACGGCGCGATCAAATCGCCTCGGGCGCGCTGGTGAAGGCGCAGCCGAATGCAATCAAACGCGTCAAGGGCAGCGGCAAACGCATCCTCTACACCTTTGAAGATCCCAACTGCGGCTATTGCAAACAACTGCAAAAAGAGCTCAACAAGGTGAACGACGTCACCATCTACACCTTCCTGCTGCCGATCCTGTCACCGGATTCCGCGGAAAAATCGAAAGCGGTCTGGTGCTCCAGGGATCGCGCAAAAACCTGGGATGACCTGATGAGCAAGGCAATCATGCCGGCGAATGCGGCGAAAGCCTGCACCACGCCGCTGGATGAAAATCAGCTGCTGGCGCAGCGTTTCGGTGTGCGCGGTACGCCGGCGGTGTATCTTGCCAACGGCCAGCAGGTCGGCGGTTTCCTGCCGGCCGACAAACTGGAACAGGCATTCGCCACGGTGCAGTAACAGCGGCACAGCCATCCATGTAACCTGCTGTGATGGCTGCCGACCCCACCGTAATCCTGCCGCATGGGGATCCGGAGCGCCGGATATGGATTGCGCTGGGCTTGTCCCTGCTGGCACATTTTCTGATGGTCGGCGGCTGGGGCGCCTTCGGTACAAGGCACCCAACCACGATCGTTGTTCCGTTGCAGGCGCGATTGGAGTCGGCGCCCGCGGCATTGCTGCCGTCAGCAGTGGCCGACATCCCGCTGGTCAGTGTCGCGGCGCTTCCTGCGGTATCGTCGCGCCGCACTTTACCGGCCAGTGCCGCTGCTGCAGTTGTGGAGCAGTCGCCGGCCGGCACCGCGGACAGCGGGCCGGATCTGCGGTTTTATCTGGCGCGGGAGCTGGACCAGTATCCGTCGCCGCTGTCGGCGTTGCACCTGGACAACGGCAGCGTGAGGCTGTGGGTCAGCATCGATCAAACGGGTCGGGTTGTCGAAGTTGCGGTCATCGATGCCGATCCGCCCGGCGAGTTCGAAACGCTGGCGCGGGAACGCGTGCTGGCGACACGGTTTGCGCCGGCCTGGCGCGACGGTCGCCCGGTGAAAAGCCGCGTGTTGCTGGTATTGGGCCGGGGTGTCTGAGCTTGCGCAGGGCGGCGTCGAACGACGATTGCCCGGGTTGTGGAACTGCGTCTTCCCGACGCGGGCTTTAGAGTAAAATTACCGGCCCTACACCTCCGCGAAAGTGCAGCATGAAGGCCGTAACCGGAATCCCGACCCTTGCTGCCGATTCTGTCGTCTATTCTGCATGCCGTCATGGCGTGGCGGTCTGGCTCTGAGGCGGGAGACGACCATGCGCCTGCGTGTACTGGGCTGCTCCGGCAGCATTGGCGGACAGCAGCACCGAACCACGTCTTTCCTCGTCGATCAGGACATCCTGATTGACGCCGGCACCGGGGTTGGTGAGCTGTCGCTGGCCGAACTGACGCTGATTGACCACATCTTCATTACCCATTCGCATCTCGACCACGTCGATTCCATCGCTTTTTTCCTGGATTCTGTCGGCGCGCTGCGGCCCAAGCCGGTTACTGTATATGCGACGGGGCCGACGATCGAGATCCTGAAAAAAAACCTGTTCAATTGGGATATCTGGCCCGACTTTACGGTGATCCCGACGCCCGAAGAACCTTTCATGCGTTATCAGGAAATTGCCGTGGGCAGTGTCATCGAACTGCACGGCCGGAAAATCACTGCGCTGCCGGCGATCCATACCGTGCCTGCGGTGGGCTATCTGCTCGACAGCGGCAAAAGCAGTTTGGTGTTCAGCGGCGATACCGGGCCCAATGACGGGCTGTGGCAAATCGTTAATAGCACCGCAAACCTGAAATACCTGATCATTGAGACCGCGTTTTCGGACAAGGACCGCCGGTTGGCTGAGCTGGCCAAGCATCTGTGCCCTTCCATGCTCGGCGAAGAACTGGCCAAGCTGGAGCGGGCGGCGGAGGTTTACATTACGCATCTGAAGCCCAGCGAAATCGAGCTGACGATGCAGGAAATCGAGGAGCTTTCGGTGAAAACACCACCACGATTGCTGCAGAACAATCACGTATTCGAATTTTGAGCTGACCGCAGCGTACTTGCGCACGCTGCCTGCAGGACGGAGAATTCTCCGGGGTAGTCAGGGATGCTGGTCGCAGCGGATTGATTCCATAAAAAATGAAAAAAGAAGTTCCCGTAGAAAAACTTGAATTCGGTGTTTTTGTCTCCGAACTCGACCGACCGTGGACGGAAACCCCGTTCATGTACCAGGGGTTCGTACTCAATAACGACAAGCAGCTCGAAGCCCTGAAAAAGTATTGCAAGAAAGTCATCATCGATCTCGACAAGGGGCCGGATCTGCCGGATCGCAGTGAGTTGCTGACAAGCCGCACTGGAGAAAACTCCCGGCCCAAACTGGCGGAGCCGCTCGGCCCCAGCGTGCTGACCACGATCAAGCACAAGGTCACCTACAAGGAAAAGGCAACCGTCGACGAAGAGTTGCCGGTTGCGCGCAGCGTCCAGCAAAAAACCGAAGTGGTGTTGAAAGACATCATGGGCACCGTACAGGCGGGCAAGGCGCTGGATGCGCCGCGGGTGCAGGAGGCCGTGACCAGCATGACGGACAGCGTCGTGCGTAACCCCGATGCAATGATGTTGCTGGCCAAGCTGAAGGCGAAGGGCGGACATACGCTGGATCGCGCATTCGGCGTGTCGATTTACATGCTGACTTTCGGTCGTTTCCTGCAGTTGCCGCGTGAGCAGCTTGATCTGCTGGGCATGGTTGGCCTGCTGCAGGACGTCGGCATGACCGCAGTGCCCGAAGAGGTGGTGGCGAAAAAGGAACCGCTGTCCAAGGTCGAGCTGATGGTTTGCCGTAGCCATGTGGCCCATTCGCTGTCGATCATCAAGGAGACGCCTGGCCTGCCTCCCGAACTGTCGGCGCTGGTTGAGTTGCATCACGAACGTTACGACGGCAGTGGCTATCCCAAGGGACTGAAGGGGGGGCAGATCGGTCTGTTTGGTTCGATCGCCGGGCTGGTCGACTGTTTCGATGCGATGACCCACCCGCGTCCGTATGCCGAGGTGTATTCACCGTCCAACGCACTGAATCATCTCTACAACACGCGCAATGTCCAGTTCGACGGTCCTCTGGTGGAGCAGTTCGTGCAGTGCATCGGCATTTTCCCGGTCGGCGCTTTGGTTGAGCTGAATTCCGGCGAAGTGGGTATCGTCATTGCGCAGAATCTGGTGCGGCGTTTGCTGCCGAAGGTAATGGTGGTGCTGGACGCCAAGGGCAATCCGCTGCGGCCGCAGATGATCCTCGACCTTGCCAGTGAACCCAAAGCGGCGCCTGGTGTTCCGTACCGTATCAAACGCACGCTGGAGCAGGGCAGTGTCCCCATCGATCCCTCCGAATTCTTCCTCTGATACCGGCGACGCGGCGGATTCCGCCGCCGGGCAGTCCGGAGTCAGCGTGACCGCGCTGGTGACGCGCCTCGCCGAAGAATTCGGCGCCGGCCCCGACACCATGGTCCGGGTGGCCACGGTGTTTCGCGATGTCAGCGAACGCGCCCCCGATCTGTTTGTACCCGCAGCCGGCCCGCTGGCGACGGCGTTCACCGCCCAGGCGGTCGCCGGCGGGACAGATGCCAGCATCATTCATGCCGCACTGGGCGAGTGGGCGCTGGACGCGGAAAACGAACCGCTGGAACGCATGCGACGGGACTGCCAGCGTTTTCAGGATGCGATGACGCGCGGCGTGTTGCGCCTGTACGCCGCCGATGCCGGGCAATGCACGGAAAACCTGCTCGCGCTGCAGCGTTTCAATTTTCTGCAGCTGGCGCTGCTGGCTTCGCTGGCAACGCGCAGCCAGGAAGAAGGTGGCGTTGTGCGCACGCTGCCAACGCCGGAGTATGCAGCATTCATGGAAATTTTCCGCAGCGCCATCGAAAGCCATCGCCAGGATGGCAAACAGCTGGCGCTGCTGCTGCTGCAGGTCGGCAAGGTGGAGCAGATTGACCGCCAGCTCGGATTGCAGAAGGGCGAAGCATTCATGTTGCGCGTCACGCGGCGCATGCGCGAAGGGGTGTTGCGCAAACAGGATCAGCTGGGGCGTGTCAGCCGCGACCAGTTTGCCTGTCTGCTGCCGCGCATCGCCGGCGAAGGCGTGGCGATACTGGCAGCCAATAAAATACTGGGTGTGCTGGAAGCGCCGATCCCGATTGGTGACCGCACGTTTGATACCGATGGCGTAATCGGTATCGTGCTTTATCCTGATCATGGCGGTGATCCGCAGACGCTGGTGCGCAATGCCAAGCTGGCAGCGCGCGCGGCACGCAGCGGCGCCGAGCGATCCGCCATTTATGACCCGGCGCATGGCGCAAGCGAAGAGCGTCAGATGCGCTTTGAGACGCGGTTGCGCCATGCGCTGGAGCAGAACACGCTGGGGCTGGCTTTTGAGCCGCAGCTCGACGCGCAGTCGGGCCGCATCGGCGGACTGGAATGCGTGTTGCGCTGGACGGATGCTGAGCTTGGCGAGGTGTCCGAAGCGCAGGCGCTGGAGACTGCGGAGAGTGCGGGGCTGATCCGCGAAGTGACCTGGTGGATATTCAACAACGCGCTGCGCCAGTGCGCCGAATTCGCGCGTGCCGGTCTGCAATGCAAGCTCGGCCTCAAGGTGTCGGCGAGTGGTCTGTTGCAGCCGGACTTTCCGGAGTTTGTCGACCGCGCATTGCGCACCTGGGGCGTGCCGCCGGGGCGGGTGGTGATCGGCGTGCACGAGACGGCGATTGCCGGCGGACTGGATCCGGTGAAGGATGTTTTTGCGCGTTTGAAGCGGCTGGGGCTGCGCCTCGGAATAGACGGATTTGCCACCGGGGCATCGTCGCTGGGCAACCTGGCGCAACTGCCCTTTGATGAATTGAAGCTGCATGCCTCGTTTGTGCACGACATGCAGCGTTCGGCATTACACGGAAAAATTGTCCGCTCGCTGGTGCGCCTGGCGCGTGACCTGGGATTGCAGGTGACTGCGGAGGGCGTCGCTGACGGCGAAACAGTGCTCGCGTTGTTAGCCTTGGGCTGCGAGCGGGTGCAGGGCCCGCATGTGAGCCAGCCGCTGACGGCCGAAGAAATACTGGTGTTCGAAAAAAGCGGCGCAGGCCTGGCCAAGCTGAGATTGTCCGATCTTTAAGCTGACGGACAGATGCAGCGGACATGAAAATCGATTTCGAAATCATCCGCGGCATTCTGGAACGGCGTTTGCAGCAGGCGGACATTGAGCGTCTGCTCGGCGGCCTGTCGGACTCTGAAAAAACCCAGCTGCTGATCCGCATCACCGAGCTCGTGCGCCGCACCACCGCGCTGGTCGATGTTGCCAACCGTGTTTCCGACACCCTGTCGCTGGATGTGCTGTTTCCGCGGCTGATGGAAGTGGTCACCGAAACCCTGAACGTCGAACGCAGCTCGCTGTTTCTCTACGATGCCGAGACCAAAGAGCTGTTTTCCCGCGTGATGCAGGGCAACGCGATGGGCGAGGTCAGGTTTCCGGCAGACCGCGGCATCGCGGGTTCGGTGTTCAGCACCGGTCGCGGCGAGATCATTCCCGACGCCTACGCCGACCCGCGGTTCAACCGCAAAGTGGATACCGACACTGGTTATCACACACGAAATATCCTGTGCGTACCCATCCGCAACAAGAAACAGGTGGTGATCGGCGTCACGCAGGCGCTCAACAAGCGCGAAGGCGGATTTGACGACGAGGACCAGCATTCGCTGGAAGCGTTGGCATCGCAGGCCGCTGCTGCACTGGAAAACGCACGTATGTTCGAAAAAGTCGAACGCTCCCAGCGTGAAGAGGCCTTGCTGCTCGACGTAGTGAGCTCGATTACCTCGGAGATACTGCTGGATCCGCTGCTCGAGAAAATACTCGCCGCGGCGACCCAGCTGCTGGGTGCTGACCGCGGTTCGCTGTTCCTCTACGATCCGGCCAGCAACGAACTGTGGTCGCGCGTCGCAGGGGGCGAATCCTCGCGCGAGATCCGGTTCCCGGCCAGCGCCGGCATTGCCGGCGAGTGTTTTACCAAGGGTGTGCGCATCAACATTGACGATGCCTACAGCGACACCCGCTTCAACCCGGCTGTGGACAAGGGTACCGGCTATCGGACGCGCAATATTTTATGCATGCCGATTACCACCAAGGGTGGCAACAAGGTCGGTGTCATGGAAATTCTCAACAAAAAGGAGGGTTCCTTTACCGCGAATGACCAGCGCCGCCTCGCTGCGTTGTGTGCCCAGGCGGCGGTGTCCATCGAAAACGCGCAATTGTTCGAGGACGTCAGCAATGCGCGGAACTACAACGAAAGCATCCTGCGCAGCATGAGCAACGGCGTGCTGACGCTGGACAAGGGCAATGTGATCAGCAAGGTCAACCAGTCGGCGCTGCGCATCCTGCGGCGTGCCGAGCCGGACATGGTCAACCGCAAGGTTGGCGACGTGTTCGGCGGCAGCAACAGCTGGGTGACCAACAGTCTGGACAAGGTGCTGCGCACCGGCAGGATCGACAGCACGGTGGATTCGGATTTGGTGCTGGACGGACGCCAAGCGGTGTCGGTGAACATGACTGCGGTGCCGCTGCAAGACCAGCGCGACGAGCGGCTAGGATCGATGCTGATCATGGAGGACATCACCCGCGAAAAACGGCTGCGCAACACGATGTCGCGCTACATGAGCAAGGCGGTGATGGATGAACTGCTGGCAGCCGGTGATGCCGTGCTCGGCGGCACCAACCGCGAAGTGAGCGTGCTGTTTTCGGACATCCGCGGTTTTACCAGCATGTCGGAACGGCTGGGCGCGCGGGAGACCGTGGCCATGCTCAACGATTATTTCACCGACATGGTCGACATCGTGTTTGCCCACAACGGCATCCTCGACAAATACATCGGCGACATGATCATGGCGGTGTTCGGCTCGGTACGCGCCACGCAGGGGGACGCCGAAAACGCCGTGACGGTGGGCAGCAAAATGATGGTCGCGCTGCATGAACTGAACCGCCGCCGCGCACCCGCCGGACATGAAGCGATCCGTGTCGGCATCGGTATCAGCACCGGCGACGTGGTGGCCGGCAGCATCGGGTCACCCAAACGGCTGGAGTACACGGTGATCGGCGACCGCGTCAATTTCGCCGAGCGCCTGCAGAACGCCAACAAGTATTACGGCACCAGCGTGCTGATCTGCGAATCGACCGCGGCGCGCTTGCCCAAGCCCTTGCGGCTGCGTGAACTGGACCTGATTCGCGCGCGTGGCATGCAGAAACCGGTGGCCATCTGCGAAGTGCTGGAGCACCACACCGCGCAGAGTTTTCCGCATCTCGACGAAGTCATTTTCGCTTTTGCGGAAGCGGTCGCGCTTTACCGCAACCGGTCCTGGGAGCGTGCGGCCGGGCTGTTTGCGAATATCCTCAAAGCCAATCCTGAAGACCGGCCGTCGCAGTTGTATCTTGAGCGCTGCGAGATTTATCGCAAAAATCCGCCGCCCGAGAATTGGGACGGGGTCTGGGCACTGCAGGCCCAGTGATCTACCATAAATATCAATAAAATCAAATACTTATTAAGTAAGTGTATGCTTACTTAATGGGGCTGTTTACTCAGTCGGTGGCGTTGCCGACGGGGTAACCCTGCGGCAGCAACACCCACAACCGCAACGCCTGTTTCATGCGCCCGGCTTCACGCGCAGCGTCGTCGCCGTAACCCCAGAAAAAATCGGCGCGAACTGCGCCGCGGATGGCCGAACCGGTGTCCTGGGCGAGCATCAGCTGGTTCAGCGGCTTGTTGCTGAGCGGCCAGGTTGTGGCGAGAAACACCGGCGCGCCCAGTGGCACGAAACGCGGGTCGACGGCAATCGAGCGGCGCGCGGTCAGCGGTACACCCAGCGCGCCCAGCGGCCCGCTGAGACCCGCCGGCAGTTCACGGAAAAAAATATAACGCGGGTTGTAGTCCAGCACTTCGCGCAGCTTATCCGGGTTCTGCTGCGCCCAGGCTTTGATACCCTGCATCGAAGCGCGCTCTGCCGGCAGTTCGCCGCGATCGATCAGCAGGCGGCCGATGGAGCGGTAGGGTTGGCCATTGTGTTCGGCGAAACCCACACGCATCACGCCGCCGCCGTCGAGATCCAGGCGGCCCGAACCCTGGATCTGCAGGAAAAACAGTTCCACCGGATCATCGACCCAGGCGATTTCACGGCCGCGTAACGGTGCAGCGCCGGATTCTATCTGCGCGCGATCGAAATACGGCACCACGCGTTTGCCGTCGAGGCGCGCGCGCAACCGCGATTCCCGCGATTCGATGCCAAAGGCCGGCAGGTCGACGCTGATCAGGTCATCGGGCGTGCCGTACAAGGGATAACGGTAACGGGCCGTCGGCTTGCGGCTGCCGCGCAGCAGCGGCTCGTAATAACCGGTGGCAAGGCCTTCGCTGCCGCCGTCGGGCTGCAACAGCTGATACGGGATGAAATTCAATTCAAAAAAACGCCGGGCGCGTTCACGGTCGGGACGCGGTGCAGTCAGCGCAGCGGTGCAGATTGCACGCCAGGCATCCTGTGTTTTCAGGGATCCGCAACTGGCCAGCAGGGCGTCCCAGGCCGCCGCCGGATCATCGTCGCGCCAGCCGGGCAGTTCGGTCCAGTTGCCGCGGCGCAGATGGCCGGCGGTGACCGGCGACGGAACGGGCGTGACTGCAGGCGGCGGTTCTGCAGGCGGTGCCGGTTGTTGTGGTGCCGGTACCGGAGGCGCGGCTGGTGCCGCCGCGGGCTTTTCCGGCATTGAGCGACAGGCCGCCATGATCAGCACCACAATCACGGCGGCAAGCGTTACACGCGCCCCGGAGGAAGTCCTCTTGGGGGGCGCCCCGGAGGAAGTCCCCTTGAGGGATAGCGAGAATTTGTTAGAGTCGGTGCTATGCATAGTCAACACAGGGCAGGAGCAATGACCGGATTGATGTGGTACCTGATTGAAGCCTCGGCCGCCATGGCATTGCTGTGTGGCATCATCTGGCTGACCTGGCCGCGCCGTGATGATGACGACAAGGATGAATCCGGCAAGTCCTGATCCGCGGTTTTCTCCAGGGTAATCATCCGGAACCAGCCGCCGGCCAGCGCGGGCTGGTCGTCGATGATCCGCAAGCCACTCACCCCGGCCAGCGCCTCTTCAAATACGACATTGGTGCGCGTGGCGATGCGTCGCGCCAGCGGATTGATCATGCGCCGCAGCCAGGCGGATTCGCCATGGCGCAGGAATTTGTCGAGGATGAACAAGCGTCCGCCCACCCTGACCACGCGCGTCGCTTCGCGCAGCGCCGCCCGGGTGTCAGGCACGATGGCGAGTATCAGGTGCAGCAATACATGGTCGAATGCGGCGTTGCGAAACGGCAGTTGCTGGCTGTCTCCCTGCGTCCATTGCAGATCGAGATGATGGCTGCGTGGCCGCGCCTGGTTCAGCATGGCGCGGGTCAGGTCGAGCGCGGTGTAGCGATGCGCGGCGGGCAGCAGCGGCAGATCCAGTCCGGTACCGACACCATTGAGGAGGATGTGTGCGCCGCCACTGCGCGGCAGACGGGCAAGACTGGTGGCGCGTACGCGGGCAAGCGCCGGTCCGACCAGCCAGTCATAAAACGGCGCGAGCAGCGTGTAACTGGTGCGTAAGGACATACCGCAGGAACCGGAGATCAGTGCAGCACGCGGGGTGCGGACAAGGTGAATTCCGGGATGGTCGCGTCAAAGCGTGTGCCGTCCTCGGCCACCATCTGGTAGGCGCCGCGCATGGTGCCCACCGGCGTGGTCAGTACCGAACCGCTGGTGTACTCGAAACTTTCGCCGGGTTTCAGTTTCGGCTGGGCACCGACCACACCCTGGCCTTTGACTTCCTGCACCAGGTTGTTGGCGTCGGTGATGATCCAGTGGCGGCTCAGCAGCTGCGCCGGCACTTCGCCGGTGTTGGTGATGGTGATGGTGTAGGCGAACGCGTAACGATCGGCCTCTGCGTCGGACTGTTCCGCGATGTAGCTCGCACGCGGCGAAACAGTGATGTGATATTTGTTTGCGGTCATGGCCGTATTCTCGCATCCGCGGCGCGCCTGCGGAAGTTCCGCTTCCCCGCACGGGTAGAAAACGGCGGGAACGGGTAGAATTCCCCCGTCGCTATTCATCGTCATTGATCCGGATCCAGCCATGACCCATCGCCTTGCGCCCAGCATCCTGTCCGCCGACTTTGCCCGTCTGGGCGATGAAGTGCAGGCGGTGGTCGCCGCCGGCGCCGACCTGATCCATTTTGACGTGATGGACAATCACTATGTGCCCAACCTGACGATCGGGCCGCTGGTGTGCCAGGCCATCCGCCCGCTGGTCAAGGTGCCGATCGACGTGCACCTGATGGTGAAGCCGGTGGATCGCATCGTGCCGGATTTCGCCAAGGCCGGCGCCAACATCATTTCCTTCCATCCGGAAGCCTCCGAACACATTGATCGCACCATCAGTCTGATCAAGGAACACGGCTGCAGGGCCGGGCTGGTGTTCAATCCGGCGACGCCTCTGGATTATCTCGACCACGTGCTCGACAAACTCGACCTGGTGCTGATCATGTCGGTGAATCCAGGCTTCGGTGGACAGGTGTTCATTCCGGGTGCGCTGGCCAAGCTTGCGGCAGTGCGCAAGCGCATCGATCAAAGCGGCCGCGACATCTGGCTGGAAGTGGATGGCGGCGTTAAAACCGACAACATCGCGGAAATTGCCAAAGCCGGGGCGGATACCTTCGTCGCGGGCTCGGCGATATTCGGTACCAAGGACTACAAAGCCACCATCGCGGCGATGCGCGCAGCACTCGCCAAATCCTGAACTCTTCGGCAGTGCGGCGTCGTGGCCGATGAGCCGCGTTGCCCCGCCGTTTGCAGCAGCTGACTCATGAAAAAAACGTTTCCGATTGCCGTGCAGGCCGTGATGATCGATCTCGACGGCACCCTGCTCGATACCATCCCCGATCTCGCTGCCGCAACCAATCTGATGCTGGAGGCGCTGGGCCATGCACCGTTGCCGCTGGATACTGTGCGCACCTTCGTCGGCAAAGGTATTCCGCGGCTGGTCGAGCGCGCGCTGGCGCGCGATATCGACGGCCATACCGATGCCGCGGCAATGGCAGAGGCGTTGCCGGTGTTCGAGCGGTTTTATACCGAGGTTAATGGCCGCTACACCACCGTGTACCCCGGCGTCAGAGAAGGGCTGGAGCAATTCCGCGCCGGCGGTTTCCCGCTGGCCTGTGTCACCAACAAATCCGCTGCGTTCACGCTGCCGTTGCTCGAGCGCATGGGCATGGCCGCGTTTTTTGCGCAGACCATTTCCGGCGACACGCTCGCACGCAAAAAACCCGATCCCATGCAGTTGCTGCATGCCTGCGCGCAGTTCGGCGTGGCGCCCGGGCACATGCTGATGATTGGTGACTCGGTGAATGACGTGCAGGCGGCACGCGCGGCGGGCTGCCCGGTATTCTGCGTGCCTTACGGCTACAACGAGGGGCTGGCTGTGCAGAGCCTGGATGTTGATGCTATAGTAGGCGCGCTGACTGAATGTATCCCATTGATTAAAAAGGTTTAATCGTGTTGCTCCCGATGAGGTTGAAAACGGTGTCTGGCGCTTGGCGCTGGCGTCGCGATTGGCGTTGCTGATCGCGCGTTGCCGGACGGCTGTTCCGTTTCCGTACCCGTACTGTTTTTGTGGAGCAAGACATGACTGAATCTGAATTTGATCGACTCGCCGCCGCGGGCTACAACCGTGTGCCGGTGGTGCTCGAAACCTTTGCCGACCTCGACACGCCGCTGTCGATCTATCTGAAGCTCGCCAACCAGCCGTACAGCTATCTGCTGGAATCGGTGGTCGGGGGTGAGCGTTTCGGACGGTATTCCTTCATCGGCCTCGCCGCCGTCGCCCGCATCGAAGTGCGCGACCACAGCTGCATCGAGGTTCGTGACGGCGTCGAGACGCTGCGCGAGGAAGCTGATGACCCGCTGGCCTTCGTCGAAAATTACCTGAAACGCTTCAAGGTCGCGACCGATCCGCGACTGCCGCGTTTCTGCGGCGGGCTGGTCGGTTATTTCGGCTACGACACCGTGCGCTACATTGAAAAGCGGCTTGCGCGCAGTGACAAGCGCGACGAACTGGGCACACCCGACATCCTGCTGCTGGTATCCGAGGAAATCGCCATCGTCGATAACCTGTCGGGCAAGCTGTCGCTGGTGGTGTATGCCGAACCGGGCAAACCCGGCGCGTATGCCGCGGCGCGCGCGCGCCTGGCGGTGCTGCTGGAAAAACTGCGTGCGCCAGTGAAATTGCCGGAAAGTGCGCCGACAAAATCTGAACCGGCCGTGTCCGGATTTGGTGAGGCGGCTTACTACAAGGCGGTGGAGCGCGCGAAAAAATATATTTTCGAAGGCGACATCATGCAGGTGGTGCCCTCGCAGCGCATGAGCAAGCCTTTCCACGCCTCTCCGCTGTCACTGTATCGGGCATTGCGCGCGCTGAATCCTTCGCCGTACATGTTCTGTTTCAATTTCGGCGATTTTCATGTGGTTGGTGCCTCCCCGGAAATCCTCGCGCGGCTGGAAGGCGACGTGGTCACGGTGCGGCCGATTGCCGGCACCCGCCGTCGCGGCGCCACACCGGAAGAAGACGCTGCGCTGGCGACAGAACTGCTGGCGGACGAGAAAGAACGCGCTGAACACCTGATGCTGGTCGATCTTGGCCGCAACGACGCGGGGCGTGTCGCCCAAACCGGCAGCGTCAAAGTTACTGAGCAGATGATCATCGAGCGTTATTCGCATGTGATGCACATCGTGTCCAGTGTCGAGGCGAAGCTGAAGCCCGGGCTCAACGCAATCGACGTACTTCGCGCGACCTTCCCGGCGGGCACGGTATCGGGTGCGCCCAAGGTGCGGGCGATGGAAATCATTGACGAGCTGGAACCGGTGAAGCGCAGCATTTATGCCGGCGCGGTGGGCTATCTTGGTTTTCACGGCAACATGGACGTGGCGATTGCCCTGCGCACGGCGGTAATCAAGGACGGCCGCCTGCATGTGCAGGCGGGCGGCGGTGTGGTTGCCGATTCGCAGCCGGAAGCCGAATGGCAGGAAACTCAGAGCAAGGCGCGGGCCCTGCTGCGCGCTGCCGAAATCGCCGAAGCCGGTCTAGATACGCGTCTGGATTGAGGGGGACGTCATGTTACTGATGATCGATAACTACGATTCCTTCACCTACAATCTGGTGCAGTATTTCGGTGAACTCGGCGAGGACGTCGCCGTGCATCGCAATGACGAAATCACGCTCGCCGATATCGCGCGGCTGAAGCCGGCGCGCATTGTCGTGTCGCCGGGACCGTGCACGCCGAATGAAGCCGGGGTGTCGGTGCCGCTGATCAAGGAATTTGCCGGAAAAATCCCTATCCTCGGCGTCTGCCTCGGCCATCAGAGTATCGGCCAGGCCTTCGGCGGCAAAATCGTCCATGCGCGGCAGTTGATGCACGGCAAGACCTCACCGATCCAGCATGAGGGTGCAGGCGTCTTTCGCGGCTTGCCGCGGCCGTTTTCGGCAACGCGCTACCATTCGCTGGTAATCGAGCGCAGCAGCCTGCCGGATTGTCTGGCGGTGACGGCCTGGACCGACGACGGAGAGATCATGGGCGTGCGCCACAAGACGCTGGCCGTCGAAGGCGTGCAGTTCCATCCGGAATCGATCCTGACCGAGCACGGCCACCAGATGCTGAAGAACTTTCTTGAGGAAAAACGCTGATGAAGCCGCAGGACGCGCTGACGCGCATCATTGAGCATCGCGAGATTTTCCACGACGAGATGCTGTCGCTGATGCGGCAGATCATGAGCGGTGAAGTATCTCCCGTGCTGATTGCCGCGATCATTACCGGCTTGCGCGTCAAGAAGGAAACCATCGGTGAAATCGCCGCAGCAGCCACGGTGATGCGCGAATTTGCCACCGCGGTTCCGGTGCCTGATGCGCCGGAGCTGATCGATACCTGCGGCACCGGTGGCGATTCCGCGCATACCTTCAACGTATCGACGGCGGCGATGTTTGTTGCCGCTGCGGCCGGCGCAAAAATCGCCAAACACGGGGGACGTTCGGTTTCCAGCAAATCGGGCAGCGCCGATGTGCTGGAGTTGCTCGGGGTCAACATCAACCTGAAACCGGAAGCGGTGGCGCAGTCGATTGCTGCCACCGGCATCGGTTTCATGTTCGCGCCCAATCACCACAGTGCGATGAAACATGCCGCGCCGGTGCGCCGGGAACTCGGCGTCAAAACCATATTCAACATCCTCGGCCCGCTGACCAACCCGGCGGGCGCGAAACAGCAGGTGATGGGCGTGTTCCATCCTGATCTGGTCGGCATCCAGGCGCGCGTGCTGCAGCGGCTGGGCAGCCGCCGCGTGATGATCGTGCACGGACTGGAGGGTCTCGATGAATTGTCGATCAGTGGACCTACGGCTGTGGGTGAGCTGAAAGACGGCCAGGTGCGTGAATACATGGTGGCACCGGCGGATGTCGGGCTGAAAAGCCACAACAACGCGGCGATCCGCGTCGAAGGTATCGAGCAGTCGCGCGACATGCTGCTGGGTGCGCTGGAAAACAAGCCGGGCGCGGCACGCGACATCGTTGCGTTGAATGCCGGCGCGAGCATTTATGTCGCCGGGCTCGCGCCGACCCTGATCGAAGGTGTCAAAAAAGCCCTGGCCGTCATTGCCAGCGGTGCGGCGCGGCAGAAACTCGACCATTTCGTGGCGTTTACCAAAAGCCATGGCTGACATCCTGCAACGCATACTCGCAGTGAAAGCGCAGGAAATCAGCGCAGCCCAGGTGCGTGTGCCGCTGGCTGAGATGCAGGCTTTGGCGCGGGCTGCGGCGCCGGCGCGTGATTTTGCCGGTGCACTGCGCGCCAAAATTGCTGCCGGCAGGCCAGCAGTGATCGCCGAGGTGAAAAAAGCCAGCCCGAGCAAGGGCGTGTTGCGTGAGCAGTTTGATCCGGCTGAGATTGCCGCCACTTACGAACGCCACGGTGCGGCCTGCCTGTCGGTGCTGACCGACAGCCAGTTTTTCCAGGGCAAGCTGGATGACCTGAAAGCCGCGCGCGGCGCCTGCAGGTTGCCGGTATTGCGCAAGGACTTCATGATGGATCCGTACCAGGTCTACGAGGCGCGTGCTGCCGGCGCCGACTGCATTCTGCTGATTGTGGCGGCGCTGGAAGCCGGCCGCATGCGCGAACTGGAAGCTGCGGCGCAGGATCTGGGCATGGCGGTGCTGGTCGAAGTGCATGATGGTGCTGAACTTGCCGCGGCATTGACACTGAAGACACCGCTGATCGGCGTCAACAATCGTAACCTGCGCACTTTCGAGACCACGTTGGAGACCACGTTGGATTTGTTGGAAAAAATTCCGGCAGAGCGGCTGGTGATCACTGAAAGCGGCATTCTCAAGCCGCAGGATGTGAAAAAAATGCGCGCCCATGCCGTGCACGGTTTTCTGGTCGGCGAGGCATTCATGCGCGCTGCCGATCCGGGCGCGGAACTGGAACGTCTGTTCGGTCGGGCAGTCTGAGCATGCTGCGCATAGATGAGCTGATCATCGGTTTCGACAAGGGGCTGCGCACGTTGTTTGCGCCGGCGCGCAGTACGCGCGCGATACCCGGCGAAAACCTGATGGATGGTGATATGGATGCTGCGCAGCGCGCATTGGCGGCGGCGTTGATGCGGGTGAATCACAGCGGCGAAATCTGCGCCCAGGCCCTGTATCAGGGGCAGGCGCTGACGGCGCGTGATTCAAAAGCGCGCGCCGCGCTGGAAGCTGCGGCGCAGGAAGAAACCGAACACCTGGCGTGGACCGAGAAACGCATTGCCGAACTGGGGGGTCGCAAGAGTCTGCTGAATCCGCTGTGGTATGCCGGTTCGTTTGCGATCGGTGCTGCAGCCGGTGCGCTGGGCGACAAATGGAACCTCGGTTTTCTCGCGGAAACCGAACGCCAGGTCGAGCAACATCTTGAAGGGCATCTCTCACGACTGCCGGAGACCGATCAGAAAAGCCGCGCCATCGTGGAACAGATGTGTGCTGACGAAGCGCGCCATGCCAGTACTGCGCGCCAGCATGGTGGCGCCGAACTGCCGGCGCCGGTCAAGGCAGTGATGCAGGTTTCGTCGAAAGTGATGACCGGAACTTCATTTCTGCTGTAATCCGAATCAGGCTTCTGCTTCGCGCACTTCAAAATCGTGGGTGATTGCTGCGGTCTTGCCCAGCATGATCGACGCCGAACAGTATTTTTCCGCCGACAGATGTACCGCGCGTTCGACCTGCGCTGCTTTCAGGCCGCGGCCGGTGACAATGAAGTGGAAATGGATTTTGGTGAATACCTTGGGGTCTTCGGCGGCGCGCTCGGAGTCGATTTCCAGCACGCAATCGGTGACCGGCGCACGCGATTTGCGCAGGATGTGCATCACATCATAGGCGGTGCAGCCGCCGGTGCCCATCAGCACCACTTCCATCGGTCGTGGTCCGAGGTCGCGGCCGCCGCCTTCCGGCGCGCCATCAATCACCAGCGCATGACCGCTGCCCGACTCGGCGACAAAACTGACATTCTCGATCCACTTGATGCGTGCTTTCATGCCTGCCTCCGCGATCAGCCCCGTAAAATGAGGCGCAAACGATACCAGACTATGCCGGTGATTTCGTGGAAAAAAAGCGCGCTGTCGCGGAGTGCCAGCGCACTCGGCAGAAAATCGAGGATGGTCAGCCTGTAACGCGTGGTATAGCCCGTTGCAGCCGGAATGACCCTGAATCCTGCAGCTTCGAAAACGAGTTGTGCCCGCGGCATGTGCCAGGCGTGGGTGACGAGATAAATGGTGCGGATGTTTTCCGCGGCCAACATGCGGTAGCTGAAGCGGGCGTTTTCCAGGGTGTTGGCGGAAGTGCCTTCGGCCCAGCGTACCGGCACCGAAAATTCATTCTGCAGTGTGAGCTGCATCAGCGCTGCTTCACTTTGCGCACTGCCTTCGGGGCTGCCGCCGCTGACCAGTATGGGCAGGCCAGTGCGGCGCTGCAGATGGGCTGCGTAACGCAGCCGGACCAGCGTGGCACCGAGTATGGTGTCGCCGCCATACTCCGGCGCAGTATGGGATTTGCCGCCGCCCAGCACAATGATCGCAGCAGCGCCATTGTTGTTCGTGGCTTGTGATTCACCTTCCAGGGCATGGAGCAGTGCATCTGCAGTCAGTGGCATGGACAGCACATACAGTGCGGCCAGACCGCTGCCGAGCAGTGTTGTACCGAGGCGGGGTCTCGTCCGGCGTAAGGCCAGCCCGCCCGCCATGAGCAGAATCAGGATGCCCGGGGGCAGCAACAGTGCGACCACTGTATTAGTCAGTTGCCACGACAGCATGATATTAAGTTATTGTTTTTTAACAATTATTTGTCAGATCCCGGTGATGATGGCCGGTGTCGGGGATGTGTCTGAAGTTTGACACATCCGCTTGATTTCCCATAGAATTCGCGGTTCCCTGAATCAGAGAACACGCAGGAACAAGCATGAAGACCTATTCCGCAAAACCGAGCGACGTCCAACGTGACTGGTACGTGGTCGACGCCTCCGACAAAGTGCTGGGCCGACTCGCCGCGGGAATCGCGCATCGCCTGCGCGGCAAACACAAGCCCGAGTTCACCCGCCACATCGACACCGGTGATTTTATCGTCGTCGTCAATGTCGACAAGCTGCGCGTGACCGGCAACAAGTCCAAGGACAAGCTCTACCACCGTCACAGTGGCTATCCCGGTGGCATCTACACCACCAGCTTTGAAAAGATGCAGGAAAAATTCCCGGCGCGCGTGCTTGAAAAAGCAGTGAAAGGCATGCTGCCCAAGGGGCCGCTTGGCTACGCGATGCTGAAAAAGCTGAAGGCGTATGTCGGCGCCGATCATCCGCATGTCGCGCAACAGCCCAAGACTCTCGAAATCTAGGATCACAGACCATGGCAGTTCAAAAAAACTACGGTACCGGCCGGCGTAAAAGCGCAGTGGCCCGTGTTTACCTGCAGCCCGGCAAGGGCAGCATTGTTGTCAACGGCAAGCCGGTTGACGAGTTTTTCTCGCGCGAAACCGGCCGCATGGTCGTGCGCCAGCCGCTTGCGCTGATCGAGAAGCTGGATACCTTTGATATCAAGGTCAACGTGACCGGTGGCGGTGAATCCGGTCAGGCCGGTGCAGTGCGCCACGGCATTACCCGCGCGCTGATCGATTACGACGCCGCACTGAAACCCGTGCTGCGCAAAGCCGGCCTCGTCACGCGCGATGCGCGCGAAGTCGAGCGCAAAAAAGTTGGTTTGCGCAAAGCGCGGCGGCGCAAGCAGTTCTCCAAGCGTTAAGTTTTTTGGCAGAACAGTGTTCGGACAAAGCCGCCCAAGGGCGGCTTTGTCGTCTCTGGCGGAAATGTCGTTATAAGCCGACAAGTCGGCGGGCAGAGAGGGCAGGCAAGACATGACTCAGAAGACCATCAAGGTGGGAATCGTCGGCGGCACCGGGTATACCGGGGTTGAGCTGCTGCGTTTGCTGGCTCAGCATCCGCATTCCGAGTTGCGCGCGATCACTTCGCGCAAGGAAGCCGGCATGCCGGTGGCCGAGATGTTTCCGAATCTGCGCGGCCGGGTCAGTCTGCGCTTCAGCGAACCGGCGGCGTCTGGCCTTGATCAGTGTGACGTGGTGTTTTTTGCCACGCCCAATGGCGTGGCGATGCAGGAAGCACGCGCGTTGGTCGATGCCGGGGTGAAGGTCATCGATCTTGCCGCTGACTTCCGCATCCGCGACGTGGCGGTCTGGGAGCAGTACTACAAGATGAAGCACGCTTGCCCGGAGCTGGTGGCCGAGGCGGTATATGCCTTGCCTGAAATCAATCGCGCCGAGATCAAAAAAGCCCGCGTGATCGCCAATCCCGGTTGTTATCCGACGGCTGTACAACTGGGATTCCTGCCGTTGATCGAAGCTGGGTGCGTCGATGCCGATCACCTGATTGCCGATGCCAAGTCCGGCGTGTCCGGCGCCGGGCGCAAAGCTGAAACCCATATCCTGCATGCCGAGGCGGCGGATAATTTCAAGGCTTACGGCGTGGGCGGGCATCGCCATCAGCCGGAAATCGCGCAGGGACTGTCGCGGGTCACCGGAAAACCGGTTGGCCTGGTGTTTGTGCCGCATCTGACGCCGATGATCCGCGGCATCCATGCCACGCTGTATGCGCGCCTGACCAAGCCGATGACCGCCGCCGATTTGCAGACCCTGTTTGAACAGCGTTATGCCGGTGAAGCGTTTGTCGATGTCATGCCCGCGGGCAGCCATCCCGAAACGCGTTCAGTGCGTGGTGCCAACCAGTGCCGCATTGCCGTGCATTTGCCGCAGGGTGGGGACACCGTGGTCGTGTTGTCGGTGATCGACAACCTGGTCAAAGGCGCCGCCGGGCAGGCCGTGCAGAACATGAACATCCTGTTCGGGCTGGCCGAGGATACCGGTCTGACCCAGGTGGCATTGCTGCCCTGACCCGATGAAGCGCACGCTCAAAACCATCGTGCGCCGCTTCGGCATCGACGCGCCGCGACTCGCGGTGCGTCCGCACATGCCCTGGTACTGGCGCTGGAGCGGTGTGGTTGCGGGCGGAATGCTGGTCGCCGGCGTGGCCTGGTTTACCTACGATTTCGGCCTGGAATACGCCGGGTTCCGCCAGGGCGAGGCGACGCGTTTGCGCGCGCAGCTCGACGAAACCGTGCGTCAGCAGCAGCTTGAACTCGCGGAGCTGAACGCCAAAACCGCAACGGCCGAGCGCCAGCTGCAGATGGAACGCGCAACCTTCGGCGACCTTGCGCGGCAGGTCAAATCGCTGGCCCAGGAAAACGCCACGCTGAAGGAAGACCTCGCGTTTTTCCAGTCGCTGACTGCTTCCACCGGCAAAGAAGGCGCCGTCAGCGTCAACCGCTTCCGCCTGCTGCCGGAGACCGTACCCGGTGAATATCGCTATCAGCTGCTGCTGGTGCAGACGGGAGAGCGGGCGAAGGAGTTCAATGGTCGCCTGCAGTTCGTATTGAATCTGCAGCAGGATGGCCGTAAAGTAGTCCTGATGCTGCCGCCTGATTTGAAGGTGGTGGCCAAGGAATACCAGGTCAGTTTCAAGCTGTTTCAGCGTGTTGAAGGCATGTTCCGGATTGCGCCTGATGCGGTGGTCAAGGGGTTGCAGGTGCGCGTGTTTGAAGGCAATTCCGAAGCGCCGAAGCTGACCCACAATGTCACGATTTCATAGCGGGAGACCTCATCATGTTCGGTAATAAACCCAGCAAACCCCAGAATCGCATCGATTGCCTGATCGGCGCGGGTACCGTGATCAAGGGTGATCTGACCTTCGACGGCGGGCTGCGCGTCGATGGTCATGTGCATGGCAATGTGACTTCCGTGGAAGGCAAGCCGGGCACACTGGTACTGTCGGAAGCCGCCCGCATTGAAGGCGAAATCCGCGTCTCCCACGTGGTTATCAACGGCACGGTGGTCGGCCCGGTACATGCTGCCGATTATGTCGAACTGCAGAGCAAAGCCAATGTCACAGGGGATGTGTATTACCGGACCCTGGAAATGCAGTTGGGCGCCGTGGTGCAGGGCCGGCTGGTGTATCAGGATGATGTCAAAGCCGACAAAGTTGTGAAATTCAAGCCCGCTTCAGCCGAGTAAACGTCAGCAGGGGCAGGGGGATATAATGGCCCCCTGTAGTGCAGCACTGAATCAGGAGCAAGCCATGAATGCAGTTGTGGAAATGATGCCGGAACCGCTGGTGTTCACCGAGAACGCTGCGGCCAAAGTAAGGCAGCTGATCGAAGAAGAGGGCAACCCCGGGCTCAAGCTACGGGTGTTCGTCACTGGTGGCGGCTGTTCCGGTTTCCAGTACGGATTTACCTTCGATGAAGCGGTGAACGAAGATGACACCTCGTTGCAAAAAGGCGGCGTCACGCTGCTGGTCGATCCGATGAGCCTGCAGTACCTGACCGGCGCGGAAATCGATTACCAGGAAAATGTCGAAGGCGCGCAGTTCGTGATCAAGAATCCGAATGCCAGTTCCACCTGCGGTTGCGGTTCCTCGTTCTCGGCTTAAGCTGAAACTTCAGTAGCACATCAAACGGGGGCTTCTGCCCCCGTTTTGTTTTTCAGGGGCTGCTTGATCAGGCAGGATAAATCGCGCCCAGCACACGAAGGCCGCGCGCACCGGTGACCTGCGGCAGGTTGCCGGGTTCCCCGGCCAGCGTACGCTGCGCCAGCCATGCAAACGCCGCTGCCTCTACCGACTCAACGGCGATGCCCAGTTCGTCGGTGACGGCCACGCGCCGGCCCGGCAGCAGCGCAGCGAGGCGTTGACGCAGCACATCGTTGCGGGCGCCGCCGCCGCACAGATAAATCTCACGGGCATCGGCGCAATGCGCCGTCAGCGCGCGGGCGATTGCCGTCGCCGTCAACTCGCACAGCGTGGCTTGCACATCCACCGGACGTTCATTGCCGGCCAGCGTCACTTCAAGATTTTTCAGATTGAACAGGTCGCGTCCGGTGCTTTTCGGCGGCGTGCGTTCGAAGAATTCATGCGCCAGCAGTCGTTCCAGCAACTCCGGCAGCACGGCGCCCTGTGCTGCCCAAGCGCCGCCGGCGTCGTAGGCGACGCCCTGATGCGCCATGATCCAGCCGTCCATCAGCACATTCCCGGGGCCGCAATCGAAGCCGATGACGTTGCCCTGCGCCGGAAGACTGGTGATATTGGCAATGCCGCCGATATTGACCACCGCACGCGACAGTTGCGGATGTGCGAACACCGCGCGGTGAAACGCCGGCACCAGCGGGGCACCTTCGCCGCCCGCAGCAATGTCACGGCTGCGGAAATCGCAGACCACGCGTATGCCACTGAGTTCGGCAAGCAGCGCGGCGTTGACCAGCTGTATGGTGTATCCGGATTCCGGGCGATGACGCACGGTCTGACCATGACAGCCGATGGCGGTGATCTGATCGACCGCTGTGTGCGCCTGTGTCAGCAGCGTGCGCACCACCGTGGCATAGCCCAGCGCCAGTGCGTTTGCCGCCAGTGCGGCGCGATGCAGTTCATCGGGGCCCGGCTCGTTCAGCGCGAGCAGGGCGGTGCGTAATTGCGGTGAAAACGGCTGGTGGCTGTGGTGCAGCAGTTTGGGTACGCTGCCGAGGTTGACCAGCACGGCATCGATGCCGTCCATGCTGGTGCCGGACATCAACCCGATATACAGACCGGGCATCGTACGCGTGCTTTAGCGGGCGGCCGAGATCTGCCGCAGCAACGCGAGGCGCTCGCTCATCGGCCGCGTGGCTTCATTAAACGCGGCGCGGTACTGCGGTGCCAGCGGCGGCGCGGGTGGCATGGCTACGCGCAGGGGATCCTGATAGGCGTTATTGATGCGGAATTCGTAGTGCAGATGGGGACCAGTGGCGAGCCCGGTACTGCCGACATAGCCGATGATGTCGCCCTGGCTCACACGCTTGCCGCGTTGTATGCCCGGCGCGAAACCCGACAGGTGGCCGTACCAGGTGGTGACCTTCGATTGGTGCCGGATTATTATCAGATTGCCGTAACCGCCCTGGCGGCCGGCGAATTCGATGATGCCGTTGCTGGAGGCCTTGACCCGCGTACCAGTGGGGGCCGCGTAATCAACCCCCGTATGTGCGCGCCAGGTTTTCAATATTGGATGAAAACGGCCGCGCGTGAAGCCCGAACTGATGCGCGAGAATTCCAGCGGCGAACGCAGGAAAGCCTTGCGGATGTTTTTGCCGTCCAGCGTGTAGTAGCCACCTTCGCCACCGGGGGCCTGGAACCACACCGCATGGAAGGTTTTGCCCTGATTGGTGAATTCAGCCGCCAGCAGGCGGTTTGTTTTCACCGGTTCGCCCTGGTGATACTGGACTTCGTAAATGGCGGAAAAACGGTCACCGCGGCGCAGGTCACGGTGGAAGTCGATGTCGGTGGAAAAGATGTCGGCGATCTGCACGGCGACCGCGTCGGAGATGCCTGCGGCGTCGGTTGCAGCAAACAACGAGGAGGCGATTTCGCCGGAGCGCATGTGGACCTGGGTCTCGACCTCGGCGGGCCCCTCCCAGACCTGCAGCGCGTCGCTGCCGTTCTGGTCGATTTTGAGCAATTGCGTACCGTTCAGGTAACGCAGTGCCAGCAGGCGGCCGTCGGCGGTGGTCTGGGCGCGTACCGTGCGGCCCGGGATCAGCCGGTACAGCGAGCGGGCTTCGCGCGTATGCTGCAGCAGCAGTGCCGCACCCGCTTCGTCGATCTGCAGACGCTGCAATATGGATGCGATGGTGTCGCCGCGCTCGATGCGCGCTTCGCGCCAGTAGGTTTCGCCCGGCGTGACAGTGACAGGCAGTACCGGCAACGCCAGCGCCTCGACCACGTTTTCGCGCGTCACGGTGTCGGTCACCGTGTCGGGCGCGATGCCGAAAGCGGCCATGACGCCGACAAAGGGCAGCACCAGTGCGAGCAGCACACGCCGCGCCGCACTGCCATGGAGCCAGTCTGAAAGTTTTTGCGCTAGAATCGCGGATGAAGACAAAATGCGTTTCCCTGATGATTTACAAGCATTTTTCAGCCCGAAGCTTAGCAGAGTACCGCGGACTGGAAAACCCGTTTTTTGCAGCGTGAAATACCACACATCATGACCAGCATCGATCAGCAGATCGAGATCATCCGCCGCGGTTGCGACGAACTGCTGCGCGAGCCCGAATTACGCGAAAAACTCGCCAGCGGCCGCCCATTGCGCATCAAAGCCGGGTTTGATCCGACGGCGCCGGACCTGCATCTGGGCCATACCGTGCTGATTAACAAGCTGCGGCAGTTCCAGGAACTCGGCCACCATATCTTGTTCCTGATCGGCGATTTCACCGGCATGATCGGCGACCCGACCGGTAAGAATGCGACGCGGCCACCGTTGACGCGTGAGGAAGTCGCGCGCAACGCGGAGACTTACACCGAGCAGGTGTTCCGCATTCTTGACCGCGAGCGCACCGAGGTGGTGTTCAACTCGACCTGGATGGATCGCATGAGCGCGGTCGACATGATCAAACTGGCGGCTTCGCACACCGTCGCGCGCATGCTGGAGCGCGACGATTTTTCCAAGCGTTATCGCAGCAATCAGCCGATTGCCATCCACGAATTCCTCTATCCGCTGGTGCAGGGCTACGATTCGGTGGCGTTGAAGGCCGATGTCGAACTCGGCGGCACCGACCAGAAATTCAACCTGCTGATGGGGCGCGAACTGCAGAAAAATCATGGACAGGCGCCGCAATGCATATTAACCATGCCCTTGCTCGAAGGTCTGGATGGCGTCAACAAGATGTCGAAATCGCTGGGTAATTATGTCGGCATCCAGGAAGCGCCCAGCGAGATTTTTGGCAAACTGATGTCGGTGTCGGATGAACTGATGTGGCGTTACCTCGAACTGCTGTCATTCGAGCCGCTGGAGACCATCAAGCAGTGGCGTGCGGAAGTTTCCGCCGGACGTAATCCGCGCGACATCAAAGTGGCCCTGGCGCAGGAAATCGTCAGCCGATTTCACGGCACGGATGCTGCGCGCAATGCGCTGACCGACTTCGAGGCGCGCTTTAAACAGCATGAAATTCCCGAAGACATTGCTGAAGTAACACTTGCCGGTGAAGCCGACGGCCTGGCGATTGCCGCGGTGCTGAAATTGGCGGGCCTGACACCGAGCACCTCGGACGCGCTGCGCATGCTGGCGCAGGGCGGCGTCAAAATGGACGGTGAGAAAATCAGCGACAAGTCGCTCAAACTCGCGCGTGGCGCAAGCGTGGTACTACAGGTCGGCAAGCGTAAATTTGCACGCGTGACGGTTGCGTAAAATATATAAAAATCAATTACTTAATAATGACCTTGAGCCCGGACTGCCGGGCCATTGTCGATCAGCGGAGAACACATGCGGCGCATTACACTGACGCAGTATCTGGTTGAACAGCAGCGGGAAAAAGGCGTGGTTTCCGCCGAACTGCGTCTGCTGATTGAAGTGGTCGCGCGTGCCTGCAAATCGATCAGCAACGCGGTCAGCAAGGGCGCGCTGACGGGCGTCTTGGGCGGCGCCGGCACCGACAACGTGCAGGGTGAAGCGCAGAAAAAACTCGACGTGATTTCCAACGAGGTGCTGCTCGAAGCCAATGAATGGGGCGGTCACCTTGCCGCGATCGCTTCCGAGGAAATGGAACATCCGCACCAGATTCCCCACCGTTATCCGCGTGGCGAATTCCTGCTGTTGATGGATCCGCTCGACGGCTCGTCGAATATCGATGTCAATGTTTCCATCGGCACCATTTTTTCGGTGTTGCGCTGTCCCGAAGGCGTCAAGGAACCGAATGAACAGGCTTTCCTGCAGCCCGGGACAAAACAGGTGGCGGCAGGCTTCGCGGTGTACGGGCCTTCGGCCATGCTGGTACTGACAGTGGGTAACGGAGTTGTCGGCTTTACGCTGGATCGTGAACTGGGCAGCTGGGTGCTGACCCAGCCGAAAATCGAGATTCCCGCCGATACTGCCGAATTCGCGATCAACATGTCGAACATGCGCAATTGGGGCGCACCGGTGAAGCGCTACATCGACGAATGCCTGGCCGGCAAAAACGGTCCGCTGGGCAAGGACTACAACATGCGCTGGGTGGCCTCGATGGTGGCCGACGTTTACCGCATCCTGTCGCGCGGCGGCATTTTCATGTACCCGCAGGACGCCAAACACAAGGAAGGCCGGCTGCGGCTGATGTACGAAGCCAATCCGATGGCGTTTATTATCGAACAGGCGGGCGGCGCCGCAACCAACGGGCACGAGCGCATCCTGGATGTTCAGCCGACCCGGCTGCACCAGCGGGTCGGCGTCATCCTCGGTTCACGCAACGAAGTCGAGCGCGTGACCGGGTATCACCGCAAGACATAAGCCGTTCGCCGGTATCAGGCCGCACACGCAACTGTGCGATTTCTCACGTCTCTCCGGCGTACTGTCGCTGCCGTGTGGCTGTGATGATCGCCTGTGCCAGCTTGATCAGCGTCAGCGGTGCAGACCCTTCGGCCTTGTTGTTGGCGATGATCGTGCATTCCTGGCCCGCCGCCAGTGTTGCGGTGCATAAACGGGCAATGGATTCCCGCGTGGCGCTGTCCTCGTCGATCAGCCGGTCGAAGGGCGTAAAGCGTGCCTTGGCTTCCTCGTAGCTGTACCCGGCCTTGAGATTCCAGCGCACGATCAATGGCCCCGGCCCGAATCCAGACATCGCCGCCACCTGAGCGGCCACCGGTGGCATGCGCGGATGTACGCCGAGGCAATAGCGTGCCCCGGCCTCTTTCAATGCGGCAAAAAATCGTCGCGTGATGACCCGGTCATCGCGTACCTCGACGGCGTACAGCGGCCCTTGCGGCAGGCGGCTGAGGAATTCCTGAAGCTGTGCAATAAACTGCTCTGGCGCCCGCGTCAGTGTGCGACCCAGCGGCGGGAACTGAAACAGCAGCGGCCCTGCAGTTGCACCCAGTCCCTCGAGCGCGGGGCCGACAAATTGTTCGGCGGCATAAGCCGCGTCAAGAAACAGCGCGTTGCCTTTGGCCCTGCCGCCATCCTCGCCATAGATCCACGGACTGGTCAGCAGGCTGGGGGCTTTGACCACAAAACGAAAACTGACAGGAACCTGACGGGCGTACATTTCGTACTGGCGCACCGACAGCGGCGCATAAAACGACCGGTCCACACCGACGGTACCGAACAGCGGATGCTGCGCGTAAGCGGTGAGTCCGTGGCGTGAAAGGTCGCCCGGTGTTTCTGCGTCCGCCCAGACCAGGCCGCGCCAACCGGGGAAATGCCATGACGACGTACCCAGTCGCACGCCCGGGGGTAATTGCCGTGCCAGATCACGTACTTCCGGCATGACCGCCGCAGCGGCGATGGTCTGGTGCGACGCACCGGCACGGGCATCACCCTCGAACAGGGAGAGTTGTTTAACCATGATTAAAGCTGATTTGGCAGGGGAAATTGCATCATGGCGTCACCCTGCGGCGACGCTGCATTACCCGTGCATGGATGCCGATGTTGCAGATACACAATTCAAATTCCCCGGTTAGGTCATTGATTTGTTTCTGCTCTTGCGCCGTGGACAAGGTCCCGGATGCGGCGGGCGAGGGAGGCGCTATTGTGCGGCGAGTCGGCCGGACATACAAACGACGCGCGTTCCGGCGGGGTACCTGTCGGTACATGCCGGTTGATTCTCCTGCTGTACGCTCTTATTTTCCCTCTGGCAAACATTGACAAAGGTGTTTTCCCTCGGCATCCTCTCGTCACCGTGTGCTATCACGGCAAACCAGACTAACCTGACCAACTGATCCAATCCGGACCTACACGGGAGAATACTCGATGGCTGCAAAGAAAAAAGCTACCAAGAAACCCGCTGCAAAGAAAAAGAAAACAGCTGCTAAGCGCAAGCCCAATGCAGCATTCATGAAGCCCATGCAGCCGAGCGCAGCGCTCGGTGCGGTGATCGGCAACGGCATGATGCCGCGTACCGAAGTCACCAAGAAAATCTGGGCCTACATCAAGAAGCACAGCCTGCAAGACAGCAAGAATCGCCGCAACATCAATGCTGACGAGAAACTGAAAGACGTTTTCGGTGGCAAGAAACAGGTGTCGATGTTTGAAATGACCAAGCTGGTCAACAAGCACCTGAAATAATCTGCCCTCGCGGCAGGACTGATACGGGGCGCTGCGGCGCCCCGTTTGTTTTCTACGTCATTCCCTGCTTTTCCCCCTGGCGCCGGCTGACGTAGGTGCCGCCAAGCAGCAGTGCAGCGGCCATTGCCCAGAACACTGGTGTCATGCCCAGTGTCGCGCCGAGCATGCCGAACAGCAGCGGAATGCCAACCTGCGTCAGGTTGAGCAGGAATGTGCGAATGCCCACGACTTCGCCGCCGCGTCCCGGCGGCGCGGCGTTATACAGCAGTGCCATGATCATCGGCTGTGTGCCGCCGATGGCCAGCCCGAGCGTAAAGGCCACCAGCATCAGCAGCGGCACCTGTTCAATCAGCGGGAATACCGCCATGGCCGTACCGGTGGCGAACATGCCGCCGATCACCAGCGGCCATTCGCGCACCCGGTTCGCGATCAGCGGCAGCAACAGGCGCACCAGGAAAATAGCGCCGCCAAATGAGCCGAGGATCAAGCCGATCGTGGATGCCGACAGCCCGAGGCCGGTGCCGTGGATCGGCGTGACAAAAGTGAACAGATCCCAGGCCATCGACAGGGTCGCACTGGCAATGAAGGCGCGGCGCAGGCCGGGCATGCGGAACAGATCGCTGGCACGCTTGCGTGCGGCATCGTGGGCGGGGGCAGGGTGCGCGGGCAGCGTGATCGGTCGGGTCAGCAGCAGCGCGATGGCGACCACCACGCCGGTGCCCAGCAGCAGGAAGGTCAGCCGGTGGCCGATCAGGTCGATGGCAAAACCGGAAATCATCGGCCCGAGGAAACCTGAAGTTGAAAATGCCAGCGCGAGCAGGCTGAAATTGCGTGAACGCTGTTCCGGCGCACCGAGCAGGCCGATGGCATGATTGACGCAGATATGCACCAGCATGAAACCGCTGCCTGTCACCGCACTGACGATGAACAGGGTTTCGATGCGCGGGATGGCGACGGCCAGCAGCAGCGCGCCGAGTACCGCACCGGCCCCGATGAACAGCGGCGTGCGCACACCGATGCGGTCAATGGTGCGTCCCCAGCCCACGGAAAACACCAGCGGCACCGCGGCGAGCAATGAAATGAGCAGTCCCACCGTCAGCGCCGACGCGTGCAGGTGCAGTGCAAACAGCGACAGCGTGACGCGGCAGCCGGCAAACGCCAGGTGCAGCAGGATGGTCAGCAGCAACACGAGGCGGATGCTCATGGCGCGGCTTTCAGGGAGGGTTGCCGCCGCCACGACACCAGGGCGACGCCGAGGCAGGTGATGACAATGCCAACCAGAGAAATCGCCGTCGGCACCACGCCGAATACGGCCAGTTCCAGCACTACCGCAAAAATCGGCGTCAGGTAAATCAGGCTGGTGACCCGCGTCGCCTGGCCGCGCCGCATCAGCGTATGCAGCGCGTTGACGGCGAGTATCGACGCACAGATCACCAGGAAGACGATGACCGCAGCGAGCGTCCACGACCATTGCACCGCTGCGCCCTCGACCCACCACGCCAGCGGGGCCAGCACAATGAGGTTGCCGGCGAACTGGATCAAAGCCGCTGCACGCAGGTCGACTGCCGGACAGAATACGCGCTGGTAGAGCGTACCAGCGGTCACGCCGAACAGCGACACCGTCACCGCCAGCAGCGCGCCCAGCGTGGCTTCACGCACATCGATTTTGTGCCAGACGATCAGTGTCACGCCGGCCAGCCCGATGGCGATGCCCAGCCATTGCCGCGGCTCCGTGCGTTCGCCCATCCAGCGCCCGGCGATCACTGCGGTCAGCAGCGGCTGGATCGACAGCAGTACGGCCGTGATACCTGCCGACATGCCGAGATATTGCGTGTAATGGCTGCCGCCGAGGTGCACGGTGTGCATCAGCAGACCGGCGACAAGAATGTGGCCGTAATCGCTGCGCTGTTCAGGCCAGCGTGGTTTGTAAATCAGGACAATCGGGATCAGGCACAGGATGCCGAAGGCAAAACGCAGCGTGAGGAAAGTAAACGGGGCCGCATGCTGCAGGCCGATCTTGGTGGCAATGAAGCCGGAGCCCCAGATCGAGACGAAATACCAGGCCAGCAGGGATTCGTAAGTGCGCGCGGAAAGCGGAGCAGGCAAGCGGAGGGCTCGTGCGTGGCGCAGATCAGGGCGCCAGGCGGCTGATACTCCAGCGCGCATTGGCGCGAGTATAAAGCAAGCGGTCGTGCAGACGGTTGCGTCGGCCCTGCCAGAATTCCACCACTATCGGGTTTAACCTGTAGCCACCCCAGTGCGCGGGGCGCGCAGGTGTATCGCCCTGTTTTTTTACGACTTCGGCAAAACGGGTTTCGAGTGCGGCGCGATTGGCGACCACGCTGCTTTGGGGGGATGCAATGGCGGCGTGGCGGCTGCCCAGGGGCCGGCTGGAAAAATACTCATCGGATTCCGCGGCACTGGTTTTTTCAACCGCGCCTTCAATGCGCACTTCACGCTCAAGCTCGATCCAGTGGAACACCAGTGCCGCGCGTGGATTGGCCGCGAGTTCGCGACCCTTGCGGCTCTGGTAGTTGGTGTAAAACACGAAACCCTGCGGATCTGCGCCTTTGAGCAGCACGATGCGCGCGCCCGGCACGCCGTCGGCGGCCACGGTGGCCAGCGTCATTGCATTCGGTGTCGGCAGTTCGGCGCGCACCGCTTCATCGAACCAGCGCTGGAATTGCGCAAACGGATCGGCGGCGGCATCAACCTCATCCAGGCTGGCGCGCATGTATTCGTTGCGCATCGTGGCTAAACTCAAGGAAGCTCCCGGGTGGGTAGTGGTCAAGGGATTTTACCGCTCAGGCAGGGGAATGAATTCGGTTTCGCCGGGCACGCCGGGGAAACGCTGTTCGTGCCAGCGATTGCGCGCGTCTTCGATCAGTTCTTTGCTGCTGGCGACAAAATTCCAGGAAATAAAGCGGTCGCCGTCCATTGCAGCCCCGCCGAACGCCATGATGCGCGCGGCGGCGCCGGTGTTCACAATCACCGGTGTGCCGGCCTCGAATACGGCGACCGTGTGGGCCGTGATGACGCTACCGCCGACGCTGACGTCACCATCAACAACATAGATTGCGCGTTCGGCGTGCTCCGCCGGCAGTTCAAACTCGGCCGCGCCGCTGGTGGTGATGGCGCCGTAGAACATCGGCGAGAAGGTTTTGACCGGTGCCTGCAGCCCCCAGCCAGAGCCGGCAATCAGGCGCAGCTCCGCGTTCGGCCATTGTTTGACCGGCAGCGTGGCCGCGGGATGGTGGGCAAAGGCGGGATCGGTGCGCTCGTCGATGATCGGCAGCGCAATCCAGGTCTGGATGCCATGCAGGCCGCGTGTTTTTCCGCGTTCGTCATCAGGGCTGCGTTCCGAATGTACGATGCCGTGGCCGGCGGTCATCCAGTTGACGTCGCCGGGAGTGATGCGTTGTTCGTAACCGAGACTGTCGCGATGCATGATCGCGCCCTCGAACAGATAGGTTACCGTGGCCAGACCGATGTGCGGATGCGGGCGCACGTCGATGGCGCGGCCCGGGGTGAAGTTGACCGGCCCCATGTGGTCGAAAAAAATAAATGGACCGACCATCTTGCGCGTCGCCGCAGGCAGCAGGCGCCGTACTTCGAAACCGTCGCCCAGGTCCTTGGTATGCGCTTTTAAGATTTGCTTGATCACGGCAGTTTGATGCTGAGAGCGGTGGAGTTTTGATTATAGACTGCGCCTGCGCTGCGAAATGAGCGGATATCCGGTCATGTGCCACGTTCCTGCAGGAATTCGCCAAGGATGCGCGCGGTGTGCGAACGCGCGGATTTTTTGCCGATCTGTGCGGCCGGGCCTTCGGCCACGATACGTCCGCCGCCGTCGCCGCCTTCGGGTCCGAGGTCGATGATCCAGTCAGCTTCGGCCATTACATCGAGGTTGTGTTCGATCACCACCACCGAGTTGCCGGCATCGACCAGACGGTGCAGTACATGGATCAGTTTTTCGACATCCGCCATGTGCAGGCCGACGGTCGGTTCGTCGAGTACATACAGGGTACGTTTCTGTGCGCCGGCCCGGCCCGGCCGCCCTCCGGCTCGTCCGTCCCTCACCCCCGGCCCCTCTCCCGGGGGGAGAGGGGAGGCTAATGTTTCCCTTCCCCCTCCGGGGGAAGGGTCAGGGATGAGGGACGGCTTTACCTTGGCCAGTTCGGTGACCAGCTTGATGCGCTGCGCTTCGCCGCCGGACAGCGTCGGGCTTTGCTGGCCCAGCGTCAGGTAACCGAGACCGACATCCTGCAGCAGTCGCAGCGTGTGGTGAATCGCGGGATGTGCGGCGAAAAAATCCACTGCGTCGTCGACGCTCATCGCCAGTACATCACCAATTGACTTGTTCTTGAACCGCACCGCCAGCGTTTCCGTATCAAATCGCGCACCATTGCAGACGTCGCAAGGCACTTTCACATCGGGCAGGAAACTCATTTCGATTTTCTGCACGCCCTGGCCTTCGCAGGCTTCGCAACGTCCACCCTTGGTGTTGAAGGAGAAGCGGCTTGCGGTGTAGCCGCGCATGCGCGCTTCCGGCGCTTCCGCGTAGAGGCGGCGGATGGTGTCCCAGAAACCGACATAGGTGGCGGGACAGGAGCGCGGTGTCTTGCCGATAGGTGTCTGGTCGACCTCCAGCACGCGGCCTACCGCTTCCCAGCCCGTAATTTCTTTACAACCAATTGTTTTTATTGGTGATTTTGACTTGTTGTTGACCAGGCGCACAAGGTTGGCATGCAGCACATCGCGCGCCAGTGTCGATTTGCCAGATCCTGATACGCCGGTAATCACCGTCAATCGTCCCAGCGGCACGCGCGCAGTCACGCGCTGCAGGTTGTGCAGCTGCGCTTCGCGCACATACAGCGACGGCGTGCTGTTGTCGACGCGTCGCGGCGGATGCAGCGGGTGCTGCAGCGGCTTGGCGAGCAGGCGGCCGGTGACCGACTGCGGATTCGCCTGCAGTTCGGCAGCCGTACCTGCAGCAACGACATGGCCGCCGCGGCGTCCCGCACCGGGGCCGAGGTCGATCACATGGTCGGCGCGGCGGATGGTGTCTTCATCGTGTTCGACGACAATCAGGGTATTACCCTTCGTCTGCAGTTTTGCCAGCGTGTCGAGCAGGATGCGGTTGTCGCGCGGATGCAGGCCGATGGTCGGTTCATCGAGGATGTAGGCGACGCCGCGCAGATTCGATCCGAGTTGTGCCGCGAGGCGGATGCGCTGGGCTTCACCACCGGACAGGGTCGGTGCGGCACGATCCAGCGCCAGATACCCCAGGCCGACTTCATCAAGGAAACTCAGCCGGCTGCGGATCTCCGTGACGATGTCACGCGCAATCGCGGCCTCACGGCCGCTGAAGGACACATCGGTGAATTCACGCGCGAGTTTTGCCACAGGCAATGCAGCCAGCGCGGCAATCGAGCGTTTGCGGTAACGCACGGCCAGAGCGGTCGGATTCAGCCGCTGGCCGTCGCAGGCCGGGCAGGGCTCGTCGACTTCCAGCCAGTTCAGCCAGGAATCCAGCACGTGTTCTTCGGTGCCGGTTTTTTCGCGCTCTTCGTCCCAGTCGATTTTTTCCAGCGTCAGGCCGGTGCCGAAACAGGATGGGCACCAGCCGTGTTTGGAGTTGTACGAAAACAGGCGCGGGTCGAGCTCGGGAAAACTCTTGTTGCAGGACGGGCAGGCACGCTTGATCGAATAAACGACTTCGGTCAGCCTGATGCGGCGCGCATCCTTTTTTGCCATCGCCTCGGCCAGCGTGTCGAGCCCGCCCAGCACCTGCACGATGCCCTTGCCATGTTCCAGCGCAGTCGCCAGTCCGGCACGCAGCGCGGCTTCGTTTTCCGGCGTGACGCGAATATCGGCGACAGGCAGTTCAATGCTGTGTTCCTTGAACCGTGCCAGTCGCGGCCATGGCGACGTGGGAATGAATTCGCCATCGACCCGCAGATGGGTGTAACCCTTGCCCGCAGCCCACTTCGCGAGGTCGGTGTAATAGCCCTTGCGGTTGACCACCAGGGGGGCCAGCAGGCCGATGCGGTCGTTGCGGTACTGCTTCATGATGCGCGCAGTGATCTGGTCGATACTCTGCGGCTCAATCGCGACATCGCAGTCCGGGCAGTACTGGGTGCCGAGTTTGACGTAGAGCAGGCGGAGGAAATGGTAAATCTCGGTCAGCGTCGCCACCGTGCTGCGCCGGCCGCCGCGGCTGGTGCGCTGCTCGATGGCGACCGTCGGCGGGATGCCGTAAATCGCATCGACGTCGGGCCGCGCCGCGGCCTGTACGAACTGGCGGGCGTAGGCATTTAATGACTCAAGGTAACGCCGCTGGCCCTCGGCGAATACGATGTCGAAGGCCAGCGTGGATTTGCCGCTGCCCGATACGCCCGTGACCACCGTGAATTTGCCGCGCGGGATGTCGACGCTGATGTTTTGCAGATTGTGTTCGCGGGCGTGGCTGACGCTGATGTTGTTGCCGTTGCGCGATGCCGTCATTGGCAAAGGTTGCGGCTGGACCGGAGCACCCAGCGACGCGGCGTAGTCGCGCAAGGCTTTCCCGGTATGTGATGTCTGGTGTGCAGCGACAGTGTCCGGCGTACCCGTACACAGCAGTTCGCCGCCGGCGTCCCCGCCCTCGGGGCCGAGGTCGATGATCCAGTCGGCAGCGCGGATCACGTCGAGATTATGTTCGATGACGATCAGCGAATGGCCGGCGGCAATCAGCTTGCGGAAGGCGCCCAGCAGTTTGCGCACATCGTCGAAATGCAGTCCCGTGGTTGGTTCGTCAAACAGGAACAGCGTGCCTTTGCTGCCGACGGCATTGCGCCCGCTCTGCGCCGCTTCGGCGAGAAAACCTGCGAGTTTCAACCGCTGCGCTTCGCCGCCCGACAGCGTCGGTACCGGCTGGCCGAGCTTAAGGTAGTCGAGGCCGACATCCGTCAGCGGCTGCAGTACGCGGGCAATGTCCGGTGCGTGGTTGAAAAAGGCCAGCGCATCGGCGACGGTCAGTTCGAGCACATCAGCGATCGATTTGCCGTCGACGGTGATTTCCAGCACCTCGGCGCGATAACGCCGGCCATCGCAGTCCGGGCAGCGCAAATAAACGTCGGACAGGAATTGCATCTCGACATGCTCAAAACCGTTGCCGCTGCAGGTCGGGCAGCGGCCGGTGCCGGAGTTGAAACTGAAGGTGCCTGCGGTGTAGCCGCGAGACTGTGCCAGCGGTGCTGACGAGAAGCGGCTGCGGATGGCGTCGAAGGCGCCGACATAACTGGCCGGGTTCGAGCGCGTGGTGCGTCCGATGGAGGACTGGTCAACCATCACTACATCGCTGATGTGATCCGCGCCGTAGAGTCCGTCGTGTTTGCCCGGCGCTTCCGTCGGTTTGCCCAGTGCCTTGCGCAGCGCGGCATACAACACGTCCTGCACCAGCGTCGACTTGCCCGAACCCGAGACGCCGGTGATGCAGGTCAGCCGCCCCAGCGGGAAATCGACATCAACGTTTTTCAGATTGTGTTCAGTGACGCCGCGCAGCCGCAGTTGCGCAGTATTTTTGGTCGGCACGCGGGGCGCGTCATAACCGGCCGCACGCAACTCTCCCGACAGATAACGCCCGGTGATCGAATCCTTGGTACCCATGATCCGCGCCGGGGTGTCGAAGCCGACGATTTCGCCACCGCGCGAGCCGGGGCCGGGGCCGATGTCGAGAATGCGGTCGGCGGCGAGCATGACCTGCGGATCGTGTTCCACCACCACCAGTGAATTGCCGGCATTGCGCAGCTTGTGCATGACACCGATCACGCGACCCATGTCGCGCGGGTGCAGACCGATCGACGGTTCATCCAGCACAAACAGCGTGTTGACCAGGGACGTGCCCAACGCGGTGGTCAGGTTGATCCGTTGCACTTCGCCGCCGGAGAGCGTGCGCGACTGGCGATCCAGCGTCAGGTAACCGAGGCCGACCTGGTTCAGGTAATCGAGCCGGGTACGGATTTCACCGACCAGCATGTCAGTCGCTTCATCCAGCGGCGCCGGCAGTTCCAGCGCGGCGAAAAATAGCTTTGTTCGTTCCAGCGGCAGCAACACCACATCGTGCAGCGTCAGCCCGGGCAGGGCAGCGAGCCGTTCATCGCTGAAATTCACGCCCAGCGGTTTGTAGCGGGTGCGCGTCCCTAATGTCGTTTTGGCATTTTCAGCAGAGCCGACGCGCCACAGCAGCGCATCCGTTTTCAGCCTTGCGCCGCCGCAGGCAGTGCATTCGGTATAGGCGCGGTACTTGGACAGCAGTACCCGCACATGCATTTTGTACGACTTGGTTTCCAGCCATTTGAAAAACCGGCCGACGCCGTACCACACGCCCGGCCAGGATTTGCGCCAACTCACCCATTCCGGTTCGCCGTCGAGCACCCAGCGTTTTTCCTTGGCCGACATTTCGCGCCAGGGTTTGTCCAGCGGGATGCCGCGCAGGCGCGCGTACTTGATCAAGTCATCCTGACATTCCTTGTTCGACGGCGTCTGCCACGGCTTGATCGCACCGTCGCGCAGCGATTTCGATTCGTCCGGGATCACCAGTCCGTAATCGAGACCGATGACCCGGCCAAAGCCGCGACAGGTGTCGCAGGCGCCCAGCGGCGAGTTGAAGGAAAACAGGCTCGGATTCGGCTCGGTGTAAGAAATGTCGCATTCAGCGCAATGCAGGTTCGATGAGTAGCGCCACACCGCGCCCACAGTCGTAGTGGCGGAGTTTCGGTTTGTGATTCCCTCCCCCTGGTGGGGAGGGACAAGGCGGGGGGGAGCCACTTCTTCAAGCACATGCACATTAACGCGGCCCTGGCCGGTTTTCAGCGCGGCTTCCAGCGCTTCGATCACGCGGCCGCGTTCCGCGCTGCCCGCGCGCAGCCGGTCCTGCACCACTTCGAAATGATCTTTGCTTTCAGTGAGGAAGCGCGTGTAACCCTGTGCAGTGAGCAGCGCCTTGACCTCATCGGCCTTGAAGTTCGCCGGCACCGGCACCGGGAAGGCAATCGCCAGCCGCGGATCGCCGGCGTCTTTGGCGCGCGCGGTCATCGCATCAAAAATCGTTTGCGGTGTATCGCGCACCACCTGTGCGCCACAATTCCGGCAATGCAGATGCGCGGCGCGGGCAAACAACAGTTTCAAATGGTCGTTGAGCTCCGTCATCGTGCCCACGGTCGAACGCGAGGTGCGCACCGGATTGACCTGATCGATGGCGATGGCCGGCGGTATGCCGTCGATGCTGTCGACCTGCGGTCGGTCCTGGCGATCGAGGAACTGGCGCGCGTACGGCGAAAATGTCTCGACGTAGCGCCGCTGACCCTCGGCATACAGCGTGTCGAACACCAGCGAGGATTTTCCGCTGCCGGAGACACCGGTGACCACGATCAGCTCGTTCAGCGGTAAATCAAGCGACAGGTTTTTCAGATTGTTCTGGCGCGCACCGCGGATCAGGATGGCGTCGCGGGGCGGACGGGCGGGTGTATCAGGCATGGAATTCCGGAAGACTGCGATGCGCCGCGGGCTTGCAGCGTCAAAACGCAATTTTACCGGCGCACACAGCATAGGGGGGCACATCCGCGGTGTAAGATTTGGCACAAGGGAGGACGGCACGTGAAAGCCATGTTGCTGAAAGGGAAAAATCAAGCGCTTGTACTGGACACCGTGCCTGATCCGGTGCCGGGTCCGGGCGAAGCCGTGGCCCGCGTGCTCGCCTGCGGTGCCGGGCTCACGGTCCATCATGCCCGTGCTGGCCGTGTGCCTATTCAGTATCCGCGCATCCTCGGCCATGAAATCACCGCCGAGATTGTCGCCACCGGTGCCGGTGTCACCAGCCTCAAGGCCGGCGATGCCGTGACGGCGTACTTTTACCTGACCTGCGGCCATTGTTACTGGTGCCGCATCAACCGTGAAACCCTGTGCGACAACTTCGGCGGCTTCGTCGGGCGCGAGATCGACGGCGGTTACGCCGAATACATCAAGCTGCCGGCGCCGAATTTCATCAAACTGCCCGAGGGTATGGACTGGAAAAAACATCCCGCCGAAATCGGCGTGATCTGTGACGCCATCGCCACGCCGCTCAAGGTCACGCGCAAGGCGCGGGTTGCGCCCTCGGATACTGTTGCCGTGATCGGCGCCGGCGGCGGACTGGGCGTGCATATGCTGATGGTGGCGCGCTGGGCGCACGCGCGCAAAATCATTGCGGTAGATACCAAGGCCGCCAAATTCGAAACCTGCCTCAAGTCCGGTGCCGACGCCACCATCGACGCGTCCGACGGCAAAGTCAGTCAGCAGTTGCAGGACATGACCGCAGGGCGGGGCGTTGATGTCGTGTTCGACTTCATCTGCACCAAACAGAGCATCGAATCCGCCATTGGCGGGCTCAACAAGGGCGGGCGTCTGGTGCTGCTGGCGGGCAACAGCGAACGTTTCGATGCCGACGGGCCGGCGATCATGCGCAAGGAAATTGAAATCATGGGCAGTCGTTACGCGACCAAGCAGGAAGTTTCAGAGTCACTCGATCTGGTGGCGCGCGGTGATCTGTGGCCGCTGGTCACTGAAAAGGTGCCGCTGGCGGAAGCCGAGGCCGTACACCAGCAGCTGGAAACCGGATCGATTGCCGGCAGGGCTGCGCTGTTGATGAACTGAGGCGCTGCCTGCATGCAGGATGACGGCGGGCGGCCCTTCGCGCAGAACAATTCCGTCAAGGCATGGACGTTGCGCGGAGTGAAACCGCAACCCGGAGTAACATCGCTTTACCGTATTCCCAGGGGTGGGGTGCCGTCATGAAACGCCGTTATCCGCTGCACATACACATTTCCACGCTGTTTTTGGTGTTGATGCTCGTGGTCGGCGGCCTGGTTGCTGCGGTCGGTTACAAGTTGTCGCGCGACATGCTGGAAAACGCAGCAGACGATCTGGTCCAGCGTATCAGCGGTGAAACCCTGCGCGAACTGAAATCGGCCATTGCTCCCGCCGAAATGGCGGTGAACATGCTGAGCTACGGGGCGATCACCGCTGCAGGCAAGCTGTCGCTGCGCCTGGACCGGCTCGATATGCTGCGCGAGGCACTGGCCAGTTCGGATGCCCTGTCCTCCATCTACGTGGGCTACGACGACGGTGATTTCTTTTTTATGCGCCGGATCCGCAACGATGTTGAACGAAATCGCCTGAAAGCGCCTGAGGGCACGCAATATGTGGTGCAGAGCATTGAGCGCGGCGACGCCGGTGACACGCAAGGTCTGTACCTTTACCTCGGCAAGGACCTGGAAACGCTGCAGAAGGATGACCGCCCGGATTACGCGGCGGCCTATGACCCGCGCAGCCGCGGCTGGTACAAGGATGCAACGGCGTCGATGACGCAGATCAAGACCGCGCCCTACCTGTTTTTTTCCGATCGCAGGGTTGGCATGACGCTGGCGGCCCGCAGCCATGTTGGCTTCAGCGTCATCGGTGCCGATATCCGGCTCGAAACCCTCAGCGCCGCCATGTCCCGGCAAAAAGTCACGCCGGGCAGCCAGCTGGCGTTGGTTGATGGCAACGGTAATGTCATTGCCCACGAAAATGTGGACAGCCTGGTCACCGTGCCGTCAACTCCGGGTGCCCCACCCTCGCTGACGCATGTGTCAAAACTCGACGTGCCGGCGCTGCCGCTGCTGGCCGAAGAGTTGAAACGCCTGAAACCCGGTGAGCGTTTCCATTCCCGCATGACACTCGCTGATGGCCACTGGCTGGTCACCATCAACCCGGTGGTGCTGGAGGGCGCGCCGCCCCTGCTGCTGATCAATGCGATCCCGGAAAAAGAACTGCTGGCTGCTGCGATTAAACTGCGCTCGACTTCGTTGCTGGTGACTGTATTGATCATTCTTTTCGCGGTGCCCCTGACCTGGTTTGCCGCACGTGCCATCGCCAGGCCGCTGCGCATACTGGCCGGGGAAGCTGAGGCGATCCGTCACTTCGAGTTTGCAAATCCGGTCTCCCTCAACTCCGTGATCCAGGAAGTCGATGAACTGGCCACCACCATGGACGGCATGAAACGTACTATTCGCCGCTTTCTTGATATCAGCTCTGCTGTTGCCGCGGAGAAAGATTTCGACCGCTTGATGCCGATGCTGCTCACCGAGATGCTGGCTGCGGCGAATGCCACCGCCGGCGTGCTTTATTTGAATGACGAGGGCACTCTGGTGCCCGCCGCGGCGCGCAATGCCGACGGTGCCGATCTGTCGGTTGGATTGCTCTCGGTGACAGCGGATCAGGCCTGTTCACTGCTGGGCAGTGCACTGCGGGATGGGGTGGCGCACTCCGGTGCCCTGGAAGACGGTGATCTGGTCCGCATTGGGTCGGGTAAGATTGCTGCAACTGGCGCGAAGCAGGGCTTCGCGGTGCCGCTGATCAACCGCCAGCAACAACTCGTCGGTGCAATGCTATTTCTGCGGCAGCAGTCCATCGAGGACAGCCAGGTCTCGTTCCTGCAGGCGCTGTCCGGGACTGCGGCGGGGACGCTGGAAACCCGCGAACTGATCAAGGCGCAGAAAGATCTGTTCGAGGCGTTCATCCAGCTGCTTGCCGGCGCCATTGATGCCAAGAGCCCTTACACCGGTGGTCACTGCGCCCGGGTGCCGGAACTGACCAAAATGCTGGCGCGTGCGGCCTGCGCCGAAACCAGTGGACCGTTCAGCGAATTCCAGCTCACCGAAGATCAATGGGAAGAAGTGCATGTCGCGTCCTGGCTGCACGACTGCGGGAAGGTCACCACGCCCGAGTATGTCGTCGACAAGGCGACCAAGCTCGAAACGATTTATGACCGCATCCACGAAGTGCGCATGCGTTTCGAAGTGCTGAAGCGTGATGCCGAGATCGCCTGTCTCCGGACCATTGCCGCCGGAGAACCGGAGGTCGCGGCCCGCGAACGGCTGGCCGCATCTCTGAAGCAACTGGATGATGACTTTGCATTTGTGGCGACCTGCAACGAAGGCGGCGAATTCATGGCGCCGGAAAAAGTCGCGCGTCTGAAGGAGATTGCGCAACGCACGTGGCTGCGCACCCTGGATGATCGCATCGGTATCGGCCACGAAGAAAAATCACGCAAGGATCGCGCGTCGGCGCCGGTTCTGCCTGTTGCCGAGCCGCTGCTCGCCGACAAACCGGAGCACGTGTTCGAACGCCCGCCGCAGGATCGCATACCCGAGGACAACAAATGGGGCTTCCGCATGGCCGTGCCCGAGCTGCTCTACAACAGGGGTGAGCTCCACAACCTGGCGGTGGAGCGCGGCACGCTGTCCGACGAAGATCGATACAAGATCAACGAGCACATCGTGCAGACGCTGATCATGCTGTCGCAATTGCCGTTTCCGAAACACCTGCGCAACGTGGCGGAAATCGCCGGCGGCCACCACGAAAAAATGGACGGTACCGGTTATCCGAAACGGCTGAAAAAAGACGAAATGAGCCCGGTGGCACGGATGATGGCGATTGCCGACATCTTCGAGGCGCTGACGGCGGCCGACCGCCCCTATAAAAAAGGCAAAACGCTGTCCGAGGCGATCAAGATCATGTCCTTCATGAAAAAGGATCTGCACATCGATCCCGAACTGTTTGACCTCTTTCTGCGTTCCGGCATCTACCGCGAATACGCGAAACGTTACATGGAGCCCGTGCAGATCGATGAGGTCAACATCGCGCAGTACCTGTCGCAGCCGGCAACAGCCTGAGCAACGCCCAGGCGGCTGAAAACCGCCGCGTGAGATTTTCCCGGCGGAAATGATCGACGACAATATCCACGAACACCCGTGACCTGTCGGGCGCAGTTCCCGGACGGGCCGTGGCCGGCGCTTAATCTGCTGCGGCTTGACCCGTTGTTGGCGCAGGAAAACCGGCAAGCAGGGCGTTAAAGCGTGCTGGTTCGTCGGCGAACAATGCATGGCCCGCTTTTTCGAATACTGCAATCTGCGTTGCCGGGCGATACTGCTGCAGGGCTTTTGCCTGGGCCGCGAATTGCGCACTGACGACATAGAGCAGCGGTTTCGGGAAGCTGCGGGTGATGTTGCGCCAATGTGTTCTTGGTATACCCCGGGGAAATACGGACAGGCTGGCTTTCAGGGGCATGCGCAGCGCAGCTGTAGTCAGTGCTTCAATTTCGGGTCCGCTGCGGGTCGCGCCAAAAATGCCCTGCATGAAATCGGCGATGGCCGCGCGGCGGTCGCGTTTCAGTGCATCTCGGAACGCGGAACCGGGAGGAGGCTCCGGATCTTCACCCACCGAACTATCGACCAGCACCAGCCCGTCCAGCGCGGCATGGCCGTGGCGATGCACGTATTCGAGCGCCTCGAGCGCACCGAGCGACCATCCGACCAGCACGACGCGTGGATAACGTGCGACGAAATCCCGTACGTCGGCGGCACGCCGTTCGAAGGAGTAGCCGTTGCTGGCGACCGCGGACTCGCCCTGGCCGCGCGGATCCAGCGCGGCGACGCAACGCGACTGGCCCAGCGCGAGCAATTGCTCCCGCCATACCGCTGCCGGCATTGACCAGCCGGGCACAAACGCGATGACCGCTGACGCGGTGTCCCGCATGTTTTTTCCCGGAGGACATGCCTCCAGCACATGCAGCTGCACCCCGTCACTGGTGGTGAAACGGACGCTGTGTATCGATGTATCCATGGCAGATGCCGCGTTCGCGTGATTGTCGGAAAAAACCGGAAATGCGCCAGCCCATGCCAGAAAAACGATCAGTTTGAAGGGTGCCGTGTTAGCGGGCATTCTGGCCTGGCTGCTGAGCTGCAGGCGGGCGACGTCCGATCATCAGGCTCGAGTAATTTTCGCCCTGGTCACGCTGATAGCCGAAACGGAATGGCAGTGCCGGGGGGCTCCCGCTGGCGTAAGCATCGGCCAGTGTTTTCTGGTATTTGTTCCCGAAAGGCGCAATCGGCACGCCATAGCTGCCATAAACGCGCATTTGCCAGCCGCGCTTGCGCAGTTCCGCGTACGGCAGGCCAGTGTCGTCCTGCAGCAGGAAAGTGCTGACATCAAGCAGCGTTTCCCGCATTTTCCGGAATTCGGAAATGTGCAGCAGGTACGAAGCCGATTTGAGCAGCGTCGCCGTCGGCGCCAGTTTACGCAGATAGTCGAGGAACTGCGGATAATCGGCGAGGCTTTTGTCCGAGGCATCGAGGGAAAAGTAGATCAACCGCCGAACCTGTGTCGAACCCGGCGCGCGGAAATCGACGGTCACGCCATCCAGGTCGTGCCGCCGGCCCGTCGCATGTGGAATTGGAGACGGTCCGATGCCGACAACTTCGACCCCCGCCAGCACCATCGACACAGCCAGTACCGGCAATATGCCGCGCAAATGGTTCGACTTGAAATCCTTCTTCATCGTGGTGGTCACGAAGTAATTCCGTGCGAACAGGTTAATCATGGTGCGTCGCATGTCCGCAAGCATTTGCGCGAACTCCTGCGGCGTCATCGTCACCGGATCCGGCATGGCGCCCACCGATTCCAGGCCAAACAGCACGTAGGTGCTGCAATCGGGGAACAGGGTGTAGACGTTGAGAAAGTCAGGGCCGCTGAACGGATACAGCAGGGTCGGACCGGAAGGGCACTGCGCGGGGAGGCTGGTTTTCCGCCAGGCTTTCATCGCAGCCAGCTGTCCGTCACGGGGTTGGGACCATGATCTCTGCATTATGGCGGCATGGTTTTGCCATGTTTTTCCAGCCGCGAGCAGGACATGATCGGCATGGTTTGGTGCCAGGCCGGCGAGCAGGCGGGCGGTCGAATCCACGGATTGTGGTTGCGCCGCCTGCAAACCGGAAGCGAGCAGGCAGCAAAGGCTGCATACCCACGCCACTGCGAACAGCCGGCATGGCCGGCCTTGTGTTGTTGTGGCGATTTTATGCACGCAAATATTCTAGCAGCATGTGTTCTGAAAACAGCGCTCGCGGTATCGCATTTCGTAGACATGACCGCGCAAGGGAGGATGGTGCTGCCACGGCATTGCGCCCACGATATGCACTATGCACGGATGCCGTGGAGTGATCCGCCTATAATCCAAAGCGCGAACCGTGGGTATCCTTACCGGTTCCGCATACTCCAGCCATGGGCTCACGGACGCGTGTTTTGGCCGTCCGCGGTCTGGCTGTGATTCATCAGTAAACGAAGAAAGGTTCATCCCGTGAAAGCATCCCGAATCATCCTGTCAGCGCTGCTTGGCACAGCACTGTCCTTCACCGCAAACGCCCAGGGTTATCCGGACAAGGCGGTGCGTGTCATCGTGCCGTTTCCCCCGGGCGGCGCCGCCGACATCGTGGCGCGCCACTTCACCACCCGGCTGTCTGCTTTGATCGGCCAGCAGATCATCGTTGACAACCGCGGCGGCGCGGGCGGCATCATCGGCGGCGAAATTGCCGCACGCCTGCCGGCTGACGGCTATGGCCTGCTGTTTGCTTCGTCCAGCGTACTGTCGATCAATCCGCACCTTGGTGCCAAGGCGCCGTACGATGTGTTGAAGAGTTTCACGCCCATCGTCAAGATCGGCGACGCACCCAACGTGTTGACCGTGCATCCTTCGGTGCCGGCGAAAACCGTCAAGGAGCTGATTGCCGTCGCCAAGGCCAAGCCCGGTGTGCTGGCCTATGCCTCCAACGGCACCGGCACGCTGAGCCACCTCACCGGCGAATTGTTTTCGCAGCGCGCCGGCGTCAAGATGCTGCACGTGCCGTACAAGGGCGGCGCGCCGGCCGTGATCGATACCGTCGCCGGCAACGTGTCGGTGCTGTTCGCCGCATTCCCCACCGTTTCGGGGCAGGTACGCGCCGGTCGCCTGAAGGCGCTGGCAGTGACTAGCGCCAAGCGCATCGCTGTCGCGCCCGAGCTGCCGACGGTGGCGGAGACGATCAAGGGTTTTGAATCCAGCCAGTGGTGGGGACTCTATGGCCCGGCCGGCTTGCCGGCGGCCATCGTTGAGAAGCTCAATGCTGCGGGCAACAAGGTGCTGGCCACTGACGACATCAAAAAAGCCCTCGCGATTGATGGTGCCGAACCTTCGGGCGGCACACCGGCGGCGCTGGCTGCGTACCACAAAGCCGATTACGAGAAGTGGGGCGCGGTGATCCGCAAGGCCGGCATCAAAGAGTAAAGCGGGCTGTTTATCTGATACCTGAAATTAAACAAGTATTTGGAGAATCAAATGTCCGAGGAAACCGCGCCGGTTCCGGCCACTCTGCGTTTTGCCGAATTTGCCGCCGGTCTGAATTACGCCGCGCTGCCGGAGACGGTCAGGGAACACCTGACCATGTTCATGCTCGATTACCTGCGCGTGGCCTCGCTGGGCCAGCGCATGGCCTGGAGCGCGTGGGCGACCAATCTCGCCCGTGAGCTGGGCGGTGCGGGCCACTCGACCGTGCTGTTCTCGACCGATCGCACCGATCCTGAGCGCGCCACCTTCGTCAACACCACGTACTCGGGCAGTATCGACGCCGACGATGTGCATGTCGGCTCCATGCTGCACCCCGGCTGCATCGTGATTTCGGCAGCACTGGCGATTGGCGAAGCGCGTGGGCAGTCCGGCGAAAAAATCCTCGCCGCCATCGCGGCCGGTTACGAAATGATGATCCGCATCGGGCTGTCCATCCAGCCCTCGCATTTCAGGCGCGGTTTCCAGAGCACTGCCACTTGCGGTGGCTTCGGCGCGGCAACGGCCGCGGCCAGCCTGCTGTTCAACGGCAAGGACCGCACGACGCGCATTGCCGAAACCATCGGACTGGTCGCGTCGTTCAGCGGCGGACTGACGCAGTTCTATCACTCGGGTTCGACCGTCAAACGCATCCACGCCGCACATGCGGCCGGCGAGGGCGTGCACGCCGCGCTGCTGGCGGAAGCCGGATTTTCCGGTCCGGCCGACATCCTCGAAGGCCGTGACGGTTTCGCCCGCGCCTATGCCGATGGCCACGATTTCGACAAGGGCACGGCCGGTTTCGGCAGCACCTGGCGCCTGCTGGAAACGGCGATCAAGCCGCACGCCATCAGCGCCCGCGTGCTGGCGGCGGTTGAGGCCACCGGTGACCTGTGTCGCGAACATCAGCTCGATGCCGCAGACATCAAGGCCATCCGCGTCGGTATCCCGAAAATCATCCAGGGCCGGCTCACCGTCAGCGAACCCAAGGACGTGCAGGCCGGACAAATGAGCCTGCCGTACTGCATGGCGATGGTGATCAGGCAGGGCAAAAAGGTGCCGCCGGGATTCACCATCAACATCGATGATTTCGAGGGCGCGCTGGCGGATCCGTCGGTGATGGCGATTTCCAGAAGCATTGATTGCGCACTGGATCCCGATGCCGAACGTGTCAGCACCGAGCAGTCCGTGGGCGCGAAAGTGACGTTCACGCTGCAGTCGGGCAAGACGGTCGAGAAGTTCATCGAAGCGCCCAAGGGCAGCGCATCCCGGCCGTTCACGCTGGATGACCACGTTGCCCGTTTCAGGGCGGAAATGCTCAAGCGTTTTGCGCCGGCGCAGGTCGATGCCTTGCTGAAGGAGGTGCGTAATTTTGCCCAAGCGCCGAACCCCGACCGGCTGATGCACCTGCTGGCTGCGAAAAAATAGTCGCGGAAGATAATTACGGAACATCGTCATGCCGACACTGAAGCTGCCCGACTGCGAACTGTTTTACCGCGTCGATGATTTCACCGACCCGTGGACCAAACCGGAAACCGTGCTGATGCTGCACGGCAATGCCGAGAGCAGCCTGTCGTGGTATGCGTGGGTGCCGGTGCTGGCAAGGCATTTTCGCGTGGTGCGACCGGACATGCGCGGCTATGGCCAGTCGACGCCGATGGCGCGCGAATACGAATGGACCTTCGATAAACTGATCGACGATTACTGCCGGCTGATGGACAGCCTGAAGATTGAGCGCTTCCATCTGGTCGCGGCAAAAATCGGCGGTGCCGTGGCCCGTGTGTTCGCCGCCCGCCGTCCGGAGCGCGTACTGTCGCTGACCGTCGTCGGCACACCGCAGGCCAAACGTCCCGGTGCCGAACTGATACCGGCACTGATCGAAGAATACGAAACCAAAGGTGCCGAGCATTGGGCGCGACGCACCATGGATGGCCGGCTCGGTGAGCATTTCCCGGCGGAAGGTGTGGAGTGGTGGACCAAGTTCATGGGTCGCGCCCCGGTGTCGTCGCTGATCGGTTTCAATCGCGGCATCAACTACGCCGACATCAGCGCCGAACTGCCCAACATCAAATGCCCGACATTGGTGGTGACCACTGAAGAAAGCGGACTCGGCACGGTAGACCGCACGCGCGAGTGGCAGCAACAGATTGCCAATTCGCAATTACTGGTGCTGCCCGGCAAGTCCTATCACGTGGCGGCGAGTGACGCCGAAGCCTGTGCCGGAGCTACGCTGGACTTCATCAAAACGGCATCGCAAAAAGCGTCCCGAAAAACCTGAACGGAATTCCAGCATGGACAGAATGAAAGGCAAGGTGGCCTTCCTCACCGGCGCCGGCGCCGGCATTGCCAAAGCCACCGCCAGGGCCTTTGTGCGTGAAGGCGCAAAAGTTGCGTTGTTCGAACTCGACCGTGAGGCTGGTGAAGCGGCCGAGAAGGAGATCCGCGCCGAGGGCGGCGAGGCGATTTTCATCGAGACCGATGTCACGCAGGACGCCGCGGTCAAACATGCGGTCGATACCGTGATTGCCACATACGGCCGGCTCGACGTCATCATGAATTGCGCCGGCGGTTCGCTGCAGGAAGACAAGCCCGTGCACCAGATGGATCTCGATACCTGGCACAAGACGATCGCGCTGAACCTGCTGCATCCCTTCCTGTGCTGTCGCCATGCGATTCCGCACATGATCAAGGCCGGTGGCGGTTCCATCATCAATTTCGGTTCGCACCTCGGCACCAAGGGTTCCGAGAAGCCCGCCTATGCCGCGGCCAAGGGCGGCATCATGTCGTTTACGCAGACGCTGGCCGCGCAATATGTGCAGTACAACATCCGCGCCAATGCCATCGCGCCGGCCATCGTGCGCACCGAACGTTCGATCAAGCGCTGGGAAAACAAGGAATGGCTGTTCGCCGACAATCCGTCGCCGGCAGCGCGTGCCCGCATCACCATGCAGAAGCTGTATCCGTTTTCGGTCGGCGAGCCGGAACACATCGCAGCGATCGCGGTGTTACTCGGCTCCGATGAATCGCGCATGCTGACCGGCATTACGATTCCCGCTGACGGCGGGCGCTCGTCTTATCTCAAGGTGGCGACGGACTGAGTCCGCCATCAGTTCATTGCGCAGTGCTGTTGCATCCTTCGGAAGGAGTATTAAAAATGCAATTTAATCAAATACTTATAACCGCATCGGCGATTCTGCTCAGCGTCACTGCAACGACCAGCCATGCCCAGGCCTATCCCGCTAAAACCATCCGCATGGTGGTACCCATCGCCGCCGGCGGCGGCACCGACACCATGGCGCGGCTGATTTCGCAAAAACTGTCCGAGCAGATGAACGTGACGGTGTTCGTCGACAACCGTCCCGGCGCCGGTACCGTCATCGGCACCGAATATTTCGCCAAGACACCCCCCGACGGTTACACGTTGATGACCGTGGCGCCGGAGTTTTCGATCCAGCCCAGCCTGCGCAAGGTGCCTTACGACCCGATCCGGGATTTCAGCTTCATCACCCAGCTCACTTCAGGGCAGTATTTCCTGACCACGCATCCGACGGTGCCGGTGAAAACGGCAAAACAGTTTATCGCCCTGGCCAAGGCGCGCCCGGGGCAGGTGACTTTCGCATCGTCCGGCAACGGCAGCGCCAACCATCTGGCGGGCGTGCTGTTCCAGCACATGACCGGTACCAAAATGATCCACGTGCCGTACAAGGGCGCCGGTCCTGCCGGCGTTGCGCTGATCGGCGGCGAAATCGATTTCATGTTCAGCAACGTCGCATCGGCCATTCCGTATGTACGGGCCGGCAAACTGCGTGCCATCGCATCTACTGGTGAAAAACGTTCCGGCGTCACGCCCGACGTGCCCACCATTGCCGAATCCGCAGTGCCCGGTTTCGTGGTCACCGGGTTTTTCCTGATGATGGCGCCAGCCGGTACGCCGCGTGACATCATCAGCAAGGTCAATGGCGAAGCGGTCAAGGCGCTGCAGTCGACGGCATTCAAGGAGCGCCTCGCCGCGCTGGGCCTGGATGCCGTTGGCAACTCGCCGGAAGAAGCGACCCGATTCATTCAGGCGGAAATCGCCAAGTGGGCACCGGTGGTAAAGGCTGCCGGCATGAAGACCGATTGATCTGCGCATGAACGCTGCGGCAGCCACTGCGGCCCTCGCGCACTTCGCGGCGGAAACACCCGCCGCGCGCATTCCCGGGGATGTGCTGCACCAGGGCAAGCGCTGCATCATCAACGCCATCGCGGTGGCGCTGCATGCGACGCATGATCCGGCGTTGCAGATGCTGCTTAACGTGCTTATGGTGGAGGGCGGCGCCAAACATGCATCGGTGCTCGGTGGCACGTTCAAGACCAGCCTGCAGAACGCGGCGCTGGCCAACGGACTGCTGATTCATCTCGACGATTTCGACGACACGTTTTTTCCAACCGTGCTGCATCCTTCCGCGCCGACCATCCCGGCGGCGCTGGCACTGGCCGAGCAGGGGCAGCGCAGCGGACAGGATTTTCTGGTCGCCAGCATCCTCGGGCTCGAAGCGGCCTGCCGTGCTGCGCTGGCAATACAGGGCGTACGCCACGGTGCGGTGTGGCATATGACCGGCACGGCTGGCGTTTTCGGCAGCGCAGTCGCTGCCGGCCGGCTGCTCGCGCTGGACACCGACACCATGGCGCGCGCATTGAGCCTGGCGGGCACCCAGGCCTCGGGCCTGCGCGAAACCTTCGGCACCATGACCAAGGCCTTCCATCCGGCGCGCGCGGCGCAATCCGGCGTGCTCGCCGCGCTGCTTGCGCAGCAGGGCTTCACCAGCGCCAGCACCATCATCGAAGGCCGCCACGGTTTCATCGCCGCGTTTGCGCCCAATGACGGCGACGCGGCCTGCATCACGGATGGTTTGCTGGAACGCTGGGAAGTGATGAACAACGCACCCAAACCTTACGCTTCCGCGATCCTCAGTCATCCGCTGATTGATGTGATGCTCGCCCTCCGCCGCAAGCCGGGCGTGTCTCCCGATCAGGTAGCCGGCATCCGCGGGCGGGTGAACCCGCTGACCATCAAACTGGAAAGCCGTCCGGATCCGAAAACCGGCCTGGAAGGCCGGCTGTCTTTCCAGCATGCGATGACCGTGGCACTGGTGGATGGCGCTTGTTTCCCCGCGCAGTTCACCGACGAACGGGTACGCGATCCGCTGGTGGTCGAAGTGCGCAGCAAAATTGCAGTCGAGGCTGATGCGTCCATCGCCCAGGACCAGTGCGAACTGACGCTGACGCTGAACGACGGGCGTACTTATACCGAGCGTGTGGCGCATGCCACCGGCAGCCCCGACAACCCGGTGAGCGATGCCCGGCTTGACCGCAAATTCCGCGAACTCGCGGGCAGCGTACTGCCGAAGGCACGGGTAAAACGGCTGCTCGCGACCCTGTGGCAACTGGAGCAGGTGGCCGATGTCGGCGAGATCATCAGGCTCTGTCGCATACCGCACCGTCGCCGTTTTCAGTAGGCTGAAAAATTATGTTTGTATAACTCAATAGTCTTGCGAGTTATACCGGGTTTCTTTACATTCAATGGTGGTCCGGATTCGCATGCCGCTGCCAGGCAGCGGTGACACCGGGCTTTGTGCGGGAAGCGGCTTTATTGTGGAAGGCAGGAAATCGTGGGCAGACTTGATGGCAAGGTAGTGTTTCTGACGGGTGCCGGTGCCGGCATCGCCAAGGCGACGGCACGCTTTTGCGCGCGCGAAGGCGCCAAGGTCGCGTTGTTCGAAATCAATGACACGGCTGGGGCGAGCGCGGAAAAACAGATTCGCGACGAAGGCGGTGACGCACTGTTCGTCCACACCGACGTCACCAGCGATGACAGCGTGCGTAACGCCGTCGCCGAGACTGTCAAACGCTTCGGTCGTCTGGACGTCATTTTCAACTGCGCCGGCGGTTCCTCGCAGGAAGACCATCCGGTGCACGAGATGGATCTCGACGTCTGGCACAAGACCATCGCGCTCAATCTGCTGCATCCCTTCCTGACCTGCCGCCACGGCATACCGCATCTGATGAAGGCGGGCGGCGGTTCGATCATCAATGTCACCTCGCACCTCGGCCTGGTGGGCTCGATCAAACCCGCATACGCCGCGACCAAGGGCGGCATCATCTCCTTCACCAAAACCCTGGCTGCGCAGTACGTGCAGTACGGCATCCGCGCCAATGCGATAGCACCGGGCTCGATCCGCACCGAGCGCCAGATCAGCCGTTACGAGAACAAGGAATATACCGAGAAGCCCAACGCGGCCGCGCGCGAACGGGCCATGTTCCAGAAGCTGTATCCGTTTTCCAAGGGCGAACCCGAGGACATCGCATCCATCGCCGTATTCCTCGCGTCCGACGAATCGCGCATGCTGACCGGCACCACCATTGCCGCGGACGGCGGGCGCTCCAGTTATCTGAAGGTGTATTCCGGAGAGTAGGCGCGGCGCCGATCCGCCTGCTTTTAACCACGCAGCCATCATGCAGCCATTCATTACGCAGTCCATGTCGCTCAGGAGGAACTGACCATCATGTCCACCGCTACAGCCAGCACACAGACAAACGCCCGCATCAACGTTGTTCCGGCCGAGGCCGCCCTGGGCGCCGAAGTCCGGGGCGTCGATCTCACCAGCATCGACGACGCCACGTTCAAGCAATTGCACAACATCTGGCTCGACCACCTGCTGCTGGTGTTTCGCGGGCAGAAATTTGCGGCGCAGGACCTGGTGACGCTGGTCAAACGCTTCGGCACCCCGGTGACCTCATCCAACCTGCACAAGCGCGGGCTCGAGGAGCGCATTGCGAACAAGGTGTTCAACCTGCCGCCCGAAGTGACTGTAGTGACCAACGTCCGGGAAAACGGTAAACCCGTCGGCATTCTCGGCGACGGTGAAGTGGTTTGGCACTCGGATTTTTCATTCAAGCAGGAGCCCACCGCAGCGCGCATGCTGCTGGCCGTGGAAATTCCGCCGGCGGGCGGCTCTACCTATTTTTCGAACTGCTATGCCGCGTACGATGCCTTGTCACCCGCGATGAAAAAACGCATCGCCGGCATGAGCATCAAGCAGGCCAACATCGTTGATACGGCCATGCAAATCCGTCCCGGCGCGTCGCTGGACATGGACATCCGCGACATTCCCGGCCCCAGCCATCCGATCATTTCCACGCATCCGGAAACCGGCCGCAACATGATTTTCCTCGGCCGTCGCCACAGTGCCTACGTCAACGGCTGTACGCTGGAAGAATCCGAAGCCCTGCTCAATGAACTGTGGGCGCATGCCACCGATCCGCGTTTTGTCTATGAGCACCACTGGCAGGTGGGTGACGTCGTGGTGTGGGACAATCGTGCCACGCTGCATCGCCGTGACGCCTTCAATTCGGACAGCCGCCGTGTGCTCTACGCGGCGCAGGTCGAGGGCCATCGCCCGTACGAAGCGGCCGATGCACTGAGTCTGCCGCCGCACAGCCGCTACGCAGTCGCTGCCTGACCGCCGAAAGTTCGTGACCCGGGCATCGGGCCCGAATCAGAGATTGCAGTGATCAGCGCGGGGCGCAATCTGGCCCCGCGTTCAACTTCTGGAGACACCATGATTGATCGCATCGAAATTTACGTCACCAGCCTGTCGACGCGGCTGAAGCGCATCTTCTCCAGCGGCGTCTACGACACCGGACCCAACGACAGCATCAACAGCAAGCCGGTGCTGGTGAAGGTGTACGCCGACGGCGTGGTCGGTACCGGCCAGATCCGGCCGATCAGCCCCGGCCACTTTGTCGCCGACACCACGCAGAGCATGGTCGCCGCGATCAAGGAAATTTACGGTCCGGCGCTGCTTGGCAAGTCGATTTTCGACATCGAAGCCATCAACGAAATGTTCGACAACCGCCTTGCCAACAATCCGGCGGCACGCGCCGTGCTCGACATCGCCGTGCGCGACGCGATGGGCAAGGCGCTGAAAATGCCCCTCTACAACCTGATCGGTGGCTGCTGCCAGCCGCGCATTCCGCTCGAATGGTCGGTGAGTATGGCGGACGACGTGCAGACCATGATCGAAGAGAGCCGGCGCGCGGTCGATGAATTCGGCATCAAGGTGCTGTGTCTGAAAATGGCCGACCGCCGCGGCTGGAAGCACGACGTCGCGAACTTCGCTGCCGTGCGTGCCGCCGTCGGCAAGGACATCATGATCGGGATTGATCCCAATGCCGGCTGGACCGTCGCCGATTCGCTGCGCGCGATCGCCGAAATCATCCCGATGGATCTCGGTTACATCGAACAGCCGATCGAGCGTCGTGACTTGAAGGGCATGGCGGAAATTCGCCGCGCCGCAGGCGGCGTGCCGATGATGGCCGACGAAGGCGTGTTCACGCTGCAGGATGCCTTCGCACTGGCCGAAGCACGCGCGGTCGACGCCTACTGCATCAAGCTCTACAAGATCGGCGGCATTACGCCGGGCAAGAAAATCGCCGCGATGGCCGAAGCAGCGAACATTCAGCTGAACTGCGGCGGCCTCGCCGTGCAGTCACAGCTCGAAGCCGCGGCCGGCGCGCATTTCTATGCCAGTGTGCCGAAGGCACGCATGATGGGCGCCGCCGAATTCGTGATGGGTTTGAACGCCACGGCGAAAGATCCGATCTGCCCCGAAAGCGATTTCAAAATCGTTGATGGCCATGTCAACGTGCCTACCGGCCCCGGCCTCGGCATCACCATCGACGAAAAGCTGCTGAAGGCCAACACCCTGCTGCACGAGAACATCGGCAAGGGCTGAGGCAAAGAAAAGAGGTTCAGCGCGGCTTGCCGCCGGCCAGCGCTGACTGGATGGCGTTTTCGTCGAGCTGCGGCGCGAGCATGCGGATGAAATCGATGACAAACTTGCGCGCATGCGAGTTCGCGCGCAACCGGGCATAAGTCGTCGTCGGTTCGAACAGGTGGCTCGCGTCACGCGCGCGCAAACCGCGGTCCTGCGCCTTGTTGTAAGTGATCGTGGTCAGGATCGCAATGCCCAGCCCCAGCTCGACATAAGTCTTGCTGACATCGGCGTCGACTGCGCCAAACACGATGTTGGGCTCGATGCCCGCCCTGCGGAATGCGTTCATCACTTTCCAGCGCCCGCTGTATGCCGGGTCGTAAGTGATGACCGGGTGTTTGGCGATTTCCTTCAGCGTCAGGGTTTTGGCCCTCAGGATCGGATGCCCGACCGGCGCGACCACGCTGCGCGCCAGCGGAAAACAGGGGATCGCCGCCAGCGCCGGAAATTCGCGCACCGTATCCGGTCCGATGCTGATATCGACGTCGCCCGCCTCCAGCAGTTCGCAGATCTGTTCCGGATTGCCCTGGCGCAGTCCAAGCCGAATGGCAGGATATTTTTTGATGAACTTCTCGATGATCTTCGGCAGCACGTAACGCGCCATGGTGTGTGTGGTGCCGATGGTCAGCTGTCCCGTGGACTCCTCGCTGAAATCCTTGCCGAGGTTTTTCAGGTTCTCGATTTCGTTGAGCACGCGCTTGATCGCCGTGATCGCCTGCTGTCCCGGTTCGGTCAGCCCATTGATGCGGTTGCGCTTGCGTACGAAGATGTCGAAGCCGAGTTCCGCTTCGAGCAATTGAATCTGTTTGCTGATGCCCGGCTGCGAGGTATGCAGCGCGTCGGCCGCCGCGGAGATATGGTTGCCCTGGCGGAAGACTTCGAGGATGTACTGCAGTTGTTTGAGTGTCATCAGGACGCCCGTCGTCATTCCCTAAAATTATATAATAAAAACAATAACTTATATTATCAGTGCCGGCATGAATCCAGCCGCATCCATTGCAAATGCCGCGCCCCGTGAAAGGGCGCGGCATTTTTGTCGACATCCTCAGCCCGAAGCGGCCAAGGCTTTTCTGTTGCAGGACTAGGAAGAAGTGCAGCCCTTGTCCGCAAGCGCCTTGTCGACCCACGCGCGGTCGACACCAGTGCCGTTGCGTATGGCCTTGAGCATGGCTTCTTCCATGGCGGCATATTTTTTTGCCGTTTCGATCAGCTTCGGTATGTAGTCACCCGGCGTGAGCATCACCAGGCCGTCTTCGTCGCCCACCACAATATCGCCCGGGTTGACGACGGCGCCGCCAATGGAAACCGGTACGTTGATTTCTCCCGGACCGTTTTTGTACGGACCGCGATGGGTGATGCCGCGCGCATAAACGGGAAAACTGGATTTCGCAATCGCATCGGCATCGCGGATTGAACCGTCAATGATCATGCCGGCTGCACCGCGGCTGAGCGCCATTGACGACATGATCTCGCCGATGATCGCATGCGCAAGCACGCCGCCGGCATCGACCACGATGACGTCACCGGGACGCGCGATGTCGATGGCCTTGTGTACCAGCAGGTTGTCGCCGGGCGATACTTTTACCGTGAGCGCCGGGCCCACCAGCTTGCTTTTGTCGTGGTAAGGCCGGATGTCGGCCGAGGCCGCCTGCAGCCGGTTCATGTTGTCGCTGAGATGGGCGGTGGCGATGTTGCGCAAGGCTTCGATCCACTCCTTCGGGGGTGGCGGTGGCGATGGCAGGATGCGAAAACCGATGTTCGACACGAGGGCTCCTTGGTTAGCCTGAAAAATTAGCCGGAAAAGTTAGCCGGAAAATCAGCCGGAAGAAAATGTTCGCAGGGCGCGTTATTCGGGCTGGATCCCTGCAATGCTGATGGCGGACGCCCATTTTTTCAGTTCGTCCTGCAGGAATTTGGCGGACTCCTGCGCCGAATAACCCGCCGGCTCGAAGCCATCGGCAACGAGAGTTGCCTTGATATCGGGAACGCTGACGATTTTTGTCATCGCGGTGCTGATCTTGTCGACGATGTTTTTCGGCGTTTTGGCCGGCGCCAGCACGAAATACCAGCTCGCGGCATCGTAGCCGGCCACGCCCGCTTCATCGACGGTCGGCACGTCGGGCAATACGCTGCTGCGCTTTTTGGTGGATACGGCGATGGCCCGCATCTTGCCCGCCCTGATTTGCCCCAGCGCGGCCGGAATCGACGAGAACATCACCTGCACTTCGCCGGTCAGCAGCCCGACGATCGAGGGTGCGGTGCCCTTGTAGGGGACGTGGACCATCTGGGTCTTGGTCAGCGCATTCAGCAGGCCCATTTCCAGATGCGTGATGTTGCCGATGCCGCCCGATCCGTACAGCAGCTCCTTCGGCCTTGCCTTGGCGATGGCCAGCATGTCCTTCAGCTGTTTGATGGGCATGGAAGGATGCACAACCAGCACAGAGGGACCGATGGCCAGCATGTTCACCGGCTCCAGTTCCGTGCGGACGTCGAAGGGCATGTTCTTGAACAGGCCCGGCATCGACAGCGTGGCATTGGCCATCAACAACGTGTAGCCGTCGGGAGGCGACTTGGCCACGGAATTGGCGCCGATGTTGCCGGCGGCACCGGGCCGGTTATCGACGATCACGGCCTGCCCCATGGCGTCGGTCAGGTATTTGCCGATAAAACGCGCGGACTTGTCGACGCCGCCGCCGGCAGCGAAGCCGACCACGATGCGTATCGGTTTGGTCGGAAACTCCTGCGCGGCGACTATTGAAGTGGCACCGGACAGCAGGGAGAACAGGGTGACAACGCTGAGCATATGTTTCATGGTTCCTCCGTTATTATGGAATTCAACAGCAACTGAGCTACCGAAGATACTCGCGGCGCGCTTTTGCGTACGCGTCCGCATGCATCAATTCATCCAGTTCCCGGGATGACAGGATTACCGGTTTGAGAGCGCCGGGCTCGCCATTCCGGTAAAGATGTTCGTAGACGTTTTGCAATGTTTTGGCTGCGGCGGCAACCGGCTGGTGTCCCTGCAGCAGGATACGCGCTCGCAGCGGCGTCAGCTCCCTGCGCATCGCCGTCATCGCGCCCGAGCCGACGATCAAGGGCAGATCCACCGCCTCGCTGACGCCCCTGATGATCGCGATATCGTCGACTTCCACCACAAAAAGCGCGTCGACGCCGGTTTTGGCATAGGCCCGGGCCCGGGCCACGGTGCCCTCAATGCCTTCAATGCGCGCGCCGGCCAGCCGCGCCGCGATCACCAGATCCGGATCCCGGCGCGCGGCGAGGGCGGCACACAGTTTTCCGGTCATTTCGTCGATGGAAACCAGTTCGGCGCCGGCATGGCCAAACCGCGCAGGCAGCACCGAATCTTCGATGCCGAGGATGGATACCCCCGCATGTTCAAGCTCGGCCACCGTACGCATCACGTTGAGCGCATTGCCGTAGCCGTGGTCGGCGTCGACCAGCAGGCTCAGGCCGGACGCACGCATGATGCGCCGGACCTGGTCCGCGAATTCGGTCATGGTCAGCACGATCAGGTCGGGCGCCGCAAGTGTTGTCATCGACGAAACGGAGCCGGACAGCAGGCCCAGCCTGAATCCGACCTTTTCCGCGATGCGGGCGGATAAAGCGTCGTACACGCTTGCGGGCGAGATGCACTCGTTTGCCGCGAGTATTTCACGGGCTTTTTTTCTCGGTGTGGTATTGATGGTCATGATCCGCAGCTTCAGGAAACGGTTTCACGGAGGGTCTTGCCGACCAGACGGTCCAGCACATAGGGTAACAGTCCGCCCTTGCGGATGTAGCTCAGCTCCGCCTCGGTATCGGTACGCAGCGTGAGGGGGATTCTTTTCTCATCATGGCCGCGGCGGATCACCAGGGTGGCTGTCTGGCCCGGTTTTGCCCGGTCATCAAGGCCGAGCAGATCGAACTCTTCATCGCCGCGCAGGCCCAGCGTCACCGCAGTGGTGCCGGCCGGGAACTGCAGCGGCAGCACACCCAGTCCGACCAGGTTGCTGCGATGGATGCGCTCGAAGCTGTTGGCAATCACGGCACGCACGCCGAGCAGCCGCGTGCCCTTCGCTGCCCAGTCGCGCGCACTGCCGTTGCCGTACTCCTCCCCGCCGAATACAAACAACGGCACTCTTTCTTTGGCGTATTGCACGGCCGCGTCGTAAATGCTCATGCGCTGGCCGTCGGGCTGATGCACGGTCACGCCGCCCTCGGTACCGGGCACCATCTGATTGCGCAGGCGCACGTTGGCGAATGCGCCGCGCACCATGATTTCGTAATTCATGCGGCGTGCGCCGTAATTGTTGAAATCGACCGGCGCGACATTCATGCTTTTCAATTTCAAACCCGCCGGCGAGTCCTGGGTGATGTGACCAATCGGGCTGATGTGATCGGTGGTGATGGAATTGCCGAGGATGGCGAGGGCGCGTCCGCCCTTGAATTCCTGCAGCGCCGTTTCCATCAGGCCGGGCTCGACCAGGAACGGCGGTTCCTTGATGTACGACGAGCTGGATTCCCAGGGATAAATTTCACCGGTTACCTGCGGAATCGCGTTCCACAGCGGGTTGCCGGCGCCGAGGCCGGTGGTATAGGCCGCGCGGTACTGCGCGGGATCCAGCGCCCGTTGCAGTGCGGTCGACAGCTCCTCCTGCGTCGGCCAGATGTCCTTGAGATACACAGGCAGGCCTTTGCCGTCCCTGCCCAGCGCTTCGTTCGAAAAATCGATGTCGACACGACCGGCCAGCGCAAATGCGACAACCAGCGGCGGGCTCGCCAGATACGACGCACGTACCGCCGGATGGATGCGCGCTTCAAAATTCCGGTTCCCGGACAGCACGGCGCAGGCGATGGCATCCTGCTGCGTGATCGCGTGCTCGACTTCCGCCGCGATCGGCCCGGAATTGCCGACGCAGGTGCCGCAGCTGTAACCGGCGAGTGCAAAGCCGAGCTGGTCCAGGCTTTGCTGTACACCCGCAGCGTTCAGGTACTGGGTCACCACCGTCGAGCCCGGGGTCAGTGAAGTCTTCACCCACGGTTTCACGGCAAGCCCGCGTGCGACGGCTTTTTGCGCAACCAGTCCCGCGGCGAGCATCACGCTCGGATTCGAAGTGTTGGTGCACGAGGTAATCGCGGCAATCACGACACTGCCGTCATTGATGTCGCGGCCTTCCTGCCGGCCGCTGCCGTTTTTGCCGTATCCACCCTCGGCGGCGGGCAGTCGCAGTTGCTCGGCAAAATGGGTTTTGATGGTGTCCAGCGGCACACGATCCTGGGGCCGTTTCGGGCCGGCGACGCAGGGGACGATGGCGCCCAGGTCCAGCATCAGCACCTGCGTGTAGTCGATGTCGCCGTCGCGCGGCGCGCCGAAGCAGCCCTGCAGGCGGAAATATTGTTCCATTGCGTCGACCTGCAATTTTGGCCGTCCGGTATCGTGCAGGTAACGACAGGTCTGCTCGTCGATCGGGAAGTAACCGATGGTCGCACCGTATTCCGGCGCCATGTTGGCAATCGTCGCCCGGTCCGGGACTGACAACTGCGCAAGGCCTTCTCCGAAAAATTCGACAAACTTGCCGACCACCCTGGCCTTGCGCAGCATTTCCGTCACCTGCAGCACCAAGTCGGTCGCCGTCACACCGTCGCGTAATTGGCCGGTGACATGCACGCCGACCACGTCCGGGGTCAGGAAATAGACCGGCTCACCCAGCATTGCCGCGATCGCTTCAATACCGCCGACGCCCCAGCCCGCAACGCCGAGGCCCGAAATCATGCAGACATGCGAATCGGTACCCACCACTGAATCGGGAAAATATGTGCCCTCGCGCGAAATCACGCCCGGCGCGAGATGTTCGAGATTGACCTGGTGCAGGATGCCGAATCCCGGAGGGATCAGCCGGATGCCCTTGTAGGCCTGCATCGCCCACTTCACGAAGCGGAAGCGTTCTTCGTTGCGCGAGATTTCCAGCTGCATGTTGCGCTTCATCGCGTCCGGCGTGCCGTGGTGATCAATGGTCAGCGTGTGGTCGATCACCATATCGACCTGCACCGCGGGTTCAACCTGCGCGGGGTCGCGGCCCAGTCGCTGCATTGCGCTGCGCAAAGCAGTGAGGTCGCCGAGCAAGGGAATGCCGGCGGTGTCGTTCAGAACGATGCGCCCGACGATGAACGGAATCTCGGTGCTGCGCTGACCCTGCGGTTGCCACTGCGCGAGTGCCCGCACATGCTCCTCCAGAACCGTCGCGTTGTCGCAGTTGCGGACCAGCGACTCCAGCACGATGCGCAGGCAGACCGGCAGGCGCGAAATGCGGCCCACGCCCAGTTTCTCCAGGGCCGGCAGTGAATAGATACGCGCGGGTGTGCCCGCAACCAGTTCAACAGCGGTTGCGGCGAGGTTTTTCAATGCGGGATCGTTTGACATGCGGGTTTCCGGGGAAAAGCGGGATTCGGCATCTTCTGCAGGGCTTCAGGAAAGCGGATGCCTTGATAAACAGGCAGTGTAATGAGAGTCCTTACCATTACGCTAGAGGCAATTCCGGCAAAGCAGGTATACTTTTAAAGTCATATCCCGCAGGACCATCCCCGATGAATCTTGAACGCTGGCGGCTTTTTGCCGAAGTCGCCGAACTGGGCAGTCTCAGCCGTGCTGCGGGGCTGCGTAAAACTTCGCAGTCGGTGATCAGTCGCCAGATTGCGGGACTGGAACGCGAGTGCCAGGGACCGCTGTTTCACCGCACGGGGCGCGGCGTCATGCTGACCGATGGCGGCAAACGCCTGTTGCCGCGCGTCAAGGCGCTGCTGGAAAACGCCGACGAACTTGCGCGCGCCGCCAAGGGCAATGTCAGTGTGCCGAACGGCTTGGTGCGCGTCGGCGTCATGCCTTCCATCGCACATCCCCTGATCACCCAGCTGTTCCGCCGTACGCGTGAACTGTTTCCCGGCATCCAGTTACGCATCTTCGATGGTTCCGGCGGGCAACTGAATGAATGGCTTGAATCCGGCCAGGTCGATATTGCCATCCTGTTCCGCTACGGCAGCGATGCGCGTCCGGAAGATCACCCGCTGGCGACCATCGACAGTTATCTGATCGGCCCGGCTGATGATCCGCTGCTGCGTAAAGGGCGCGTCAAGTTTTCGCAATTGCATGAATTGCCGCTGGTGCTGCCCGGCACACCCAACGCGATGCGTATTGTGCTCGACCAGCTTGCGCGACAGCACGGTGTTTCACTGCGCGTGCAGATTCAGTGCGATGCGCTGGCGACACAAAAAAACCTGGCCGCCGAGGCCGGGGTGTACGCAATATTGTGGCGGCAGGCAATTGTCCGGGAAATGCAGGATGGACTGTTGCAGGGCGCGAAGATCGTAGACCCCGGCATGACCCGGACAGTCACGCTGTGTACTTCGAAACGTAACCCGCTGACACTCGCGTGCCGAGAGGTTGCGAAACTGATCCGCATGTCCGTGGGTGATTTTGCGGATCCGAAGTCTGCATGAATCAAGGCACCGACTTTGTGGCAGTGACTTGAAGATTTATAACAAAGTCCAAGCCAGCAAAAAAATTCGAAAATAACAATAAAATCAAATAGTTATGTATTTACCCGCCCAGCCGCTATTGCATTGATGTCCAGGCAAGACCTCAATTCGCCTGCGCCCCCGACGCCTTGATCACCTTCGCGTATTTCTCGATTTCGCGCTGCAGATAGGCCGTCATTTCTTCCGGCGAAGTGCCCAACGGCACGGCGCCCTGATTCTCCATCAGCTTTTTCACATCCGGATCGGTCAGCACTTTGATCATTTCCGCGTGAAACCGCGTGATGATGGGCGCCGGGGTTTTGGCCGGGAAGAACATGCCGTACCAGTTGTCGCTCTCAAAACCCTTCAGCGTTTCATCCACCGTTGGCAGGTTCGGCATCGACGGTGCGCGTTTCAAGGTGGTCACGGCCAGCGCGCGCATGCGGCCGGAATCGATGTGCGGCAGCGCGGCGATGATGGTGGTGAACAGCATGTCGATTTCACCGCTGGCCAGCGCGATCACTGCCTGGCCCGCGCCCTTGTAGGGGATGTGGGTCATCTGCGTGCCGGTCATCGTCTTCAGCAGTTCCGCCGCAAGGTGGCTGGTGGTGCCGGTACTGTTGGATCCAAAATTGAACACGCCGGGTTTGGCTTTGGCCAGTGCCACCAGTTCCTTGACGTTTTTCGCAGGAACTGAAGGATGGGTCACCAGGATCAGCGGCGTCGACGACACCAGCATCACTGGCGCGAAATCACGCGTCGCATTGTAGTTGAGCTTGCGGTACAGGGTGGCGTTGACCGCCAGTGACGCTGACTGGAACAGCACCGTGTAACCATCGGCCGGTGATTTCGCCACCAGCTCCGCGCCGATGTTGCCGCCGGCCCCCGTGCGGTTGTCGACGATGATCTGCTGGCCCAGCGCGGGCTGCAGTTTCAGCGAGAACAGCCGTGCCTGGATGTCGGTGCCGCCACCGACGGCGAAAGGCACGATCATGCGCACCGGGCGCGTCGGCCAGTTCTGTGCCTGCGCAGAGGTGGCGCACATCAAGCCGGCAGTCAGCAGCGCAGCGGTAATGAATGCAGAGCGGGGGCGTTGCGGGTTGCGATCGTGCATGGCGTGTGTCTCCTCACGCGTTGCGATGGCGGGTTGCAGTCTCGCGCGATGTTCGCTGTCAGCGATATTCTTTGCGCGCGTGACCAAAAATTTCCCGTGTCATGCACTTGCGGGAGTGCACCGAGCCTATGCCCGCCCTCAGGGCCAGTCAAGCGGGGGACTTACAGTTTCCGCATTGCATACCGGCCGCGGCCGGATTTTTTGGCGTCATACATCGCGTGATCCGCGGTGAGCAGCAGTGTGTCGGCGGAACTGCTGCCGTCGCCCAGCGCAATGCCGATCGATACCCCCAGCGCGCACGATTTTCCGGAAACCAGAAACGGCGCTTTGATCGCAGCGATGCATTTATCCGCGACGATGCCGGCCGCCGCTTCGGCACCGTCGCCGAGATCGCTCAGCAGCAGCACAAACTCGTCACCGCCGACCCGCGCCAGCGAATCGGCGTCGCGTACGATTTTTCTGAAGCGCTGCGCCACCTGCCGCAACACTTCGTCGCCGGCCTCGTGGCCGAGGTTGTCATTGATGTCCTTGAAACCATCGAGGTCCATGAACAGCAGCGCGATCTGCGTATTGCGGCGCTGAGCCTGGGCCAGCAACTGATGCAGGCGGTCGGAGAGCAGCACGCGGTTGGGCAAACCCGTCAGCCCGTCGTGATGGGCGAGGTGCGCGAGTTCGGCGCGGTTTTCATTGAGCTTTTGCAGCAGCCGGTTGAAAGCCGAGATCAAATGACCCACTTCATCATCACACGCCACCGGCAGCGGCTCGAGCGGCAGATCGCCCTGGGTCATGCGATCGGCGCGTGCCGCGGCAACAAACAGCGGGCGAAACATGAAATACAGTCCGATGGATGACAGGATCGCAAACAGCAGGATGATCGCAATGGCGTTTTTGATCAGAAAAGCTTTCGTCCGCGACACGGTGACAAAAGCCTCCTGGCTGGGCAGGCGGGCGACGACGAACCAGCCCGTGCTCGGCACGGTCACCATCGCCGAGACTTCTTCCACGCCCTTCGCATTGACCGTGATCCCGGTGCCGCGGTAGCCCGCCATCGCGCGGTCATGCAGCGCATTGACGCCCGGCGGCGGCGTGGGCTTGAGCACCATGTCCGGCTCGGAGGCGGCGAGAAACAGTTTGTCTTTCGGCGAAACCAGCAGGAAGCCGCCGCTGGTTTCGCCGATCCGGCTGTGCATCAGGGTATCGAGAAATCCCGGTGTCGAAAACGCCGTGACGCCGACCAGCACGCCGCTGACGACACCGTCCCTGTTTTTGATCGGCGCAGCGATCGGCAGCACAGGCTCCCGCGCGGCGCGGCCGATCACCGGGCGGCCCACCGTGGAATGGCCGGCCATGGCCGCCTGGAAGTAGTCGCGATCGGCGTAACTGATGCTGATCCGTTCCGGCCACGCCGGATAATCCGCGATCGGGACGCCCTGCGCATTGGCCACAAACAGGCCCACAGAAAACAGCGGCTGGTATTCAAAACGTTCCTTCAGCCAGACACGCAGTGCATCGGGCCGTTGCAGCAGCTCCGGCGGCAGCGATGCCGCGAGACGGTCGAGCAGGGTCTGGCGTTGCACGATCTTGTTGTCGATGTCGCGGGCGACGTAAGTCGCCAGCGCCAGCTGCTGCGCCTCCACCACCGAGCCCATGTCTTCGCGCAGGAATTTGGCCAGTGTGAAATAGATCGCGGCAATCCCGAAAATGACCAGGCACAGCCCCAGCATCAGCTGGCGCGTGAACACACTGTTGTATAGGCGGCGGTAGTTCATCGGCATCCGGCAATTTTCCCGCATTCGGGTCCGTTGCACGAGGGGGAAGATTACCTTGCGGACTGGTTGTGGGCGGATCGCCGGGGTTCTGCTGCGGTGAACAATGATGCGCCGCAGCTATTCCGCACCGCGCGGCCGGTTTTACTGCTTCACCGCCAGCAAACCATCGCCATTCACCGCCACCAGAAACCCGGCACGCTGCAGGCGTTTGGTGACTTCTTCCGGCACATCGCGGCGGCTGGTCAGTTTGTTGGGTGAGCCGGTGTAATGAAACAGCTTGCCGCGGCGTTTGATGACGCGGGCGAGCTGGTCGTAAAAAACCTGTGAATAGAGTTCGCCGGCGATGCCGAAGCGCGGCGGATCATGCAGGATCGCATCGACGGATGCGGCGGCAATGCCCGCGATCGCCTGCGTGATGTCGCCCTGCGTCAGCGTCAGCACCGGGACCGCCTGCAGCGACACCAGTCCCATCGCTGCGGCCAGCGGACGACACTAATTTCCCAGTACGCATTGATCCTGGCATCACCGATGTGCTTTTTATGCCGGAATTTGCACTGAGACCCGGGGCGGCCTGAGCCGCTTTACCGCAGGGGTAGGATTAATTCCGGGAAATCTGCGTAAAAAACTCCCGAGTCAGTTCTGGAAATAAATCCGGCGCTTCCAGAAGAAATAGGCTGCCAAGGTTTTCGGCGAATTTCAATTTTGAGCCCGGAATCTTCGCGTGCAACTGCGCGGCCATCTGTGTGGTTGGTCCGACAAAACCCGAATCAAGTCCGGGACCGACCACGAGAACGGGTAACTCAAGTTGGGCAAGTTCGTGGTCGGTCACCCAGAAACCTCGCAGTGCGAGTATCCACTGAAGTGCGCGCCGGGTATCCGTCCGAATGAACCGGTCTCCTGACATTCGGGCATCGACCATGGCTTTCACTTTGTCGAATTCCGAATACAGGAATGCCGGGCTGAATCCCGACATGAACCAGTAATAGGAATACAGCTCGCGACCACCGTGCTCCATCAGCGTCTGCATGAACTCAAGCCCTTTTTCCAGGGGTCGCATGTCCGGCAGCGGACAGAAGGGACTCAGGAGCGTGCAGGATCGAAGGCGCTCTGGATGATCGGCCGCACAACGCAGGGCGACATGTGCGCCGCCCGTCCAGCCGAGCATATGGAATGTCTGGAAGCCCAGGCTGTCGGCGACGCGCACACAATCTTCTGACAGTTTTGTGAAAACCGCCCGCGGATCTTCGAGAGCCTCGGCTGATGGCATCTCCAAATCAAATTGCGCCACGGTAAAGTGCTCGCACAAAAAATCCCACGTCGAATTCCATACGCCCATTTCCCGGCTTGCCATGCGCACCAGCAGGATCAGGGGTTTCCCTGGCTGCCGTGAAATGCAGACTTCGCTGCCGTTGACGGTTTCGATGGCGCCGGGGTTTTTGACGTTCATGAAAGTATCGTGGGTGGCGTGATTATTCGGGAGTTATCCCGGCCTGGCGGATAACCTTGGCCCATTTTTCGATTTCGCCTCTGATGTGCTTGTCCAGCGCATCGCTGCTGCCTGGTGCCGCGTCGATGCCGTCGGCTTCGAAGGAAGCCCGGACATCAGGCAAATTAAGTGCGGCATTCGCTTCGCGATTCAGGGTTTGGATGATACGGGGCGGTGTTCCGGCAGGTGCAAGTAGCCCGAACCATGCGTAGGCCTCGAATCCGGGATAGCCGCTTTCCGAAAGGGTTGGCACTTCGGGGAGAGATGGGGATTTCTGCAGGGTGGCGATCGCCAGCGCACGTAGCCTGCCGGTTCCGACATGCGTGCGTGCAGTCGATATCGTTGCGAAGGCGAGATCGATCTGTCCCGACACCAGTGCGGTGACCTGCGGGCCGGCGCCCTTGTACGGGATGTGCGTCGCACGTAGTCCACTGGCGATCTTTAAGAGTTCAGTGGCGAGATGAGCCGCTGTCCCGCCGCCCGGTGTGCCGTAGTTCAGTCCGGCAGTGGTGGATTTAGATAGCGCGACCAGTTCTTTTATGGATTTCGCTGGTATCTTCGCGTTGACCAGCAGCACCGACGGAATCTTCGCGGTCAGTGTGATCGGTGCGAAGTCGCGCAGGGTGTCGTAAGGCAGATTTTTCAGCAGGCTCGGATTCGTCGCATGCGGGAGCGCGCATAACAACAGGGTATACCCGTCCGGGGCAGCTCTTGCCACGATTTCAGAGCCGATGACCGTGGCTGCACCGGGACGATTGTCGACGATCACCTGTTGTTTCAGGGGCTGCGACATTTTGGCTGCCATGGTGCGGCCGACCCTGTCGGTCCCGCCACCGGGCGCAAAGGGGACGATCAGGCGTATCGGTTTCGTCGGGTATTCCTGACTGATCGCGGGCGCGCTGAGCATTGCGGTGCCGGCCAACAGCATTGTCAGCGTAGCCGCCGCTGTGCGCGATTGATGGCTGCTTTTGCCGTTTGATTTTCTCATGATTTTCTCCTCACGGTTGTATAGCCAGTCGTTCTGTCTGACAGAATATATATTCTATAAAGTTGAAGAGTGTGATTGCCGCTTGTATGATTGTCAATAATGAAGATCACCGGCGGCATGCCGGAACGTGAATGCATCAGAGCGTAGCCCGATCTTTTCCCGGGATGAGTTTTCCATGCGCGAGGAGCAGAAATTACATGACAGATTCGATGAAACATTCTGGCGCAGGCGGGAGGCAAACGGAGAAAACCGCACGCGATTTCCAGGGACGTATCGGCACAACCCTAGCGGACTCCACCCCGTGGTGGCCTCCCCAACAGGTCGCCCCGGAGGGTGCACCCAACGTCGTTGTCATCTTTCTGGACGACATGGGCTACAGCGATCTGGGGGCTTTCGGCTCGGAAATCGAGACACCCCATATCGATAGGCTCGCGCGCGAAGGGTTGCGGTTTGGCAACTACACGACGGTTCCGATGTGCACGCCGGCACGCGCGGCCCTGCTGACAGGCAAGAATCCGCACTCGGTCGGCTGCGGCTGGCTCACGCACGGCGATCCGGGTTATCCCGGCTACGGTGGCGAAATTGCGTCGGATGTGCCGACGATGGCGGAGCTGCTCCAGTGTAATGGCTACTCCACGATGTGCATCGGCAAATGGCATAACACCAAGGAGCATGATGCCAGCGCGGCGGGTGACAAGTCCTCGTGGCCGACGCGGCGCGGTTTCGACAAGTTCTACGGATTCATCGCTTCAGAGACCAGCTACTTTCATCCGGACTGTCTGTATGAAGGTTCGCAAACACTCGATATCGACACTTATCCGCCAGGATATTTCGCGTCTGACGACTGGACCGATCGCGCGATTCGCTGGACCAAAGAGCACCTCGGCAGCAATCCGACCAAACCGTTTTTTCTATACCTCGCATATAACGCGCCGCACATGCCGCTGCAGGCGCGCCCCGAAGACCTGCGGAAATACCGCAGCCGCTACGATACGGGTTGGGATGCCTGTCGTGAGCAGCGCCTGCGCAGGCAGATCGAACTCGGGTTGATGTCCCCGGCGACACGTCTGCCGCCAGCCAATCCGGGCGTCCAGTCCTGGCCCGATCTGCCGGCAGAAAAAAAAGATCTGTACGCGCGCTATATGGAAGTCTATGCGGCACTGATTGACAATCTCGACAGCAACATCGGCCGGTTGACTGCTTTCCTTGAGCGGTCAGGCCAGCTCGACAACACGCTGATTATCCTTGCCTCCGACAACGGTGCCAGCGCGATGGGCGGCGACGAGGGCGCGGTGAACGGCTGGCAGCGGCGGTTGGGCGGCGCGGACAGCGATGCCAAGATCCGTGCGCTGGTCGAAGGCGACGGATTTGGCGGCCCCGACACCTACATCGCCTATCCGCTGGGCTGGGCGCAGGTGTCCAACACACCGTTCCGCAACTTCAAGCGCACGCCCGTCAACGGCGGAATTCGCGTGCCGCTGATCGTCCGTTACCCGAAAAAAATTGCTGACCCTGGCGCGATCCGCCAGCAGTGGGTACATGTCACTGACATGCTGCCGACCATCATGGAACTTACCGGCACCGACCGTCCCGGGGAGTCCGGCGGACGAAAGATCCCGTCCCTCGACGGGCGCAGCTTTACGGAAATGCTGTGCAATCCTGGAGCTTCCGGGCAGCGGACCGCGCAACATTACGAACTCGACGGCAACCGTGGTTACATCCGCGACGGCTGGAAGATCGTGTCGTTGCAGCCGCCCGACAAGGTGATTGATCTCGACAACTGGATGCTGTTCAACCTCAGAGAAGATCCCACCGAAATCAATAACCTGGCGAAAACTTTTCCGGACCGATTGCGTGACCTGATCGAATCGTTCGATGCCGAAGCTTTCGGAAACAACGTCTACCCGATCGACAACCGTGGCTACGACCGGTCGATGTCGATCCCGCCTTACCGGCTGCCGCTCATCAACACCCCGCACGTGTTTTATCAGGGTGCGCAGACCGCGGAACGTGTCAGTATTTCCCAGCTTTTCGCCGACCGCTGCTTCAGGATGATCACTCGTTTTCATTACCGTGAAGGCGACCGCGGGGTCATCTATTCTCTGGGCGGTATTTTTGGAGGTGTGCTGCTGTACGTCATGGACGGTGGTCTGCATTTCGTCTACCAACGCTGGCCTGAGCCTCTGGAGCTCGAGGCGTTGCCGTTACTGTCTGGAGTACAGGAAGCGGAATTCGATTTCCGCGCGCTGGGATCGCGCAAGGGATCGGGACGTTTGCTGCTGAATGGCATTGAAGTGGTCCCTGAAACCCCGATGTCGCCCACCATCGGGCGTTTGCCTTCGGAAGGACTCGATGTCGGCATTGACCGGCGTCAGCCGGCCTCCAGCCGTTATGTCGCGCATGGTGAGTTTCGTTACACGGGTGAAATCGAATGGGTGCGCGTCGAACCGGGTGCTCAGGCACCGGGCAGTTCAATCAACCGTCCGGAACCGGAAGCGCAGGCACTGGTCCGCGCGCAGGTTTCGGCACTGGGCAGGGAGTAGTCCATGGATTCACCTTCCGCCGCAGGCGCTGTGGAAAGAAAGCCGTTTCTGATCGACGGTTGCTGGGTAGACAATGGTGGTGAAGCTTTACTGTCGGTTGACCCTGCGCGGGGTCGTGCCAACTACGCGGTCTGCGCCGCGTCCGCGAGCGATGCCGATGACGCAGTCAAGGCGGCGGCCCGTGCGGCCGGACAGGCCAAATGGCGAAACATGCTGCCCCATGAACGCGCGCGACTGCTGTCATCGATCGCGAACGGCATCGACAACGCATCCGAAGAGCTTGCGCAACTGCAGATGCACGAAAACGGCAAGGTGCTGCAGGAATGCCGTGCACAGGCGAAATCGGCAGCGGCCACCTTTCGCTACTATGCCGCCGTATGCGAATCCGTCAGCGATGTATTGACGCCACCGCGTGGCAATTACCTGTCGATGAGCGTGCACGAACCCTACGGCGTAATCGCCGCCATCACGCCGTGGAATTCACCGTTGACAATGGAAGCACAGAAAGTCGCGCCGGCGTTGGCGGCGGGAAATGCTGTCGTGCTAAAACCTTCCGAAGTGACTCCGTCGACAGCGCTTGTGCTGGGGCGCATTGCGCTGGAAGCGGGGCTGCCGCCCGGTCTGCTGAACATACTGCCTGGCGACGGTGCCGTCGTCGGTGCTGCGCTAGTAGCTCATCCTGGCGTGGGCTTGGTCTCGTTTACCGGAGGTACCGAGAGCGGGCGCAGAATCGCCCGTGTCGCGGCTGGGCGCTTGATACCGGTTGCACTTGAGCTTGGCGGTAAATCGCCACACATCGTATTCGCTGACGCCGACATCGAGGCCGCCGTGCGCGCAGTTGCTGCCGGGATTTTTGAAGGTAGCGGCCAGTCCTGCATAGCTGGATCCCGGCTTTTCGTTGAACGTTCAGTGTATCCGCGCGTCCTCGATATGATCACTCGACATGCGAAATCCCTGAATATCGACCTGCCGGACCGGGCAGGTGCGGAAATGGGCAGCATGGCCTCGTTTGCGCACCGCGAACGTGTCGCCTCCCATGTCGAAAGGGCGCGTGTGGCAGGCGCCGACATCACGGCGGGCGGCAGTAGTCCGTCCGACGAACGTTTCCGCGATGGCGCTTTCTATCTGCCTACCGTGATCACTGGCGTCACTAATGACGCCGCGGTCTGCCAGGAAGAGATTTTCGGTCCGGTGCTGTGTGTTCTGCCGTTCGATGGGGAAGAGGATCTGGTGGCCCAGGCCAACGCTACCGTATACGGACTGGCGGCAGGTATCTGGACTTCCAGCTATCCGAAAGCCTGGCGCGTGGCCCGCAGGCTTGATGCCGGTACGGTGTGGATCAATACCTACAAGCAGCTGTCGATTGCTTCCCCATTCGGCGGATACAAATCCAGCGGCATCGGCCGCGAAAAAGGTATCGAAGGCATGCGCCTCTACCAGCAGGTCAAGAGCGTGTTCTGGGGGCTTGACCTGCAGGAGGCTGCTGCATGATTCAGTTCGACGCTGCGTGGCCCATAGAGCCCGGTTCGTTCCGCACAGTGGGCAGTGGACTTTCGCGACCCGAATGCGTCATTGCCCTCGGTAACGGAGAGCTGTTCGTGTCGTGCCGCGGCGCGGGCATTACCTGGATACTGCCGAATGGTTCGCAAAGCATCATCGGCGCGCATGCACAGGTGCTCGGACACGAATTCGTTCCCAACGGATTCTGCATGCTTGAAAACGGCGACTTCCTGATTGCCAATATCGGCGAGGGCGGTGGCGTCTGGCGACTCGCCCGCGACGGTAGCCTGAGGCCTTTCCTGCTCGAAGTCGATGGTGTCGCGCTGTCGGCGGCGAACTTCGTGCTGCGTGATGCAGTCGGTCGAATATGGATCACCGTCAGCACAAAACTGCTGCCACGGTTTCTGTCCTATCGCAGCAATGTGGCGGACGGATTTGTCGTGCTGGTTGACGCGAAAGGCGCGCGCATTGTCGCTGACGGTCTGGCTTTCGCCAACGAATTGCGTGTCGATGCGGCAGGAAACACGCTTTACGTCAGCGAAACCTTCGGCCGGCGGATTGCACGCTTCGAGCTTTCACCGGAAGGCTTGTTGTCACAGCGCGCCGTTTTCGCCGAATTCGGGCGCGGTACGTTTCCGGACGGATTTGCGCTTGATGCCGAAGGTTGTCTTTGGGTCACCAGCATCGTCAGTAACCGTCTGTACCGTGTGACGCCATCGGGGAAAATCAGTCTGTTGCTGGAAGACAGCCACGCCTCGCACATCGACACCGTCGAAAACGCACTCACCGGGGAACGGATGGGGCGCGAACATTTTTACACCATGAAAAGCCGTGAATTGAAAAATATCGCCAGCATTGCCTTCGGCGGCGCTGATTTCAAAACGGTATATCTCGGTTCACTACTGGATGACCGGCTGATCAGCTTCAGGACTGCTGTGGCCGGTGCACCGATGACGCAGCGGTAACAAAACGATAACCGAAAGACAAAGCAGGATCATTCAGGGAGCAAGACACAGTGGGCAAGGAAACGACCGGATTCATAGGGCTGGGCGTCATGGGCGAACCGATGTGCCGAAATCTGGCATTGAAAGGCGGCCAACCGATGATCGCCTTCGATCTCAACAAGGAACCCCTGGCGAGGCTGGCCGCGGATGGCGTCGAAATTGCACCTGACCTTGCATCGGTTATTGCGAAGGCCGATATCGTGTTCATGTCGTTGCCTTCCGGGGAGGCGCTGAGCGCTGTAGCCGCGGAAGCACTGACTGGTGCACGCAAGGGACGGATTTACATCGATCTCAGTACCTCACCGGTTCTGCTGACGCGAAAGCTGGAAACGGAGTTCACGCAGCGTGGCGCTGCTTACCTTGACGCGCCCGTGGCGCGCACCCGCGAGGCGGCCATTGCCGGCACGTTGTCGATCATGGTCGGTGGCGACCGCGCCATTTTCGAAAAAACACTGCCGTTGTTCCGCTACGTGGCCAGCGAAGTCACCTATTGCGGTGCGTCAGGCGCTGGGCAGGCCGTCAAGATACTGAACAACATGGTGCTGTTCCAGACCGTCATGGCCTTGTCCGAGGCCCTGGCCATCGGCCGTTCAGTCGGTCTCGACGGCAAGCTGCTGTTCGAAACAATGGCCAAGGGCTCCGGCGACAGTTTTGCATTGCGCAACCACGGTTTGAAATCGATGATTCCCGGCGTATTCCCGGAACGTGCTTTCTCCGTAAAATATGCACGCAAGGATCTCCATTATGCGCTGGAGCTTGCGACTGTTGCCGGGCTTGACGTTGCCTCGGCCAATCTGGTCGACCGGACATTTGAACGGGCCATCGCGGCGGGTTTCGGCGACCAGTATCATCCGGTGATCAGCAAGATCATCGGAAGCTGAGTGCCGATCGAAGGGCGCAGACACGGAAATATTTTGGCAATCAAAGCATCTTCAAGTACGCAGGGCGTGGCGGCAGTCGAGCGCGCCCTGACCATAGTCACCGTGCTCGAAGCGGCGGGTGAACCCCTGTCGCTGGCCGAGCTTTCGCGGCAGACGGGTCTCTACAAAAGCACACTGTTGCGGCTCATTGTTTCGCTGGAGCGTTTTTCCCTGGTTGTTGTGCGCGCCGACCGCAAATACGCGCTGGGACCGCTCGCATTCCGGCTGGGCCGTTCTTTCGAGGCCACCTATCACCTGAGGGCGCAGTTGTTGCCAGTGCTGGAACGCCTGGTTACGCAGGGCGCTGAAAGTCCTTCGTTTCACGTCCGGCATGACCGCAAGCATCGGCTCTGCCTTTTTCGCGTGGATTCCCGGCACTCGACGCTCGACAGTGTGCACGCCGGCGATCTGTTGCCGATTGACCGCGGCGCGGCCGGTACCGTCATCCGCGCATTCGAAAAACCGAACCCAGAGAATTCCTGGCAGGACATCGATATGGTCAGCGCATCTTTCGGCGAGCGAGACCCCGCCTGCGCAGCCGTGGCTGCGCCGGTGTTCGGTCCCGAAGGCGAGTTTTATGGTGCGATCTCGTTGTCTGGACCCAAGGAACGTTTTACCGCAGCCAACATCCGGCAGTTATCATCACTGTTGGTCAACGCCTGCCGTTCGGTAACGGTCTCCTTGGGAGGCCGGTGGCCCTGGCCATCAAAAAGCACGCGGCGCGGCTGATCCGCGGCTCCGACCAGGCCGGTGCGGGGATTTTTCGCGCCGGGACGAACGGAGGCGACGGGTAGGGCCGCCGCCGCATTGCTCGCCACCAGCCCCCGCCGAAAAATCTTACTGCCGCACCGCCAGCAGGCCGTCGCCATTCACCGCCACCACAAACCCGGCACGCTGCAGGCGTTTGGTCACTTCTTCCGGCACATCGCGGCCGCTGGTCAGTTTGTTGGGGGAGCCGGTGTAATGAAACAGCTTGCCGCGGCGTTTGATGACGCGGGCGAGCTGGTCGTAAAAAACCTGTGAATAGAGTTCGCCGGCGATGCCGAAGCGCGGCGGATCATGCAGGATCGCATCGACGGATGCGGCGGCAATGCCCGCAATCGCCTGCGTGATGTCGCCCTGCGTCAGCGTCAGCACCGGGCCGACTGGCGGCGACCAGGGATTGATGCCGCGCAGCCAGATTACATCGGGATTTTTTTCAAAGGAAAGAATCTGCTGCGCCTGACCCTGCAGGCACCACGCCGCAAAATATCCCAGGCCACCGCAGGTATCGAGGATCACCTTGCCGCGCGGCTGTATCAGTCCGACCTTGCGTTCCGCATCCGTATACGGCGACACCTGTGCCGTGGGCAGCATCTTGATGCCGTCGATTTCAAAGGTTGGCGCGCCCCAATCGGTGGGCACCAGCTTGATCAGCGATTTCGTGAAGCGCGACACCGGCGCAAAGCCCTCGGCCGTCCAGTGATAAATCGTCCGCTCGCGACAACTGTCGAGCCAGGGATATTGCTGGCCTTTCCAGGTCCAGCCCGCAGCATCCACCGCGACCGTCGTCTGCGTGCGGTTAAGGTCCAGCGAACAATTGGCTGTCATGGCACCGGCACGCAAGGCGGCGCGCAAAGTGTCGTGTACTGGCTGGGTCAGCAATGGGCCGGACATGGTTTTGATGGTGAGTGGCGGTGGATGGACGGCAGGCCGGCTGATTTTCGCCCATGGCGGCCGGTTAATCCGGACTCTGCTGCTTTTAATTCTACAAACAGGGCGCGAACCAGCCATTTTTATGGGATTTTTGCGGATGCGCTGTAAGATAAGCGGCAACCGCAGGACAACCGCAAGACATACGCGCAGGACATACGGATACCCAGGACCATGGCAACCGACAAAGCGCCTGATTCCCGTTCCGACAATACCGTTCTGGTCCACCCGCTGCTGGTGCGGGTGACACACTGGATCAACGCGCTGGCAATCCTCGCCATGATTACCAGCGGCTGGCGGATTTACAACGCTTCGCCCCTGTTTGAATTCAAGTTTCCCCGCGACATCACCCTCGGCGGCTGGCTCGGCGGCGCATTGCAATGGCATTTTGCCGCGATGTGGCTGCTGGTGATCAACGGTCTGATCTACGTCACCTACGGATTTGTATCGGGGCGTTTTCGCAAGCGCTTCCTGCCGATCACGCCGCGCGGCGTGCTGGCCGATGTGCTCGATGCCTTGCGCGGCAAGCTCGCGCATGACGATCTGTCCGTGTACAACACCGCGCAACGCGCCGCCTATGTCGCGCTGATCCTTTGCGGCGTGGTGCTGGTGCTGTCCGGCCTGGCGATCTGGAAGCCGGTGCAACTGCAGGATCTCGCCGCACTGTTCGGCGGCTACGAAGGTGCACGCCTGGTGCATTTCTGCGCGATGGCAATCCTCGCGTTGATTGTCGTCGTGCACATCGTGATGGTGGCGCTGGTGCCGCGCACCTTCCCGATCATGATCACAGGGCGCACCAGGAGGCCTTCATGAAACGTCGCGGCATGCTGAACAGCCTCGAAGGACACGACAAATCGCAGATCCAGCGCATTGAACGGCGGCTCTTCCTGCGCCAGAGCCTGAGCCTGGGTGCGCTGACCATGCTGTCCGGCTGCGAACTGACGGAAGACGAGAGCGTGCAAAAAATGCTGACGTCGATGTCGCGCTGGAATGACGGCGCGCAGGCGGCCTTGTTCAACCCCGCCAACATCGCGCAGGAATACCCCGAAAGCGCCATCACCCAGCCGTTTCCGTTCAACGCCTACTACGGCGAAGACGAAATCCGCCAGGTCGATCCCGCCACCTACAAGCTCGAACTCTCCGGCCTGATCCGCGACAAAAAAGCCTGGGCGCTGCCGGAACTGCTTGCCCTGCCACAGACGTCACAGGTCACGCGCCACATCTGCGTTGAAGGCTGGAGTGCGATCGGCAAGTGGGGCGGGGTGCGTTTCAGCACCTTTCTCGAACGCATCGGCGCCGACACCACCGCCAAGTACGTCGGCTTCAAATGTGCGGACGATTACTACACCAGTATCGACATGCCCACCGCGCTGCATCCGCAGACGCTGCTGACGCTGCGTTTTGCCGACCAGATCCTGCCGCCCAAATACGGTTTCCCGATGAAGCTGCGCATGCCGACCAAGCTCGGCTACAAGAATCCCAAGCACATCATGGCGATGTTCGTCAGCAATGATTATCCGGGCGGCTACTGGGAAGACCAGGGCTACAACTGGTTCGGCGGGTCCTGACCCGCGTGGCGCCGCGGGCCGCAGCACGGCCCGGCATTACTGATCATCGGGCCGGCCAGCCCCTGAAAATATAAATATTTGTTTTTATTGAATATTTTTTGAGCGGGCCCGGGGCGGCCCGCGCCACGGCCCCCAAGCCGCCGGCACGACACCATTTATTCAATGGTCATGCGCGCGAAACATTGCCCTTTTACCCAATCGAAGTTAGCTTAGTCGCCCCAGCACGGTGTCATATCCCGGGAGCATCATGAAACAACGGTTGCAGCTGCTGATTGTGGAAAGCTCGAACGCTGACCTCGCGTCGCTGTTGCACGCGTTGGACAGCCAGGGGTTTCACAGCACGTACACCGTTGTCGCCACCCCGGCAGCCCTGCGCGAGGCACTCGATGCGCAGGAGTGGGACCTCATCATCTGCGGCCAACCCATTACCGATTTCCCCGCGCCGTCTGCGCTGGCGCTGGCCAAAAACCTGCGCCCGCTGCTGCCGTTCATTATCGTGTCGAGCGAAACTGAACTCAACCTCGCCGTGGCGCTGATCCGGCTCGGTGCGCAGGACTATGTGCAAAAAAGCGAACTGATGCGCCTCGGCCCGATCATCGATCGCGAGCTGCGCAATGCCGAATGGCAGCGCCGGCAGAAGGTCACCGAAGACCGGCTTTACGAAACCCAGGAACTGTTCCGCGCCATCGTCGAAAACGTCGGCGACCTTGTCGCCGTGCTCGATATTGACGGCAAACGCGTCTACAACAGCCCCTCGTACCGGCCGCTGTTCCGCGAGAAAGACATCCGCCAGGGCACCAGCTCCTTCATGGAGATCCACCCCGACGACCGCGAGCGCATCAAAGCCGTGTTCCGCAAGACGGTCGAGACGGGTGTCGGCGAGTGTTCCGAATTCCGCTTTGTGCTGAGGGACGGCAGCATCCGCTACATGGAGTCCGACGGCCGCGCCATCCGCGATGCCGAAGGCAAGGTGTCCAAGGTGGTGGTGGTGTCGCGCGACATCACCGAACAAAAGCGCCTCGAAGCCGACCTGCGCGAAATGGCCGCCACCGACATGTTGACCGGCCTGCCCAACCGGCGGCACTTCCTCGCCCAGCTCGAACAGGAAAAAGCCCGCGTCAGCCGCGCCGAAGAAAAATGCGCTGCCGTGCTGATGATCGACATCGACTATTTCAAGGTGGTCAACGATACCTTTGGCCATGCCACCGGTGATCAGGTGCTGCGCCACCTTGCCACGCTGATGCGTGAAGACCTGCGCAAGATCGATACGCTGGGGCGGCTCGGCGGCGAAGAATTCGCCGTGATCCTGCCGGGTGCGGACCTGTCCGCGGCCGAAATCTTCGCCGAACGTCTGCGCCGGCAAGTGGCGGACACCCCGGCGCTACACGAAAGCTGGACCATCCCGCTGACCATCAGCATCGGCGTCACCGAAATCAAACCCCTCGATGTCAGTGCCGACGACGCGCTGACGCGTGCGGACCGGGCGCTTTACCGCGCCAAGGAATGCGGGCGGAACCGGGTTACGGTTGAAGTCTGAACCGCCGCGACAAGGCGGAATTTGCTTTCCATCAAGTGACTGAATAAAGGGGAATGAAATGACCTTCGGTGAATCCATACGCACCTGCTTTTCAAAATATGCGACCTTTGATGGCCGTGCCACGCGCTCCGAATACTGGTGGTTTGTCCTTTTTACATTTCTTGTAACGGCGGCATTGGGCATGGTCAGCGAAACATTGTCGGGCGTGTTTTCACTGGGCGTTCTGCTGCCTTCCCTGGCCGTCGGCGTGCGGCGGCTGCATGACATCGATAAAAGCGGGTGGTTTCTGCTGGTCTGGTTCATTCCGATCATTGGATGGATTGTGATGATTGTGTGGGCCGCGCAGGAAAGCAAAGAACCCAATCGGTTCTCGGTGGCGGGTTGAGTCGTTGGCTACGCGGTGTTTCTATCGCGGATTCGCCGCCATGGCCATTGTTGCGGCGCGATAAAAATAACAATAAAATCAAATACTTAAGTAGATTTCGTTTCACGCGAACATGCGGGGAGAGGGGCCTTGGGCAACAGTAACTTATAGATTACGATGCCAAGACTGTGCGTGCGGCTCTTGTTTTCCGATCTGCTTCATTCCGCAAAATTACATTACTCATGCCAAAGCCTGCCTCCAGGACCACCAAGACTGCACGCAAAAAGGGCGTGGCACCGGCAGTCGCCTATGAACCATGGTTGCTCGCGCGGCTGAAAGATCCCGCTGAAGCCGCGGCCTATGTAGAAGCCGCCATCGACGAAGGCGATCAGCCGGCGCTGATGATGGCCTTGCGCCATGTCGCGCAGGCGCGGGGAGGCATAGCAAAGCTCGCGCGCAAATCGAAACTCACGCGTGAGGCGACTTACCGGATGCTGTCTGCATCGGGGAATCCTGAGCTGCGCAGCTTGAAGGCGATACTGGATGCGGTGGGGTTGCGTTTGTCGGTGAGGCCGGTTGGGCGGCGTGTGGCTTAGTAAAAATATCGAGCCTGGCCCTTTTAATTTTAAGGCGGGTATTTCAGTGGATGTGCGTGTGGCGGCGTGAGCCGCCTTTAATCAGGGTAGTGCAGGTTTTCCGCGGTATAGACCGGTTCGGCGGGAAAGAAAAATTACACTGACCCTATTTACTTTTTGGTTGCGTAAAAACAATGAATTTAATTCGGTCTGCGAAACGTCTAATACGGCGACTAGTCGGCCGCCCTACGTCGCCCGCGATTAACAAAGTAACCAAAGAAAACGCCACAACCAATTCGCTCTCTGATATTTTGCGGACGGATTTGGTCTCCCGGATGCCAGTAGAGCAAGTTTTTCAGAAGCATGTTGTGGATGGGCCTAGTTATTTTTTTAATAAAGTGCTCAATCAAGCGGATTCAGAGTATCAGCTACGGTATGACCTCGCTAATTGTCTAGAAGTGAGTATTAACGACGTCATTATTGTTGGATCTGCAAAGCTGGGTTTCTCGGTTAAGACGTTAAATTTCCATGCGTTTGATTATCAATATACCAAGACAAGCAATCCGCGGCACAAATCAGATATTGATGTTGCTGTAGTGAATCGAAGATTTTATGAAAAGAGTATCGAACAAATCTTCCACCTATCCCGGCATTTTGACCCGGACTGGATTGAGAAAAACTGGCGCATGAATTTGTTCAATAACACCCCAAAAGATTTGTTCACGCAATATGCGTTATACCTGGCCAGGGGGTGGCTACGCCCCGACTTTCTTCCCAATTTGTTCTATGAGCATGCCCCGTGGCGCTCAGTATGCGATTACTGGTATAGAAAGACAGGTAGGCGCCGAACAACAGTTGGGTTTTATTCTGATTGGACTTACTTAAAGCATTACCAGATGGATCATCTAGAAAAGCTGAGATATAAACTTAACAAACTGGATGTTTAATATGGATAAGACACACGCGCTTGAATTTAGTATTCCGGCAAACAACCAGAAGATTATTGAAATATATAACAAGCTGCGTTCTAGCCAGTTGACTGTGAACAAAGATTATCAGCGCAAGTTGGTATGGAAGAAGTCGCATAAAATAAATTTTATTGAAACAATACTGTGTAACTTTCCTTTTCCAGAAATTTACTTGGCACCCGGAGCGCTAGATCAGGAAAAGCTAGTTCTTATAGATGAAATAGTGGATGGACAGCAGAGGCTCACGACAATTCGGGATTACATAGAAGACACGGATGTCTTTGCTCTACCTAATCTACCAATTAAGAAATTCTCTGCGCTCACGCCAGAAGAGAGGAAAACTTTCCTTAATTATGAAATTTCAGTTCGTTATTTGAAAAATGTCGAGAAAAATCAGGTAAGAGAGATTTTTCAACGAATTAACAAAACTGACTACGCTCTGAACACCACTGAGCGAGTAAATGCCCAATGGGGAAATAGCGAATTTGTATGTTTTGCTAAACAACTCATTGAGCCGGAATTTGAGTCCGAAGATGTTCAATTCAAGATTCCTGAAGACATTCGTAAAGAGTTCGTTCATTTCTTCCACGGAAACGAAGAGGATGATGTTGGTGTGTTTTCGGAAAACGATATGTCAAGGATGTTTGCCCTTCAATTTATAATGACTCTTGTAGCTACCATGGATGGTGGAGAATACTTTTCTAGAAACGATAAACTTAAGTCATATATTGAAGGTTACAACGAGAGCTTTCCGCAAGCGGAAGATTTAAAAAATCGTCTCCTTGAGATCATTCGATTTATTGAGGCTATGTCATTAGGACGCGATTCACGCTGGTTTAAAAAGGCAAATTTGTTCACACTAGTTGTCGAGTTTGATAAAACGAATCTCCCCGAATTAGATTCAGCCAAGATCGGAACTACCCTGGCAGAATTGGATAGGCGTGCGACGCTTGAGGAGTTTGGATTATTGGATGATTTTGAGAAACTGACCCCCGAGGAAATCAAATATATTGGGTTTGCACGAGAAGCAGTAAATCAAAAGAACGCCCGTGAATTTCGAGGAGAGTTTATAAGGAGGTTAATAGAAAAACTCCAGGGGACCGACCTACTCCAATAGCTTGAATGTTTGAACGTTGGCGAGGCAGTGGTATTTTTTCTTGGCTTTGGGCTAATAACTAATGCTCAAGCTAATGTTGAAATCAACAAACGGAAGAGAACTCATGAAATTCGGCCGCTTCCAACACCAATCCCGCAGCTTCTTCGGCCTGGTCGAAGGCAACCAAGTCATCGAACTCGACGGCTCACCCTTCACCAGCTACAAACCCACCAGCAATCTGCATCTGCTGTCCGCGCTCAAAACCCTGATCCCTTGCGAGCCGCGCAATTTCTACTGCGCCGGCCTGAACTACGCCGCGCACATCGAGTGGGGTGCCAAACGCAAAGGTGTGGCACCCAAATATCCGGAGAAGGCCGACGTCGGTTATCGCTCATTCAACGCCTTGTGCGCCACCGATGAGGCCATCGTGATTCCCGCCGATGCCTCCGACATGGTGCAGTTCGAGGGTGAGTTGGTGGCGGTGGTCGGCAAGACCGCGAAAAACCTGACTGAAGAAAACGCGCTGTCCTGCATTCTCGGCTACACCCTGGGCAACGATGTCAGCGAACGCAACTGGCAGAAATCCGACCGCACGCTGTGGCGCGCGAAGAACTGCGACACCTGGAAACCGATGGGGCCGTTCATCACCACGGGTCTCGATCCGATGAATCTCGATGTCGAGATTCACATGAACGGCCAGCGCGTCGCCGGTTACAACACCGGCAAGATGCTGTTCTCGGCGCAGCGCTACATCGCCGAGATCACGCGTTACATGACCCTGCATCCCGGCGATGTGATCTGGCTCGGTACTGACGATGCGACAGAACCCAATCTGAAACACGGTGATGTCTGCGAAATCATCCAGAAGGACATCGGCACCCTGCGCAGCCCGGTGCTGCGCGCCAAGGCGTAGGGTTTATATAAGTATTTGATTTTATTGATTAATTAAGTCACTGCGGGCGGTGATGCTGCAGTGATTGTTTTTTGAGGAGAGCACGCAGATGCCCCAGGCCCGCATTACCCCCGACCTCGAGATGCATTATCGGCTCGATGATTTCAGCGATCCGTGGCGCGGGGCCGACACCATCTTGATGTTGCACGGCAATGCCGAGTCCGGCGCGGTGTGGTTCGGCTGGGTGCCGCATCTGGCGCGGCATTTTCGTGTGCTGCGGCCGGATATGCGCGGTTTTGGCGATTCAACGCCGATGCCGGAAAATTTTGCCTGGTCGCTGAACCGCATCGCCGACGACTACGCCGCGCTGATGGACAGCCTGAAACTTGAACGATGTCATCTGGTCGGCGCAAAACTCGGCGGTACCGTCGCACGCCGTTTCGCCGCGCGTTTTCCGCAGCGGGTGCGTACCTTGACGGTAGTCGGTACACCGCCACCACAGCGCGATCAAGTCGCCGAAAAAATTCCGGCGTGGACTGCGGAGTTTTCCAAAACGGGCGGTGTGGAATCCTGGGCACGGCGGACGATGTCGGGCCGGCTCGGCAGTGGTTTCCCGCAGGAAGGTGTGGAGTGGTGGTCGAAACTGATGGGCCGCACTGCTTCGTCCACGCAGGTCGGGTTCATGAAGGTGATCCCGATTTCTAACATCGTTGCCGATCTGCCGAAGATCCAGTGCCCGACGCTGGTGGTGACCACCGAAGGCAGCGCGCTCGGTTCGGTGGAGACCACGCGCAAATGGCAACAGACCATTCCGGATTCACGCCTGCTGGTGCTGCCCGGCGATTCGTATCACGTTGCGGCCAGTGATTCCGATCGCTGCGCGCAGGAAACGCTGGCATTCATCCGTCAGGCGGTCGCGAACGGCGCCTGACGGTTTGTTGCCAGACAGCGCTCAGTCAACGCGGATGTTGGCGGCTTTGACCACTTTGGCCCAGACTGCAATTTCCGATTTGATGTAATTACCGAACTCTTGCGGCGCCATCAGCGCCGGTTCCGCGCCGGTTTTCAGCATGAAATTTTTCATGTCGTCGGTGGCGATGATGCGCGCGACTTCCGTGTAGAGCCTGTCGATGATCGGCTTCGGCGTGCCTGCGGGCGCCAGCAGTCCGCTCCAGGAACTGACATCAAATCCCTTGACGCCCTGTTCGGCGATGGTCGGCAGGTCGGGCATTTGTGCGGAGCGTTTGAGCGTGGCGACGCCGAGCGCGCGCAATCGACCCGACTTGATATGCGCGGAGAGCGCGGTTGCGCCGGTGCAGATCATCGGCACCTGACCGCTCAGTACGTCGATCATGGCTGCGGCGCCGCCCTTGTACGGGATGTGCACCATGTTAACGCCAGTCATGGTTTTGAATAGCTCGCTACACAGGTGTGGCGAGCCGCCGCTGCCCGACGATCCGAAATTGATCTTGCCGGGATTCGCTTTTGCGTAGGCAATGAATTCCTGGATGTTTTTTGCCGGAACCGATGGATGCACGGCCATGACATAAGGAATCAGCGCGAAGCGCGCGATGGGCGCGAGATCCTTGACCGGGTCGAATCCGAGTTTGTACACACTGGGGCCCACCGATAGCGGGCTGGCTACGCCGATCAGCAATGTGTATCCGTCGGGTGTGGATTTGGCTGCGATTTCCGAGCCCAGCGTGCCGCTGGCGCCGGAGCGGTTGTCGACGACCACCTGCTGACCCAGTCCCGCGGTCATGCGCTGTGCCAGTGCGCGGCCGAGAATGTCATTGGTGCTGGCGCCGGGGGGATAGGGCACGATCAGCCGGATCGGCCGGGTAGGATAGGCTTCAGCGGCAAAAGCCTGGGATGCAGATGCCAGCAACAATGCTGCAAACAGCGTCGTGAATGTTTTCATGTGGGATCTCCTCGTAGCGGTTTTGTTGTTCTGATCAGTCGGGTCAGTCGTCCTGCAGTAGCCACTCCGGCGGTGCGACAAACAACGCGAGGATATCGCGCGGGCGGCTGTTTTGGTCGAGCCCTGCTACCAGATCAAGGATCCGGCCCAGCGCTTTTTCCGGCAGCGCATCGGCCACGGTGTCGCGGAACAGCGCTGACAGTTCGTCCCAGCTCATGCGGCGATGCGGGCTGCCGCGCGGATGCGCTTCGCGTGCTGTGTGCGATTTGCCGTTGTCGAGCTTGATGGTGACGCGCGATGGCACTTCCTCGGTGTTGGTGCCGGCTTCGACTTCGGCATCAAGCACGCAGCGCACGCGGCCCGACAGTGCCTGGATGTCCGGCGATTTCAGCGCGGTTTCGTAATCGCCGCGGCGCAATGCCGCCTGTTTGCCGCGTTTGTGGCCCAGAGTCAGTGCCATCGCCAGGCTGAAGGGCACGCTCAGCTGCGCGCTTTGCAGGTCCGGCGGATTGAGCTGGGTGAGGCGGCCCTGGATGACTTGGGGAATGCCGACTTCGACATCAATGATCTGTTTGTGTGTCAGCTGGTGATCAAAACCCAGTGCGAGCCCGGCATCGACGGAAGCCTGCAGCCGCCCGGCACCGGCGTGGATCTTGGTGCTGACTTCCATCAGCCGGTAACCTTTGCCCAGATCGTCCGTGACCTTGCCGGCATCGTATTTACCGGAGAAAGCGTTGAAAAATCCGGCTTCGCCTTCGAGTATGTCGCGCGGACCCCAGACACCTTCGCGTGTCAGCAACGCGGCCATCACGCCGGATTCGGCGCCGAGCGCGCCGTTCAATCGTTTGGTGACGCCTCCGGAGTGATAGAACTGCGCCAATCCGCCGGCATAGGCGCCGGCGGCGCCCAGTGCGCCGGCGAGATCGCTGGCGTTGAATTTGAGCAGCTTGCCGACGGCGAGTGCCGCGCCCAGCGCACCGCAGGTCGGTGTGGCCATGAAGCCGCGGTGAAACAGCGCGGGTTGTGTCGCCAGTCCGATGCGCAGCGAGGCTTCGTAGCCGATGATCGCGGCCTCCAGCAGCGCACGGCCGTCGCAGTTTTCCTGTTCCGCCACTGCGAGCACCGCTGGCAGAATCGATGCGCCGGCATGATGCATGGAACCGACATGGGTATCGTCGAGATCGCAGGCGTGTGCGTAGGCGCCATTCACCCATGCTGCACGCGCCGCATCAATGCGACTGCCACAGAGCAGGATCGAGGAATCGCCGCTGCCACCGAGCTTCAGGGCGAGCTTGCGGGTGGCGCGGCTCCACGGCAGACGCGCGCCGACCGCGGTGACGCGCAAGAGGTCGAGCACCAGTGCTTTCATGCGCTGGACGACTTCATCCGGCGCCTGTTCGAGCTGGAATTGTTCGGCCCAGGCGGCCAGTGTTGCGGTAGTGGCGGGTGTGTTGCCGGTATTCATGTGCCGTGTTTCTCCTCGGGGGCGACTTGCAGGTAAGTCTTGAAGTATAACTTTCGCCTGTGGCGGCATTGACTGCGCGGTCACGCTATGGACGCCGTGAGCGTTCCGGAGGTATTCATCTTTGTTATTATTCTTGAGCGGGAAGTCGGTGTTCCTCTGGTGTATCCGCAATGTGCCAGGCCGAATAAAAGGGGCGGCTTGTGCCAGCACAATGTGTGCTGAACACAGGACCAATAAGGACAAAAAGGCAGCGTCATGCGATGTTAATGACGGGTACAATGTAAGCGGTTGATTCTATTTATTATTTTATTTTCTCGCGCATAGCAGTCAAGCGCCGCGCTTCGATTGCACCGCAATCGACATTCCACTCCAACTGATCCGGGAATCCATTCGATGAGCAAGCCTGTCTGCCTGTTGTGGCTGGATGATTTCAAAGCGTACGAACAGGCACTGGCTGATGCCGGCATTGCCGACCGCTTTGAAGTGCATGGCGTAAAACGTGACGAGAAGCCGCCCGAGGATCTGATTCCGCGGGTGGAAGTGCTGGCCGGGTGGAAACACGGTGGTTTCCTCGGCCGCATGCCCAAACTGCGCTGGGTGCAGGCGATGACCGCGGGTGTCGAAGCCTGGCTTGATGCGCCCGGACTGCGCGATGATCTGGTGCTGTGTTGCGCCCGCGGTTCGCACCGGTTTTCGATGTCGGAGAACATCCTCGGTGCGTTGTTCCACCTGACCAAACCGTACATGGCGGTGGCGCTGGACCAGAAGGCCTCGCGTTGGAACAAACGCCAGTCCGTGCTGCTCGCCGGCCAGACGCTGGGCATCCTCGGCCTCGGTGCGATCGGGCAGGAACTGGCACTGAAGGCCGCCGCGCTGGAGATGCGCGTGATCGGCACCAAACGTTCGCCGGAGCCGGTGGAGGGCGTGGAGGAGGTTTATGCCGGCGACGAGACCGATGAAGTGCTGCGCCAGTCGGATTTTGTCGTGCTGCTGATGCCGGCCACCGCCGAGACCGACAACTTCATCAACACCGCGCGCCTGAAGATGATGAAGCCATCGGCTTGGCTGCTCAATTTTGCGCGGGGTTCACTGGTCAAGGATGATGATCTGATCGCAGCGGTGAACAACAAGACCATTGCCGGCGCCGTGCTCGACGTGTTCCGCGAAGAACCGCTGCCGGCGACACATCCGTTCTGGACCACAGAAAACATTCTCGTGCTGCCGCATATTGGCGGCGGTCATGCCGGCCGCGGCGCCGTCGTCGCCGGGATATTTGCCGAAAACGCGCGGCTGTTCCTCGCCGGCGAGCCGTTCGCGACCGCGGTGGACCGGGCGCGCGGGTATTAGCCGGCTGCGGCAGCCGGGAAGCGCTGCCGCGCAATGGCTACCCGGGTTTGGGCGCAGCAATCAAGGTTCGTGGCCAATCCGCCATGCCCCGCGGACTTATGCCATGGTTGCCACATCGGGTGCAGCAACGACCGGCATCTCGGTGAGCCCGATCACCTCTTCCGCCGTAAATCCGGGCGCCACCGCATACAGCACAAACTGTTTTCCATCCCAGCGTAAGGCAGCGAGGTCGGTGACCACGTGGGTGACACAGCCTTGGCCGGTCAGGGGGTAGGTACATTGTTTGCGCAGCTTGGGGCGGCCTTTGCTGTCCATGTGCTCCATCACGATGATCAGGTCACCGGCGCCCGAAAGCAGATCCATGGCGCCGCCGATGCCACCCTGCCTGACATCGGCCGTGCTCCAGTTGGCGACACTGGCGGTTTGATCGACTTCGTATGCGCCCAGAATCACCGCGTCGATATGGCCGCCCCGGGCCATTTCAAATGAAGTGACACTGTCAAAAAATGATGCGCCGGGCTTGAGCGACACGAACTGACCCGCGGCGTTATAGATGTCCGGGTCAATTTCACTTTCCTCGGTGACAATGCGGCTGTAGCCGAGGATGCCGTTTTCGGCGTGCAGCATCACGTCCCGTTCCTGCAGATAGTTTGCAACCAGTGTGGGTATGCCGGTGCCGAGGTTGACGTAAGTGCCGTCGCGAATGATTTTTGCCGCATTTTTTGCGATTGCGGCGCGGGTAATGGCCGGTTTGCCGTTGTAGCTCCGTGCTGCTTCGGCAGGCCTGCGCCCCGTCTTGCGCGCGATCTTGCTGTCAACTTTATGGGTAGTCTTTAACACCCGTTTGACGAATATGCCGGGCAGGTCGACCAGCTCCGGAGGAATGCCACCCACTTCTACAATCTCATCCACCTCGACGATTGCCACTTTCGCAGCTTTGGCAAAACTCGGATTGAAGTTCTGGTTGCCACCGCGAAACTGCACATTGCCGAGAGGATCAGCACGGTAGCCCCGCAAAAAAGCGTAGTCGAGGTGTATCGCTTCTTCGAGTACATGCGGCTTGCCGTTGAAGTAACGCAGTTCGCGCCCCTTCATCAGGTCAGTATCGACACCGGTCGGCGAATAAAACGCCGGGATGCCTGCGCCGCCGGCACGGCAACGTTCGACGAGTATGCCCTGGGGAACGAGTTCCACATCCATGGTTCCCGCCCTGATCTGCTCCGCACCCGCGGTGATCGTGCCCGGACGCACCGAGAACGCCGCAACTAGCTTTTTGATCTGTTTGCTTTCAGCAAGTATCTGTCCGCGAATTGCGCCCGGATCGCCCAGCGAATTGCAGACGATGGTCAGATCAGTGACACCTTTGTCGCGCAGGGCACTGATGAGGCTGGACGCAAAACCATGATCGACGCCAAAACCTGCAATCGCAACGGTGGCACCATTTTGAATATCGGCGATGGCTTGCGCCGGTGTATCGATTACTTTGTTCATTTTCTCACCTGTTATCTTCGTTGTTATTGTTTTCGCGGGAGCAATGGCGCTGCACTATGGTAATCAAGTTACCAAATTGCCACCGCTGCAGTAAAAGAACATTTTCTGTTTCTACTATTACTGCAGGTTATGTCTGGGTGCCGGCCTGCGCGGGCGCGGCAAGTAGACACCCGGCAGATTCAAGTGGTCAGGCGATGGACTGGAGGTCGATCGCCCGGCCTTTCAGCGTCGAGTCTGCTTTCAGAACGTGTTTGGCGATCTTGTGCGTGGCGGTGTGGGGCAGCGCGTCCATGAACAGGACATATCGCGGGACTTTCATCGCCGCGAGGCGTTCTGCACACCATGCCGCGATGTCCTGCGCGCTTGCGTCACTGTCGGGTTTCAGCACAACAGCCACCAGTATTTCCTCGTCGCCGAGTTCGGCCGGTACCGGCACTGCGGCCACTTCCTCGACGGCCGGGTGTGCTGCGATGGTGCTGTCGATCTCCGCGCCGGCAATGTTTTCGCCGCGGCGGCGGATGATGTCTTTTTTTCGTGTGACAAAGTAGAAGTAGCCGTCCGCGTCCCGGCGCATCATATCCCCGGTCTTGAACCAGCCGTCGTGAAAGGTCGCGGCGGTCTGCTCCGGATCGCGGAAGTATCCCTGCATGATGACCGGGTGTTTGACCCAGAGCTCGCCGGCCTGGTCGACGCCGACGTCCTTGCCCTGGTCGTCAACGAGGCGGCATTGCGCCCAGGGGCGTGAGGGATCCGGATGGCAGCCGATCGGGCCGAGGCTGGTCGTTTTGCGCAGGCCCTGAAACGGATTGCAGCTGAGCCCGGGGATTTCCGTCATGCCGAAGCCGGTGAGGAGATCCTTGATGCCGAACTCTTCGCGAAAGCACTGCTGTGATTCCGGACGCACCCCATACGCAATGCGGATGCGGTGCTCGGGCCGGAACTCGGTCCGCGGCCGCAGTTTCAGGATGCGCCCGGCGGCATCGATCAGGTTGACCTGGGTTGCGCCGGTCTCGACTGCGGTTTGCCAGAAAGTGCTGGCCGAGAAGCGTTCCTGCACCAGCACTGCAGCGCCTGCCATGAGCGCACCGGCCAGCGAATAGAACAGGGCGTTGACGTGAAAAAGCGGCAGAACAATCAGCAGGCGGTCTTCGGGCTGCAGCCAGAGGCGTGCGACATTGGCTTCGCCCGATGTCACGAAGTTGCGCTGGCTGTGCATGGCGCCTTTGGGGAAGCCGGTTGAGCCCGAGGTGTAGATGATGACGCAGGTGTCGTCAGCCCCCGGCTGTTCCGGGAGGCTGGTATCGGCAGCGGTGGCAGCCGCTTCTTCGAGTTGAGGTGCGTCTGTGGCGCTCTCGTCAAACAGCATGAACCATGGCGCAGGGGTGATGCCGGCGCAGGCTTCGCGCGCGACGGAGAGTTCGTCCTTGCCGCAGACGACTCCGGCAACGCCCGCGTGCTGCAACACATACTTCGCTTCTGCTACGCCGAACTTCGGGTTGACCGGCACGAGGATTGCACCGATGCGCGCACACGCAAACAGAAGTTTGAGGTGGCCGATATGGTTGCCGGCCATTACGCCGACACGGTCGCCCTTGTGCACGCCGCGTGCGACCAGCAAGCGCGAGATGGCTAGGTATTCCTCATCGAATCCGGCCCAGGACCACGTCCGGCCTTTGAACACCACGAACGGCCGGTCCGGGTCGCTGGCACAGCGGCTCTCAAAGGCGCTGGTGAGGGTGTAATCGTGATCGGAGTAGAGCTTCAGGACTTCAAGAGGTTTCAGCATGGGGGGCTTTGACAGCGCCTGCATTGGTCGGGCGGTGCGGTTCAAGTGGGGATGATCAGGTGCGAGGCAAAGGCCGTGCTCACGCGCGGGGGAGGCTAGCATCCGGACGCCGCGGCTAGCAAGTGCGTATCTTGCGAGCAGTCCGCAATCTTCCAAGGCCCCACGCCACTATTTCCTATTGTTATACCAAGTCTCGCAGAATTTATGGTGCGAGGCCGGAAATTATGGGCTAATGACAACCGCACCTCTTGCTTTCGTTGTGCGATGGTTGAAGTTGCATTGTCGCAAGTGGTGGCCGAAAAAATATATAAAAATAAAGTTGCATCCGATCCGCCCGTCGTAAAAATTAAACCGAATATTCGAGAACCGTCATGACACTGGCCATTCGAAGCCTTCAGTACTCCCAGCTGGCTGCCGCATCCGCACAGTCGGCGATCAGGCCCTTGCTTGCTGCTGTGGTGTCTGTGGCGGCATTTGCGCTGCTGCCCGTGCAAGCCGCAGCGCAGGACGCGAAAGCCTATCCAGCCAGAGTCGTGCGCGTGATCATCGGTTATCCCCCGGCCGGCGCCGTGGACATCATGGGCAGAATGATGGCTGCGCGCCTGAGTGAAGCGCTCGGGCAGCAGTTCATCGTGGAAAACCGGCCGGGCGCAAGCCAGAACATCGCGGCGGAGCTTGTCGCCCGTGCGACGCCGGACGGTTACACGCTGCTTCATACTTCGTCGGCGCTTGGCATCAATGCCAGTTTGTATCCGAAGCTCAATTACCACCCGATCAAGAGCTTCGCGCCGGTGGCAGTATTTTCCCAGGCACCGAATCTGCTGGTCACGCATCCTTCGTTGCCGGTCAACACGGTCAGGGATTTCATTGCACTCGCGAAGAAGAATCCCGGCAAGCTCAATTTTGCGGCCCCTGTCGGCACGACGCAGCACCTGTCCGGCGAGCTCCTGCAACTCCTGACTGGCGTAAAGATGACGCATATCCCCTACAAGGGCAGCGCCCCCGCCCTCACTGCGCTCATCAGTGGCGAAGTCGACTTTGCATTCAACAACATCACCTCCGCGCACCCCTTGCTCCAGCAGAATCGACTCAAGGCACTCGCGGTTACCAGCCGGAATCGTTCACCGGTTCTGCCGAATGTGGCGACGATGATCGAATCCGGCGTGAAGGATTTTGAAGTCGCTGCCTGGTATGGATATCTGGCGCCTGCCGGCACGCCGCCTGCCGTGGTCACCAAGCTTAATGCGACGATGCAAAGTATTGCGGGCACCAGCGAGTTCAGGCAGCAGCTTGCAAGGCTGGGCGCGGATGCCATCGTGGAATCACCCCAGTTCTTTTCCGGATTCCTGGAGCAGGAGATCGTGCGTTGGCAGGTTGCTGTCAAAGCATCCGGCGCGAAGCCTGATTAGAGATGCTCACCCGGACGATTTCCGCCATGGCTTGAGTAGCGGGCATTCACCGGGATGTGGTTCGGGTAACGGATCACGGACCAATCGATTTACTTCAATTAATTTTTTTCGAGAGAGATATCGTGGATACGAATCTGATGGAAAAATCCCCGCTCGGTGTTTACGTTGAGCATCTGAAAAAAGGCGAGCTCGCCTATCAGGTGTGCAAGGACGACAACAAGGCGTTCTTTTATCCACGTGCGGTCGCGCCGGAAACCGGCAGCCCAAACATCGAATGGCGTGTGTCCAAGGGGCTGGGGACGGTCTACACGACCACCGTCATTTATTACAAGGGCGAGGCACCATTGAACGTGGCGATGATCGACATGGACGAGGGGTATCGCCTGATGAGCCGCGTCGAGGACATTGATGCGATGGAGGTGAAGATCGGCATGCGCGTCAAATTTCGCGCTCATCCCGGTGACGAGAAGACTTTGCCCTTCCCGGTGTTCACGCCCGCGGGAGATGCCAAATGACGAACACGCTCAAACGCGGCAGCATCGCGGTCGTCGGCGCGGCGGAATCCGACCTGGGCCAGGTGGCACAACACACTTCCCCGGTCGACCTGATGGCACAGGCCACCATGCGTGCGCTGGACGATTGCGGCCTGACCCTGAAGGATGTTGACGGGCTGTTCGTCGCGGCCAGCCAGGTTCGCGCAGGCCCGATGGTGCTGGCCGAATATCTGCGCATCAAGCCCAAGGTGTTTGACGGTACGGCCATCGGCGGTTCGTCGTTCATGACCCATGTTGCCCACGCGCAGATGGCGATCCAGCTCGGCCTGTGCGAAGTCGCGGTGATCGCCTATGGCAGCACGCAGCGCTCGGTATCGCGCGCCGCCGCCAGCCCGCGCGAATTCAATCCTTACGAGAGCCCGTACCGGCCGATTCTGCCGGTCAGCGCCTATGCGATGGCGGCAGCACGCCACATGCACCAGTACGGCACCACGCGAGAACAGCTTGCCGAAGTCGCGGTGGCCGCGCGCAAATGGGCATTGATGAATCCCAAGGCCTGGGAGAAAGAACCACTGACCATCGAACAGGTATTGAATGCGCGCATGGTGTCGCATCCGTTCACGGTGCGCGATTGCTGTCTGGTCGTCGACGGCGGCGGCGCCATCGTGCTGACCTCGGCGGCCAAGGCCAAAACCCTGAAGAAAAAACCGGTCTATGTGCTGGGTGTCGGCGAAACCTTGTCACATAACACCATCTCCTGCATGCCGGATCTCACCGTCACCGGTGCGACTGTCTCAGGTCCGCAGGCCTTCAAAATGGCCGGTGTGACGCAAAAGGACGTCAACATGTTGTCGCTGTATGACGCCTTTACCATCACCCCGATCCTGTTCCTCGAAGACCTCGGTTTCTGCCCCAAGGGCGAAGGCGGTCCATTTGTCTCCGGTGGTGCCATCGCCCCCGGCGGCAAGCTGGCAGTCAACACCTCCGGCGGCGGCCTGTCGTACTGCCACCCCGGCATGTATGGCCTGCTGGTGATGATCGAGGCGATCCGTCAGGTGCGCGGCGAATGCGGCGAGCGGCAGGTCAAGAGTTGCGACGTCGCACTGGCCCATGGAAACGGCGGTGTGATGTCGAGCCAATGTACGGTGATTTTTGGTTCGGAAAATACCTTGTAAATGTGTGCTGCCGTCACGCAGTCTGGCGGGGGATGCGAATTCAATAAAGAAAGTGCCTGAAGCGGCACTTGCATGGTCTCCTGCCGGGCAAAACAACCCGGCAGGGTCCCTGCAGCTTTGTTGTTAACCGCGGGTCACTGCGCTTTCAGGTTCAGCGCCTTGACCATCTTGCTCCATTTGACGTTTTCTTCGCGCAGGAAGGCGGCGTATTGCTCGGGGGTGTTGCCCACCGTTTCCATGCCGAGTTTGGCGATCTGTTCCTTCACCGCCGGATCACCCAGCGCCTGGACGATTTCCTTGTTGAGCCGGTTGACGACATCGGCCGGTGTGCCGGCGGTGGTCAGGATGCCGAACCAGGTGATCACTTCGTAGTCCTTCAGGTCCAGCGCTTCGCGGATGGTCGGGAATTCCGGCGCAATGGCGGAACGCTTGGCGCCGGTGATCGCAATCCCGCGCAGTTTTCCGCTCTTGGTGTAGGGCAGCAGTCCGGCCATGCTCGCCGACATGATCGGCACCTGGCCGCCGATCAGTTCGCCGATCGCGGCGCCGTCACCTTTGTAGTGCACCGCGACCATGTTGAGGCCCAGCGTACTCTTCAGCAGTTCCATCGACATGTGCGGCGAAGAGCCCTGGCCGCCAGTGGCGAAGTTGAGTTCGCCGGGGCGGGCCTTGGCCAGTGCCACCAGCTCTTTCATGCTTTTGACGCCGAGCGAGGGATGCACGACGACGAGCAGCGGGTTCTGCGACACCAGCGCCACTGTCGCAAAATCCTTGATCGGGTCATAACCGACCTTGGCATACATATAAGGCGCGACGGCATGCGTGGTCTGGCTCGCGAGGTACAGCGAATAGCCATCGGGCGGCGCCTTCGCCACCAGTTCGGCACCGATGGTGCCGGTGGCCCCCGCGCGGTTCTCGACGAAGAACTGCTTGCCCATGCGTTCCGACAGTTGCTGTGCCATCAGGCGGGCGACGATGTCCGAAGGGCCGCCGGCGGCGAAGCCCACCACTATGCGCACCGGTTTCGTCGGGTAAGTCTGCGCGTGGACGGCATGCAACAGCGGCGACAGCAGCAACAGCGCGATCATGGATCGTTTGAAGATGTTCATGATTCTCCCTCCGGGGTGAATGGTTCTATCTGTAATCGGGACTTCGGTTGCCGCGTTTTATTACCTTGTTTTTATTGACTATTACTCGCCAGCACCAGTGCTGCGCCTTTTTCGGCGGTGGCGATGGTCGGGATGTTGGTGTTCGACGACGGGATGGTCGGGAAAATCGACGAATCGATGACCCGCAGTCCCGCGATGCCATGCACCCTGAGCTGGTCATCGACCACGGCTTCCGCGCCGCTGCCCATCTTGCAGGTGCCGACCATGTGCCAGCTGGTCTGGATGGTTTCTTTCATGTAGTCGAGCATGCCGGCGTCGTCGCGGATGTCCGGGCCGGGGCGGGTTTCGCGCACCACCAGCGGTTTGAGCGAGGGCATCTGCGCGATGTGGCGCGCGAAGCGCATGCCGTCGAGGAACAGCTGCACGTCGGCCTCGTGGGACAGGTATTTGGGATCCATGGTTGCTTGTGCCAGCGGATCGGTGGAGCCGATGTGGATCTGGCCGACCGAGTACGGTTGCAGCACTTTGAGGCCGAAGGTGAAGCCCGGATGCGGGTCGAGGCCGTAGCGCGCGGTGCGCGCATAGCGGTCGCGGCCCGACAGCGGCAGCAGCAGCATGGCCATGTCGGCGCGGTCCGACTTCGGATTGCAGCGCCAGGCCACCTGCGAGGTGGCGGAGCAGATGGTGAGCAGGCCTTCGCTTTTGAAAAACCAGCGCAGGCCTTCCTTCAGCTTGAGCAGCGGATTGCGCAGCACGTCGTTGATGGTGATCGGCTTTGCGCACTCGAAGGAAATACGCGAGCTGGGATGGTCGCGCAGGTTCTCACCGACGCCGGGCAGGTGGTGGACGGTGTTGATGCCGAATTTGCCGAGGATGTCGCTGTTGCCGATGCCGGAGAGTTCGAGCAGCTGCGGCGAGACCAGTGGCCCCGCCGAGAGCAGGACTTCGCGGCGGGCTTTGGCTTTCAGCGTGAGGCCGCCGCGGCGGAATTCAACGCCGGTCGTACGGCGGCCTTCCATCAGCACCCGGGTCGCGGGCGCGTTGTCGACGATGGTGAGGTTGCTGCGCTTGTGCGCCGGTTTCAGGTATTCGGCGGCGGCGCTGCTGCGCCAGCCGCGGCGTGTGGAGTACTGCAGGTGGTACGCGCCTTCGTAACTGCCGTCGTTATAGTCCGGCAGCTGTTTGTGGCCGGCTTCGCCGCAGGCCGCGACGAAGGCATCCGACAGCGGATCGAATCCGTTGAGGTTGGTGCAGTGGATCGGGCCGCCGCTGCCGCGCACGGCCGCGTTGCCTTCGGGATAGTCTTCGAGGCGCTTGAAGTAGGGCAGCATGTCGGAGTAACCCCAGCCTTTGCAGCCCTGATCGCGCCAGTCGTCGTATTCCTTCGGGTCGCCACGGACGAACAGGTTGCCGTTGATCGAACCGGAGCCGCCGATCACGCGGCCGCGCACCCAGCGCTGCGGTTTGTTATTGAGGTGCGACTGCGGCTCGGTCTGGTACTGCCAGGTGTAGCGCTCGTCGTTGAGGATCTTCGCCACCATCAGCGGAATCTTCAGGTTGATGTTATTCGCCGGGCCGCCGGCTTCAAGCAGCAGCACACTGTGGCGGCCGTCTTCGGAAAGCCGGCTGGCGAGCGTGCAGCCGGCGGAACCGGCGCCGACCACGATGAAATCAAACTCGGCGTTGTCCGGCAGGGTGTTTGCGTACATCAGTGGTGATCCTCCAGGGAATGCTTGTGATTGACGGCTGACCCGGCATTTTTTCAAGACAATTTAACCGAGTAACGTCTGTGGCCACCAGAATATTCGGCTATTCAGGTATTCCTCCCCGATATAGTGACGGGATACTGCCCGGCACACCGGCGCAAACGGTCAGTATTCTCTGTGAGCATACTAAGATAGCTCAATATTCTGGTGCGCATGGGTGATCCGCGGTTTAATGTGCCGCAACATTGATGCGGGCGGATCAGGCAGATGTGCCGGATGCCATGCCTGTACGGTAATTGACTGGAGGAGCAGGCATGTCGGAAAAAATCGCGGTAATCAGCCCCGAAGGTTTGCCGCAGGAAGGCGCCCGGAACATCAGCCGTCACCTGGACAGCCTGGACGGCAAGACGATCGGCGAGGTGTACAACAACCACTTCAAGGGTGAGTTGATGTTCCGCACCTATCGCAGCCAGTTCAGCAAAAAATTCAGGAACGTGAAGGTGATTCCGTTCACTGAGTTTCCGATTGTCTATGTCGGCGGCGATCCCGCGTCGCAGAAAAAAATCGCCAAGCAGATTGCCGCCCTGGCCAGGGAAAGGGGTTGTGACGCACTGATCACCGGCAACGGGGGATGAGGGACCTGCACTCCGGCCTCGGTGAGGCCGGCCGTTGAAGCCGAAAAGCTCGGCATTCCCGGGGTTGTCATCACGACCACGGGATTTACCAGGATTGCCCGCGCCGTAGCCAAGGCCGAGGGCATGTCCGATGTGCGCATCGCCGAATATCCCGGCGCGGTCGGCGTGCATGCGGAAGCGCTGGTCGAAAAAAATGTAGAAGACGTACTGTTCGGCCGCATCGTCGAGGAACTGACACGGCCGGTGAAAGCCGCTGCATCGGGTGCAGCCGAAGCCCCGCGTCAGGCTGATAAAATTGTTTTTGAAGGCAGCTTCGAGGAAATAAACGACTATTTCCGCGAACACGAGTGGACCGACAATCTGCCCATCGTGCCGCCCACGGTGGAAAAAGTCAGGGAATTCCTGAAGCACACCAGCCGCGCGCCCGACGAGACCATCGCCGTGCTGGCGCAGGCGAATCTTCGGGCGACGCCGTGGAACATCGCCGCCAACGGGGTGATGGCCGGTTGCAAACCGGAAACCATGCCGCTGCTGATCGCCGCGGTCGAGGCGATTGCCGACAACACCTACAACCTCAGCAACATCGGCAGCACCTGGGGCGTGTTGCCCTTCCTGCTGATCAATGGCCCCGCCACGAAGACGATGGGCATCGAGACCGGCGCGCACCTGATTTCGCGCGGCGCCAATCCCGCCATCGGCCGCGCCTTCGGACTGATCATCAAGAACATCGCCGGCTACAGGATGGGGCGGAACTACATGGGGACTTTCGGCTATCCGCAGAATTTCACCATTGCCGAGAACGACGACGAGAATCCCTGGGATCCGTACCATGTCGAACACGGCTTCGCCAAAACCGACAGCACGGTCACCGCCTGCGGCACCGTGACCTGGGGCTGGCCACCGGCGATTTACGGCACGCCGGACAAGACCGCAGCGCAGACCGCGCTGGAGTTTCTTGCGATCGAAGTGACCAAAAAGCCCTGTCTGGCGCGGCTGGCCGAACAAGGGGCCAATGGTTTTCGCGACATGATCACGCTGATGCTGGCGCCGCCGGTGGCGAAATCACTGGCCGCCGCCGGATACAGCAAGCAGGACATCCGCAACTACGTGTATGAGCATGCGCGCGTGCCGTACCGCGAACTGGAATTCCTGATGAAGTACGGGCACTCTGAGGCGTTCACGATTCCGGATGCCGTCGCGCGCGGCATCTATCCCGAGGAATACCTGAAGGAAAAACCGGACGGTATGGTCCGCGTGGTGCCGAAGCCCGACATCATCAACATCGTCGTTTGCGGCGATCCCAACCGCAACCGGGTGATGGTGCTGTGGGGCGGTTATGTGAATCCGGTCACCAAGAAGATTGATTTCCGGAATCCCTGATTCCGGAAACGCGGGCGCAGCCATGAAGCTGTCTCAGCTCAGATGCATTCTTGAAGTGCACCGGCACGGAAATCATATTTCCGCGGCCGCGGAGGCGCTGCATACCTCACAGCCCGGTGTCAGCAAGCAGATCCAGCTGCTCGAGGCCGAAGTCGGCTTCCCGGTATTCGAGCGCAAGCGCAACCGGGTGACCGGGCTCACCGAGCCGGGGCGCGAAGTGATCGAGATCGCGCAGCGCATCATGAGTGATGTCGAGAGCTTGCGAACACTGCGTGAAGATTATCTTGATCGGGAAAAGGGCGTGCTGACCATTGCGACGACCCATACCTATGCTCGTTACGTGCTGCCGCGGGTCATCGAGCGCTTCATCAAGCGTTATCCGGATGTGCACCTCGGACTGCAGCAGGGCAACCCGACGCAGATCTGCGAAGCGGTGCAGGCCGAAGAGGCGGACATCGCCGTCGGTACCGAAGCCATGCGATCGTTTCCGAATCTGGCGATGTTGCCGTGTTTCCCGATTGCGCGCAGCGTGATCGCGAAGCAGGGTCACCCGATCCTGAGTGCGAAAAAGCTGACGCTGCAGGAAATCGCGCGTTATCCGATCATTGCCCATGACCGCGCACGCAGCGGCCGCTGGAAAGTGATGGAGGCCTTCCGCAGGCAGGGCATCGAACCCAACGTGCGTTTCGGCGCGGTCGATGCCGATGTCTGCAAGACCTATGTTGAAATGGGGCTCGGCATCGCGATCCTGGCGACGGTTGCGGTGGATCCGGAGCACGACCGCATGCTGCGCGCGCGCGACGCCAGCCACCTGTTTGAATCGAGCCCGACATTCGTGACCCTGCGCCGGAACACCTATCTGCGCGGCTATGTGAGCCACTTCATCGGCCTGCTCGCGCCCGAGTTGACGCCGGATGTCGTCAGGCATGAGCTGAAACGGCGCAACCAGCCGGCGAAACCGCCTGCGGCGGGTGCCGGCGGGAAACGCAAGGCATGACCATTTGCAGGAGTCCGTAGTGAGCAATGAGTTGAACAGTGAGCCCATGGTGTGGGACGCGACGGTAAAACGCCTGGTCGCATTCGCGCAGCGTGCGCGGTATGAGGCGCTGTCAGCGGGCGTGGTGCACGAAACCAAACGCCACCTGATCGATACCTTCGCCAGCGCGCTCGGTGCGTACGACGAGCCGGTGAGCGTGATGTCGCGTGCCGTGGCAAAGCGCTACCGCTCGGACTACATGGCCCGGGTGTGGGGCAGCGACATGGTCACGACGCCGGAGATGGCGGCGTTTGCCAACGGCGTGATGACGCGTTCGCTGGACATCAGCGACACCTATCTGGGTCGCAGCCGCGGGCATCCCAGCGACATGGTGTCGGGTCTGGTCGCGGTCGCCGAGAGCGTGCATGCGGACGGCAAATCGCTGATCACCGCGATGGTGCTTGCCTATGATGTGTATTGCAGTTTCTGCAAGTCGGTCGACATCAACAGCGGGGGCTGGGATCAGCCGGTCTACACCGTGCTGGGTTGCGTCCTCGGCACGGCGAAACTGATGGGGCTGAGCGCCGACGAGACCGGTCACGCGTTGTCGCTGGCACTGGTGCCCAACCTCGCGCTGGCCCAGGCGCGCCGCGGCAGCCTGTCGAGCTGGAAAGGTTGCGCCGGCGCCAACGCGTCGCGCAATGCGGTGTTTGCCGCCGTGCTGGCGAAGGAAGGTTTCACCGGCCCGGGCGAAATATTCGAGGGATCCGGCGGATTCTGGGAGGCCGTCGGCCGATCCGAGTGGCCGCTGCCCGATACGCCGATGATCGTCGAGACGCGCACCAAGTTTCTGCCTGTCTGTTATCACGGCCAGTCCGCGGCGTTCGCGGCGCTGGAGCTGCGCGACAAGTTGGACCTGCAGCAGATCGAGGAAATCCATGTCGACGGCTACGATGTGGCGGTGTTCATGATGGGCAATGATGCGTCGCGCTGGGCGCCGACGACGCGGGAGACCGCAGACCACAGCCTGCCGTACTGCGTCGCCGTCGCGCTGCTCGACGGCAGACTGGTGCGCGACTCGTTTGCCGATGAACGCCTGCGCGATCCTGCGGTGGCCGAACTGATGCGCAAGGTCAAGGTCACGGAAGATCCTGCCCTGACGGCGCAGTATCCCGAGGGCGCGCCGGGGCGCGTCACCATCCGCATGCGTTCGGGTGAGACGCATATTTCGGAAATCCGTTATCCGCGCGGACATGAGAAAAGCCCGATGACTGACGCCGAAGTCGAGAACAAATTTCGCGATCTGTGCGCCGGGCCGCTGGGCGCGCAGGGCTGCGACCGCGCGCTGAAAGCGCTGTGGCAGTTGGAAAGCATGAAGGATGCGGGCGTGATCACGGCATTGCTGACGCCGTGATGAAGATTGAAGAAGCGCTCGTGCGCGGGCTGCTGCCAAACGATATGACCATAATCAACCGAAGCTGAAGGAAGCACCATGCAAAAGAAAAAAACCAATGCCGGCCGTACGCTGGCTGCGCAACTCGCTGCACATCATTCCCGGCTGTCGTACAGGCAGGTGCCCGAGGCGAGCCGCCACGCGATGAAGCGGCTGCTGCTCGATTATCTGGGCGTCGCGATCGCGGGCAGCCAGACCGAGAGCGGCGTGATCGCCCGCGAGTTTGCGGCACTGCAGGGCAAGGCGCCGGAGGCGACGCTGATCGGCGGCGGCGGGCGCGTGCCGATGACGGCCGCCAGTTTTGCCAATGCGATTTCCTGCCACAGCATCGAACTGGACGACATCGATGTGCTGGCACTGTTTCACTTCAGCCCGCCGGTGTTCTCATCGGCGCTGGCGGTGGCGGAAGCGAACGGCGCGAACGGCAAGGATCTGCTCGCAGCGCTTGCCGCCGGCTGCGAAGTGATGGAACGCGTCAGCATGGCCGCCAACAACGACCTGCGTAACCGCGCCTTCCACACCACGCCGACCTGCGGGGTCTTCGGCGCGACGACGGCGGCCGCGAAACTGCTGCGGCTCACGCCGGATCAGCTGACCTCCGCCTTCGGCCTTGCCGGTGCGCAGGCTTCGGGACTGATGGAAATGTACGGGCCGTCGATGCAGAAGCGCTTCAATCCCGGGCCGGCTGCGCGCAACGGCGTGACTGCAGCAATGATGGCCAAACTCGGCTTTACCGGCGCGGACACGATTTTCGAGGGTGAACGTGGCTTCCTGCGCGCCTTCGCCGGCGGCAAAAAAGGCGCTGAGCTCGTGCGCGGCCTCGGCAAGCCCTTCGAACTGCAAATCGAATTCAAACCCTATTCCTGCGCGCGCCCGATCCACAACGCGATTGACTGTGCGCTGGAGATCCGCAGCAGGCATGCGCCGGAGCTTTCCCGCATCCGCAGTATCGTCGTCCGGCGCCATCCCGACTGGTCGCATTACCACCGCAACATCGCGCCGCGCACCTATCACGAAGCCCAGGTCAGCCTGCCGTATTCGGTGGCGATCGCGCTGCTGGAAGGCAATGCGCTGCTGGCGCAATACACCGATCGCAAGCTCGGCAACGCGATGGTGCGTCGCCTGATGGACCGCACGCGCATCGATACCGACGCCAAACTGCCGCGCGGGGTATCCTGCCATACGACGATCACGATGCAGTCCGGTGAAAAATTCGTGTCGCAGGTCGACTATCCCAAAGGCTCGATACAGAACCCGATGTCGGACGGGGAACTGGGCGCGAAGTTCGAGACGCTGGCGGTTCCCGTGGTGGGTGCGGCCCGGGCCAGACGGATTGCGGATCTGGTGATGCATATCGAGCGTTGCAACAATGTCGGCGAATTGCTGCGCCTGACGGTTCTATCGTCCGGAAAATCCAAAAAGAAGAAACCGGCGCGCCGGCACTGATGCTGTTTTGCTGTCCTTGAGTCCTGTTGTGCCCATATAAAATCAAAGGAGGAAACAAATGATTCGAAAACCTGGTGTGATTCTGTTGCTTCTGCTTTTCGCCGGTTTCGCAAGTGCCGGCCATGCGCAGGGCTACCCCGAGCGTCCGATCCGCCTCATAGTGCCGTTCTCGCCCGGAGGAACGAGTGATCTGGTGGCGCGCATCATGGCCAACAAGCTGGGCGAAGATCTCGGCCAGACCGTGATTGTCGATAACCGCGGCGGCGCCGGGAGTACGCTGGGTGTGAACATCGCGGCGCGGGCTACCGCGGATGGTTATACATTGCTTGTGGCCCATATCGCACTTGCAATCAACCAGACGCTGTATTCAAAACTGCCGTACAACGCTTTGACGGATCTCGCTCCCATAGCGAAACTGGGAATTTCCCCATCTGCTGTGGTCGTCAACAACAAGCTGCCCGTCACAAACATGAAGGACTTGATCGCGATGGCGAAAAAAGAGCCGGGCAAGCTGAACTATGGCTCGGCGGGCATCGGCAGCGCGGGGCATCTGGCGGTCGCGCTGCTGGAACACGTGGCCGGTGTGAAATTCACGCAAGTACCGTACAAAGGTGGCGGCCCGTCGGTCGCAGCAACCATTTCGGGTGAAGTGCAATTTTCCATCCCGGTCATGGCATCTGCGGCGACGCACGTGAGAGCCGGCCGGTTGAAAATGCTCGCTGTCACAAGCGCCAAACGCCCCCGGGCTTTTCCCGATGTGCCCACGGTGCAGGAAGCCGGTGTGCCGGGATATGTGTATGAAACGTGGTTTGGGCTTTTTGCTCCGGCAGGAACGCCAAAACCGATCATTGCGAAATTGAATCAAGCCGCCGTAAAAGCACTCGGGATGAGTGACGTGCGCAGCCAGTTTCTCAACCAGGGCCTTGAGGCGGATCCGTCGACACCAGAGGGACTGGCCAAGACTTTGCGCGAGGACACGGCGATGTGGGCCAAGATCATCAAGAGCGCAGGGATCCCCATCAACTAGAATCCCGCGGCCTTGGCGGCACCGCCCTTTTGCCACGGCGGGCCGCGGAATTTCATGTAACTTTATGTTTTTATTGAATATTTTGTAATATTCACGGGCCGGGCCGATGATCGTCGTCCCGGCCCTGTTGTCTGTGGCGCTTGTATACTTCTCCGGCAGTTCACTAAAACAACTATATGCCGGAGGAGATCATGAATAGATTTTCTGCAAGAGCGTGCAGGGCATTACTGATGATGGCTGCAGGCAGTGTTGCGGCGGGGACTGCGCTTGCGCAAACCCCCGCTTATCCCAGCAAAGCGATCCGCATGGTTATCGCACTGGCGCCGGGCGGCGGCGTGGATACCACGGGCCGCTTTATTGCGCAGAAGTTGAGTGAAGCCTGGGGCCAGTCGGTGGTGGCCGATAACCGGCCCGGTGCTGGCGGAACCATTGCTGCGGAGATCGTGGCGCTGGCGCCGCCCGATGGCCACACCATGCTGATGACTTCCGCCGGCATCAGCATCACGCCCAGCCTGATGAAACTTTCCTACGATCCGCGCAAGGATCTGCTGCCGGTAACGCTGGCCGTGGTGTCACCCGGCGTGCTGGTGGTGCATCCGTCTCTCCCGGTGAAAAGCGTCAAGGAGTTGATCGCTTTTGCCAAGGCGCGACCGAACCAGTTGTTCTTTTCGTCCTCGGGTCTGGGTTCGGCGCAGCATCTGACCATCGAGCTGTTTTCGCAGATGACGGGGTTGAAGATGACCCATGTGCCGTACAAAGGCACTGCGCCAAGCATCACCGACGTGGTCGCCGGGCGCATCGCGCTCACCGTGGCCAGCGTGATTTCAACCCGGCCGTTTTTCACCACGGGCAGGTTGCGCGCACTGGCGGTCGTCGGTCCCAAGCGTACGCCGGCGCTGCCCGAGTACCCGACGATCGCGGAATCGGGCGTGCCCGGTTTCGGGGTTGAGAACTGGTACGCGCTGTTCCTGCCCGGCAAAACCGACAAGGCCATCGCGGTGAAGATTCAGGAGGCTGTCACCCACATCGTCAACGATCCGGCGACCGAAAAGCTGCTGCGCGGGCAGGGTCTGGATGCCGTCGGCAATTCGCAGGCGGAGTTTGAAAAACTGTACGCCACTGAAATCAACACCTGGGCGAAGGTGGTGCAAACCATCGGGATGAAACCGAACTGACGAGGCAGTCCAGCACAGATGTCATCAACACGCGTTATGGTTTGCATCAGCCTCCTCGGGGGCTGATGCTTTTTTGTGTGCGTAAAGGGAGATCACATGAAAGACAGGAAAACACGGACTGCAGCACGGCGCTGGCGCGGCATGGCCGGCTCACTGATGTTCACCCTGTCGGCGGTCATCGGGCTGGGCGTGGCCAGCGCTGCGGGTGCGCGGCCGGTGCTGGAGCAGCTGGCGGAATTTGTCGTGCCCGACGCGAACCAGGGTGTGGGCGTCGACCGCGATTATTTCTACGCCGTGAACAACCGGGTCATCGGCAAATACGACAAGCTCTCGGGCCAGCTGGTGAAGAAATGGCAGGGTGAAAAAGACGGCCCGATCAAACATCTCGACAGCGCGATGGTGATGGACGGCAGGATTTATGCCGCGCATTCGAATTACCCGGAATGGCCGATGACCAGCTCGGTGGAGATTTTTGATGCGGAGACCATGACCCACATCGGCACGCACAGTTTTGGCATCCAGTGGGGCTCGCTGACCTGGATCGATTGGCATGATGGCCACTGGTGGATGACCTTCGCCAATTACGACCGGCTGTTCGGTCCCGGCAAGACGCCGTACGGCCACAAGGCGAACACGGTGATGGTGAAGTTCACGCGCGATTACCGGCCGCTGCAGTCGTGGACCCTGCCCAGATCCATACTCGATCGCTTCGAGGACATGAGCAATTCCGGCGGATCGTGGGGGCCGGACGGGTTTCTGTACCTGACGGGACATGATCCGGCCGAGCTCTACCGGATGCGGCTGCCGAAAGCGGGTTCGGTGCTGGAACTGGTCGAGGCGATCCCGATGAACATCCGCGGCCAGGGCATTGCCTGGGATCGTTCGCAGCCGGGTGTGATCTACGGCATCATCCGTTCGAGCGCGAAGGAACGCGCCGCGGGTGGTGCGCACAAGGTGACGGTGTTCAGGCTGGACGAAAAACCCTGAGCGTCGGATATCATCCGGGATCATTCCGTAAAAGAGATCAGGAACACGCATGACAAATCAGGAACCCCGATACGCCGCGCTGTGGCCGCGTGGCCCGCGTCAGGCCAAAGTCAAACCGCTGGCCAAACGGCTGGACACGCTGGACGGCAAAACCGTGGCCTGGGTCTGGGATTACGTGTTCCGCGGCAATGAAGTGTTCGAACAACTCGAACAAAGCCTGCGCGCGAAATATCCCGGTGTGAAATTCCTGCACTGGGAGCAGTTCGGCAATACCCACGGCAGTGACGAACGCAATGTGGTGGCCAATCTGCCGCAGAAGCTGCGCGAACTCGGCGCCGACGCCGTCGTCTCCGGGATGGGTTGTTGAGGCAGCTGCACGCCCGCCGTGTTGCGGGCCAGTGTGGCGGCAGAAGCGGTCGGCATCCCGTCGGCGACGCTGGTGTGCGAAAGTTTCATGACGCTCGCCAAGGCGGCGTCGCAGGGGCTGGGGTTTCCGAACATTGCGGTGGCGCCCGTGCGCGGCCATCCCGGACTGCAGAGCAAGGATGTGCTGCAGCAGAACGTACGTGAGCTGACGCTGGATGGCGTGCTGAATGCGCTGTTCAAAACTCCGGCCATGGTGACCGTCGGTGGCGAGCCGGGCGCGCGTGACATCATCTGCAGCGGCAGCTTTGAAGAGATCAACGAATATTTCATCCAGCACGAACTCTCCGACGGTTTGCCCATCGTACCGCCGACGGTGGAGAAGGTTGAAGCTTTCCTCAAATACACCGAGCGCGAGGCCGACGAAGTGCTGGGCGTGATGCTGCCTGACAATCGCGCGGCAACGGTGTGGGGTGTCGCGGTCAATGGCGTAATGGCCGGCTGCCGGCCGGAATACATGCCGGTGCTGGTGGCTGCCGTGGAAGCGATGGCCGACCACGATTACGGCGTCGAGCACAGCGGCAACACGCCGGGTGGCGACAACCTGATTGTGTTGAACGGCCCGATCATCAAGGAACTCGGCTTCAATTACACCCAGGGCGTAATGCGTGACGGCTTCCAGGCCAACACCAGTGTCGGCCGGTTCTGGAGACTATACCTTCGCAACGTCGCCGGTTTCCTGCCGCACAAAAACGACAAGGCCACCTTCGGCAACACCTGGCGCGTGGTAGTGGCGGAGAACGAAGACGTCGCCGCCAAAATCGGCTGGCCGCCGAATTGCGCAGACTACGGATTCGCCGCCGGAACCAATGCGCTGTCGGTCGGGCGTTACACCGGCGGCAACCACATTTCCTCGGTGTCGGGCGCGACACCGGAGGAGTTAATGCCCTACATCGCCGATGCCGTGGTGCGGCAGTATTCCTGGCAGATCATGTTCAGCGTGGGCCAGGGGTACGACACCTTGCGGCCGCTGCTGCTGCTGTCGCCGATCATCGCCGAGACCATCGCGGCCGGCGGCTGGTCGAAACAGAAATTCAGGGAAGAATTATTTCGTCAAGCGCGCCTGCCGGCGCAGGAATTCGAGCGCATCCTGCGTGACTGGACACAAAAACCGACGTGGAACCTGAGTGAAGAGCACAAGGCCGGGCGCATACCCAAAATGTTCCATGAGTCCGACGATCCGCAGCGCCTGGTGCCGATCGTGTGGCGGGCGGAGGATTTTCAGGTGGTGGTGACCGGCGATCTCGGCCGCAACAGCATTTATGTGTTTGCGCACAACGGCGTGCTGGGTTTCCCGGTAGCCAAGGAAATCCATTTGCCGAAAAACTGGAAGGCTCTCCGTGGATAAGTTATTGCCCTATGCCGAGCGCGTCACCAAGCTGCTGATCGCGCGCAAACAAACCATCACCGTGGCCGAGTCCGCGGCGGGTGGGTTGATCAATGCGGCGCTGCTGGCCGTGCCCGGCGCTTCCGCCTGCTGCCGCGGCGGGCTGGTGGTCTATACCCATCAAATCCGCCGCGCGCTGCTCGGCATCGGCGACGCCGACATGAAAGGCATCACACCGGCGACAGAAATCTACGCCATGCTCGCTGCGCGCCGTGCCCGGGAAAAAGTGGGCTCCGACTGGGCGCTGGCCGAAACCGGTGCGGCCGGGCCGACCGGCAGCCGTTATGGTTATCCCGCGGGCCATGCCTGCTTTGCGGTGGCCGGATTGGCGGAAGCTTCGCGTACGCTGGAAACCGGCAGCGCGGATCGTGTTGCCAATATGTACGCATTCGCTGCTGCTGCGCTGGAACTGCTGGCGGAAGTGGTGGCGGTGCGCTGATCCTTTTTCCGCTGCGGTTAAAATCCAGCCATGAACAGCATCCCGGAATTCGCGAGCGCGGTCCACGAAGTCGCCGATGCGATAGAGGCTAACGAGCTTTACCAGCGCAGTGGCTGGACTGACGGCCTGCCCATCGTGCCGCCGACCGAGGAGGCCGTCGCGCGTTTTCTTGCTGCAGCAGGCCTGGATGTCGGTGCGGTCATCGGCGTCGAGCCGGTGCGCCGGCGCAGTATCACTGCAGAGAAGGTGGCGATTGCCGCGGTGATGGCGGGTTGTCTGCCGGAATACCTGCCGGTGGTGGTGGCCACGGTCAAGGCGATGTGCCAGCCCGAATACGCATTGCACGGCAGTACCGCCAGTACCGGCGGCAGTGCCCCTTTCATTATCGTCAACGGTCCCGTGCGACAGGCGATCGGCATGAACGCGACGCACAACGTGCTGGCCAATGCCAGTCGTGCCAACGCCACCATCGGCCGCAGTATCCGCCTGATTCTGCTCAACGTTCTGGGCGGCATTCCTGGCCAGCTTGACCGCTCGACGCTGGGGCATCCGGGCAAGTTCACCTTCTGTGTTGCGGAAGACGAGGAGGATTCGCCGTGGCTGCCACTGTCGGTCGAGCGCGGCGTACCGGCGGGCGTTTCGGCGGTAACCGCGCTGCAGGTGGAGTCGCCGCAGCAGATCATGAACGAATGGACCCACGATCCGCGTGAGATTCTCGACACCTATGTCGCGGCGATGCGCAGCAACATGCTGCTCTACTCGATCTGGGAGGGCAACTATGCCTTCGTGATTCCGAAACAGCACCGCGAGATCTTCGCCGCAGCTGGCTGGAGCAAGCAGAACATCCGCGACTATGTGTTCGAGAAGGCACGGGTGAAGCGCGGCGAATGGCGCGGGGTCGGCAAGGCCGCGGTGGCAGGGCGCAAGGACGAGGACAAGGTCTACTGCGCGCTGCGCTCGCCCGACGACCTGCTGGTGGTTGCGGCGGGCGGGCCGGCCGGCGGCTTCGGTGCGATCCTGCCGCCCTGGTACGGCAAGAAATCACTCGCGGTCACCATGCCTGTCGGCGTGTGACCGCACACAAGGAGGAAATCATGACGCTCAGAGTTCTTGATCCCACGCAGTTGGCGCAGGGCGAAGCGCTGCGCCTCGCGCCACCGCTCGCCGCTCTCGACGGCGCGGTGGTCGGCATGATCGACAACGCCAAGATCGGCACCGAACGCCTGTTCGATTTCATCGAAGAAATCCTCAAACAGGAATACCACGTGCGCGAGTGCATCCGCCGGCGCAAGCCTGATGCCTCGCGGCCGGTGCCGCCACAGATGCTGATGGAGATGCGCGGCGCGGACGCGATTCTCGCCGCCACCGGCGACTGAGGGAGTTGCTCGTCGTGCAGTCTGCACGACGCCATCGAAGCCGAACGACTCGGCATTCCGGCGGTCGCGATCATGACCGACCGTTTTGTCGCCACCGCCAGGGCAGTGGCCGGCGTCAACGGCCTGAAGGACTATCCCTTCGCGGTGATCGCCCATCCGATCGCCAACAATGACGACAGGGTGCTGCGTGAAAAGGCACGCATTGCGGTGGATGCGATCGTGCCGATGCTGATGCGGCGCCAGGGTTGACCGGGTGTTGAGTCAGCGGGCACTTTGCCCGCTGCGGTCGGAGTAGTGGCTCTCCGCGGTGCGCGTCGCGTGCCAGGGCAGCGCACAGCGCCACCACCTGCCACCAATACATGATCTGCTCCCGAAGAATGGGTTCTTTCGCTTCTGTCGCGGCAGATGGTCCGAAACTTATGCGGCAAACCGCATGGCGATGACGGGGATGCCGGGCGGTGTATTCAGGCTGCGGCGATGTAGCCCGAGGGCGTGCCCTTGACCGTGGTGCGTTCAAGGTGGCGAGTCTGCTTCTCGTCGAAGTCGCCCAGGGCCTGGTGCAGCGTACAGCGGTTGTCCCAGATCAGCAGGTCGTTTTCACGCCACTGCTGGCGGAACACGAATTCCGGCCGGGTGGCATGCCGGTTCAGGTAGTCGATCAGAGGCCGGCTTTCCTCTTCGGTCATGCCGTCGAAGCGTCTTACCTTCTCGCCGAGGTACAGCGCCTTGCGGCCGGTTTCTGGATGCACGCGCACCACCGGCTGCGCGATTGGCGGATTGAGTTTCATCACTTCGGCGCGGCGCGCTTCGCCGGCGTCGGTGACATTGATCTTGCGAGTGCCGGAGAGGTGAATGCCGTGCAGGTCGGCGATCAGTTTCTTCATGCCCTCGGATAGCGTGTTGTAGGCCATGGTCATGCTGGCGAAAAGCGTGTCGCCACCGACTTCCGGCAGTTCCCAGCAGCGCAGCAGCGAGCCCAGCGCGGGCTGGGTGGTATATGAAAAATCGGTGTGCCAGGAGCGGCCGGTGTAGCGCGATTCCGAGGGCGTGCCGTCAGCATTGGGCCGGTTGGTGACCAGCAGGATTTCCGGGTAGTCCGGATGGCGGTCGCGCGGCAGCGACGCATGGTCGTCGAGTTCGCCGAAACGGCGGCTGAAATCGATGTGCTGCTCGCGCGTGATTTCCTGGTTGCGGAACAGCAGGATGCCGAACTGCAGGAAGGCATTGTGGATTTCGCCGAAGGTGCTTTCGCTCATCGGCTTCCGCAGGTCGATGTCGCAGACCTCGGCGCCCAGCGCATTGGACAGGCGATGCAGCTTGAGGGCCATGGTGTTCTCCTCCGTGGCGGGTGTGTTGCTACAGGATGAAGTATTTCACAAAGCAGCTTGTTATCATCATCCCGTGCCACATCGTGTAAATCGTTGACCGCCGCAAGGAAATTCATATGGATGAACCCCGACTGACCGGAAAAATCGCCCGCGAACGCATCGTGATGCTCGACATTCCGCGTCCGGGCAAGGCCATCATTGATGCCTTTCTCGAGCTGACCGATCTGGCCGGCACGGTGTCGGATGCGATGGACGAATTGGGTATCCACGGCGCAATTCCCGCGGCGACGTTGCAGCCGATGCTGCCGGGGGCGCGCATGATCGGCCCGGTGATCACGGTGCGCAACATCATGCAGTCGGTGCCGCCGACGCTGGGTGCAATGGCGCGCAAGTCGGGGCAGGCGGATATCGAGGCGCACAACCTGGCCAAGCCCGGCGATGTTCTGGTGATCGAAGGCGTCGCGGGCATTTCCAGCCTGGGCGGCAATTCGGCGAACGTCGGAAAACGCCAGGGCGAGGCTGGCGCCATCGTCGACGGTGCAACCCGCGACGTGGCGACTGCGCGCAGCATCGCTTATCCGATCTGGGCGCGCGGCGTCAGTCTGATGACCGGCAAGTGGCGTGTCGAAACCGTGGCCATCAACGGCCCGGTGCAGATCTGCGGCGTGCCGGTGAATGCCGGTGACCTGGTGGTGGCCGATGACAACGGTGTGTGTTTCATTCCGCGGGTGCGCATCAGTGAAGTGCTGGCGCGCGCGCAGGCGCTGTCGGCCGGCGAGGAAGAGCGTAACCGTGATGTCGCCGCCGGGATGAGCGTGGTCGACGTCGCCAACAAGGCGTATTTCAGGAAAATCGGCGGCGGCTAAGCGTGCTTTTACGGAGTGCAGGCCGGGTAATTATTAAGTAAAAACAATAATTTCCATCACTGCGCGGTGATGCCGGCCTTGCGCAGGATGTCGGCGAAGGTCTTGGTGTCGGCCTTGATCGTGGCAGTGAATTCCTCCGGCGTGCCGCCGTAGACTTCGAAGCCCTGGCTGGTAAGTTTCTGGCGGGTGTCGCCGCTATCCAGCACCTTGTTGACGTCCGCATTGATCTTCAGGATCACCGCCTTGGGCGTGGCTGTCGGCACTACGAACCCGAACCAGTTCTTGAAATCGTAGCCTGGTACGGTTTCTCCCAGCGCCGGGATTTGTTCTGCCACGGGAGAGCGCTTGGCGGATGTAATGCCCAGGATGCGGATGCGGCCTGCGCGGTGCAGCGGCAGCAGGTTGGGCAGTCCGGTCATGACCAGCGGAATCTGGTTGCCCACCACGTCCATCATCGCGACGTTGCCGCCCTTGTAGCTGACGTGGGTGATGTTCACGCCCGCCATCGACTTGAAGATTTCGCCGGCCAAATGTCCGCCGCTGCCGATGCCGGCGGTACCGTAAGCCAGCGTGCCGGGGCGCGCCTTTGCCATGTCCAGCAATTCGCGGACCGTGTTCGCCTTGAATCCCGGGTTGACTCCCAGCGCCATGGGTTGTGCAGCGATCAGCACGACGGCAGCGAGGTCGCGCATGGCGTCGTAAGGCAGCTTCTTGTGCAGCGCCGGGTTGGCTGCCAGTGAGTTGGGTGACAGGTAGATCGTGTAGCCGTTGGGGGTGGCCTTGGCGATCATTTCTGTGGCAATGATGGTTGCGCCGCCGGGGCGGTTGTCGACCACGACCTGCTGGTTCCACAGCTCGGTCAGTCGCTGCGACACCACGCGCGCAATCAGGTCGAACGTGCCACCGGCCGCGAAGGGCACAATCACGCGCACGGGACGGGTCGGGTAGTTGTCGGCCGATGCCGCCGGCGCAGACCAGCCAAGCACCAGCAGTACAAAGATGGCTTTCAGATGCTGATGGTTCATGCGCGCTCCTCCGGTGGTTGAGGTTGAAGACGTATTGTTGTAATGTCCTCCAACTCATCCGTATGATACGTAATTCCGTGGCTTTCACCAACCAAAGGCAGGATTCCTTCATGGTTATTCGCGACATTGTCGTCCGGCAACTGAAGCTGCCCCTGGTGAAGCCGTACCGGGTTTCGTTCCGCACCTACACCGAGTTCGAGCCGATCGTGGTGGAGATGGTCGCGGAAGACGGCAGCGTCGGCTGGGGCGAGGCCTATGTACCGGCGGGCTCGACGGCGGAGACGGCGGACAGCGCCTGGCAGTTCTGCTGTGCGCAGGCGGCCCAGCTTGCCGGCAAGGCGGCGGGCGACATCCACGCGATCGTTGATCGAGAAGTGCCGCGGGCGCCGTTTGCCTCGTGCGCGATGCTGTCCGCCCTGGCGATGGTGACGCGGCACCCGGCGCTGACGGTGCGAGAGGAGGTTCGCATCCCGCTGCTGGTGCCGGTCTCCAGCACCACCCTGGAGACGATCACGTCGGAGATCGAAGAGAGGCTGGCGCAAGGGTATCGGACGTTCAAGGTCAAGGTCGGCTGGGACGTCGATGACGATCTGCAGCGCGTGCGCTGGGTACAGGAGGCCTTGCGCGGTCGCGCGGTGCTGACCATGGATGCCAACCGCGGTTACAGCTTGGAGCAGGGCATGCGCTTCGCCTCCAGCCTTGATCCGGCGGGCATCGTGCTGTTCGAGCAGCCGTGCGAAGCCGACGAGTGGGCCGCCAACGCGCAGGTGGCTCGGGTATCGAAGGTGCCGCTGATGCTCGACGAGTCGATACGCAACGAACAGGACATCGATCGCGCGGCGACCCTAGACAACGTGAAGTTCGTCAAACTGAAACTCAAGCGGGTGGGCGGTGTCGATCGCGCCCTGCATTCAATGGCGCGCGCAAAGGCGCTCGGTCTCGGGTTGTGCCTGGGGGATGGCGTGGCGACGGAAATCATGTGCTGGACGGAGGCCTGCGTGTCACGCGGATTCCTGTCCAAGGCCGGCGACATGAACGGTTTCCTCAAACCCGCGGCGCGCCTGCTTGCCAATCCGCTGCCGTTCGAGCGCGGCGATATCGTGCTGAGGCCAGGTTACTGGCCGGAAATCGACCGCGCCGTGATGCGCAACCACCAGACGCGCGAGTCGCGCCATTCCGCGGTGGTGACGGTTTAAGCGCTGCCTTCGACGGTACGGTAGTGGTATTTCGTGGCGTCGAACACGCGCGTGCGGAATTCCACGGGCAGGTTGCGGTAAGTGTAGGCGATGCGCTCAACACGCAGTACCGGGCTGGTGGCGCGAAGCTTCAGCGCCCGTGCTTCCCCGACAGTGGCGAGCCCGGCGTAGATGCGCTCCTCGACGCGAATCACATTGACGCCGCATTCGTCCTGGTACGCGGCGTAGAGGTTTTCCTGCGCGCCGCGGATCGCGCTGGCGGTCAGTTCACTGAACATCCGCACCGGCAGAACAATGTCGAGCGTCGCCACCGCCTTGCCGTCCTCGACACTGAGCATCTTCAGCCGGTAAATTGCCGGCCTGCCTTCGCGCGGCAGTCCCAGCCTGGCGGCTTCTTCGTCGGTTGGCTTTGCCTTGCCAAAGGCGAGCAGTTCGCGGTCGGGCAGGATTTGCCTGCCGCTGGTATCGTGGATGTGCGAGAACTGGTAGCGCTGGCGCAGCCGCGAATGTCGTGCGACGAAGGTGCCCTTGCCCTGCTTGCGCACGAGGATGTTGGCGGCGACGAGGTCGCCGATGCCCGCGCGGATGGTGAATACCGCCACGCCGAAGCGCTCGGCCAGCTGGGTCTCGGTGGGGAGCTGCTCGCCGGGTTTCCATTCGCCGTCGGCGAGGCATTGCAGAATGCGGTCGCCGACCTGTTTGTACAACGGGTCGGGGCCGCTGACGTCGAGGCGGGTGGTGGGTTTGCGTGCCATGGAATTTTTAGTTCTTTGAATTTGAAACGATTATAGCTCTCACTTGTGTATCGTACAAAAGATACGTATGATACGCATGTATTGGAACAGACTTGATTCGGGAGATTGACATGCAGTCCGTGCAAAGTGTTGTCCCGCCACGTCCCGCGCCGACCCCGCATATCATCCCGTCCGGCAAGGGGTGCGGCGCCGAAGTGACCGGCGTGGATCTTGCCGCGCTTGATCCGCTCACCGTGGCGACCCTGCAGCAGGCCGTGGTTGAGCACCTGGTGGTGGTGGTACGCGGCCAGCCGATCTCGGATCCCCAGTTGCTGGCGCTGGGCCGGTCGTTTGGACCGCTCGAGCCGCCGGGCATGAGCATCATCGGCAAGCCGTACATCGACGATTACCCCGACATCCTGGTGATATCCAACCTGATGGCTAACGGCCAGCCGATGGGTAACCTCGGTGCGGGCGAGGCGATCTGGCACACCGACATGTCTTACCGCGTGAAACCCTGCACGATCGCGATCCTGCACGCGCTGGAGGTGCCGCCTGCCGGCGGCAACACGTATTTCGCCAACCAGTACATGGCCTATGACACGCTGCCGGCGGACCTCAAATCGCGTCTTGCCGGAAAAATGCTGATTCACGACGAGACTTACAACAGCGGCGGGCAATTGCGCAAAGGGTTCACGGAGGTCACTGATCCGCGCGAGGCGCCAGGCGCGCAGCACCCGGTTTTCCGCACGCACCCGCTGACGCGGCGCAAGGCGCTGTATCTGGGGCGTCGGCGCAACGCCTACATCATCGGATTGCCGCTGGAAGAGAGCGAACAGCTGCTCGACCAGTTGTGGGCCCACGCGTCGCGGCCGGAGTTCGTCTGGTACAACGAGTGGCGGCAGGGCGACACGCTGATCTGGGACAACCGCTGCCTGATCCATCGCCGCGATGCGTTCGATGCCAGCGAGCGCCGCATGATGCATCGCGTGCAGATCCAGGGCGAAGCGACCCGCTGAACGTGTGTCGTCACTGCGTAGCGTAACCGGCGAGTTCCCTGAACGGCCGGCAGGCCCGCGGATTCCGCGGGCCGTTTTTTTCCGGTGATCGCAATGCGGGTTCACCCGCGCGGTCGTCATGAAACTGGTTTATCCTGCGGCCTTCCCGTTCATCCACACTGAAGGTCCATTGCCATGTATCCCAATACGCCGCTCTATATCAACGGCCAGTGGGGCCCGGCTGCGTCCGGTCGCACGCTGCCCGTCGTCAATCCCGCCAACCATCAGCAGATTGGCACCGTCGCCTATGCCGAAAAAGCCGACCTTGACCGCGCGCTCGAAGCCGCTGAAGCGGGCTTCAAGGTATGGCGCAAGGTGTCGGCGTTTGACCGCTGCAAGATCATGCGCAAGGCCGCGGACATTTTCCGCGAGCGTGCCGATGCCGTGGCGTCGATGATGACCATGGAGCAGGGTAAGCCGGTGGGCGAGGCGAAACTCGAAGTGCTGGCCGGCGCCGACCTGATCGACTGGTTTGCCGAAGAGGGTCGCCGCGCCTACGGCCGCGTGATTCCGGCGCGCGCGGAAGGCATTTATCAACTCGTCGTGAAAGAGCCGGTGGGACCGGTCGCCGCCTTCACGCCGTGGAATTTCCCGATCAACCAGGCCGTGCGCAAACTGTCGGCGGCACTGTCCACCGGTTGTTCGATCATCATCAAGGCGCCGGAAGAAACCCCCGCCTCACCCGCGGAACTGATCCGCGCCTTTGCCGATGCCGGCGTGCCGGCGGGCGTGATCAATCTGGTGTACGGCAGCCCGGCGGAGATTTCGAGTTACCTGATTCCGCATCCGGTGATCCGCAAAATTACTTTCACTGGCTCCACGCCCATCGGCAAACAGCTCGCCGCGATGGCCGGGCAGCACATGAAACGCGCGACCATGGAACTGGGCGGTCATGCGCCGGTGATCATTTTTGATGATGCCGACATTGATCTGGCCGCGAAAACCATGAGCTTCATGAAATACCGCAATGCCGGCCAGGTCTGCGTGTCGCCGACGCGCTTCCTGGTGCAGGAAGGCGTGTACCAGAAATTCGTCGACAAATTTGTCGAAGGCGCGAAAGCGATCAAGGTCGGCGATGGTTTTGACAAGGACACCAAAATGGCGACCCTGGCCAATCCGCGCCGGCAGAGCGCGATGGTGGCCAATGTCGAGGACGCAAAAAAGCACGGCGGCAAGGTGCAGACCGGCGGTTATCCGATCGGTGAAAAAGGCAATTTCTTCGAACCGACCGTGGTGACCGAACTGTCGACCGATGCCATGGCGATGAACACCGAGCCCTTCGGTCCGATGGCGATCATCAATCCCTTCAAGACCTTCGATGATGCGGTGAAGGAGGCCAATCGCCTGCCGTACGGTCTAGCTGCGTACGCGTGGACCAAATCGGCAAAAACCGCCAACGCGATTGCGGCCCAGGTCGAAACCGGCATGATGACCATCAACCATCTCGGATTTGCCTTGCCCGAAGTGCCGTTCGGCGGCGTCAAGGATTCGGGTTACGGCTCGGAAGGCGGCAGCGAAGCCATCGAACCGTACCTGGTCGGGAAGTTCATCACGCAGGCTGGTCTGTAAAGCGCGGGGGTCAAACAGGCCGGCATTCCGCCGGAGCATGAAGTGCCGGCCTGCGCTGTTTATTTGACCGGACGTTCCGTTTTTTTGTAGCGGCCTACCGGCACGATTTCGGCGACGGTGCCGCCGGGTGCGCGGAACTTCACCGGAATCACGCCGGGATCGCTGATGATCGTGCAACCGTATCCCTTGACCTCCGCGGTGGCTTTTTCCATGTCTTCGACTTCCACCGCGAAATGGTGGATGCACGGCCCCTCTCCCGCGGCTTTCGATTCCGCCGACTGCGTGCCGGCGTCGTACTTGATCAGCGTGAAATCGATGTCGCCGTCGGTCAGGTGGCGTGACAGGTGGTCGCGTGTCTTGCGGGTTTCAACCTCCCAGAAGCCGAATACCTTTTCATAGAACTCGGTGGTCTTGTCGAGATCCTCGACTTTGAGCGCGAGGTGCACGATGCGGTTCATGGTGTTCTCCAGCCGGTACCCGGTCCGTGCAGCCGGTCGGTGCCGGGGTGCGCATCAGGTCCATGCGCAGGACGATGCAGTGGCTGCGAGTGGGCTTTTACGCGGCGGCGGGTGGCTTCCACAAGTGCCGTGCTACACTGCGGGCGTAGTAATATGAAATGCTTCCGCAGAGCACGCATTCGCGACACTCTCTGCACTCCACCGCTGCGCCGACCGGCCAGATCGTTTTTCCCTGTGCCGATGTGAAGGAAAAGCTGGTTGCTGCCGGCACCGACGCGATGGCAACGACACCCGATGAATTTGCAGCGGCGATCAAATCCGAAATGGCGAAGCGGGGCCAGTTGATCCGTGACGCCGGGATTCGCGAGTTATTCTTTTAAACGGCCGCCGGGTGCGGCAGCGTTGCTGCCGCCCCGGATTGCACCGCTGCCGCTTTCCCCTCTTTATCCTCCTCGGAAGCCGGCCGGGTCGGCAGGGATTCCGCCAGGCGTCTGTTTAGTTCCGCCAGCGCCGCTTTGTCGCTGGGGAATATGTTGTCAGTGCCGATGATGGCGGTGAGCCCGGTGCGGTCGAGCACATCACGCACCTGCTGCTTCAGTTCGCTGAAGGTCAGCACCACATCGTTTTTGCGGAAACGTTCGTCGAGGCTGCGCAGCACCTCGATGCCCGAGGCATCGATGTCGTTGATGCCGCCGCATTTGATCAGCACGTAGCGCAGGTCGGGATTGCTGCGTTCCAACTGGATCAGTGCGTTCTCGAAATACGAGCCGGTAACAAAATGCAGTGATCCGTCAAAACGCACGGCGCCGATGTACGGGTGTGGCGGCGGCAGCTTGAACAGTTTGGCATCGAGCAGATCACCGTCGGGATGCAGCCCGAGCACGGCGGCCCGGGGCCGCATCATGCGATACAGCAGCAGGCCCAGGGACAGCAGGATGCCGGTGATGATGCCGTTCTGGATGTATGGTGCAAAGGCCAGCGTGGCGACAAAGGTGATGATGCAGGCGAGCCCGTCGTCGCGGTTGGCGCGCCAGGCAGTGCTGATTGCGCGCAGGTCGATCAGCCCGACGACGGCAACCATGATGATCGCGGCCAGCGCCGGCTTGGGCACGTGGTACAGCAGTGAAGTGAAAAACAGCATGGTCAGCAGCACGCCCAGCGCGGCGATGACGGCGGCCATGCGGGTGCGCGCACTGGTGTTCAGTGCAGAACGGGAGAAGGACGCGCTGACCGGTATCGAATGGCTCAGCGCCGAGGCGACCTTGGCCAGTCCCTGGGCCACCAGTTCGCGGTTTTCATCCCAGTGCTGGCGGGTCTTGATGGCGATGACTTTGGCACTGGAGGTGGCTTCCATGAAACTGATCAGTGCCAGCACGAATCCGGCCGGCAGCAGCGCCAGCACGGTGGCCCAGCTGCCGGTGGGCAGTGAGAATGCGGGCATGCCGCTGGGTACTGTGCCGACGATGTCGCCGCCCATGCCGGCGTAATCGATCTGCGCGCTGACAATGGTCAATACGATTACGGTCAGCAGTACGCCGGGGAAACGCGGCGCGTAGCGCTTGAAAACCCCGAGCATGGCGATTGCCGTGATGCCGAAAGCCAGCGATACGCCGTGGGTGGCGTTGAGGTGCGAGAGCACCTGCCAGATGTCGGCGAGAAAATGTTCCGACTGGTTGACCGGGATGCCGAGCAGTGTCGGCAGCTGAGACAGGCCGATGATCAGTGCGGCGGCGTTGATGAAACCCATCAGCACCGGATGCGACAGGAAGTTCAGCAGCACGCCGAGCCGCATCATGCCGAAGATGATCTGGAACACGCCGGCAATCAGCGCCAGCAGCACGACATTGGCAATAAACGTTTCGCTGCCGTGCGCGGCAAGTGGCGCGACACTGGCTGCAGTGAGCAGCGCGGTCAGTGCGGCCGGGCCGGTGGACAGTTGCGGCAGCGAACCGATCATTGCTGCGGCGATGGTCGGCAGGAAGGCAGCATACAGGCCGTAGTAGGCGGGCACGCCGGCCAGCTGCGCATAAGCCAGCGATTGCGGGATCGCGACCAAGGTCACCGTGAGTCCGGCGATCAGGTCCGCGTGGAAAGTCTGGTGGCGGACATGCAGCCAGCGCCCGGTTGCGACATGAAGGCGCGCTGCGGCGGATTCGCGGAATCCGGAAAATTCGTGGGCGAACCGTTCGAATGCGACGGTCAGGGCAGGCGGGATGAACGGTTGGGCCGCGGCGGCCGGGGCCGGGGCTTGCAGCGGTATTTCGGGGGCATCAAGGCGTCGGCGCAGTTCGTCGATGTTGCCGACATTGTCGTAAGCGAGAGCGTTGAGGAAACGTTGCAGCAGGACGGGCAGGATGATCATGATTTACGATGCAGTTGAACATTAAAACTATTGCAATACCCAGACCATTCTCAATAAGTCGTTGATTTTAATTAATAATTTATTAAATCCCCAGTCCGGTTGCAAGGCGATGCCCGCTGCAATTTGCAACTGCTCACGGCAGATAATGGCGATTCCAGCAGTCATCAGTCGATCATTCATGGTGTTGCCAAAATGAGCATGGGTGCTGCAGAATGCAACGATCGGGACGTCGTCGATGTTCTGTTGCTGAAAGTGCCGTGATGTCGCTCGCCACCGGCCAGCCGTCGCTGGGCCGCAAAATCACCCTCGGTTATTACGCGGTTGCCTTGCTGATCATCGGCATGGCGGCGCTGACTTTTTTCGAGCTTGCGTCGATCGAAGAGAAGGTGTCGCTGGGCGAACGCACCTCGGAACTGCTCGAAACCACGCTGGAGATCCGCCGTTTCGAGCGCAACTATTTCCTGCATCGCCAGCCTGCCGATTACGAGGAGAACCGCCGCCATGTCGCCCGCGCGTGGATTCTGCTCGACGACAACCGGACTGATTTTGCCGAGGTCGGGAGTCCGGAAACGCTGTCCCGGTTTCAGGGTCTGCTCGGAGCCTACGGTGAGCACATGACGGCCTATGCGGCGGCGGCAATGCACAACGGCCGTGTTGCCACGGCGGAAAATGACGTGCGCGCCGCGGGCCAGGATATCGTGGCCATTGCCGCGGAGATGGAGAGCACTGAAAAAAACGTGGTGCGCAGCGCGCTGGCGGCATTCCGCACAATACTGGTCGTCGCGATTGCCGGCCTGGCCATTTTGATCCTGGCCATGAGCCGTGCCGTGGCGCGGCGCATCGTCGCTCCGCTGGAAACCATGGAAGCGAGCGTCGATGCGGTGCGCGGTGGCAAAACCGGCTTGCTGCAGGCGCCGACCGGTGACCGCGAGATTGTTGCCATCACCGATGCTTTCAACCATATGCTGCACGAACTTGAGTTGCGGCAGAAGCACCTGGTACTCGCCGAGAAACTGGCGTCGATGGGAACCATGCTGTCCGGCGTGGCGCATGAACTCAACAATCCGCTGTCAAATATTTCAACGTCTTGCCAGATCCTGCTTGAAGAATGGGAGGGTGCGGATGCCGTAACCCGCAAGACACTGCTGGCGCAGATCGACGGGCAGTGCGAGCGGGCGCGCAATATCGTGCGCACCTTGCTCGATTTCGCGCGCAGCCGCGATTTCCGCCGCGAGCGGGTGCAGCTGCGCCCACTGCTCGAGCAGACATTGGGATTTGTGCGCGGTGAAGTGCCTGTACATGTTGCCGTCACCTGCGCAGTGGCAGATGACATTGCGGTGGCCGGAGATACGCAGCGCTTGCAGCAGGCTTTCCTGAATCTGGTCAAAAATGCGATACAGGCGGCGCCGGAGCAAGGCCGGGTGTCCATCACCGCAACGATGCTGCGGATTGCCAGTGAAGCCGAACGAGACCGCCCGCCGTTTTCCGGTTGTCTCCTCGACGGTCTGGTAGTGGATGTGGCGGTCACCGACAACGGCCCGGGCATTGCCGCAGAGGTATTGCCGCGCATTTTTGATCCGTTTTTCACAACCAAGGATGTCGGTCAGGGCATGGGGCTGGGATTGTTCATTACCCATGAAATCATCGAGGAGCACGACGGTTGTATTGCCGTCACCACGGATAAAGGCAAGGGCACCACGTTCCACATCCGCCTGCCGGCAGCAACGGCGGAGCAGGGGCAATGACCGTGATCGCACAGTTACTGATCGTCGATGACGAAGACATCGCCCTGCGCAACCTGCAGCACGTGATGATCAAGGAAGGTTATGCGGTCACGGCGACGCGCAGCGGAGTGAAGGCACTTGCGTTACTGGAGCAGCAGCGTTTTGACGTGGTGCTGACCGATCTGCGCATGGAGAAGGTTGACGGCATGGATATCATGCGTCGCTGTCGTGACATTGATCCACTCGCTGAGGTGATCATGATCACCGGCCATGCCTCGACGGAATCGGCGGTGGCGGCGATGAAGCAGGGCGCATTTTATTACCTGGCCAAACCTTTCCGCCTCGACGAGGTACGCAAGGTGGTGGCGGAAGCTGCCGAAAAAGTTCGCCTGAAGCGCGAGAACCTGGCATTGCGGGAGCAGCTGGACAACACCACCGCCCCGGCGCGGATCATCACCCGGGATGTGGCGATGGAGCGCCTGCTCGAACTGGCTCGCCAGGTGGCGCCGACGGATTGCACGGTGCTGGTGACCGGTGACAGCGGTACCGGCAAGGAACTGCTGGCGCGATATCTTCACCATTACAGCGGGAGGCGCGACGGGCCCTTTGTGGCGCTCAACTGCGGCGCGTTCGCCGAGCAGTTGCTGGAAAACGAATTGTTCGGCCATGAGAAAGGCGCTTTCACCGGAGCCACCACGGCCAAAAAGGGCCTGATCGAGTCCAGTGCCGGCGGTACGCTGTTTCTCGATGAGATCACCGAAATGTCCCCGGGGATGCAGGTCAAGCTGCTGCGGGTGCTGCAGGAACGGGAAGTGTTGCGTGTCGGCGCGACCCGGCCGGTCAGCTGCGACGTGCGCGTGATTGCCGCGAGCAATCGTGATGTGGCTGCGGCTGTGCGCGCGGGCGGTTTCCGCAAGGATCTCTATTACCGCCTCGACGTGGTCCGGCTGGACCTGCCGCCGCTGGCGCAGCGGCGCGGCGACATCCCGTTGCTGGCCATGCATTTTTTGCGCAAGTATGCGGCGCAGATGAAACGTGACGTCAAAAAAATTGCGCCGGAGGCGCTGGTGCCACTGACCAATTACGCATTTCCGGGCAATGTGCGCGAACTCGAAAACCTGATCGCCCGTGGCACGGCGATGGCGGTCGGCGACACCATCGAAGTCACCGACCTGCCGGACCATCTGCGCGACCTCGGCGTGATCACCATCCAGAAGCGCGATGGCCGGATGCCAACGCTGCAGGAACAGGAGCTCGATTACATCGGACAGGTGCTGGAGGAAACCGCCGGCAACCAGACCGCGGCGGCGCAGATACTCGGCATCAACCGCGCGTCCTTATGGCGCAAGCTGAAAGGACGGCGGGAGAACGAGGGCTGATGCAGGGCGTCACTTCATGATCTTGCCGGTGTTTTGATCAATCCGGACGCGCGGGCGTTTTTCAAGGTCAGTGCCGGTGACCCGCAGGTAGCAGCAATCAGCGGGGGTATAAGTCGAATGCAGCTGGCTTCCCCAGTATGTGCCAACCTGGTTTTTTTCGAGTTTGTATTTACTCTTGATGTCGATTTTTGCATGGTCTGGATCCTTGCCGTCATCCAGCCGGTTGTATTCCGTCATCTCGGTGTAGTCATGGACCTGGGCATAGAGCGCCCAGGAATCACCGTGGTCGTGTGCGGGTGAGTGGCGTGGTTTTTCCGCACGGTAACCCAACACTTCAAATCCGAGTTCGGGGTCAACAAACAGGAGGCGCGGACCGTATTTGACGCCGGAGTGAAAATGTTCTGTCACGAATCCGGGGTCGGCGACCAGGATTTCCATTTTCTTGCGGACTTGTTCCACCCCGGCCGGACCTGGGTCGGCCTTCAGCAGGGTCCGTGCGTCGATACAAAATGCTTCGAGAGTGTATGCCATGTAATGTCCTTTTGATGTTTAGTTGACGGGGATGCCCGCCGCTTTAACCACCTGGCCCCAGCGATCGATTTCGGAATCGAGAAAAATCCGGAAATCTTCCGGCGTGCTGCTGTTCGGCACAATGCCGTGAAACTGAAAACGTTCTTTCATGACCGGGCTGGCCAGTATCTTCGTCAGCTCAGCGTTGATTTTTTGCACCACGGCTCCCGGGGTGCCGGCGGGAGACAGCACGCCCACCCAATTGGTGACTTCGAAATCCGCGATACCCGCTTCGGCCATGGTCGGGATTTCCGGGAGTATGGGCGAACGTTCCTTTGAGGTGACGGCCAGGGGTCTGAGCCGGCCTGCCTTGATTATGGGCAGTGTCGGGGGCAGCCCGACAAACATCAGCTGTACTTCGCCGGTGGTCAGGGCGGCGACTGCCGGACCGTTGCCCTTGTATGAAACACCGGCCATCTTGATTCCGGTTTTCAGTTTGAACAGTTCTCCGGACAGGCTGGCTGTGCTGCCGATCCCGCCGAAACCGAAATTGATATCCGCCGGCCGGCGCGTTGCCAGTGCGACCAACTCTTTGACGGATTTAACCGGCAGCGAAGGGTGGGTGATTAATATATTTGGTTCCTTGGAAATCAGGGAAACGGTGACAAAGTCCTTGCGCGAGTCGTAAGGCAGTTTCTTGAAGAGGCTGACATTGCTGCTGAAAGTGGTTGGGGTGACCAGCAGCGTATGCCCGTCAGCCGGCGCGCGGGCGACGATTTCGGCACCGATGATGCCCGATGCCCCGCCCCTGTTGTCGACGAGGACCTGTTGTCCCCATGCTGTGGTGAGCGCCTGTCCGATAAGACGCGCCATCGTGTCCACACCGCCACCCGGTGCGGTGGGTACGACGAGGCGAATGGGCCTTACGGGATACCCTGCCGCCACCGTACTGTTCTGTGACCATGCAGGCGTTGCCACCAACGCCATCAGAACCCCGAGTACCACATTATTCCGAATCGCGCCCATGTTCTCCTCCAGTGGATTTTTTTGTATTGTCGATTCCGGACTGCGGCATGTGCCGTCCGGTACAGGGACTGCCGTTGATCCTGATATCCATGTCCGATCCTGCTGCGATGCGACTGGTTACGCCCCCGGACAGGACGGCGTTTCTGAGGCGATCACGGTCGGCGCACAGGCTTTCGTCGACAGTCAGGTCGATAACAATGCAATCGCGTCGGCCGGGTGCAACGGGCGCATTGAAACGAACATCCAGGCTGAGGCTCTGGCATGGCGTCCCCTGATCGATAAAATGCCGGCGCAGGCTGCCTGACGCGCAGGATCCTATGGCCAGCAGCAACATTTCTCCCGAGGTAAAGCCCGCGTCAGTGCCGCCTTCATCCAAGGGGCGGTCCGTGACGACGTTACGGTTGCGCGCGGTGCCCAGCAGTTGAGTGCCGGACAGCATGACGACATTTGCCTTGATTTCCATGAGATACCGAATTTCCCGGGTTCCGTGCAGCGGACAACCGCGACAAAGCGCGACCACAAAACGGCGTGTTGCACGAGGCTAAGGCCCGCCCGCCATGTACTACAAGGAAGAAACCGGGATTTAGTTGGAGAAATCCATCATCGCAATGCAGCAGGTGTTTCTCTGCTGCGGTAGGCGAGAGGGGGAATGCGGAAGTATTGCCGGAACCGGCGCGCGAAATAGGCTTCGTCCCCGAAACCGGTTGCTTCGGCAACTTCTGAAACCCGGAGCGTCGTGTGGGTGAGCAGTTCCCGTGCCTTTTCCATGCGACGGGAGGTAACCAGGCTGGTGAAAGTCTTGCCGGTTTCCTGTTTCAGCAGATTGGTCAGGTAATTCGGCGAAAGATTGGCTGCGCGCGCAGCTTCGGCGAGCGTGATGTGCCCGGAAAGATTTTCCCGGACGTAACGCATTACGCGCGCCAAAGTCCGGGTGTGGTGCCGTTGCTGTGCATGGCCGTCGGCGAGAGTGAGCTGTTTTGCATGGCGTTCGCATACCGTGCTGATCAGCAGCATCAGGTTTGCACGAATGATGTCCCGGGAAAAGATCTGGCGACGGCGGTGTTCATCCATCATTTTTGCGCAGGCGTCCTGCGCCATCGAGAGATCAGCGCCCCGCAGCATGAAGTCCATCGCGTCCTGAAACAGAAAAGGCGCCAGCAACGGTGCTTGTGCAATTGCTACATTTTCCAGTTCCAGCGGATCGACCTTCAGTTCCGGGAAAAGGAAGTCCTGCTGGAAGTTGATGACATAAAAGCGCGACCCGCCGGGCCGGCCACCCATGTGCACCCGGTACGGCAATACAAATGCCAGCGCACCGGGTTCCAGCCAGCGTTCAGTAGCGCCGACGTAGTGGCGGGTCCGACCTTCAAGATTGAACTGGATCTGGAAGAATTCATGGCGATGTGCATGTTCGACGAAGGGTTTTCGGACTTCGTCGCGGATCCAGAAGTCGCCATGCGTGGCGCGCTCAGCCGTCAGATAGGTCTTGATCGTCCGTGCCATCTGGTGATCCAGTCGGGCCGACGGCTGACTTTTCGTGGCGCCCGGTTCCTCAGGTCTTTGCTGTCGCTTTTGCGGCGATGGTCAGTCCAACCACGTTATTGTCCTTGATCGCTTTCGCCACCAACCCCGAGGCTTTGACGTCTTCGATGAACGCGCTGAGATATTTTGCCGCAGCAGCGCGGCCCTTGGGTACGCCGGCAGCCTGTTGCACGGCGGTGAATGAACCCTCAAGGATGCGTGAGCCCGGCATTTTTGTCTGGTCGGTGATCAGGCGCGGGCGCAGTCCGGCCAGCGCATCGAATTTCTCGTCGACAAAGCGCTTGAAGCACAGGTCCCCGCCCTTGTCCTTGACGAGTTCCGCACTCTTGATCGTGCGCGAGAGGTAGAGCTCGTAAGCCGCTTTTTCCGGCACGATGATGCGAATGCCTTTGCGGTCGACTTCGCCGATCTCTTTCAAGGCAGAGCCGGGCGGCACCAGGTAAGTGGAATCGATTTCGACGTAGGCCGCAGTGAAATCGATTTCGTTGGCGCGCAGCGGTTCGGCGCCGAGGAAACCGACATCCCACACATTTTTATTGGCAGCATCAGCCAGCGCACCGGGATTCGGATGCGGGCAGAGTTCGACGGCGAGTCCGAGACGACGGCCGAGTTCCTGGGCGAGGTCATGCGCCACGCCGCGTGGTTGTCCTGTGGTGGCATCGGTGCGGGTGAGCAGGAAGTTGCTCATGTTCAGGCCTACGCGCAGTTTGCCGGTTGGCGCGAATTCGGAGCGGAGTGCAGCGGTCACTTCGGTCATGGTGTGATCCTGTCGATAATGGGTTGCAAAACGGGGTTGCAGAACGCAGGATTAGACACTGAACGGCGACGCCTTGTCATCAGCGATTAAAATGTGACTGCAATATGGAATCCGCCGTTCAAGCCCATCTGCCGCGTTACATCGCCCATCTCGACATGGATGCGTTTTACGCATCGGTCGAGCTGCTGCGTTATCCGCAGCTGCGCGGCCAGCCGGTGGTGGTGGGCGGGCGGCGTCGTGCGGCGCAGGACGATCCGGCGGATGCGGCATTTGCCACGCTGCGCGGGTACACCGGGCGCGGCGTGGTGACCACCTCGACGTACGAAGCGCGTGCGCTGGGTGTATTTTCGGCGATGGGGCTGATGAAGGCGGCGAAACTGGCGCCGGATGCGGTGCTGTTGCCGGCAGACTTCGACGCCTACCGGCATTATTCGCGGTTGTTCAAGGATACGGTGCGCGCCATCGCACCCCAGGTCGAGGACCGCGGCATCGACGAGATTTATATCGACATTACCGAACAGGTGGCGAGGAGTGCCGCTGACGGCGCCCCCGACCCCTGGGCGCGGGCACGGGTGATTGCCACAGACATCCAGCGCGCGGTGCGCGAGGCGACCCGGCTGTCGTGTTCGATCGGCATCACGCCGAACAAGCTGCTGGCGAAAATCGCCTCCGAGCTGAACAAACCCGCCGGGGTCAGTGTGATTCGTCCCGACGATATCCGCAGCGTGGTGTGGCCGCTGGCAGTGCGCAAGATCAACGGCATTGGCCCCAAGGCGAATATCAAACTGGAGCAAATGGGCATCCGCAGCATCGGAGAACTGGCAGAAGCCGATCCCGCGCTGCTGGTGGAACACTTCGGCCACAGCTACGGTGCATGGATGCATGCCGCTGCACATGGGCGCGATGAGCGGCTGGTAGTGACGTACAGCGAGCCGAAGTCGATCAGCCGCGAAATCACTTTCGAAAACGATCTGCATGCGGTGCGCGACAAGGCGAAGTTGACCAAAATATTCACCGACCTTTGTGTGCGTGTCGCCGGTGACCTCGAGCGCAAGGGTTATCTCGGGAAAACCATCGGCCTGAAAATCCGTTACGACAATTTCAAAACCGTGACGCGCGATCTGACACTGGATGCGCCGACGCGGGATGCAAAAATCATCCGTCGTGCTGCGGGGGAGTGCCTGAAGCGTGTGCCGCTGGACCGGCGCATCCGCCTGCTCGGTGTGCGGGTGGGGGCTTTGTCGAAGCCGGGTGCTGCAAGCGAAGTCCACGACCTGTCGTTATTCGATTAAAACTGTTCGACTGATTCCATAAACTTGAGAGTTGCATCAATGATGACAAAAACATGCCTCTGACGAGGCTGTCATGTTTTTGGAAATATTCGACTAACGCGCCATAATCGCGCGCATCCATGAATTCATTCGCGGGACGAGCATGAGTCTGACGGCACAACTGGCCGGAATCATCCGGAACACCACCTTCGAATCGCTGGGTGCAGAGGATGTATTTACTGCCAAACGCCTGATCGCTGACGGCATTGCTGTCGCGGTGGCGGGCAGCCAGGAAAAAGCGCCGCAGATGTTTGCAGAACATGTGAAGGAACAGGGCGGTCGCGAGCTGTGTCCGGTCTGGGGCTTCGGTTTCAAAACTTCACCGGTTGCCGCCGCGTATGCGAACGCGGTAGCTATGCACGTGCTCGATTTCGAGCCGATGTCGAGTCCGTCCACCCATGCTGTGTCGCCGACCGTGCCGGTGGCGTTTGCACTGGCGCTGCGCGATGGTCTTGACGGCCGCGAATTGCTGACGGCCTGTGCCAAGGGTTTCGAGATGCAGGGCCGGCTGCTGGCAGCAGTGGATCACCGGCGCGAGAGTTCGAAGTTTCATGCGCCGGGTGTGGTCGGGCCCTTCGGTGCGGCGGTTGTTGCAGCCCATCTGCTCGGGCTCGATGAAGAACAGCTGAATTACGCGCTGGCCATCGCCGCATCACGCAGCGGCGCATTGCGCGCAAACATCGGCCATGGGGTGAAGTGCACACATTGTGGCAACGCGGCGGCGGCGGGGCTGGAGGCTGCGCTGCTGGCAAAACGCGGGCTGACTGCGAACACCGACATCCTCGCGCACCAGGACGGATTTATCGCCGCATTTTTCCCCAAGGGCATAGATCGCGACATGCTGCTCGGTTACGGCAAACCCTTCCGTTTCAGTGATCCCGGCATGGCGATCAAGTTTTATCCGTCGAAATATCCAACCCATTTCGCCATCAGCGCCGCGCTGGAGGCACGCAAGACGATTGCCGATCCCGCGCTGATCAGTGCAGTGAATATCGTGACGCCGTCGATGCCGGACGTGGATCGGCCGACACCGGTGTCAGGTCTGGAAGGCAAGTTCAGTTTCCAGTATGCCGCGGCCTGCGCATTGCTCGACGGCCGGGTGGGCATTTCATCGTTCCATGACCAGCGCCGGTTCCGTGGCGACATGAAATCGATGCTGCGGCGGATGAAGGTCACTGTCGACCCGTCATGGTCGACTGCTTTCCATCAGATGCAGGTGTCGGTTGAAGTGATCCTGCACGATGGCACGGTGCACCGTGCAACCTGTGACCGGCCCCCGGGTTTCTGGGGCGCACCGCTGGATATCGTGCAGCATCGCGAGAAGGTACGCGACTGCCTGGCGACGCGGCTGGATGCCAGCCGCATGGCGCGAGTCACCGAATTGCTGGAGTCGCTGGAGACTTTGCCGGCGGCCGGCGTCAGTGAACTGAGCCTGTTGCTCGGATAAGCCGGTTTTACAGCCTGCGGCGCGGACTTGGCTGTGCAGCGCGTTTCTGCGGCGTCGGCGCCACCTCATACATGCCGATCTTGTACACCTGTTCTTCGAGATCGAGGCGCAGGTCTGGCGGCAGTGCCAGCCGGCTGATGCGTTGCAGTCGCGCGTTGCGATCCGGCAGATCGAGCATGCCGGTCAGGTAGAGCAGCAGGTCGTTGGGCGTGTAACGCGAGCCCATGCCGGTGCGCCAGAAATCCCGTGGCAGCACGGGATAATCATCGCCCCGCCCCGGGAATAACGCACGCAGCACCAGACCGAGACAGCTCATGCAGTTGGCGCGCGGCGCATCATCAAGGCAATACGGGATGCCGGCTTTTACCCAGCGATCGATGCGTGCAGGCAGCTCTTTTTGCAGCCGGATCATGGCCGCGGCATCGGCGTGGGGTCGGATGCCATACAGATGCCATACGCCATAACTTCTGTCACCGGCCTGTACGATTTCGCCGTCGATGAACGGCGAAATAACAACGCCGCGCCCGCCCGTTGGCACTGCGGGTGCCGGTATTTTGCCGACAGTGGTAATGCGCGTGGCCTGCACGCTGAGCGGTGCACTGGCGTACGCACTGCCGCCCGTTGCAACGAGCATGGCGATCGTCAAAATACGGCGAATCAGATGTGGACTCATGCATGAATTGTAAGGCGGTGTGCGCTACCGTGGCGGGTGTCAATTTGATGGGGTGAATGCGGCCGCAAGCGGGACAGGTTAAAAGTGTGCGGTCAGCATCGGATGTTCTGCCAACAACAAACTGCGCGCTGCCCGATTGGCGCCAGACTTTTTCGGATATCTTGATGATCAGGACTGTTTCCGCTCGGCAATTGCGGCAAATGCTCGACGATGGTGGCGAACTTGCCGTGCTCGATGTGCGCGAAGAGGGTGTGTATTCGCGCGATGGCCACCTGTTGCTGGTGACGAATGTGCCGCTCAGTGTGCTGGAGCTGCGGCAGCCGCAACTGGTGCCGCGCAAGGCGACACGCATGGTGTTGTGCGATGGCGGCGAGGGACTCGCCGCGCTGGCCGCAGAGCGGCTGCTCAAGGGGGGTTACAGCGATGTCGCAGTGCTGGATGGCGGCACTCCGGCTTGGGCTGCGGCCGGGTTCCGGCTGTATACCGGCGTCTATGTGCCGAGCAAAGCTTTTGGCGAATACATCCAGCACGAAGATGCACCGCGGGAGGTGGCGGCCACCGAACTGGCGGAATGGCAGCGGACCGGCAAGGACATCGTCGTCGTCGACAGCCGGCCGCCGGCGGAATTCCACCGTAACAGCATTCCCGGTGCTTTCGATTGCCCGAGCGCGGAGCTGCCGTACCGGATGGCGGATTTTGTCCGTACGCCGCAGACCACGGTAATCGTCAATTGTGGCGGCCGCACGCGCAGCATCATCGGCGCGCAGGTGCTGATCAATGCCGGGTTTCCCAATCCGGTGTACGCATTGAAGGATGGTACGCAGGGCTGGAAGCTCGCCGGGTTAACACTGAACCATGGCCGCGAGGAGATGGTGCCGCTGCCGTCATCAAAAGGGCTGGCCTGGGCGCAGCAGGCCGCGGCACGGGTGGCCAAACGTTACGGCATCCGGCGCATCGATCATGCGCGCTTGCAGGCACTGCGCGCGGATGCGGCGCGCACGGTGTATCTGCTCGACGTGCGTAACCCGGAGGAATTTGAACGTGGTCACTTGCCGGGAGCGTTATCGGCGCCAGGTGGCCAACTGGTGCAGGCGACGGATACCTTCATTGCCGTGCGTCCTGCCGTGATTGTGCTCACCGACAACGACGGCGTGCGCGCGACGATGACCGCGGCCTGGCTGGCGCAGATGGGCCATGACGAGGTGTATGTGCTGGCACATGGTGATGCGCCGGAATCCGCCGAGCGCGGGCCTGCACCGGAGGCAGTGCTTGAAGGCGCCACGCTCTGCGAGGCGACAGTCACTGCCGCGGAACTGAAATCCTTGCTGGATGCCGCTGCGGTGCAGGTGGTGGATCTCGACAGCAGTCTGCGTTATCGCGAAGGGCATATCCCGGGTGCCTGGCATGTGGTGCGGTCGCGGTTGACGGAGCAGTTGAAAAAAATTCCAGCGACTCAGCTGATGGTGTTCACCGCAACCGAGCAGGCACTGGCGGGTCTGACTGCGACGGATGCCGCGCAACTGGTGAAGACAACGGTCAAGGTGCTGGCGGGTGGCACCGCCGCCTGGCGCGCCGCCGGGTTTGCAATGGAAACCGGCGATGCGCGCATGACCGGCGCCGCCGATGATCTGAGTTACCGCGCGCTGGATCGCAAGGACAATGTCGAGAAAGCGATGCTCGAGTACCTGAGCTGGGAAGTCGAACTGGTGCATGCCGTGGCCAGCGATCCGGATTTCCATTTCAGGCGTTATCCCGCAGCAGGCTGAGGCGCAGCGGCGTTATAGTCTCAGGCCCGGCAGCGCGTGTTCACAAATCGTGAGGAGCAGGTGATGGACAAAGATATCGATATTCTGATCAGTGAGGTCGGGCCGCGCGACGGCCTGCAGAACACCAAGCAGTTCATGAGCACCGATTACAAGAAAAAATGGATCAGTGCCGCTGCTGCCGCCGGTCTGCGCGAAATCGAGGTGTGTTCCTTCGTGCCGCCGAAACTGATCCCGCAGATGGCCGATGCTGCGGAGGTGGTTGCGCACAGCCTCACCATCCCCGGTTTGAATGTCGCCGCACTGGCGCCCAATTTCAGGGGCGCGCAAGGCGCGATGGAAGCGGGCGTGCACAAGCTGACGCTGACGATTTCAGTGTCCAAGGCGCACAGCCTCGCCAACGTGCGCATGACGCCGGATGAAGCCATCGCCAGCGCGAAAAAAATCTGTGCCTTCCGCGACAGCCTGCCGAAGGAGAAACGCCCGATCATCGAATCCGGTTTGTCCACGGTGTTTGGCTGCACGCTGGAGGGGGCGGTCAGCGAAGATGAAGTGGTGCGCATGGCGGTAGCCTCGGTGGAGGCGGGTTGTGATGAGGTCGGCCTGGCCGACACCACCGGTTATGCCAATCCGGAGCAGATCCGCCGCGTGTTCAAAAAAGTCCGTGCCGCCATTGGCGACAAACTGTCGGGCGCACATCTGCACAACACGCGCGGCCTGGGCCTGGCCAATGTCGTCGCTGCGCTGGAAGTCGGCGTGACCACCTTCGACAGTTCGCTCGGCGGCCTCGGCGGTTGTCCGTTCGCTCCCGGTGCTTCCGGCAACATCGTCACCGAAGACCTGGTGTTCATGCTCGAAGCCATGGGCCTGCGCACCGGCATTGATCTCGAAAAGCTGCTGGCCCTGCGCAAAATTCTTGAAGAAGGGATCCCCGACGAGCCGCTCTACGGTTATGTGCCGCTGGCCGGGATCACCAAGGGTTTTGTGCCCGCAACACGTTCACACTGAAGCGATTGCCATATCTCCGGTCCCCTCTCCCCATCGCTTGATGGGGAGAGGGCTAGGGTGAGGGGCGACGAACAAACACATTAATTTCCAGAAATTAAGCAACGGAATCAATCATGAACAAACAACTCCCCCTCGCCGGCATCCGCGTCATCGAGTTCTGCCACGTGGTCATGGGCCCGACCTGCGGCCTGGTACTCGCTGACCTCGGTGCCGAAGTCATCAAGGTCGAGCCGCTGGACGGCGATCACACACGCAAGCTGACGGCCTCGGGCGCAGGATTCTTCCCGACTTATAACCGCAATAAAAAAAGCATTGCCGTCGATCTGAAGTCGGAGCAGGGCCGTGAACTGGTGCTGAAGCTGATTGCCAGCGCGGATGTGGTCACTGAAAACTTCCGCACCGGTGCGATGGACAAGCTGGGCTTCGGCTACGACGCACTGAAGAAACTGAAACCGGAAATCATCTACTGCTCGCTGAAGGGTTTCCTGCCCGGGCCGTACGAACACCGCACCGGGCTCGACGAAGTGGTGCAGATGATGGGCGGCCTGGCCTATATGACAGGCGGGCGTTTCGGCCCGCTGCGGGCCGGGGCGTCGGTCAATGATGTGATGGGGGGAGTGTTCGGTGCGGTGGCGATTCTTGCCGCATTGAACCAGCGCCATGCCACAGGCGAAGGCCAGTACGTGCAGAGCGCCTTGTTTGAAAATAATGCCTTCCTGATGGCACAGCACATGCTGGAAGGATTCGCTACCGGCCAGCCGGTGAAGCCGATGCCCGACCGCATCCGCGCCTGGGCGCTGTACGACAATTTCAAGACGCGGGAAGGTGAGCTGGTGTTTGTCGGCGTGGTGACCGACACACAGTGGAAAGTATTCTGCGATTCCTTTGGCCTGACCGAACTGTTCAACGATCCGGCACTGAAAACCAATCCGCAGCGCGTTGAAGCGCGGCCGCGCATCCTGCCGATCGTCAGCGCAATTTTCGCGAACATGGGCAAGCAGGAGCTGATGGATCGTTGCGAAAAACTCGGCCTGCCCTTCGCGCCGATCGCCAAGCCCGAAGACCTGTTCGAAGATCCGCATCTCAATGCCTCGCACGGCCTGACGCCGGTGACGCTGAACAACGGTATCAAGACCAAGGTGCCGGTGCTGCCGATTGAAATGGATGGCCGGCGCTTCGGCATGCGCATCGACATTCCGCAGATCGGCGAACATACGCGCGAGGTGCTGAAGTCGGTGGGTTACAGCGAAGCCGAGGTTGACAAGATGGTCAGCGGAAAAGTCGTTACTGCGCGCTGAATCCCGGTGGCCTGTCAGCAGCTCGCCATCACCTTCCCCCATTTCGGATCGGGTTTGATCTGCAGCGGTTTCGGCGCCGCGTTCAGTGCAGCCCAGGTGGTCGAGGTAATGTTCAGCAGCACCGGCTTGCCGAATTCGGCTTCAAGCAGCGGTACGGCGTGGATCGCGTACCACAGGCCGCCGGGCAGCAGCAGGGCCTGGGCCTGTGGCGCGTCACGCAAGGCCTGCGCGCCGAGTTCCAGCGCCAGTTCATGGTCGGCCAGCGGGCTCGATACCTTGTTCTGATCCAGTGTCCGGCCGCGAGCGCGCAGGGACACCACTTCGATGCCGGCTTCCTTCAGGTAATTGCTCAGCGCAGTGTTGACGTTTTCCGGCCAGCGTGTCGCCAGCGCCAGCTTGGTGACGCCGAAATGCTGCAGCGTGGCGATATGCGCTTCGAGATCGGTGTCGCAGGGTATGCCGGTGCGCTGGGCGCCCTCGTCGAGAATCTCGCGCATTTTCTTGCGCCCGAGTACTGAGGCCACCGGCACACCGCTTAACGAGATACGGTCGACGTTCTTTTTCTGCAGCATGTCGAACGCCCGCCACAGCGCCGGCAACTCGGTTTCGACCGCGGCCAGACTGTATTCCTTCAGGTTCAGGCCGGTGGTCACCAGCATCATGCCGTCCGGGGCGACACGGTAGAACTGGTAGGCGTCCATGTCGGTGTAGAGGTGCGGGATGACATAACCGAGATGCAGCCACGGACTGACGATGCTCATTGCAGGAACTCCCTGTGCGGTGGTGTGATGAGTATTTCCGGGGTGCATTATCCACGAATGCGCCGCGGCTCTCCCATGGGGGCCGGTTTCGGCTATCCTCGCGGTTCCTTTCAATTAACTTATTCCAGAAATCCGCAACATGGCCCAGTACGTATTTACGATGAACCGGGTGGGCAAGATCGTGCCCCCCAAACGCGTCATTCTCAAAAACATTTCGCTGTCGTTTTTTCCCGGCGCCAAGATCGGCGTGCTCGGTGTCAACGGTTCGGGCAAGTCCAGCCTGCTGAAGATCATGGCCGGCGTCGATACCGAGTTTGACGGCGAAGCGACGCCGATGCCAAATCTGAATATCGGTTTCCTGGAGCAGGAACCGCACCTGAATCCCGAGCAGACCGTGCGCGAGGCGGTGGAAGAGGGACTGGGCGAGGTATTCAACGCGCAGAAAAAACTCGACGAAATTTACGCTGCGTATGCCGAGCCTGACGCTGATTTCGACAAGCTCGCTGCCGAGCAGGCGAAATACGAGGCTTTGCTGTCGAATGCGGGTTCCGACACCGGGCATCAGCTCGAAATCGCCGCCGACGCGCTGCGTCTGCCACCGTGGGATGCAAAAATCGGCAAGCTGTCAGGCGGCGAAAAACGCCGCGTTGCACTGTGCCGCTTGCTGCTGTCCAAGCCCGACATGCTGCTGCTCGACGAACCGACCAACCATCTCGATGCCGAAAGTGTGGACTGGCTGGAACAGTTCCTGTTCCGCTTCCCGGGCACCGTGGTTGCAGTGACCCATGACCGTTATTTTCTCGACAATGCGGCGGAATGGATTCTCGAACTCGATCGCGGCTCCGGCATTCCGTGGAAAGGCAACTACAGTTCCTGGCTGGAACAGAAGCAGGATCGGCTGCAGAAGGAAGAAGCGACCGAGTCGGCACGGCAGAAAGCGCTGCAAAAGGAGTTGGAGTGGGTGCGCCAGAATCCGAAGGGTCGCCAGGCGAAATCAAAAGCACGGATTGCGCGTTTCGAGGAACTGTCGTCCTTCGATTACCAGAAGCGCGCGGAGACGCAGGAAATCTTTATCCCGGTTGCTGATCGCCTCGGCGACAGCGTGATCGAATTCAAGAATGTGTCCAAGGGTTACGGCGACCGCCTGCTGATCGACAAACTGTCGTTCGCGGTGCCACCCGGCGCCATCGTCGGCATCATCGGTCCCAACGGCGCAGGCAAATCGACCATATTCCGCATGATTTTCGGCAAGGAAACGCCGGACTCCGGCGAGATCGTCATCGGTTCGACAGTGAAGCTGGCGATGGTTGACCAGTCGCGCGAATCACTGCCCGATGACAAGACCGCGTGGGAAGCGATTTCCGGCGGGCTCGACATCATCAACGTCGGCAAATTCGAAATGCCGTCGCGCGCCTATCTTGGCCGTTTCAATTTCAAGGGCCAGGACCAGCAGAAAAAAGTCGGCACGCTGTCCGGCGGTGAACGCGGCCGGCTGCATCTGGCGCACACCCTGCTTACGGGTGCCAACGTGCTGCTGCTCGACGAACCGTCCAATGACATCGATGTTGAAACGCTGCGCGCGCTGGAAGATGCGCTGCTCGAATTCGCCGGTTGCGTGCTGGTGATTTCGCACGATCGCTGGTTTCTCGATCGCATCGCCACGCACATCCTCGCCTTCGAAGGCGATTCGCAGGCGGTGTTTTTCTCCGGCAACTACCAGGAATACGAAGCCGACAAACGCAAGCGCCTGGGTGAAGAAGGCGCCAAGCCCAAGCGTCTGCGGTTCAAGCCGCTGAAGAGCTAAATGTCAATAAGTATTTGATTTTATTGGTATTTTTTGATATCCAAGAGTCTCTACTGGCTGCGGCGGATTTGCTGTACGACCGCTTCGGATCGCGCTGAGTCAGCTCGCGCAGGGCGCATGACATTGCAATCATCCTGTCACGAAAGCAATAGAATAACCACGTGAATATTCCTCGCGCCCGCGATCCTGTGGCAAAAGTAGTCCGGGCGAGGGGGCTTTCGTTGCGGCTGCTGCTGGTCATTGCAGCCATTGCATTCAGCCTCACCGAAGCCAGCTATCACGTTGGCGTATTGTCGGGGCTCGATCAAGCCTATACCGATTTGTGGCATCGCTGGAGCGGTGTGCGTTATCAGCCTACGCGCACCGCGCTGGTTGTTGTCGACGAAGCGTCGCTCACGCGTTACCCCGATGATCCGCTGGTGTTCTGGACGCCGCATTTTGCCAAGGCTGCAGCGACTTTGCGTGAAGTGGGTGCCACGGTAATCGGCATCGATTTTCTATTCTCGATTACCCCGGAGAGCTGGTTCAACAAACTCAATCTTGCAGGAAATGAAGCGCTGAGGCAGTACGATCTGGCGTTCCGGCAGGAACTCAATTCGGGGAAAGTCGTGCTGGTTGGCACGATTGCGCGCGGCGAGGGCGGTCATCCGGACAGCCTGCTGTTGCCCCACCCGGATTACCTGCTGTCTTTGCCGAATATGAATCTGGTGGCGGGCATCGGACTTGCCGACCTGGAGCCTGATCAGGACGGCGTAATCCGGCGTTTCCGGTTTGCGCCAAGTCTGAATCTGCCCAAGGAACTGGCCGCCGGTGCACCGCAGCTGTCTTTCGCTGCGCTGCTTGCCATGCATGCGTCCGCGCAAAGCGCATCGGGGGAGCAATGGCATATCGGCGGATTCCGCTACGACGCATTGAGCATGCACAACATCAGCTATGCCGGTCCGCAGGGTACGATTCCGCGGCTGCCGATCCACCGCCTGCTCGAGAAGAACGCGCTTGCAGACCCGGCAGTCCAGGCATTGCGCGGCAAGGTGGTGATCATTGGCGGCGATTATCTGGGCATGAACGACATTCATGCCACGCCTTACAGCAGCTCGCTCGCAGGTCGGCTCGGTACGCGGATCTCCGGCATGCCGGGCGCGGAGCTGCAGGCCAATATCGTTGAAAGCCTGTTGTCGGGCATAAACACTGCACCGGTATCCGGGCTGTTGCGCGGCTTGCTGGTGGCGGTTGTGCTGCTGGCGGCAACGGCCGCGCTTTTGCGCATGCCGCCCGGGGTCGGGTTTGCCGTTGTGGTGACGGCCTCGCTGCTGGCGCTGGTCATCGGTTATCTGGCGTTTCAGCAATTCCTGCTGTTTCCATCGGCATCCCTGCAACTGGGTTTGCTGTCGGCGTTTTTCATGGTGCTTGGGCTGCGGCTCACGCGCGAAGAGCGCGACAAGGTGCGCATCCGCAGCATGTTCGAGGGTTATGTCTCTGATGACGTGGTGAACATGCTGCTCGACAGCGGGCAGCGGATAGACATGGGCGGTCAGTCCATGCACATCACCGTGCTGTTCTCGGACATCCGCAATTTCACCACCATCACCGAGAAACTGACGGCGCATGAAACCGTGGAGTTTCTCAATGTCTATTTTGAACGCGTCATCAACGTCATCCGTGCCGAGGGTGGACGCATCGACAAGTTCATCGGTGACGCGGTGATGGCGGAGTTCGGCGTGCCGTATCCGTTTGCCGACCACCCCCTGCGCGCGCTGCGTGCTGCGGCCGGCATGCGGCAGGTGGCCGAGGAATTCAAGATCTGGATGCAGGAGCGCTTCCCGGGCAAAGGGCTCCCCGAGTTTGGGGTCGGCATCGGTTTGCATACCGGCAGCGCCGTGGTGGGAAATCTGGGTTCCGCCAAACGCATGGAATTCACCGCGATCGGTGACACGGTCAATGTGGCCTCGCGGCTCGAAGGCGAGACAAAGTCACTGAGCTGCGTTATCGTAGCCAGTGCTGACACTGTTCGTGCGGCGGGGGACAAAGTGGTCACCGGGCGACACGAAATGCTGAAAGTCAAAGGGCGCGCCGAGCCGGTGGAGGTTTATGAGATTGTTGACGTCAAATTGTAGGGGACCGGCATGTTGATCTTCAGATCGATTATTGTGTTTTTCTTGCTGGGCAGCACCCAGGTCTGGTCCGACGTCGGCATGATCACGCAAACCAGCGGCAAGGTTTCCATCACATCCGGAGACCGTGTGCTGGCCGCTGTGCCCTTCTACAAGGTGAGCGCGGGTGACCGGCTCGCCATGGAAGGCAACGCGCGAGTGCAGCTGGTTTACTTCGGCAATGGCCGCCAGGAAGTGTGGCAAGGGGGCGGGCAGATCGAAGTGGGCAGCCTCGAGAGTAAAAGTGCCGGCAAACCCCAGGTGACCCAGTTGCCGCCATTGGTCATCAATCAGCTTGCCAAGACACCCGCGGCAGGTCAGCAGGGCAAGGTGGGCATGGTGCGCATGCGTTCACTGGCCAAGCCGGACGCCATTTATTTCGAAAAACAGTACAAGGAACTGAAAGCGACTACGGCAGCCGATGACACCACCCCGGAGGTGTTTTTGATCTCCGGGCTGGTCGAGATCAAGGAGTTCGTGCGTGCCGGGGAGTTGCTCGCGGAACTGGATAAAAAGCCCGCTTATAAGGCAGTGATCGATCATTTCTCGCCGATCGTGGCTGCAGGCTTGCCCAAATAAGCCCGGTCTCCTTTCGACTTTTTTTAGTCGAGTAAAAATGGAAAACGCAATCAGCGCATCGCGCAGGGCAATTCTCAAAGCCGGGCTGGGCGCCACCGCGCTGTTTTTGCCCGCGCCATTTGCCTGGGTGTGGGCGCAGTCTGAAGGTACGATCAAACTCATGCGCGCGCCCAAAGTTGCGCTGGTGATTGGCAACAGCAACTACAACAACTCGCCGCTCACGAACCCGGTCAACGATGCCCGCGCCATTGGCACAGCACTGAGAAATTCGGGTTTTGATGTCACCACCAAAGTGGATGTGCCGCGCGGTGAGCTCGCTGCGGCCGTGCAAGCGTATACGCAGGCGCTGGCCAGTCGCCAGGCTGTGGGAGTGTTTTATTTTGCCGGGCATGGCCTGCAACTGGCGTGGCGCAACTACATGGTGCCGGTGGACGCGAACCTGAACGCGGTCGCGGACATACAAAAACAATGTGTAGAGCTCGCGGATCTGGTGGGCGGTATTGCCAAGGCAAACAATCCGCTCAATATCGTTATTCTCGATGCCTGTCGCGACAATCCGTTTGGCAATCTCACCGGCGCGGACCAAAAGGGTTTGTCGCAAACGGATGCGCCGCCGAGCACACTGCTCGCCTATGCCACTGCGCCGGGCAATGTGGCGAGTGATGGCACGGGCGTCAACGGTCTGTATACCGAGCACCTGCTGAAGGAAATCGCGGTGCCGGAAGCCAAGGTCGAGGATGTATTCAAGCGGGTGCGACTGCAGGTGCGCCGTCGCACCAATGGCCAGCAGATTCCGTGGGAGAGCACTTCGCTCGAAGAAGATTTCTTTTTCGTGCCGCCGCGGGCGCTGGCGGTTCAGGCGGAATTGGAGCTTGAACGCCTGCGCAAGGAGCAGGAAGCGGCGCGTGAAAAACAACGCCTGGCCGAGGAGGCCGAGCGCCAGCGCAAACTTGAGGAAGCGCGCAAGCAAGCCCAGATCGCAGCGGATAAGGCCGAGCGCCAGCGCAAGGAAGAGCTTGCCGCATTGGAGCAGAAGCGACTTGCCGATGAAGCGGAACGTAAACGCCAGCAGGAGCTGGCGCTTAAGGAGGCGCAGCGTGCGGCTGTAGAGTCCGAACGCAAACTCCGGGAAGAAGAAGTACGGCGGGAAGCGCAGCGGGCGGGGGAAGAAGCGGACCGCATTTACCGGGAACAACTGGCACGGCAGGAGCAGCAACGGATTGCAGAGGAAGCCGAACGCAAGCGCAAAATGGATGAGGCGCTGCGTGAAGCCCGACGCGCTGAAGAAGAGGCGGAACGCCGGCGCAAAGAGGAGGTCGCGCGGCTGGAGGCGGAGCGCAAGCGCTCGCAATCACCGGTAGTGGCCGTCGACCCGAAAGCACTCGCTGAACGCCAGTATCAGGAAGAGTTCGCGCATTGGGAAAAACTCAAAAACTCGACCGAACCAGAGCTGCTGGAATCTTATCTGCTGCGTTTTCCGAGCGGACGTTTTTCCGAGTTGGCGCAATTCCAGCTCGACCGTGTGCTCGCCCGCAAGGGCGAGAAGCGGATCGAAATCATCTCCGATACCAAGAATCCGTTCACCAAAGGCACGGTGAAGGCTGATACCAACTACAAAGTCGGAGATCTGTTTCGCTATCGTGAATTCGACATGCTGACTGAGCTCGAAACGCGTACCTTTAGGCGACACGTCACTGCGATTACCGACAGCGAGGTGATTTTCAACGAGGGCGGCTTTGTGACAGATTTGCTGGGCAACCCGCGAAGGAATCAGCGGGGTGTCGAGATTACCGGCAGTCAGTTCTTCATTCCCGAGTACAGTTTGGGCAAGCGCTGGTCCGCGCGATGGCAGCGGATGCTGCCGGACCGCGGCGGCGTGTTCGACGTGGATTATGATTTCAAGGTCGTCGCGAGAGAACAGGTCACCGTTCCCGCGGGCAGATTCGATGCTTTCAAAATAGAGGCGACCGGCTTTACTCCGGCCAACAAGAACTCGGGCATCATCTCCTTGCAGACACGCTACTGGATCGCCCCTGGCGTGCGGCGCTTTATTGCCTGGGAGGATATGAACCGTCATTCCCGGGGCACCATACGGCGCAGTGAGCGTATCGAACTGGTGTCCTACTCTCAGAAGTAAGCCCGGATACTGCGTTAGTCAGATTGATTTGCGCCTTGGATGGGCAACCGGCGATAAGTTATAAGCATGCTGGAAGACGCGCTGCTCAAGTTCGCGGGCTGCGTGCGGGTGATTTCGCACGATCGCTGCGCTGGTTCCTTGACCGCATCGCCACCCACATCCTCGCTTTCGAAGGCGATTCGCAGGCGGTGTTTTTCTCCGGCAACTACCAGGAATACGAAGCCGACAAACGCAAGCGTCTGGGTGAAGAAGGCGCCAAGCCCAAGCGTTTGCGGTTCAAGCCCTTGAAGGCGTAGTTATTATATAAGTTATTGTTTTTATTGATATTTATTTGTAACGCGCGGCAGTCCGGCCGACGACTGACCGGTATCAGGCCGCACGCACGAGGTTGCGCCCGGCGTTCTTGGCGGCGTACATCGCCTGATCAGCGCGCGCGATCAGCTGATCCTGGGTTTCGTTTTCGCTGTGTAACGCGATGCCGAGACTGATGGTTACGGCAATGGTTTCGCCCTTGTGGTGGTATCCGCCGGACGCGACGGCGTTGCGGATTTTTTCGGCCAGCTGGCGGCCTTCGGTTTCCGCAACGTTTTTGACTACGACCAGGAATTCTTCGCCGCCCCAGCGACAGACGATGTCGGCCTTGCGCAGCGTTTTTTTGATCGTCGCCGCAACCTGGCGGATCACGCTGTCGCCGGCCAGGTGTCCCAGGCGGTCATTGATGGCCTTGAAATTGTCGATGTCGATCAGGATGGCGAGCATCCGGAGGTGCGCACGGGGCTGCTCACGGATCGCCTGTTGCACGAGCAGGTCGAAGGCCTGGCGGTTGGCGAGGCCGGTCAGCTTGTCGGTGGTTGCCATTTTTTCCAGCCTGCCCTGATAGCGATTGATGGTCAGGCTGGTTGCGAACAGCACGAAGACGGTGATCAGGAAGCAGATGGCCAAGTTGAGGTAAAGCGTGTTGCGGATCCCCTCGAGGGCACCGTTCTCCGCCCGCTCGACGAACAGATACCAGTCAAGCTCGGGGATGAAGCGCACATTGAGCAGGTAGTCGAGTCCGCCGCTGCGGTACTGGAAGTTGCCCGTTCCCGCCTTGAGAATGCGCGGCGCGATCTCGCCCAGGCCCTCCATCGTATGGATGCTGGTTCCGGGGGCGACCGTGTCGTTGCCGAACAGCGCGAGCTGGCCTTTTTTGTCGACGAAATAGATGTTGCGCTGGTAGCGCTTCTGGTAGTCGGCAATCAGTTTTCGCACCGCGTCCACGGTGAGACCGACCCCAGTCGTGCCGATGTAGTTGCCGGCGTAATCGAGCACACGGTAATTGATGAAAATCGTCAGCGTATCCTTGTTGGCGAGATCCGGATCCATGTTGATTTCATAGGGCGCGTCCATCTTGCGCACCCGGAAATACCATGCATCCCGCGGTTCTTCCTCCCGCACCTGTTTCAGCACGCCTTCCGTCTGGTAATAAATGCGGGTTTTTTCAGAAATGAAAAAACTGGTGAATGCACCGTAACGATCCTTGATCTCGCGCAGGTAACGGGTCATCTTGGCCACGTCACTCTCGCCGGTGATCACCCAGTCGCGCAGGAACGTGTCGCTGGCCATCATTGATGAAATGACCGTGGGGCGGATCAGGTCCTTCTGGATTTCGGTGTAAATGTTGTCCGATGTCAGCGGCAACTCGCTGGCAACGATTGACTCTCGGATGGCCGCCTTGGACACGTAATAGTTGACCAGTGTGGTTGCCGCAAAACCGACGCTCAGCAGCAACGACAGCGTGATGATCAGCTTGCGCTTGTCATGGATCATCGATTTCAAGGCGGGCTTTCTGCGGAAACCTTCGGGGTCAGCCCCGTCCGGCGTAGGGCATGTTGGTGGCCATCACCATCAGGTGGTAGATGTTGACGCCCGGCGGCTGGCTGGCCATGAACAGCACGGACCGCGCGACATCACTGACATCAATCATCGGTTCGGTTTTTACCGTGCCATCGGCCTGCTTGACGCCCTTGGCCATGCGCGCTGCGAGTTCGGTCATCGCATTGCCGACATCTATCTGGCAGCAGGCAATGCCGTATTTGCGGCCGTCCAGCGACATGGTGCGGGTGAGGCCGGAGACGCCGTGTTTGGATGCAGTGTAGGGGGCAGAGTCCGGGCGCGGTGCGTGCGCCGAGATCGATCCGTTGTTGATGATGCGTCCGCCCTGCGGTGTCTGTTCCTTCATCACGCGAAAAGCGGCCTGCGCGCAGAGGAATGAACCGCTCAGGTTGGTGTCGACTACCGCTTTCCATTTTTCGTAAGGCAGGTCTTCGAAGGGCACGCCCGGCGCATTCAGTCCGGCGTTGTTGAACAGCACATCGACGCGGCCGTAGCGCTGTTTCACCGCGGCAAACAACGCGGCCACAGATTGCGGATCAGAGACGTCGGTCGGCACCGCCATGCCACGCGCGGCGTCAGCGCCGGCTTCGGCGAGGGCTTCCTCCAGCACATTCTGGCGACGGCCCACCAGGGCCACGTTCCAGCCGTCTTTCAGAAAAGCCAATGCGGTGGCTTTGCCGATGCCGCTGCCGGCGCCGGTGATGACTGCGGTTCGGATGGTTGTGCTCATGCCGGAAATCCTCTGATGAAATTTTCTATTTGACCCATGAATCGCGCAGCGTGACCGCGCGGTTGAACACCGGGGCCTGCGGCCGGGAGTCCCGGCTGTCAGCGACAAAATAACCGTGGCGTTCAAACTGGAAACGCGTGCCGGGCAACGCGTCGCGCAGCGCCGGCTCCAGTTGCGCGGTCACGATTTTTTGTGAATCCGGATTCAGGTCGAGCAGGAAATCCCGTTCGCCGGCACCCGGATGCGCTTCGCGGAACAGGCGGTCGTAGAGCCGGACTTCGGTGGCGCAGGCGTGTGTCGTGCTGACCCAGTGAATGTTGCCTTTGACTTTTACCGTTTCGGCGCCCGGCGTGCCTGATTTGGTTTCAGGCAGGTACTCGCAATGAACCTCGGTCAGGCGTCCCGCATCGTCCTTTTTGCAGCCGGTGCATTTGACGACATAACCATAACGCAGCCGCACACTGTTGCCCGGGAACAGGCGGAAAAATCCCTTGGACGGCGTTTCCATGAAGTCTTCGCGCTCAATCCACAGTTCACGCGTCAGCGGCAGCACGCGTTTGCCCAACTCCGGTTTTTGCGGATGGTTGGGCGCAAAGCAGTCTTCCTGCTGCCCCTGTGGATAATTGCTGATCACCAGTTTCACCGGGTCGAGCACGGCGATGCGGCGTTCGGCCACTTCATTGAGGTGCTCGCGCATGCAGTCTTCGAGCACCGAATAATCAATCCACGAGTCGGCTTTGGATACGCCGATGCGTTCGGCAAAACGGCGGAAACCTTCCGGCGTGTAACCGCGGCGGCGCGCGCCGGCGAGGGTGGGCAGGCGCGGATCGTCCCAGCCGTCGACGTGCTTTTCGGCGACCAGCTGGATCAGTTTGCGTTTGGACAGCACGACATAGGTCAGATTGAGTCGTGCGAATTCGATCTGCTGCGGCAGCGGCCGTGCCAGCAGGCCGCCGTCGGCGAGTTTGCCGAGCAGCCAGTCGTAAAACGGCCGCTGGTCCTCGAATTCCAGGGTGCAGAGTGAATGCGTGATCTGTTCCAGCGCATCTTCAAGTGGATGCGCGTAGGTGTACATCGGGTAGATGCACCAGGTATCTCCGGTGCGGTGGTGCGTGGCTTTGCGGATGCGGTAGATCGTCGGATCGCGCAGGTTGATGTTGGGCGATGCGATGTCGATTTTCGCGCGCAGTACCATGCTGCCTTCGGCGTGTTTGCCTTCACGCATTTCACGGAAACGCGCCAGCGATTCCGTTGCCGGGCGGTCGCGCCACGGGCCGGGACGGCCGGGCTGGGTCAGCGTGCCGCGGTTGGCGCGCATTTCTTCCGCGCTTTGTTCATCGATGTAGGCGTGGCCTGCAGTGATCAGGTGCTCCGCCGCTTCGTACATGAAATCAAAATAGTCGCTGGCGAAATACAGGTCCGGGCCCCAGTCAAAGCCCAGCCACTGCACCGCATCGCGTATCGAGTCGACGTATTCCTGCTCTTCCTTCTCCGGATTGGTGTCGTCGAAGCGCAGGTGACAGGCACCGCCGTAATGCAGTGCGAGGCCGAAGTTCAGGCAGATCGACTTGGCATGGCCGAGGTGCAGGTAACCGTTGGGCTCCGGCGGAAAGCGGGTGCGGATTTTTGCCGCGTCAACAGCGGCTCCGGCGTGGGCGCGCGCCGGCCCCGGTTTGCCGCCCCAGGTGCGACTGGCATACCGGCCGGCGGCGAGGTCGGCTTCGATGTGGCTGCGGATGAAATTCGAGGTGGAGGCTGCCGCCGGTTCGGCACCGGACTTCGCGTTTTTGGCCATGCTGGGCAAACGGTTGCTGAGTAAGGAGGCATTTTACCCCCAGGCAACGGGGGAATCAGCGTTTTCCGAGGTAACGCGTGGGCAGAGCGCGTTCCACCGCGCGTTTGCCGACCCGGGACAGGCGCCAGCCGCGAGCCCGTGGCCGGTTGGATACCGCACGCGCCAGCCGGCCGTCGATGAAATGCAGGGCGACGCCATCGTCCGCGGCATAGCCTTCGGCGGTTTTGCCGGAGGCGATCAGTCGACGGTAGGTCGGACGGCGCAGCGCTTCGCTGTCGTAATGCGGGCAATTGCTGCCCGGCAGGAAGCCCAGGCAGTCGAGCGTGGTCAGCGGCCCGGCGCTGGAATCGGTGATGCCCTGTTCAAACCAGCAGATCGAACCCGCGCTCCAGCCGCCAAGCACGACGCCGCGCTGCCAGGCCGTGCGCAAATGGACATCCAGTCCCCAGTCGCGCCATACCGCGAGCATGCTGCGGGTATTGCCGCCACCGACAAAGATGGCGTCCTGTTCAAGCACAAACGATGCGAGGTCGCGCGGCGTGCGTGCGAACAGCGGCAGGTGGGTCGGTGTACAGGTGAACCGGCTCATTCCGGCATAAAAGCGCAGTCGTCCGGTTTCGGTGTCGCCGTGCGCGGTGCCGATGAAGCAGACCTTCGGTTTGCGCTTGCCGGTTTGTTTGAGGAAGTAGTCGACCAGCAGCAGGTTATCAAGTTCGGGGGTCAGGGCTGCGCCACCAATGGCGATGATCTGACGCTTCATGGAGCGTCGGCAGGCAGGCGCTTGTCGATGGCGGCGAGCAGCACATCGAACGAGAACGGTTTGGTGATGTAATCGTTGGCGCCCAGCTCAAAGCCGAACTTGCGGTCGTAGACACGGTTGCTCGCGGTCAGGAAGATGAACGGGATGTGCGACGTGGTGACGTTCTCACGCAGGCTGAACAGCGCACCGAATCCGTCCATCTGCGGCATTGCGATGTCGCAGACCACGAGGTCGGGTATTTCCCGGACGGCGATGTCTACGCCCTGTTCGCCGTTTTCCGCGACGATGACCACATAACCTTCGGCCTGCAGAAAACTCACAATGCTTTCCCGCAGGTCGGCTTCGTCTTCGATTACCAGTATTTTTTTCATCTTCAGTGTCATCGTCATTGCCTGTTGTTTGTTTTTTTGTCGAGTTGCCGCTTGATGGCCGCCAGCAGATCGGCAATTTTGAAAGGCTTGATCAGGTAATCGTCGGCGCCGCGCTTGAGGGCCTGCGAGCGGTCTTCGAGGTTGGCGCTGGCGGTCAGGAAGATAAAGGGAGTGGCCGCCATGTCCGGAGCGCCGCGCAATTCAGCGAGTACGCCGTAACCGTCCACGCCGGGCATCAGGATGTCACACAGGATCAGGTCCGGATGCGATGTGCGGGCGGTTTCGATGCCGGACACGCCATCAGCGGCTTCCAGCACTGCATAACCTTCAAGCCGCAGCATCTGCTGCAGATTTTCGCGGATCGGTGCCTCGTCTTCGATGACCAGGATGGTTGTCATGTCAGCGCCTGGTAGTCGTGGTTATGTGAAGCGGCAGCGTCACGGTGAAGCGGGTGCCGCGGCCGATTTCACTGGTGAATGCGATGCTGCCACCGTGCAGTTCCACCGATTTCTTGACGATGGCAAGTCCGAGACCGGTGCCGGCGATATTGCCGACGTTGCGCGCACGATGGAATGCCTCGAACAGGCGCTCATGATCCTGCTGCGGGATGCCGATGCCTTCGTCGATGATTTCAAAAGCCGCCGCGGTATCGGCAATACGGGCATTAAAAATGACGCGACTGCCTTGCTGCGAATATTTCACCGCGTTTGACAACAGGTTGCCCAGGGCGTGGCGCAGCAGTTTTTCATCCATCTCGACGGTCGCCTGCTCCCCGGAGAATTCAAAGCGGATGTCGCGGTCGGCGCCTGCGCGCGCCTCGTCGACGAGTTGGCGGCACAGGCCGGGCAGATCGAGTGGCGCAGGGCTGAAGTTCATGGCCTCGGTCTCGGCGCGCCCGATGGTCAGCACGTTGTCGAGCATGCGCGCCATGCGGTCGACGCCGGCGGCGATCCTGCGCAGTATCGTATGGCGTTCATCGGCCGACAGCCGCTCGTGGTGGCGGTCGAGCAGTTCGGTGGACGACAGGATGGTGGCCAGAGGCGTGCGGAATTCGTGTGAGGTCATGGCGACGAAACGCGATTTCAGTTCGTTCAGTTCCCGCTCCTTGGCCAGTGCGCGGCGCACCTCCTCCTCGGCGCGGCGGCGTTCGGTGATGTCAGTCAGGAAGTTGAGCGTTGCCGGGCGGCCTTCCCACTCCAGGGTTACGGCGTTGATGCTGAGCCAGCGTAATTGTTTATGTTTGTCGATGATGCGGAAATCGTAACTGCTCTCTGCCTGCTCGCCGCGCAGTCGTTTCATATAGTTCTCGGCAACCAGTTGCTTGTCCTCGCTGTAAACAAAATCGAGGAATGGTTTTGCGTCCAGTTCTTCCGGAGCGTATCCGGAAAGACGCGAGGTCTGCGGATTGGCGTAACGGATGCGTCCGTCCTGCGCGATAAGAATGGCTTCACTGGCATTCTCGACCACATGGCGGTATTTCTCTTCCGAGCGGACCAGTGCCTCGTTCAGTTCGTGCCGTCGTGCCTCCTCCAGTGTCAGGGAAATCATGGTCGCGGCGGAGGACGCAAAATCGATATCTTCCGCAGTCCATTCCCGCGCCGGACCGACATGTTCATGGCAAAGTACGCCGACGACCTTGCCGCGCAGCCAGACCGGAACATCCAGCATCGAGCTGATGTTTCGCGGAATCAGATAATCCGGTGTGAACTCGGCGGTCGCCGGATTGGTTTGCGCCTCTGCGGCGACGACCGGACGGTTTTCGAGAATGGCGGCGAAATATCGCGGATAACGCGCCGACGTCAGGCGCGCGCCGGCAAATGTGGCGTCGACACTGCCGCGCGACAGCACGTAGAGCATTTCACATTCGATCGCGGTCGCGTCACCGGCCAGCCGCCAGTAACTGACGCGTTCGAGTTCCAGCGTGCGCGCGGCGGCGCCGAGTATGGACTGCAGCGCCATTTGCCGGTCACTTTTGTCGAGTGCAGCCAGTTCCAGCAGCACATTGCGGTTGCGGCGGATGACGGCTGTGCGCTCGGCGATGCTGCGCTCCAGGCCGCGGTTGTGGTCGCGGATGCGGTCGTCGGCACGTTTGGCATCGGTGATGTCGGAAAAACTCAGCACCGCGAATTGTGCGCCGGCGTACTGCAGCGGCCGGAAGCTGATCAGCGTATCAATCAGCGAGCCATCCTTGCGTTTGAGTTTCCAGCGATCCGGAATGTCCGGTGAATCGGCGAGGACTGCACGCAGGAAGGCGCCGGCCCGCGCGGCGACTTCCGGCGGTGCGGCCATGGTCCAGGGCTTGCCGACGAGTTCGTCGGCTGTAAAGCCGCTCATCGCGCAAAACGCCTGATTGGCGGATACGAAGCAGCCCTGTGCATCGATCAGGCAGATGCCGACGCGCATCACGTCGAAGGCGGCACGCAGGATGGCGTCGGCCCCGGTTGTTGCCGGCGAGGCAGGCTCGTTCACGATATTCGGCACGGTGAATTATTGTTCAAGCTGGAACCCGGTCGCTTTGATCAGTTTTGCCCAGCGGTCTTTTTCTGCAGCCAGCCATTTCGCCATTTCAGCCGGGCTGTTGCCGATCGGGTCTGCGCCCTGGCTGGACAGTTTTTCCTTCATGTCGGGCATATGGATGATGCGGGAAATTTCGGTCTGTAACTTGGCGACCAGCTCCGTTGGGGTTTTCGCCGGCGCCAGTACGCCCTGCCAGGAGCCGGTGACAAAACCTTCGAGGCCGGGTGTTTCAGCGACAACCGGCGTGTCAGGCAGTGACGGAAAACGCTTGTCGCTGGAAACCGCGATCAGGCGCAGGCGACCGCTCCTGGTGTGCGGCAGCGTGGCCAGCATGCCGTTGAACAGCAGATCGGCTTCGCCGGTGGTCACGATCAGGATGTTGGCAAAGCCGCCCTTGGTGGGGATGTAGGCCCAATTGATCCCCGAACGATAGGCAAACATCAGCCCCGCCATGTGCGGCGCACCACCAAGTCGGTGGCGTAATTGAGTTTGCCGGGCTTTGCCTTGGCCAGCGTGATCAGTTCCTTGACGGTTTTGACCGGCATGCTCGGGTGTGTCGCCAGAATATGCGGCGAGTACGATACGACAGTGACCGTCGCGAAATCTTTCAGGATGTCGAAGGGCATTTTCGGGAATACGCTGGGACTGATGGCGAGGTTGCCGACATCCATCAGCGCCAATGTGTAACCGTCGGCTGCGGCGCGGGCCACCACATCGGCGCCGATGTTGCCGTTGGCACCGGGGCGATTATCGGCCAGTACCGGTTGGCCCCAGGCTTCCGTCAGCTTGGCTCCGATCAGGCGGGTCAGGATGTCGGAGGTGCCGCCGGCCGGAAACGGTACGATGATGCGAATGGGTTTTGCCGGAAACGTCTGCGCCGGCGCCTGCTGCGAAAACATCGCCAGTAAACTCGAAAATACGGTCCATATTATTGTTCTCATGACACCTCCCTTAAAGGTGAGGCGATATCTTAGCGTTGTTGGGTTATTCTGCGCGATTCATATGAAAACCACGGCTTTCCAAACCTTGCGCCTGTTGGCAGACGGCGATTTCCATTCCGGCGAAACCATGGCGCGCGCGCTGGGTGTCACGCGCAGCGCCGTCTGGTACGGCATCCGGGAAATCACCGGCGCCGGATTCCAGGTCGAGAAAGTGCACGGCCGCGGCTATCGGCTGGAGCGGGCGGTATCGCTGCTTGATGCCGAGAGCATCCGGCGGTCTCCGGGGGTGCATGCCGCCGGCATTACCCTCGAAATCTGTGACACCGTGGATTCGACCAATACCCAATTGATGCTGCGTGTGGCACAGGGCGCACGCAGCGGGCTCGTCCTGGCGGCAGAGGCGCAGACGGCGGGTCGCGGGCGACGCGGACGGGTCTGGCAATCCGGCATCGGCAGTACGCTGACGTTTTCGTTGTTGTGGCGGTTTGCACAGGGGGCGCGTGAGCTGGCTGGTCTGAGTCTGGCCGTGGGGGTGGCGCTGGCGCGGGTGCTGCGCGCGGCGGGCGCCCGCGATGCGCAGCTCAAATGGCCCAATGACGTGGTGCTGCCCGGCGGTAAACTCGCCGGCATCCTGATCGAAATGCAGGGCGATGTGCTGGGGCCGAGCGCCGCGGTGATCGGTATTGGCATCAATGTGCGCTCTGATCCACGCGTGTATGCCGCGGTCGACCAGCCGGTGGCCGATCTGGAGACGGTCACGGGCGCGCCGGCAGATCGCAACCGCTTGCTGGCTTCGCTGCTGGTGGAACTGGCCGCGGTACTGGAAGGATTCGCCGCCGGCGGGTTCGCGCCCTTGCGCGAGGAATGGCAACTGCTGCACGCGCATCAGGATCAACCGGTCTGTCTGACCCTGCCCGATGGCCAACAGCTGAGCGGGCGGGTGCGAGGCGTGGCTGATGACGGCGTATTGCTGCTAGAAACGGCAACCGGCGTTGCACGCCACCACAGCGGCGAAGTCAGCCTGCGTCCGCTTGCAGCGGGAGCCGGTGCATGAACATACTGGCGATCGACATTGGCAATACCCGCATCAAGTGGGGTTACAGCGAGACCGGTGGCTGGGTGCGCCAGGGCTGGGTGGCGACGGAGAGTGCCGGTGAACTGGCGAGCGAATTTGCCGGTCTGCCGGTGGCGCAGCGGACGGTGATTTCAAACGTGGCCGGCGCTGCTGCGCGGGTGCAGGTTGCGGCGGTGCTGAATTCCACCGCGCCGCAACCGTTATGGATCACCGGCGCCTCGGCGCAATGCGGGGTCAGCAGCGGCTACGCTGCACCGGAGACCCTGGGGCCGGACCGCTGGGCGGCAATGATCGGTGCCTGGCATCTGATCCAGGCCGCCTGCGTGGTGGTGAATGTGGGGACGACCATGACTGTGGATGCGCTCAGTGCCGAGGGCGTGTTTCTGGGCGGCTGCATCGTGCCCGGTGCGACGCTGATGCGCGATGCGCTGGCTCGTGACACCGCCAACCTGGCGGCGCGTGAGGGCGCGTTCAGTTATTTTCCCGACAATACCGGCGATGCCATATTCAGCGGCGCGGTCAATGCGCTGGCCGGCGCCGTTGAACGCATGGTGCGTTATCTGGAAGAGAGCGCGGGCGCCACGCCGCCGGTGGTGTTGTCCGGCGGCGGCGCAGCGCTGATCGAAAAACGTCTTAACCCGCCGGTGACGGTTGTGGATAATCTGGTGCTGGAAGGATTGCTGCAGATTGCGCTGCAGCCCGCAGGCCAGTCATGAAGTCGGTCAACGTGAGTCAGGCAACGTGAATCAGTCAACGAGAGTCGGTCAGCCATGAGTCAGCCAGCGATACGAATTTTGCTGCTGTTGCTGTTACTCACCAATATCGGTTTTTTTGCCTATCACCGTCTGTTGAGCGGGACGGACGAGGCGGCAGCGCAGATTGCCGCGTTGCAGATCAGTCCGGAGAAAATTGTGCCGGTCGCTGTCGAGGCGGTGTCTTCGGTGGCGCTGGCTACGACGATGGCTCCTGTTTCCGTTCCAGTTGCGCCCGCGGCAGTGTCACCGCTGCCCGCCGCCATTGCAGTACCGACTTCGTGTGCCGAATGGGGTCCGTTTGCCGGGGTCGAGGTGGCGCGTGCCGATGCGGCATTAGCCGCCTTGGGACTGCCGGCCGGGACCACGCAACGCCGGGTTACGGAGGTCGACGGCTACTGGGTACACATGGCGCCGTTAAAAACCAAAGGCGAGATCGACCGCAAAGTCGGCGAACTGAAGGCGCTGGGCGTGGCGGAGTTTTTTGTGGTCACAGACGCCGGACCCTGGCGCAATGCGGTGTCGCTGGGGCTGTTCAAAAACGAAGATGCGGCGAAATCCGAACTCGAACGCCTGCGCGCGCGTGGCGTGCGCTCGGCCATGATCACGCGGCGCGAACGGTTTCTGAAGCAGGTGGCGTTTGTGGTGAGTGATCCCGCTGCCGCGACGATTGCGCGGCTGACAGAGTTACAGAAGGACTTTCCGGCGGCTGAAATCAAGACTGGGAGTTGTCCGGTCATTACGCCGGCGAAATCATAAAAATATCAATAAAAACAATTAGTTAACAAAGTAAGCGCGCGCTCACTCAACGGGCGCCTGCTGTGCGCACTTTGGCCAGCAGTGCCGTAGTCGAACGCTGGTGGGCGAAGGCGATGGAATGCACGGCACCACCCCAGCTGCGCACTTCGCGGGCACCGACGATGGCGTCCTCTTTCCAGTCACCGCCCTTGACCAGCACGCCGGGTTTCAGCGCGAGGATCAGTTCCAGCGGCGTGTCGGCATCGAACCAGGTGACCAGGTCGACGCAGCCCAGTGCAGCGACCACGGCCGCGCGGTCGGCCAGCGTGTTGATCGGTCGGTCATCCCCTTTGCCCAGGCGTTTGGCGGACGCATCGCTGTTCAGTGCGACCACCAGGCTGGCACCGAGGGCGCGCGCCTGTGCGAGGTAGGTGACGTGGCCGCGGTGCAGGATGTCGAACACGCCATTGGTGAACACCAGCGGCCGGGACAATCGGGCTGCGCGCGTCGCAGCGTCGCCAGGGGCGCAGATGCGCCGTTCAAAATCCGGAGTGTCGTGCATGAGGGCGCAGTCTACGCGGGCGCGCGGGCTGCGACAAACGCCGGCATGCCGGAGACCGCATTCAGGCGGTGGCCATTTCCTTGCGGAAGCGGTTGAGGTCTTTCACCGATTCGAATTTTCGACCGAACAGCAGTGACAGGTTGTGCAGGATGACCGTGACCACCTTCTGTTCCCAGTCGCGGTCGAAACGAATCTGTTCATCCAGCCAGCGTTCGAGCCAGGCCGGATCCGGGAGTTTGCTTTGCACGGTGTCCTGCGGAAACAGGCTTTTGTTGACGTGCAGGCTGGTCGGATGCAGCGGCTTGCCGCTGCGGCCGGAGCTGGCCATCAGTACGCCGACCTTGGCGAAGGCCGCGCGCGCCGATTCGCCGAAGGTATTCAGCGCGCGTTTCATGTACTGCAGGTAGGCGCCACCATGACGCGCTTCGTCGCGCGCGATCAGGTTATAGATATGGCGGATCACCGGCTCGGTGTGCCACTGCATTGCGCAGCGGTACCAGTGATTGAGGCGGATTTCGCCGCAGAAATGCAGCATCAAGGTCTCCAGCGGCGGCGCCGGGTCGAAGCTGAAACGTACGGCGTGCAGTTCCTCCGGTGTCGGTGCGAATTCCGGACGGAAACGCCGCAGGTAATCAATCAGCACCAGCGAGTGTTTCTGTTCCTCGTAGAACCACACCGACATGAAGGCGGAGAAATCGCTGTCGTGCTGATTGTCGCGCAGGAACATTTCCGTCGCCGGCAGCGCCGCCCACTCGGTGATGGCGTTCATTTTGATGGTCAGCGCCTGTTCGTCGGTGAGTTGCGAACCGTCGAAGGAATCCCAGGGCACATCGTCGGCCATGTTCCAGCGGATGCGCTCCAGCGATTTGAAGATCTCCGGATAGAGCATGCGGGTGGTGGTAACAAACTCGGTATTGGGCTGCATCAGGGGCTCCTTGGCCTCGCGGGCAGTGGGAGACATATTATGGTCACGCAATTGTTGCCGGAATGTTGCTGGGCGCAGTGCGGTATCAGCTCTGTGCATGTTCGACGCGCCAGCGCTCCAGCGCATAACGCATGTCGTCGAACGAGCGCAGCAGCAGGGTGCCTGTGGGCGGTTTGCGCGCGCGCGCGAGCGCGCCGCCGCCGCCCCAGACCTCAATGCCCTCGGGCAGCAACGCGCGCAGTTCGGAAAGTCCCGCCAGCGCCGCGTTCTGGGTGAAGGCGCTGCTGAAGGAAAGCGCGACGACATCGACCTTGTAGGCGGGCGCGGCGTTCTTGATGTCGATCACCGGTGTTTCGGTGCCCAGCGCGACACAGGCGCCGCCTTCGGCCACCAGTACTGCTTCCACCATCAGCAGGCCGATGCGGTGTTTTTCGCCGGGCAGCGAAGTCAGCAACACCCGTGGTGCGGACCCGCGGCCTGGCTGCGCGATGATCGCGTTGCGCAGAATGTTCTGGATGTGTTCCGAGTACAGATGTTCATCGAACACGGCGATTTTTCCAGCCAGCCAGGCCTCGCCGATCCAGTGGTTGAGCGCAGCCACGGTTTCGGTGACGAAGCGCAGCAGCCCCTGTTTCATCAGAGCCTGCAGCAGCGCGTTGCGAAAACCGTCGGTGTCATGGCTGGTCAGCAGGTCGAGCAAGGCCGCAATTTCCGGCGGCGGCGTTTGTTCGGGCGCGCGCGAGGCAATCAGCTGCGTGAGTTCGGTGTTGCTTTGATTGATGATCTTGCCCGGCCGGTGGCCGTAGTCGATCAGCAGACGCAGCAGGCGCAGCTTTTCGAGCTGGCCAGTCGAGTACAAGCGCTCGTCGTTCTGGTCGCGTACCGGTGCGGGAAAACCGTAGCGGCGCTCCCATACCCGCAGCGTGTCCTTGGACAGGCCGGTATCACGTTCCACGGCGGCAATGTTGTAGAGGGCGTCATCCGGCAGATCAACGGCTGTTTGCATATTGTCTTGGACAGAAGTGGCTTTAATAGCCAAAAAATGGGAATTTTTGCCTGTTAAAGGCATCATTGACCTGGACATTATTGGTCAGCAGTTAGACAAAGTCAACGCATTGCCGGGGAATTCCGGCATTGCATCCGACATCCGGCTTTTCTGTCATGGACATCCAATGAACGATATTTTGCGGCGCCTGTGCGTCAGGGCATCACTATGAAGCGGGGGCAGCATTGCCAGCCGGCAGGGCAGCGCATTGCCGTCGTTGGCGCCGGCATTGCCGGGCTGTCCGCGGCCTGGCTGCTGTCGCGCGCCCATGATGTGACCCTGTTCGAGGCCAACGACTACCTCGGTGGCCATACGCATACCGTCGACGTGACGCTGGATGGCGTGACCGCGCCGGTCGATACCGGTTTTCTGGTGTTCAACGACCGCACCTATCCCCAGCTGATCGCATTGTTCGATTATTTGGACATTGCATCCTGCCCCAGTGACATGTCGTTTTCGGTACGGATTGCCGCCGAAAATATCGAGTGGGCGGGCAGCAATCTGGCGGCCGTGTTTGCCCAACGTCGCAACCTGCTGCGGCCGCGGTTCTGGGGTATGTTGTCCGACATCCTGCGATTTAATAAACAAGCAACTGCCATCGCGCAGGGCAGCGGCAGTTTTGCGGCGACCCTGGGCGAATTTCTCGCTGCTGGCGGATATGGCCGGGCTTTCCGCGACTGGTACCTGTTGCCGATGGCGGGTGCGATCTGGTCCTGCCCGGCGGCGGCGATGCTTGATTACCCGGCGCGGACTTTTTTTGCCTTCTGTGCCAACCATGGCTTGTTGCAGGTCAGCGACCGGCCGCAATGGCGCACCGTGATCGGCGGCGCACGGAGGTATGTCGCCCGGCTGGCGACGGAGATCGGGACAGTGCGCGTCAACACCCCCGTGGTTTCGGTGTTGCGCGGCACGGGTGGCGCAAGATTACAACTGGCCGGGGGTGATACGCAGAATTTTGATGCCGTGGTTCTGGCCTGCCACAGTGACCAGGCGTTGCGTCTGCTTGGCGATGCCGATGCGACCGAACGCGCAGTGCTGGGCGCGATTCGTTATCAGGACAACGCCGTGATTCTGCACACCGACGAGCGCTTCCTGCCGCGGTCGCTCGCGGCTTGGTCAGCATGGAATTACCATGCGCATGACAGTGCGGCGCAGGCACAGCCGGTGGGTGTCAGCTATCTGATCAACAAGCTGCAGCCGCTGTCGTTCCGCCGGCCGGTCATTGTCACGCTGAATCCGGGTGATGAGCCGCGATCGGAGGCGGTCATTGACCGTTACAGCTATGCCCATCCGGTATTCGATCAGGCCGGCATCGCCGCACAGGCGCGTTTGCCGCAGTTGCAGGGACGGCACAATACCTGGTTCTGCGGCGCCTGGACCGGTTATGGTTTTCACGAAGACGGATTGAAGGCCGGCATGGCAGTGGCCGCGGATCTGGGTGTTACCGCACCATGGCTGGCGCAGCCCCAGGTGCTGAGGGTTGCGGCATGAGTAATGCCGCGCTTTTTTACACGGGCGAGGTCATGCATCGCCGGCTGGCGCCCGTGGTGCATGCATTTCGCCATGGCATTTTTTTCATGCGCCTGCGTGTCGATGCGCCGCCCGTGCGCTGGCCGCTCCTGATGTCACGCAACCGCTGGAACCTGTTCAGTTTTCACGATGCCGACCACGGCCCCCGCGATGGCAGCGCGCTGGAACCGTGGCTGCGCGACCTGCTGGCCCGTAATGGTCTGGAATGCGCTGACGGCGCAATCTGGCTGCAGACTTTTCCGCGCGTACTGGGTTATGTGTTCAACCCCGTTAGTTTCTGGCTGTGCCATGACCGTAGCGGGGCAATGCGCGCGGTACTGGCGGCCGTCAGCAACACCTTCGGCGAGCGTCACCATTATCTGGTGGCCCATCCGGATGCGCGGCCGATTGCATCCGGCGACTGGCTCAATGCGCGCAAGGTGTTCCATGTTTCGCCGTTTTTCCCGGTTACCGGCGAATACCGTTTTCGTTTTACCGACAGCGGTGCGCGTTGCTGCTTTCGCATCGATTACGACGACGGTTGCGGTGCGCGGCTGGTGACCAGTGTCGGCGGGCTTGCGGCGCCACTGCGAACCACGGCCCTGGCATTCGCTTTTTTCCGTTATCCCTGGATGACGCTGGGCGTGATGCTGCGCATCCATTATCACGCACTGCGGCTTTGGCTGAAGCGCGTGCCCTTTTATTCCAAACCCCTGCCGCCGGCAGAGAAGACCACCCGATGAATAACGTCCTCAGCAATGTAATCCAATCCCAAACCGAACCGGCCGCTGCACGCTGGTTGTTCCGGCTGTTGTCGCAATTGCAATGCGGCAGCATTGAGTTGCGTTGTCCGGATGGCAGAAACCTGTCCTTTGCCGGGAAAAATCCCGGCCCGCATGCCACGCTGACGCTGCATGACTGGAATGTCTGCGGCGACATGTTGAGCCGCGGCGATATCGGTCTGGCCGAGGCCTACATCGCCGGCCGTGCCGATTCCGGCGACCTGATGCAACTGCTGTTGCTGGGCGCGCTGAACGAACAGGCTATCGAACAGGCGATCCACGGTCGCTGGTGGGCGACGCTGGTGTACCGGCTGCGGCACTGGCTGCGGCCGAATTCCCGTCGCGGCAGCCGCAAGAACATCCATGCCCACTACGATCTCGGCAATGATTTTTATCGGTTGTGGCTGGATCCGACGATGACGTATTCAGCGGCGCTGTTCGAGGGTGACGCCGTGCGCAGCCTGGCCGATGCGCAGACCGCGAAGTACGCGCGCATCCTGCACGCGCTGGAGGTGCGTCCCGGGCAACATATCCTCGAAGTGGGTTGTGGCTGGGGCGGATTTGCCGAGCAGGCGGCGCGTGCGGGTTGTCGTGTCACCGGCATCACGATTTCGCCGGTGCAACTCGAATATGCGCAGCAGCGCATCGCCGCCGCCGGGTTGCAGGATCGGGTCGAATTGAAATTGCTGGATTATCGTGATCTCGACGGCCAGTTTGATCACGTGGTGTCGATCGAAATGTTCGAGGCCGTCGGCGAAAGCTACTGGTCGGGCTATTTCGCGATGCTGCGCGACTGCCTGCGCCCGGGCGGCCGCGCCGTAGTGCAGTCGATCACCATTGCCGACGCCAAATTCGAGCGTTATCGCAGCGGTACGGACTTTATCCAGCAATACATATTTCCCGGCGGCATGTTGCCGTCGCCGCAGCGGTTTCGCGAAGTTGCCGCAAACCAGGGGCTGGCGGTTGCGGAGATGCATGACTTCGGTCTCGACTACGCCGAAACGCTGCGCCATTGGCACGAACGTTTCAACAGCGTGGCAGCGCAGGTGCAGGCGCAGGGTTTCGATGAACGCTTCATGCGCACCTGGCGGTTTTATCTCGCTTATTGCGAAGCCGGTTTTCGCGCGCGAGCCACCGATGTGACCCAGGCCCTGCTGGTCCATGCATAAAGCCATCACATTCAGTCTGCTGGTGCTGCTCGCCACTCCTGTCGCGGCGGCAGAGTTGCCGGCCGCCGCCTGCAACCTGCTGCAGACCTGTCGAATGATCGGCCAGGGGACGCTGCGCTGGTGGGGCTTTCACGTCTATGACGCGGCCTTGTGGTCGCCGAATGGGCGTTGGCAGGCACAGGCGCCGTACGCACTCGACATCCGTTATGCGCGCCGCGTGACCGGCACACAACTGGCGGAAACCAGTGTCGACGAACTGCGTCGCCTTGGCGTCGGTGATGAGACAGCGCTTACGCGCTGGGGCACTGCCATGCGCAAGCTGTTTCCCGATGTGGCGCCGGGCAGTCGATTGATCGGTGTTCATGTGCCGCAGCGCGGAGCCTTGTTTTATTCTGCCACGACCTACCTCGGTGCGATCGAAGAGCCGGAGTTCGCGCGTGGTTTTTTTGCGATCTGGCTGGATCCGCGCACGCTGACGCCGGATTTGCGCACCGCGCTGCTCGGACGTGATGCCCGACCTGAATAAGCGCGCGCTGGCGGCTTATGCCGCGGCAGCGCTACCGCTGGCCGCAGCGGCATTGCCGGTGTATGTGCATGCACCGAAGTTTTATTCCGGACTGGGACTCGACCTGGCCTTGATCGGCGTCCTGTTGCTGGCAGTGCGGGTGCTCGATGCCGTCAGCGATCCGCTGCTCGGGCTGCTGGCCGATCGTGTGCCGCAGCGCTGGGGTGGACGCAAAGCAATGCTGGTCGCGGCGGTGCCGGTGATCGCCACCGGCATGTTTCTGCTGTTTCACCCGCCGGCTGATGGCAACGGACTGGCGTTGTGGCTGTCACTATCACTGATCCTCGTCTATCTCGGCTTGAGCGCAGCCAGCATCAGTTATTTTGCGCTGGGCAGCGCCTGGTCGCGGGACTATGCCGAACGCACCCGCATCACGGCTGCACGCGGTGCCGCGGCATTGACAGGGGTGTTGCTTGCCGCGGCTTTTCCCGAGTGGCTGGCGCAACGGTATGGCACTGCTGCAGGACTTGGGTGGTTCAGCATCGCTTATGCCCCGGTGCTGGTCGCAGCAGTTGCACTGACGGTATTGGCCGGGCCGCGTGTTGCGGCGCCCGTCTTTGCCCCGAACCTGCGAATGCACGATGTGCTGCAGCCCTTGCGCAACCCGCGGTTTCTCCGTCTTGCCGCCATTTTTCTGGTGAATGGTGTCGCCGCGGCGATCCCGGCGACGCTGGTGTTGTTTTATGTCGCCGATGTGCTGCTGCGGCCTGATCTGACAGCGGTGTTCCTGGTGCTGTATTTCATCGCGGGCGCTGCCGGCATGCCGGCATGGGTGCGCATTGCGGCGCATGTCGGCAAGGCCCGCGCCTGGCTGTTGGCGATGGTGCTGGCGGTTGCGGCATTCATCAGCGCCTGGTTTCTCGGGCCCGGCGATGTATTCGCGTTTGCCGTGGTGTGTGTGTTGTCGGGACTGGCCTTCGGCGCCGATCTGGCCTTGCCGGCCTCGATGCTGGCGGATGTCATCGATGACGATGAAGGCCGGGACGGACGGCCCGATGGTGCTTATTTCGGCCTCTGGCATTTGCTCGAAAAACTTGCGCTGGCCCTGGCGGCGGGGCTCGCGTTGCCGCTGTTGCAGGCGCTGGGTTATGTGCCGGGCATTGTTGCCGGTGCGGGTTCCGCGCTGCCCTGGGTTTATGCGCTATTGCCCTGCGCGATCAAGCTCACGGCAGCGCTGATGTTGTGGCTCATTGCGCCGGATTCCTGGCGCACAAAATTGTTGCTTACAGGAGATGCACTATGAAAACGTGGCGGGCCGCACTGGTCCTGATGGTGTTTGCGCTGGCGGGTTGCGGCACGGTCGCGGTGGAAGATTATCGCGATCAACGACCTGCGCTCGACCTGCGCCGTTATTTTGACGGCACGATAGACGCCTGGGGTGTGTTCCAGGATCGCAGCGGCAAAGTGGTCAAACGCTTTTATGTGCGCATTGACGCGAAATGGGCGGGCGACACCGGCACGCTGGATGAACGCTTCGAATATGCCGACGGTACGCGCAGCCAGCGGGTATGGACCATCACCCGGCTAGATGAACACCGTTATCGCGGCACCGCAGCCGATGTGGTCGGTGAAGCGCGTGGCGAAGCCTACGGCAATGCGCTGCGCTGGCAATACGTGCTTAATCTCGAAGTGGACGGCAAGACCTATGCCGTGGATTTTGATGACTGGATGTATTTGATGGACGAACAGGTGATGCTCAATCGTTCGGTGATGAGCAAGTTTGGCGTCCGCCTCGGCGAAGTAACGCTGAGTTTCAGTAAGCGCAAATGAGGACAAGCGTATGAGCCTGAATCCGTGCATCCGCGACTGGCGTGGCAAGCGGGTGTGGGTCATCGGTGCATCGAGTGGCATCGGCGCCGCACTGGCGCGCGCATTGCTGGCGCAGGGTGCGCGAGTCGCCTTGTCCGCACGCAGCACACCAGGTCTGGCGCAGATCGCCGCAATGCCCGGTGCAAGCACACTGGTGCTGCCGCTGGATGTCACGGACGCTGCTGCCGTGTTGCCGGCCTTGCAGCAAATGGTGTCGGCCTGGGGCAGCATTGACCTCGTGGTGTGGTGCGCCGGCTCCCATCATCCGGTGCGGGCCTGGGAACTCGATGCGGCGGACGCGCGCCGCCTGGTTGATGTCAATCTGAACGGCGTGATCAACGGTCTGCCTGCGGTGGTGCGTCAATTGCTGCTGCAGAATTCTGGCGGCATGGCCATTGTATCCAGCGTTGCCGGTTATGGCGGGCTGCCGACCGCACTGGTTTATGGTGCGACCAAGGCGGCGTTGAACAATCTCGCAGAGACGCTGTATCTGGATCTTGCGCCACGCGGCATCGCGGTGTATCTGATCAATCCGGGATTCGTCAAGACGCCGTTGACCGACAAAAACACCTTCAAGATGCCCGCGCTGATCAGCGCCGATGAGGCTGCGCAGGAAATCATCGCCGGTTTTGCGTGCGGCAGCTTTGAAATTCATTTCCCGCGGCGTTTCACGTTGTGGCTGAAATTGTTGCGCTTGCTGCCTTATCGCTGGTATTTCGCGCTGGTGCACAAAGGGACGGGAATGTGATGAATGACCGTGTTGATGTGCTTGTGCATTTTTTTGAAACGCTGACGCCGCAATCGGTTGTCGACCTCCGGCGTTTTTATGCCGGAGACTGCCACTTCAAGGATCCGTTCAACGATGTGTGCGGGCAGCATGCGCTGGAGGCGATTTTCCGCCACATGTTCGATCAGCTGGACGCACCGCGTTTCATCGTGCGCGAACGCGTGGTGGAAATGCCGCGCGTACTGTTGACCTGGGATTTCGAGTTTCAATTTCGCCGCTGGCAACCGCGGATCACGCAGCATATCCATGGCGCGAGCTTGTTGACGTTTGATGATGCGGGTTTGGTGGCGATGCACCGCGACTATTGGGATGCTGCGGAAGAGCTCTACGAAAAGTTGCCCGGGATCGGGGCTTTGCTGCGCCTGCTGAAACGCCAGGGGCGCCCTGCGGCGCCCCTGAAATAACAATATAACTTATTGTTTTATTTGTATTTTTAGTAATACTTAGTCCATGTATTCGAATACCCGGACCACTTTGCGCACGCCACCAGTGGTGCGTGCGACTTCGGTGGCATCCGCGGCTTCCTGGCGTTTGACCATGCCCAGCAGGTAGACCACACCATTTTCGGTGACCACTTTGACATGCACGGGGCTGAATTTTCCGGCGTCGACAAAGCGTGCTTTGACCTTGGAGGTGATGACAGAATCATTGGTGCGCGCCTGCAGCGAGGTGTTGCCTGAAACCTGCAGTTCATTGAACACGCTGCGCACGTTCTCCACCGCGCGCGCAATGCGCTCGGCATCCGCTTTTGCGGCTTCACTGGATACTTCGCCGGTCAGCAACACCGCGCGGTTGTAGCTGGTGATGTTGATATGGGCGTCCTTCACTTTTTCCTCGATCCGGTTTGACGCCTTGATTTCGATGCCCTGGTCTTCGGTGATGGTGCCTACCGTGCGGCGATCTTCACCGACGATAAAGCCGGTTGCGGCGGCGCCGCCGACTGCCACGGCCATACATCCGGAAATTACCGGCAACAGGGCGATGCAGATCAATGTCAAAAACTTGCGCATGTATTTAACTCCCGAATTTATTCAACACTCTTTTATTCAACGCCCAAAAGCAGGCAATCAATGCCGTCGCACAGGCAGTGCAGCGTCAGCAGGTGCACTTCCTGAATACGCGCGGTGCTGGTTGCCGGTACGCAGATATGTACATCCTCCGACTTCAGTATTTCACCCATCTTGCCGCCGTTGCGGCCTGTCAGCGCGACCACCTGCATGTCGCATTCATGTGCTGCTTCGATTGCCGCGATGACATTCGGCGAATTGCCGCTGGTCGATATGGCCAACAGTACGTCCCCTGCATGTCCCAACGCACGCACCTGCTTCGAAAACACCAGCTTGAAATCGTAATCGTTGGCGATCGAGGTCAGTGTCGAGCTGTCCGTGGTCAGCGCCATTGCAGCCAGTCCTGGACGTTCGACCTCGAACCGGTTCAACAGTTCCGCAGAAAAATGCTGCGCGTCGGCAGCCGAACCGCCATTGCCGCAGGCAAGGATTTTCCCGTCCTGTTGAAGGCAGCGCACCATCAGTTGAACGGCGGAAGCAATGGGCGCGGCCAGCGCATCCATGCTTTGCAGCTTGAGATGGGCACTTTCCGAAAAGTTTTCGCTGATGCGACTGATGAGATCCATGGTGGGTAGTATTGTACTCTGAAGAGGGTTTGTGGATGGTTTGCAGGCATTTACACGGGCTCACTCCTCGATGGCGTTGCGTATCCATTCGATGCGCGGCGGCTCTCCGGTCACCAGCACGGCATCAAAGCGGCACGGTGGCAGCGGAGTGATCCCGGCGAGGTAATGGCGGGCGGTTTTCAGCAGCTTTTTGCGTTTGTCCGCAGTGATGCTGGCGGCGGCGCCTCCGTATGCCTCGCTCGCGCGGCGGCGCACTTCGACAAACACCACCGTCGCGCCTTCACGCGCAATCAGGTCGATTTCACCATAGCGACTGCGGTAATTTTTTGCGGTAATGTGCAATCCCTCGCCGCGCAAGAAGTCAGCGGCCAGTGCTTCTGCCTGTTCACCGCGCGGGTTCACGTGGCGCCGGATCTGTCGCTTGCGGGCGACTTTCGTTGTAACGCCCGGAGACCAGTTCCCGTTCAATATGACCGTTCGCGCCCAGCGTCAGTTGTCCGGTCACGCCGTCGAGGCGGATGTCGCGGACGCCGCTGAGCAGCAGCTGGGCGATGCGCCAGGCATCGATGCCGAGCGCGTAAAACCGTTCCAGATCCATCGAGCCGAGCGGTTTCGGCTGGGCGTAGACCATGACTGCCGCATGATTGGGCTCGAGTAACCACGGCATGTCTACGAAATTGACGCCGGCCAGATCGAATCCGGCAAGTGGTCCCTGGTCACCGGCATGTACGCGGGAGGTGGCGTAAACCGGTGTTGTGCCTAGATAAGAACGCACGGTGCGGGCTTCCGTGTAGCCCAGCGCAAGAAAATACATGTCGGCCGTGTTGCGCGCGATGCTTTTCAGTCTTTCCGGATCGGGTGCGTAAGCGACGTCTGTTGCCACCCTGCCGCCCAGCCGCATGAACTCGGCGCTGAAAGCTGCCTGCATACGGCGTTCCACCGGGCCGTTGCCGCTGACCGTGACCGCAGTACGGCGGCCGTCGCCCCAGGCGATCCGTGCCACCTGTCGCGCCTCGGTTTCGATCTGCAGGCTCAGCATGTAAAGGTTGCCGGGATTGCGCCCGGTGCTGTCAGGGACGTTGAGCGCCAGCGTGGGTACCGGCACCGGTTCGCCGAAGGCCAGCGCCGTGACGGCATCCCGTGTCAGAGGGCCGACGATGATTTGCGCGCCGGCGGCCACGGCGGCGCGATAACCTTCGAGCACGCTGGCCACATTTTCAGTAACTGCATATTCGCGTACCGGCAACGCTGTTTTGCCCTGGGTTTGGGCTGCGGCCCGGAAGCCGTCGCGCAACGCAGTCGCGGGACGACCGAATATTTTTGAATTCAGCGGCAGCAGCAGCGCGATGTGCGGCACCTGCGTGGTTGCGACGACGGCGCCGGTTTGCAGTGTGACATCGCTGGCCAATGCCACGGCCGCTCCGTATAGTAGGAGCAGGCAGGTGATGATGGTCGCTGCAATGCGGGCCGCAGCAATGCGTTGCATATATTGCAACATTGGATGAATCATCCGGGTAATCCGGCAGTGGGACGGGGCGTGGACACAGATCACGGGGCGGGTGAAGCGGCAACGGTAAACAAGGCGACATTATATGTAGTCGCCACACCCATCGGGAATCTCGGCGACATCAGCTTGCGCGCGCTGGAAGTGCTGAAGGCCGCGGATATCATTGCCGCCGAGGATACCCGGGTCACGATGCGCCTGCTCAACCGTCACGGTATCGCCGGCAAACTGGTGGCCGTGCATGAACACAATGAACGCCGCGCCGCGGAACGTGTAACCGGGCTGTTGGTGGGTGGTAAAACGGTGGCGCTGGTCAGTGATGCCGGAACCCCGGGTATTGCCGACCCGGGTGCACAGGTGGTTGCTGCGGTACGTGCCGCGGGTTACCCGGTGGTGCCGATACCCGGGGCCAATGCGGCCGCAGCAGTGTTGTCGGCCAGTGGCTTCGAGGCGAGCCGGTTCCTGTTCTGCGGTTTTTTGCCGGCGCGTGCGTCTGAGCGCCGCCGCGCACTGGCGGACCTGGCGGCGCAGACTGCGCTGCTGGTGTTTTACGAGGCACCGCATCGCGTGGCCGACAGCGTTGCGGATCTGTGCGCGGCATTCGGCGGCGAGCGCCTTATCATCATTGCGCGCGAACTGACCAAGATCCACGAAACCCTGCACCGCTGTCGTCTTGATGAGGCTGTGGCCTGGCTGGAGGCCGACGACAATCACCGGCGCGGGGAGTTCGTGCTGGTGGTGGAGGGCGCGGCGGCGACGGAATCGTCAACGGGCGAGGTCGATGTCGAGGCGGTGCTGAAGACCCTGCTGGCCGAATTGCCGGTGAAACAGGCGGTGGCGCTGGCGGTGAAACTCACCGGCGGCAATCGCAACGCACTGTACAAACTCGCGCTCGTGCTTAAAGGTAAAAGTCAGGATGAAAAATGAATACAGGATTTTACTGTTAACCATGCAGCGTTTAACATGCAAGCAGTCATGAATACATCCGTCAACACTATTACTATCACCCGTCCCGATGACTGGCATCTGCACCTGCGCGATGGTGCGGCGATGCGCGATGTGCTGCCGCATACCGCTGCGCGGTTTGCGCGCGCCATCGTGATGCCCAATCTGAAGCCGCCGGTGACAACGACCGAGCTGGCGCTGGCATACCGTGATCGCATCCGCGCGGCGCTGCCCGCAGGCAGCCGGTTCGAGCCGCTGATGACACTGTACCTGACCGATAAAACGCAGCCGGAAGAAATCAACAAGGCGAAAAAAAGCGGTGCGGTGCATGCGGTGAAATATTATCCAGCGGGTGCGACCACCAATTCCGATTCCGGCGTGACCGCGCTGGATAAATGTTTTCCAGTGTTGGCTGCGATGGAAAAAGCCGGCATGCCGCTGCTGGTTCATGGCGAGGTCACCGACGCTGCCGTCGATGTGTTTGACCGTGAGCGCGTGTTCATTGAACGTACGCTGGCGCCGCTGGTGGAGCGGTTCCAGGGATTGAAGGTGGTGATGGAGCACATCACAACGCGTGAAGCTGCCGCGTTTGTCACGGCAGCCCCGGCGCGGATCGCGGCGACATTGACGCCGCAGCACCTTCTGCTCAACCGCAATGCGCTGTTTGCCGGCGGTGTGCGGCCGCACAACTACTGCCTGCCGATCCTCAAGCGCGAAACCCACCGCGCGGCGCTGGTGGCTGCGGCGACCGGCGGCAACCCGAAATTTTTCCTCGGTACCGACAGCGCGCCGCATGCGCGGCATACCAAGGAAAACGACTGTGGTTGCGCCGGCATGTACACCGCGTATGCCGGCATCGAGTTGTATGCCGAAGTATTTGCGACGGCGGGTGCGCTCGACCGGTTTGAGGGATTTGCCAGCCATTACGGCGCGGATTTTTACGGGCTGCCGCGCAACCAGGACAAGATCACACTCAAGCTGGAGCCGTGGGAGGCGCCGGCCAGCGTGCCGTTTGGTGCCGACACGCTGGTGCCGATGCGTGCCGGTGCCGCGGTCCAGTGGAGGATCGCCGGCTCTTGAGTGACTCCGGATCCAGGCATTTCCCCAGCGCCGGATTGGTGCCGTTGCCGCACGACGATCCCTTTCATTACAGCCAGCTCGATTTGCCGCAGGACGAACTGTGGATATTCACCTATGGTTCGCTGATGTGGGATCCCGGATTCCGCTTCAAGGCGGCGACGCCGGCGCTGCTGCGTGGTTATCATCGCGCATTCTGCATTTACTCCAGCCGTTATCGCGGTACGGTGACAGCACCCGGGCTGGTGCTTGGCCTGGATCGCGGGGGGGCTTGCAAGGGTACGGCGTATTGCGTGGCAGCCGCGGATATTCCCGATGCGCTGGAGGCGCTGTGGCTGCGCGAAATGCGGCGGCGGGTGTACGTGCCGCGGTTGTTGCCGGTTGGCATGGGTACAGAGCGCCAGATGGCACTGACGTTTCTTGCCAATCGTTGCCACGACGGATACGCCGGACAACTGGAGATCGATAACGCCGCTGCAATCATCGCCGCCTGCTGTGGTGAACGCGGACCCAATGTTGATTACCTGGTGAATACTCTGCGCCACCTTGATGCGCTGGGTGTGCATGATCGTCATTTGCACGATTTGCTGGCGGCAGTGCGTACGCGCGAGGCGCGCTGATCGTTGATTACAAGGCGGTGAATGACGTCCGCATGATAAAATCCGCGACGAAGCTGGCCAGGCAGCCGCTGTGCGCGGAACAAACCGGACAAGGCAACTTGTACGTGCCGCGCATAGAGGAAAGTCCGGGCTCCACAGGGTAGGGTGACGGGTAACGCCCGTCCGCCGTGAGGCGAGGAATAGGGCCACAGAGACGAGTCCGCTGGGCGGTGGGTTGTGAGTGCGGTAACGCGCTTGCTTCTCCGGCCCGACCAGCGGGGTGAAACGCGGTAACCTCCACCCGGAGCAACACCGAATAGGCAAGCGTTGACGCGTCCCGCCGAGCTTGCGGGTAGGTGGCTTGAGCCGTGCAGTAATGTGCGGCCCAGAGGAATGGCTGTCCACGACAGAACCCGGCTTAACGGCCAGCTTCACTTTTCTTTTGCGGGACAGGCCCCGCTTTTCAGGGGCAATTCCCGCTTTCCGGGGATTTTGGCGCGCCGTCGCCGGGCGGCGACGCACCAATTCGCTGTAATTGCCTGATTTTTAAGCATAATTACTTAATGCGCTACTTTCAGTACGCGCAATATCCTATTGTTTTCATTGATTTATTTCCGTCAGAAAAAACAGTAAAAATCGAAGTCAACAAGTTGCTGTAAGTCGTTGTCATTAAAAAGGAATTTGGTAATTCGACCCTTGACCCGCATCGTCCAATTATTTATAGTGGGACGAAGTGGTAGAAAGTGGGAGAAATGCCTGCCGGACCTCCGGTAACGCAGGGCTTCCGCGGTCAAGGGGGATGGCGTGTTTCGCGGAGTCGCACAACTCAATCTCGACAGCAAAGGCAGGCTCGCCGTTCCGGCGCGCCATCGCGATGCGCTGCTCGAACGTTGCGCGGGTCACCTGGTGATCACCGCCGATGCGGATCATTGCCTGCTGGTTTATCCGCTGCCCGACTGGGAAATCATCCAGCAAAAACTCGAAGGCCTGTCGAATCTTGATCCGCGCGTGCGCGAACTGCAGCGGCGCCTGATCGGTTTCGCTGTTGATGTCGACATCGACAGCGCGGGGCGCGTACTGATTTCACCCGAACTGCGGCGTTTTGCGCAGCTGGAAAAAAGCGTGGTGCTGGTCGGACAGGGCCGCAAATTCGAATTGTGGAATGACGAGCGCTGGACGCAATTGATCGACAGTGCGGGCAGTTTCGGCGCCGGTGGTTTGCCGGCGGAGTTGGAGGGTTTCTCCTTGTGACGAGCGGCGCGCATGCCGCGGTGCTCGCGCAGGAAGCCATAGCAGCATTGAACATCCGGTCCGACGGCATTTATGTCGATTGTACGTTTGGCAGGGGCGGACACAGCCGCCTGATTCTGGAGCAGCTGGGCAAAGGAGGGCGATTGGTGGCGCTGGATCGCGATCCCGAGGCGGTGCAGGCAGGACGCGCGGTGAGCGACCCGCGCTTCACGATTCTGCACAGCGCGTTCAGCCAGGTTGCTGCGGTGCTGCGGGAGAACGGCGTTACGGCGGTGGACGGGGTGCTGTTGGATATCGGCGTGTCGTCGCCGCAGTTGGACGATGCGCGTCGAGGTTTCAGTTTTCGCCACGACGCGCCGCTCGACATGCGTATGGATCCGGGGCACGGCATCAGCGCAGCGCAATGGCTGGCGACGGCGGACGAAGCGGACATCAGGGAGGTCATCAGGGACTATGGCGAAGAACGGTTTGCTAAACAGATTGCAGCAGCGATTGTTGCGGCTCGGGCGCGGGGACCTGTTGACACCACACGACAACTTGCCACGCTCGTGGCAGAAGCCGTTCCCGCGCGCGAGCCACGCCAGGATCCGGCGACGCGCACGTTTCAAGCTTTACGGATTCACATCAATCAGGAGCTTGAGGAGTTATCGGTAGTGCTGCCGCAATGCGTTGATCTGCTGCAGCCGGAAGGCCGGCTGGTGGTCATCGCTTTTCATTCCCTCGAAGATCGCATCGTAAAGCGTTTTCTGCGCGCACAGTCGCAGGCGGACGCTTTGCCGGCGCGGCTGCCGGTGCGCGCCCGCGATCTGCCGCCGCCGCGGATGCGACTGATCGGCCGTGCGCAGCGTGCCAGTGACGCGGAAATCGCGGCCAACCCGCGTGCGCGCAGCGCAGTGATGCGGGTTGCCGAACGTAATGGGGTGACTACATGAATGCGGGAGCGCCAGCATGACTGCGCGCCTTACGTTCATCCTCCTCGCTGCGCTGATGGCCTGTGCAATGGCACTGGTGGCTTCGCAGAACAAGGCGCGCAAGCTCTACGTCGAACTGCAGAAAGAGCAGGCTGCGGCGAAACAGCTCGATGTCGAATGGGGTCAGTTGCAGCTCGAACAGGGCACTTGGGGCACCCACGGGCGTATCGAACGCATTGCCACCCGGGAACTGAACATGCGGCTGCCGGCGGCGAACCGCGTTGAAGTGGTTGCGACGCCTCGTGTGGAGGCCCAGCCATGAAACCGGCGGCGAATCGCGATCCGACGCCGAGCCTGCCGGCCTGGCGTGCCAACCTGTTGCTGGTGCTGCTGGCGGCATGGTTTGTCGCGTTGGCCGGGCGCGCGTTGTGGCTGCAGGCGCTGAACAACGATTTTCTGCAGCGCAAGGGCGAGTCGCGTTATTCGCGGGTTGTTGAAATCGGTGCCAGTCGCGGCATGATCGTCGATCGCAACAATGAACCTCTGGCGATTTCGACACCGGTCGAATCGGTCGCGGCCAGTCCCGCCGACATCGAAGCCGATCCCGCCGACCTGCGCAAGCTCGCGAAACTGCTGGAGATCAGCAATGATGAGCTGCGTGCCAAACTCTCCGATACCCAGCGCGAATTTGTTTATCTGAAGCGCCAGTTGCCGCCGGAGCAGGCGGAGCGCGTGGTGCAACTGGGTATACCCGGTGTTTTCCTGCAGCGCGAACACCGTCGTTATTACCCGGCGGGCGAAGTGATGTCGCACATCATCGGTTTTACCGGGGTTGATGACAAAGGTCAGGAGGCGCTGGAACTGGCCTTCGAGAGCACGCTGGCCGGAAAACCCGGCAGCCGCCGTGTAATCAAGGATCGGCTGGGCCGCATCGTCGAGGATGTGGAAAGCATCCGCGTGCCGCAGAACGGACAGCAACTCCGGCTGTCGATCGATGCGCGCATCCAGTATCTCGCGTTCCGCGAATTGAAGGCGGCAGTTGTCGCAAATCGCGCCAAGGCCGGCGGCATCGTCGTGCTCGATGCTGAGACCGGCGAAATTCTGGCGATGGCGAACCTGCCGGCTTATAACCCGAACAACCGCGGCAAAATGGATGCGCAACGCACCCGCAACCGCGTGGTCACCGATTTGTTCGAGCCCGGCTCGACACTGAAACCGTTTACCGCCGCCGCGGCGCTGGAAGCTGGATTGTTCCAGCCCGGTACGATAATCCAGACGGCCCCCGGCCAGTTGACCATCGGCAACCGTACTATCCATGACGCACATGCCGAGGGTGCGTTGACGGTATCGCAGGTGATTCAGAAATCGTCCAATGTTGGCGCCGCCAAAATGGGTCTCGCGCTGCCGTCGGAAGTGCTGTGGAGCCTGTTCAACCGCGCCGGTTTTGGTTTGCCGCCACGCTCGGGATTTCCCGGCGAGGTGTCGGGGCGGTTGCGCGGCTATGCGACCTGGAAGCCGATCGAACAGGCAACGATGTCGTACGGCTATGGGCTTTCGGTATCGTTGATGCAGCTCGCGCGTTCGTACACCATCTTCGCGTCCGATGGCGTGCTGCATCCGGTGACTTTGCTGAAACAGGAAAGTCCGGTGCCGGGTACGCGCGTTGTGTCTGCGCAAACGGCGCTGGCGGTGCGCAAAATGCTGGAACTGGCGGCGCAGCCCGGCGGTACTGCACCGGGCGCGCAGATTTCCGGTTACACGGTAGCCGGCAAGACGGGAACGGCGCACAAGCTTGAGGGCAAAGGCTACGCCGCCAATCGTTACGTCGCGTCCTTTGTCGGCATGGCACCGGCATCGCGGCCGCGCGTGATCATTGCCGTGATGATCGATGAACCTTCCGCCGGACAGTACTACGGCGGCGCAGTGGCGGCCCCCGTGTTCAGCCAGGTTGCCGCGGGCACCCTGCGCATGCTGGCGGTGCCGCCCGACGCGCCGGGCAAAACCACGGTGCTGAAGCCGGAAGATGCGCCGCTGGTGCGGGAGGAAGTGTGATGCCCGTCGCGCTGAACGATATGCAGACGGCAGTGCGCAAGCTCGGTGTACGCCGGATGACGGTGGACAGTCGCGCAGTCAGGGCTGGCGATACCTTCGTTGCCTATCCCGGCGAATCGCGCGACGGCCGTGATTACATTGCGCAGGCGATCGCCAACGGCGCGGCCTCGGTGCTGTGGGATGCCGGTGGTTATGCCTGGAATCCGCGCTGGCGGGTGCCGAACCTCGGTGTTCCTCAGTTGCGGCGCCAGGCCGGCGTCATCGCCAGCGAGGTTTACGGCAAGCCCAGTGCGAAGCTGTGGGCGGTCGGCGTTACCGGCACGAATGGCAAGACTTCCTGCAGTCAGTGGATTGCGCAATCTCTGAGCCATGCGAAACGCAAGTGCGCGGTCATCGGCACGCTGGGTAGTGGTTTCCCCGGGCGGCTGGACCATGCCATCAATACCACGCCGGATGCGGTGACCCTGCATGCGCGCATGCGCACTTTGGTGCGCGCTGGGGCACGGGCCGTATGCATGGAAGTATCTTCGCACGGCCTCGAACAGGATCGCCTGTCCGGTGTCGAGTTCGATGTCGCGCTGCTGACCAACCTGACGCGCGACCATCTTGATTATCACGGTACGATGCGACGCTACCAGGCGGCGAAAACGCGGCTGTTCCGCTGGCCCACGCTGGCTCACGCCGTAATGAATCTCGACGATGCCTTTGGTCGCGAGCTTGCGCAGTGCTGGAAGCACAAACGGGCCAAGGCGCTGGGGTATGGTTTCCACGCGCCAACGGCACGCGCTTCCGTAGCTTGTGTCCATGGCCGTAACCTGCGCCTCGGTCTTGACGGGGTGTCATTTGACATTGCCTCGCCGTGGGGGCGGGCGACGCTGCGCAGCCCGCTGATCGGCGCTTTCAATGCAGCCAATTTGCTCGGCTCCCTGGCAACGCTGCTGGTCAGCGATGTCGGACTAGAGCAGTCAGTGGTCGCACTGGAAAAAGCGCAGGCGGTTCCCGGTCGCATGGAGCGTTACGGCGGTGGCCGTGCGCCGCTGGTCATCGTCGATTACGCGCATACACCGGATGCCCTGGAAAAAGTACTGCTCAGTCTGCGCAGTGCGGCGGGCGCCCGGGCGAGACTGTTCTGCGTATTTGGCGGCGGGGGTGACCGCGATCGCGGCAAACGTCCGTTGATGGGTGCGGTGGCTTCGCGCATCGCCGATGAAGTGATTATCACCAGTGACAATCCGCGGCATGAAGATCCCATGGCCATCATCACCGAGATTGCCGAAGGTGTTTCGGGAAAACACGAACAGATAGTCGATCGGCGCAAAGCGATTGCGCACGCACTGGCCGAGGCGCGGCGCGGCGACATCGTGCTGATTGCCGGCAAGGGTCATGAGCGTTACCAGGAAATCCGCGGCGTGAAGCGCCGTTACAGTGATGCTGCGGTGGTGCGTGCCGCGCTGGCCGGGAGCGCGCGGTGATGACCCTGGCCCGCGCAGCGGCGGAACTCGGCGGCGCAGTGCGCGGCGCCGATGTGCGGTTTGACGACGTGTGCACCGACAGCCGCACCCTGAAAAAAGGCGACCTGTTCATCGCATTGCGCGGTGAGCGTTATGACGGACATGATTTTGTCGGTCAGGCTGCTGCTGCAGGCGCTGTCGCGGCGGTGGTTGATCGCCGGCATGTGCCCGCAGCAACGGATTTTCCGCTGGCAGTCGTGGCGGACACCACGATTGCCCTGGGCGCACTGGCGGCGCACTGGCGCCGGCAGTTCCACGTCCCGCTGGTTGCGGTTGTTGGTTCCAACGGCAAAACCACGGTCAAGGAAATGATCGCAGCCTGCCTGCGTGCACATTTCGGCGATGCTGCTGTGCTGGCAACCCGCGGCAATCTCAACAATCACATCGGTTTGCCGCTGACCCTGCTCGCGCTGCGCGAGGCGCATCGCGTCGCGGTGGTCGAGGTCGGCATGAATCACCCCGGGGAGACCGTGCAACTGGCAGCCATTGCGGCGCCGACGATTGCAGTTATCAACAATGCGCAGCGCGAGCATCAGGAATTCATGCGTTCGGTGACTGATGTTGCCGTCGAACATGCCAGCCTGATCGCGGCTTTGCCGGAAGACGGCGTGGCAGTGATTAATGCCGACGATGCCCACGTCGGTGTCTGGCGCAGCGCCGCCGGCACGCGCCGCGTGCGCGACTTTGGCTTGCAGCCGACTGCTGCGGTGCACGCGCAGTGCCGCATGCAGGCGGCGTCGGCGCATCTCGATGTCACCACACCCGAAGGGCATGCTGCATTTGAATTGCCGTTGGCCGGTGAACACAACGTGCGCAATGCGCTGGCGGCGATTGCCGCGGCCACAGCGGCCGGCGCGTCGCTGGCTGCCTGCGCGCGCGCATTGGCCCGGTTTGTCGCGGTCAAGGGCCGCTTGCAGATCAAAACCGGACGGAACGGCGCAATGCTGATCGACGACACCTATAACGCGAATCCGGATTCGGTGCGTGCCGCGATCGACGTGCTGGCGCGGACGCCCGGACGCAAACTGCTGGTGCTGGGTGACATGGGTGAAGTTGGCACGCAGGGCGCGGCATTCCATGAAGAGGTGGGTCTTTATGCGCGGGATGCCGGTATCGACGGGCTGTATGCGCTGGGCGATCTTGCTGCTGTGACGGCGCGAGCTTTCGGCGCAGGTGCCCGGCACTACCCGCGCATTGAGGATCTGCTGGCCGATGTCGAGGGTGTGCTTGATCCGCAGACGGCACTGCTGGTCAAGGGTTCGCGCTTCATGCAGATGGAGCGTGTCGTGCGCGGGATTGAAGTCCCGACGGCAAGTTTAAAAAGCGGGGGCACAGGCAATGCTGCTTGAGCTGGCGCAATGGCTGGAACAGCACGTCCGCGCCTTCAATGTATTCAATTACCTGACACTGCGTGCGGTGCTCGCCTGCATGACGTCGCTGATGATTTCCTTCGTCGTTGGCCCCACGCTGATCCGCAAGCTGACGGCTTACAAGATTGGCCAGGCAGTACGCGACGACGGTCCGCAGACCCATCTGGTGAAAGCCGGAACGCCAACCATGGGAGGCGCGCTGATCCTGGTGTCGATCATCATCACCACGCTGCTGTGGGCGGATCTGCAGAACCGCTTTGTCTGGGTGGTGCTGGTTGTAACCGTGGGCTTTGGCGCCATTGGCTGGGTAGATGATTATCGCAAGGTGGTGCACCGCAATCCGAAGGGCCTGCCGGCGCGGGTGAAGTTTTTCTGGCAATCGGTGCTTGGCCTGGGTGCCGCGATATTCATCGCTTACTCGACCAATCTGCCGGCGCAAACCGAATTCATCTTGCCGTTTTTCAAGCAGGTGACCTATCCGCTTGGCGCGATCGGTTTCATCACCATGACCTACCTGGTCATCGTCGGGACCAGCAACGCGGTCAATCTGACAGACGGTCTTGATGGCCTTGCGATCATGCCGACGGTGATGGTCGGTAGTGCGCTTGGCATTTTCGCCTACGTCGCAGGTAATGCCGTGTTCGCCAAATACCTGGCGTTTCCCTATATCCCGGGCGCTGGCGAGCTGACGGTGATCTGCGGCGCGATGGCAGGCGCCGGGCTGGCGTTTTTGTGGTTCAACGCCTATCCCGCGGAAGTCTTCATGGGCGACGTCGGCGCGCTGGCGCTGGGCGCGGCGCTGGGCACCATCGCCGTCATCGTGCGCCAGGAAATCGTGCTGTTCATCATGGGCGGCGTATTTGTTGTCGAGACGCTGTCGGTGGTGCTGCAGGTGGCCTCATTCAAGCTGACTGGCAAGCGGATATTCCGCATGGCGCCGCTGCACCACCACTATGAATTGAAGGGCTGGAAAGAAAACCAGGTCGTCGTTCGCTTCTGGATCATCACGATGATGCTGGTGTTGATCGGCCTGTCGACGCTGAAGCTGCGGTGACGGGGGGCGCGAAGCGGGATGCGAAACCGGAATTGATGTTTGACCTCAAGGGTGCACGCGTAATGGTCGTTGGTCTCGGTGATACCGGGTTGTCGATGGCACGCTGGCTGCAACGCCGCGGGGCCGATGTGTGCGCGACGGACAGTCGTGCCGCGCCGCCGCATGCCACCACGCTGCGCCGGGAATTGCCGCAGGTACCGCTCGCGCTCGGCGTTGAGCCGGATGTCGATGGTATCGACATGATTGCGGTGAGTCCTGGTGTGGATTGTCGCGCCGGTACCATCGCGCAGGCCGCCGCACGCGGTGTGCCGGTGGTGGGCGACGTGGAACTGTTCGCGCAGGCGCTGGTTGCGCGCAGCAATGCGACGCCGGTGATCGCAATCACCGGCTCCAACGGTAAAAGCACGGTGACCGCACTGGCCGGTGAAATCTGCAAGGCCGCCGCGTTGCGGCCGGTGGTGGCGGGCAACATCGGTTTGCCGGTGCTGGATGCGCTGATGGAAATCGAGAGTGGCACGCCGCCGCCCGGCGTGTTTGTGCTGGAGCTGTCGAGCTTCCAGCTGGAAAGCACGATATCACTGCAACCTCGCGCGGCGACGGTATTGAATCTGTCCGAGGATCATCTCGACCGCTATGACGGCATGCGCGAATACGCCGCTGCCAAAAACCGCATCTTTGCCGGCGACGGCACACAGGTGCTCAATCGCCAGGATGCCTGGAGTGACGGCATGGCGCAGTCTGGTCGTCGCGTGGTTCGTTTCGGACTGGATGCGCCGCGCGATCAGGAAGCGTGGGGCATCGGCGGAACGGGCAAGGACGCTGCGCTGATGCGCGGCGATGTGGCGCTGGCACCGGTTGCTGCGTTGCGCGTGGCCGGCTTGCACAACGCGGCCAATGCGCTGGCGGCGGGTGCGCTGTGCCGCGCCATCGGTGTAGCCGATGCGGCAATTACCAGGGCTTGGCAGGCGTTTGACGGGTTGCCGCACCGCGTTAAAAATATCAATAAAATCAATAATATACAGTTCTACGACGATTCCAAGGGTACCAATGTCGGGGCCACGGTCGCGGCACTGAGCGGCATGCCGCAACCGGTGGTGTTGATCGCCGGCGGTGATGGCAAAGGGCAGGATTTTGCGCCACTCGCCGCAGCAGCGGAGCACAAGGCACGTGCCGTGGTGTTGATCGGGCGTGATGCGGGACGTATCGCTGATGCCATCGGCAACCGGGTGCCGTTGTTGCGCGCAGCAGACATGGAAGAGGCGGTAGCACTTGCCTTCAATGCGGCGAAGGCCGGTGACGCGGTGTTGCTGTCACCCGCCTGCGCGAGTTATGACATGTATCGTAATTACATCCATCGCGCGGAAGTGTTTGCCGCTGCGGTGGCGGCGCTGCAGCAGAGGTACGCGTGAGTTACGCCACCCTCAGCCAGTCGATGAGCCAGCGCAGCGCAGGCCAGGAGTACGACAGCGCGCTGATCTGGGTCACGATACTGTTGCTCAGTTTTGGCATGGTCATGGTGTATTCGGCGTCAATTGCGATTGCCGAAGCCAGCCGCAGCACCGGCAACAGCGCGGTGTATTACCTGAGCCGGCATGCGGCGTATGTGCTGGTCAGTCTGGTGGCTGCAGCCATGGTGTTCCAGGTGCCGGTGCGCATCTGGCAGCGTGCCGCGCCCATTTTGTTTATCGTCGGCCTGGTGCTGCTGGCACTGGTGCTGATTCCCGGCATCGGGCGCGAAGTCAACGGCAGCCGGCGCTGGCTGCCGCTGGGTTTTGCCAACTTGCAGCCATCGGAACTGATGAAAGTATGCGCGGTGCTCTACGCCGCTGATTACACCGTGCGCAAGGCCGCATTCATGCACAGCCTGCGCAAGGGGTTTTTGCCGATGGCCGGCGTGATGCTGCTGACGGGAGGGTTGCTGCTGCGTGAGCCGGATTTTGGCGCCTTCGCCGTGATTACCGTGATTGCGATGGGCATCCTGTTCCTCGGCGGCATGAACTGGCGGCTGTTCGCGGGACTGATCTTGATGCTGCTGATCGGTTTCCTGCTGCTGATCTGGAGCAGCCCGTACCGCATGCAGCGCGTGATCGGCTTCATGGATCCCTGGGCCGACCCGTACGGCAAGGGATATCAGCTGTCGCACGCGCTGATTGCCTTCGGCCGCGGCGAGTGGTTTGGCGTCGGGCTTGGCGGCAGCGTTGAAAAGCTGTTTTACCTGCCCGAGGCGCACACCGATTTCCTGCTGGCGGTGATTGCCGAGGAGCTCGGTTTTGCCGGGGTGCTGACATTGACGCTGCTGTTTGCGTGGATTGTCTGGCGCGCTTTTGCGATCGGCCGGCGTGCATCCGACCTTGAGCGTCCGTATGCCGCGCTGGTGGCGCAGGGCATCGGTCTGTGGATCGGTGTGCAGGTCATTATCAACATGGGCGTCAACATGGGCGTGTTGCCGACCAAGGGTCTGACGCTGCCGCTGCTGTCCTTCGGCGGCAGTGCCATCCTCGCGACCTGCTGTGCGCTGGCAGTGCTGCTGCGCGTGGATTGGGAAAACCGGCAGCTTGCGCGGGGATTCACCGTATGAGCCGGACCATCCTCATCATGGCCGGCGGCACCGGCGGGCATATATTTCCGGCGCTGGCTGTGGCCGAGGTGCTGCGCGGTCGCGGCTGGAACGTGGTCTGGCTGGGGGCCAGCGGCGGCATGGAGGAACGGCTGATCCCGCCGCGAGGGTTTGCGACGGTGTGGATCCGCTTCGGCGGTGTGCGCGGCAAGGGTTGGCTGCGCAAGCTGTTGTTGCCGGCGTCGCTGCTGATCGCGTTCTGGCAGAGCGCGAGGGCGATTTTCCGCCATCGTCCCGACGTGGTGCTGGGCATGGGCGGTTACGCGGCGTTTCCCGGCGGCATGATGGCGGCGCTGCTCGGCAAACCGTTGCTGATCCACGAACAGAACGCAGTTCCGGGGCTGGCCAATCGCGTGCTGGCCGGTGTTGCCGACCGCGTACTGGCGGCGTTTCCAGACGCGTTCAACGGCCGGGTCGATGTGATCTGGTCCGGGAATCCGGTGCGCACCGACATCGTCAACCTGGCGCCGCCCGAGGCGCGCTTTGCCAATCGCAGCGGACCGCTGCGGGTGCTGGTCGTTGGCGGCAGCCTCGGCGCGAAGGCGCTCAATGTGACGGTGCCCGAAGCGCTGGCCCTGTTGGCGCAGGGCGAGCGGCCGGTGGTGACGCATCAGGCCGGCGCAGCGCATGTGGCGGAGCTGCGCGAAACCTATCGCAGTGTTGGTGTGGATGCTGAAATTGTCGACTTCATCGACGACATGGCCTTGCGTTACGGCGAAGCCGATCTGGTGATCTGTCGCGCCGGTGCAACCACCATCACTGAACTTGCCGTGGCCGGAGTCGGCAGCATTCTGGTGCCTTTCCCGTACGCCGCGGATGACCATCAGACGCGCAATGCCGCGTATCTGGCCGACCGCGGCGCTGCATTGCTGATGCCGCAGGGCACGCTGACGCCACAATCACTGGCGGAGACCTTGCGCGGGCTGACGCGCACCAAACTGCTGGAAATGGCGCGTGCCGCACGGGCCGTGGGCAAACCGGACGCAGCACAGAAAGTGGCTGAATTCTGCACGGAGCTTGCCCCCGCATGAGACATAAAGTGCGACAGGTTCACTTCGTAGGTATCGGTGGCGCAGGAATGAGCGGCATTGCCGAAGTGCTGCTGAACCTGGGTTATGCCGTCAGCGGCTCTGATTTGAGTGCAAGCAATGCCACGCGCCGCCTGGCCGGATTTGGCGCGCAGGTCCACATCGGCCATGCCGCGGCGCATGTCGCCACTGCCGATGTCGTGGTGATTTCCAGTGCGGTCAAGGCTGACAACCCGGAGGTTGTTGCGGCGCGAGCCCGGCATGTGCCGGTGGTGCCGCGGGCGCTGATGCTGGCGGAGTTGATGCGTCTGAAGCAGGGCATTGCGGTTGCCGGCACGCATGGCAAGACCACGACCACCAGTCTTGCCGCCAGCGTGCTGGCCGAAGGCGGACTGGATCCGACCTTTGTCATCGGCGGCCGGTTGGAGAGCGCCGGTGCACACGCCCGGCTGGGCGCCGGCGAATTCATCGTCGCCGAAGCCGACGAATCGGATGCCTCGTTTCTCCATCTGCAGCCGGTGCTGTCCGTGGTCACCAATATCGATGCCGACCACATGGAGACTTACGACCATTCGCTGGACAAGTTGAAGCAGGCCTTCGTCGATTTTGTTGAACGCCTGCCGTTCTACGGTGTGGCCGTGCTGTGCAACGACGATGCCAATGTGCGCGCGATCATGCCCAGGCTCACCAAAACCGTGGTGACCTACGGATTGGGTGAAGGTGCGCAGGTGCGCGCGACCGCGGTGACGGCCGATGCCGGGCGCATGCGTTTTCGCGTGTTGCGCAGCAATGGCCGGCGCCTGCCCGATCTCGACATCACGCTGAATCTGGCGGGCGTACATAACGTGCAGAACGCGCTGGCGGCGATGGCCGTCGGCATGGAAGTCGGCGTGGCGGATGAAAAAATCGTCAAGGCGCTGGCCGACTTCAAGGGCGTGGGCCGCCGCTTCCAGCGCCACGGCGC
>CAMCYP010000001.1 GCA_945885345.1 Bordetella parapertussis | reverse complement strand
CGGTAAATCAGGGCAACGGGGCGCCGCAGGCGGCGCGGCAGCAGGATTGAAGCAACAGGAAAATTTTCGTAGTGGTCGACGGCCACGGGATTAGGGCCTGTTAACTATTACTTCGTGAGTGCGACGGCGACGATTTGGCCTCAGGGCTAGGAGCGTCGAGCGTGGTTTGCCCCGTGGCAAATGAGCGAAGGCGTGACAACGCACTGGGGCCAAATCGTCTCGTCCCTGCGGGTTGTGGCCAAAATCGCCACTGGCAGCGTTACTTGCCTTGCCCATATACTTGATATGGGCCGCGGCAAGTGCCTTGCCACTGACGATTTTGGCTACAACGCATCTCACGAAGTAATAGTTAACAGGCCCAGAGAAAAAAGAGATTGCCATCAAAGGCTTGGCGTGTTTTTTATGCGGCGGACTGCCAGCCTGAGGCCATGTCGCTCGATGCCCAAGTATATTACAATCAAGGGGTTGCAAAAGGCCTCAAAACAGGTGGCAAGGTGTCCGGCAGCTTCGGGCCCATGTTGCAGCGCGAAAGTGGCGGAATTGGTAGACGCACCAGATTTAGGTTCTGGCGCCGAAAGGCGTGTGGGTTCGAGTCCCTCCTTTCGCACCAGGCCGCCGCTGATTACGAACTTACAGGGAATGATTTGATGCAAGCGAATTTGGAAACGCTGGGCAGCCTGGAACGCAAACTGAACATTGCGGTACCGATGGCTGAAATCGACAGCGAAGTGGAGTCGCGGCTGAAGCAACTGACCCGCACCGTGAAAATGGCCGGGTTCCGCCCGGGCAAGGTGCCGTTCAAGGTGGTGGCCCAGCAATATGGCCCGCAGGTGCGCCAGGAAGTAATCGGCGACACGCTGCAGAAAACTTTCGGTGATGCCGTGAATGCGCAGAAGCTGCGCGTTGCCGGGTATCCGAAATTTGATGCGGCGCCGCCGACTGACGGCGCGAACGAATTCCACTACAGCGCGACCTTTGAGATCTATCCTGAGGTCGTCGTGGGCGACGTGGCCAAGTCTACGGTGACGCGGCCAACGCTGGAGGTGACGGACGCCGATATCGACAAGACCGTGGACATCATGCGCAAGCAGCGCGTGACGTATGCGGTCAAGGCGGGAGTGGCGGCCAATGATGATCGCGTGACCATGGATTATGTCGGCAAGATCGACGGCGCGGAATTCGCCGGCGGCAAGGCCGAAGGCCAGACCGTGGTGCTCGGCGCCGGCCGCTTTCTGCCGGATTTCGAAAAGGCCTTGCCGGGCATGAAGGCCGGTGATGTCAAGAGTTTCGACGTGAAGTTCCCCGATGATTACGCCGGCAAGGAAGTTGCCGGCAAAACCGCGGTGTTCGAGGTCACGGTCAAGGAAGTCGCTGCGCCGCAACTGCCGCCGGTCGATGCTGAATTCGCAAAAACCCTGGGCGTCGAAGACGGCGACCTGGCGAAAATGCGCGCCGAAATCCGCGGCAACCTTGAGCGCGAGGTCAAGGTTCGGCTGAAGGCGCGGGTCAAGGAGCAGGTGATGGATGCACTGCTGGCCGCCACCAACATCCAGGTGCCGAAGTCGCTGATCGACATGGAAATTGAACGGCTGCGTGACATGGCGAAACAGGATCTGGCTTCGCGCGGCATCCCCGTGCGCGACGACATGCCGCTGCCGGCCGACCTGTTCGAGAAACAGGCGCAACGCCGGGTCAGCCTCGGTTTGATCCTCGGTGAAGTGGTGCGCATCCAGAACTTGAATGCCAAGCCGGAGCAGGTGCGTGCGGCCGTGGAAGAACAGGCGCAGAGTTACGAGCACCCGCAGGAAGTGGTCAAATGGTTCTACCAGTCGCAGGAGCGACTGCGTGACATCGAGGGCATGGTGCTCGAAGAAAATGTGGTGACCTGGGCGCTGGCGACGGCTAAAGTTGAAGACAAGGCCGTCACCTTTGATGAACTGATGGGGAATGCGAAATGAGCCGTTACACCGAGCCGCAAACGATGATGGAGCCGCAGGGCCTGGGACTGATCCCGATGGTGATCGAGCAGAGCGGTCGCGGTGAGCGCGCCTATGACATCTATTCGCGGCTGCTGAAGGAGCGGGTGGTGTTCCTGGTCGGGCCGGTAAACGAAGTCACCGCCAACGTGATCGTTGCCCAGCTGCTGTTCCTCGAATCGGAAAACCCCGACAAGGACATCTCCTTCTACATCAACTCGCCGGGCGGGTCGGTGTCGGCGGGGCTGGCGATTTACGACACCATGCAGTTCATCAAGCCGGATGTCTCGACGCTTTGCGTCGGCCAGGCGGCGAGCATGGGCGCGCTGCTGCTGACGGCGGGCGCCAAGGGCAAACGTTTTTGCCTGCCGAATTCGCGCGTCATGATTCACCAGCCGATGGGCGGATTCCAGGGCCAGGCATCGGATATCGAGATCCATGCCAAGGAAATCCTGTTCCTGAAGGGCAAGCTGAACGAGATCATGGCCAAACATTCCGGCCAGACTGTCGATGCCATTGGTCGCGACACGGATCGGGACAACTTCCTTTCTGCGGAACAGTCGGTAAACTACGGTCTGGTGGACAAGGTATTGACCAGCCGTGCGGATACCGTCGTAGCGGTCAAGTAGTTGCGGTAAAGTAGTGGCGAAGTGAATAGCGGTAAAACGGGCTTCCGGGACGGAATTTTCACCCGTTCAGGCGGTCACAGTGCAACAGTCAACAAAGGGTTGCTGGCATGGCCGAAAAAGTAAGCGGTGAAAAGCTGCTGTACTGCTCGTTCTGCGGGAAGAGCCAGCACGAAGTGCGCAAGCTCATCGCGGGACCGTCGGTGTTTATCTGCGACGAATGCATCGAGCTGTGCAATGACATCATCCGCGAGGAAACCCAGGGCGATCAGGGCACCAAGGGCGCCAAATCCGACCTGCCGGTGCCGCATGAGATCCGTGACATCCTCAACCAGTATGTGATCGGCCAGGACCTTGCCAAGCGCATCCTGTCGGTGGCCGTCTATAACCACTACAAGCGCCTGCGCAACGTCAGCAAGAACGACGAGGTCGAACTGGCGAAATCGAACATCCTGCTGGTCGGCCCCACGGGTTCGGGCAAGACGTTGCTGGCGCAGACGCTGGCGCGGCTGCTCAATGTGCCGTTCGTGATGGCCGATGCAACGACGCTGACCGAAGCCGGTTATGTCGGTGAGGACGTCGAGAACATCATCCAGAAGCTGCTGCAGAAGTGCGACTACGACGTCGAGAAGGCGCAGCGCGGCATCGTCTACATCGACGAAATCGACAAGATTTCACGCAAGTCCGACAACCCTTCGATCACCCGCGACGTGTCGGGCGAAGGTGTGCAGCAGGCGCTGCTGAAACTGATCGAGGGCACCATCGCATCAGTGCCGCCGCAGGGTGGCCGCAAGCACCCGAACCAGGAGTTCGTGCAGGTCGACACCACCAACATCCTGTTCATCTGCGGTGGTGCATTCGGCGGTCTGGACAAGATCATCCGCGAACGTTCGGAGAAAAGCGGTATTGGCTTCGGCGCCGATGTGCGCAGCAAGGACAGCCGCAAGGACAAGGCAGTGGTGCTGCGCGACGTGCAGCCCGAAGACCTGATCAAGTACGGCTTGATTCCGGAGTTTGTCGGCCGCCTGCCGGTGGTGGCCACTCTGGAGGAACTCGACGAAGCAGCGCTGATGGAAATCCTGACGCAGCCGAAAAACGCGCTGCTGAAGCAGTTCCAGAAAATGTTCAGCATGGAAGGCGTTGAGCTGGAAGTGCGTGATGCGGCGTTGCGTGCCATCGCCCGCAAGGCGCTGGAGCGCAAGACCGGCGCGCGCGGCCTGCGTTCGATCATCGAGCACACGCTGCTGAACACCATGTTCGATCTGCCGTCGCTGGAAAACGTCGTCAAGGTGGCGGTTGACGAAGGCACCATCACCAGCGACGCACCGCCGTTGCTCATCTACTCGGACCAGCCCAAAGTTGCCGGATCAACCGTCTGACCAAGGTGCGGGCGAGTTTTGGCCCAGCGCCCGGTGCAGACGGGGCGGCAGCGGTGACGCTGTCACTGTCGGCTATTTGCGCCCGGCACGCGCCCGGTGCTTGAATTGGTTTGTAATGCCCCAAGCTGCCCCCTAGATGCACTCATATTGACTCTCTCAGGTGACGCCAATGAATGACCAAATCAGCAACGAAATCAGCAAGATGGAAATGCCCCTGCTCCCGTTACGGGATGTCGTGGTGTTTCCGCACATGGTCATTCCGCTGTTTGTGGGACGACCCAAATCAATAAAAGCGCTGGAAACCGCGATGGAATCGGGGAAAAGCATCGTGCTGGTGGCGCAGAAATCCGCGGCCAAGGACGAGCCCGCGCCGGACGATCTCTACGATGTCGGCAGCATCGCCAACATCCTGCAGATGCTGAAACTGCCGGACGGCACGGTGAAGGTGCTGGTCGAAGGCAGTCAGCGCGCGCGCATCCACAGCGTCGAAGACGTCAAAACCCATTTCACGGTGCAGGTCACGCCGATCGCCAGTGATCCGGCCACGGACAGCGAAACCGAAGCGATGCGGCGGACGATGATCCAGCAGTTCGACCAGTATGTGAAGTTGAACAAGAAGATTCCCCCGGAAATCCTGACTTCGCTGGCGGGCATCGACGAGGCCGGGCGCCTGGCCGATACCATCGCTGCGCATCTGCCGCTGAAACTCGAGCAGAAGCAGGAAGTGCTGGAAATGATCGGCGTCAAACAGCGCCTGGATCACCTGTTGAAGGTGGTCGATGGAGAGCTCGACATCCTGCAGGTGGAAAAACGCATCCGCGGCCGCGTCAAGCGCCAGATGGAAAAAAGCCAGCGTGAGTATTACCTGAACGAACAGGTGAAGGCGATCCAGAAGGAGCTGGGTGAGACCGAGGAAGGCGCGGACATCGACGAGATCGAGAAACGCATCAAGGCCGCACGCATGCCCAAAGAGGCACGCAAAAAAGCCGATGCGGAACTGAAAAAGCTCAAGCTGATGTCACCGATGTCGGCCGAAGCCACGGTCGTGCGCAATTACATCGATGCGCTGATCGGTCTGCCGTGGCGCAAGAAAAGCAAGATCAGTACTGATCTGAGCATTGCCGAGAAAGTCCTCGACGAGGATCACTACGGCCTGGAGAAGGTCAAGGAACGCATTGTCGAGTACCTGGCCGTGCAGCAGCGCGTCGACAAGATGAAAGCGCCGATCCTGTGCCTAGTTGGCGCTCCCGGCGTCGGCAAGACTTCGCTCGGCCAGTCGATCGCGCGTTCGACCAACCGCAAGTTCATCCGCATGTCGCTCGGCGGCGTGCGCGACGAGGCGGAAATCCGCGGCCATCGCCGCACTTACATCGGCTCCATGCCCGGCAAGATCCTCCAGAACATGGCCAAGGTGGGCGTTCGTAACCCGTTGTTTTTGCTGGACGAAGTCGACAAGATGGGGATGGATTTCCGGGGTGATCCGGCGTCCGCGCTGCTCGAGGTACTGGACCCCGAGCAGAACCACACCTTCGTCGACCACTACATCGAGGTCGAATATGACCTGTCCGACGTGATGTTCGTCGCCACCGCGAATACGCTGAACATTCCGGCGGCGCTGCTCGACCGGATGGAAGTGATTCGCCTGTCGGGTTACACCGAGGACGAAAAAATCCATATCGCCGAGCATCACCTGCTGACGAAAACCATGCAGAACCACGGCCTCAAAGCCGATGAGCTGGTGGTGTCGGAAAGCGCGCTGCGCGACATGGTGCGTTACTACACCCGCGAAGCGGGCGTGCGCAGCCTCGACCGCGAAATTTCCAAGATCTGCCGCAAGGTGGTGAAGGAACTCGTCAGCGGCGGCAAGGAACGCAAGATCACGGTCAGCTCGCGCAATCTCGAGAAATACCTGGGCGTGCACCGCTATTCCTTCGGTATTGCCGAGAAGAAAAACCAGATCGGCCAGGTCAACGGACTGGCGTGGACGGAAGTCGGCGGCGAGTTGCTGTCGATTGAGGCCGCGACCATGGCGGGCAAGGGCAAGATGACCACGACCGGCAAGCTCGGCGAGGTCATGCAGGAGTCCGTGCAGGCGGCGATGTCGGTGGTGCGCAGCCGCTCGCCGCGTCTGGGCATCAACCCGGAGTTCTATCAGAAGAACGACATCCATATCCATCTGCCGGAGGGTGCTACGCCGAAGGATGGCCCCAGCGCCGGCATCGGCATCTGCACGGCGATGGTGTCGGTGCTGACCGGCATCCCGGTGCGCGCCGATGTGGCGATGACCGGCGAGATCACGCTGCGCGGCGAGGTGCTGCCGATCGGCGGGCTCAAGGAAAAACTGCTGGCGGCGCACCGTGGCGGCATCAAGACGGTGTTGATCCCGGAAGAGAACGTCAAGGATCTGAAGGAGATTCCGGACAACGTCAAGAACAAGCTTGATATCCACCCGGTCAAGTGGATCGACCAGGTGCTTGAGCTGGCGCTGGAGCGCAAGCCGGAACCGCTGGCTGAGGCGCAGAGTGCACCGGTGCCGCCTGCCGGAGAGACCGCAGCACCCGCTGCGATCAAACACTGAGCTTTAAACTGACTTCAAGCTGGAAATCAGGGCCGGATTGGGCTACAATCCGGCCCTTTGTTCGGGCGGATACACGGATTAGATGCGCCCGGGATGTGGGGTGCTTAGCTCAGCTGGTAGAGCGTCGCCCTTACAAGGCGAATGTCGGCGGTTCGATCCCGTCAGCACCCACCAGAAACAGGAAGAAGCGCAGTAACAGTAAGAAGCGCAGTAACGAATCATTGGAGTGGTAGTTCAGTTGGTTAGAATACCGGCCTGTCACGCCGGGGGTCGCGGGTTCGAGTCCCGTCCACTCCGCCAGCTATCGTAAAAAAGGCGAACCAGGTTCGCCTTTTTTCTTATCGGCGCCACTGCGGCGCAGGTTTTCAGCAATTTGTCGTGGAGAGAGAGCCATGTTCGATTTTGTCCACAAAAACAAAAAATTGATGCAGCTCATGCTGGCCATCATTGTCCTGCCTTTCGCTTTTTTCGGCATCGACTCCTATTTTCAGAAGGGCAACAGCGGCGATGTCGTAGCGACTGTCGGCGATTACAAGGTTTCCCAGGCCGAGTTTGCGATGGCGTTGCGCGAGCGGCAGGAAATGCTGCAACGGATGTCGGGTGGCCGCGTTGATCCCGCCATGCTCGACAGCACCGAGCTGCGTTTCTCGGTGATCGACAACCTGGTGCAGCAGCGCCTGCTGATGGATCGTGCACTGCACGCCGGGCTGGTCATCACCGATCGCCAGGTCCAGGACATCGTCGGCAACGTCGAAGCCTTCCGCGAGAACGGCAAGTTTTCCTATGCCCGTTATGAGGAACTGCTCAAGGGGCAGGGCATGACGCCGGTGATTTTCGAACAGCGCATGCGCCAGGACCTGCTCGTTGATCACGTAACCCACGGGTATATCGCTTCCGCCTTTGTTTCGCGCGCCGAAGCGGCCATGTTGCAGCGTATTTCGGATCAGCAGCGCGAAATCAGCCATTTCGCGCTCAGTGCCGAGCGTTATGTGCCGCAGGTCAAGCTGGAGGCTGACGCCGCAAAGAAATACTACGATGGCCATCAGGACGAGTTTCGCGTGCCGGAGCAGGTGCGCATTGAGTTCGTCACGCTGAGCGCAGACGGCCTGATTGCGCAGATGCAGCCCGCGGCAGCTGAAGTGCGCAAGGCTTATGACGAAAACGTGAAGCGGTTTGAGGTCAAGGAAGCGCGCCAGGCCAGCCACATCCTGATCACCCCGGATGCCGGCGGCGGAGCCGATGCGAAGAAAAAGGCCAAAGCGAAAGCCGACGAACTTTATGCGCAGCTGAAGAAAAATCCCAAGGATTTTGCTGAACTGGCCAAAAAGTATTCGCAGGATCCGGGGTCGGCAACCAAGGGCGGCGATCTGGGCTTCTTCGAGCGCGGCGCAATGGTCAAGCCATTTGACGATGCGGTGTTCGCGATGAAAGTCGGCGAGATTTCGGCCCCGGTGGAAAGCGAGTTCGGTTACCACATCATCCGTCTGACCGCGGTGCGCGGCGGCAAGGGCAAGACTTTTGAGGAAGCGCGTCCGGAGATCGAGACTGAACTGAAGAAGCAGATGGCGGGGCGCAAGTTCGCCGAACTGGCAGAGGCGTTCAGCAACACGCTGTTCGAGCAGTCGGACAGTCTGAAGGCGGCTGCGGACCTCATCAAAGCTGTTCCGCAGAAAAGTGGCTGGATGGTGCGCAACGGCGGTGACAACACCACGCTGGGCAACCAGAAGCTGCTGCAGGCGGTGTTTTCGGAAGATGTGCTGAAAAACAAGCGCAATACCGAAGCGATCGAGGTTGCTCCCGGTGTGCTGCTCGGGGGACGGATTATCGAACACAAGCCGGCCACCATCCAGCCGTTTGACCAGATCAGTGGTGCGCTGGTGAAAAAACTGACCCTGCAGCAGGCCAGCCAGCTGGCGGCGCAGGACGGACGCGCCAAACTTGAAGCGCTGAAGCAGGGCAAGGCTACCGAGGTGGCGTGGAGCGCGCCGCTGCTCGCCGGACGGGGCGACCCCAAGGGTATCCCGGTTGAGGTGTTGCGCCAGGCGTTCAAGGCCGATGTCAGCAAGCTGCCGGCCTATGCCGGCACGGAAGCGCCGGGTGGAGGCTATACGCTGGTGCGGATCAGCAAGGTGCAGGAAGCGACGGAAAGCGCCAAGGACAAGCAGAACACGATTGCGCAGACGCTGCGCCAGGTGGCGGGGCAGGCTGAACTGGCGGCCTATCTGGCGAGTCTGAAGCAGAAAAGCGAAGTCAATATTCGCAAGGATCAGATCGAGAAGAAGTAGGCTAAGCCGGCAAGGGCGGCCGGCGGCTTTGAACCCGTGGTGCTAATCCGGCCATGGTGGCTAAATCCAGCCGGCAGCAGTGGTGCGTGACTATTTAAACCCGGTAACCGCAAGGTGCCGGGTTTTTTGTTGTCTTTTTATTCCCCGCGCATGCCACCGACGACGGTGTTGAAACCGCAGTCGACGTAGGTGATCTCTCCGGTAATGCCCCCGGCCAGGTCGGACAGCAGGAAGGCCGCGGCATTGCCGACATCTTCGATCGTCACATTGCGCCGCAAGGGTGCATTGTCCTCGACGAATTTGAGTATTTTGCCGAAGCCACCGATGCCGGCTGCCGCCAGGGTCTTGATCGGTCCTGCTGAAATGCCGTTGACACGGATGCCCTGCGGGCCGAGATCGCTGGCCAGATAACGCACACAGGCTTCGAGGCTGGCCTTGGCCAGTCCCATCACGTTGTAGTTGGGAACGGTGCGTTCCGCGCCGAGGTAAGTCAGCGTCAGCATCGCGCCCGGCTTGCCGGCCATCAGTGGTGCCGCACCCTTGGCCATCGCGGCAAAGCTGTAGCTGCTGATATCGTGGGCCATTGCAAAACCGTCGCGGGTCAGTCCGTCGAGAAAACTTCCCTTCAGTGCTTCGCGCGGTGCAAAAGCGATGGAATGCAGCAGCGCATCGAGTCCACCCCATTCCGAATGCAGCTTTGCGTACAGCGCGGCGATCTGATCGTCTTTTGATACATCGCAGGGCAGCACCGGCACGGTGCCGAATTCCGCCGCGAGCTTGATCACGCGCTCCCGGATGTCCTCACCCTGGTAGGTAAAGGCGAGTTGCGCGCCTTCGCGGCTTGCCGCTTTGGCGATGCCGTAGGCGATGGAGCGGTTGGACAGCAGGCCGGTAATCAGGATTTTTTTATCTTGCAGGAACGCCATGGTTTTTCCTGTAATGGTGATGCGGAACAGTCAGCGGGCGATTATAACCAGAAGATCAGGCTGCCATTATCGGCTACACTTTCCGCCAATGGCCTGCATACGCCCAGCATTGATGCTGCCGATCCTTGCACTGACCCTCGCCCTTACTGCGGGTTGCGGTGGATCGCCGTGGAACGATCCCTATCCGGCCGCCGATGCCGGCGCGAATACGCTCTACACCTCGTTTTCCGAACGGCCGAAACATCTGGATCCGGTGCAGTCCTACGCCGAGAACGAAAATGCGTTCATCGCCAATATCTATCAGCCGCCGCTGCAGTACCACTACCTGAAGCGGCCTTATGAACTGATTCCGTTCGGTGCCGAAGCGGTTCCCAAACCCGTTTATCTGGATGCCGCGGGCAAACCTTTGCCGGACAGTGCGCCGGCGGAGCGGGTTGCCTACAGTGAATACGTCATTCATATCAAACAGGGCGTGAAATACCAGCCGCACCCGGCGTTTGCCGTCGATGAATCCGGTAAGCCGCGCTACCTCGCCTTGACTGCCGCCGACCTGCGCGGCATCGATACGCTGGGCGATTTCAAGTACACCGGCACGCGCGAACTCGAAGCTGCCGACTATGTACACCAGATCAAACGCCTGGCGCACCCGCGGCTGCATTCTCCGATCCTGCAGTTGATGGGGGAATACGTGGTCGGGCTGAAAGAGCTGGCAGACCAGCTGACCAAGGTAGCGGCGGCGCTGCCGGAAGGGGCGCCCGTTGACCTGACGCAGTACGCCGTGTCGGGCGTGCGCATCATTGATCGCCACACCTACGCGGTACGGGTGCGCGGCAAATATCCGCAGTTTGCCTACTGGCTGGCGATGCCGTTTTTTGCACCGGTGCCGCCGGAGGCGGATCGTTTTTATGATCAGCCGGGCATGGCGCAGAAAAACATTTCCCTCGACTGGTATCCGGTCGGTACCGGGCCGTACATGCTGACCATCAACAATCCGAACCGGCAGATGGTGCTGGAACGCAATCCCAACTACCGCGGTGAAACCTATCCCGCCGAAGGCGAACCGGGTGATGCAGCGGCAGGGCTGCTGGCGGATGCCGGCAAGCCGCTGCCGTTCATCGACCGCGTGGTGTTCAGCCTGGAGAAGGAGCAGATCCCGTACTGGAACAAGTTCCTGCAGGGCTATTACGACGCATCCGGCATCGGCTCCGACACCTTTGACCAGGCGGTGCAGTTCGGCGGGCAGGGCGATGTCACGCTGTCCGATGACATGATCAAGCGCGGCATCCGCCTGCAGACCTCGCTGGCCACCAGCGTGTTCTACCTCGGTTTCAACATGCTCGATCCGGTGATTGGCGAAGCGGCTGGCGAGCGTGCACGCAAGCTGCGCCTGGCGGTATCGATCGCCGTTGACCAGGAAGAACTGATTTCGATATTCAGCAATGGTCGTGGAGTGCCCTCGCACGGGCCGATTCCGCCGGGCATCTTCGGTTATCGCGATGCCGATGCGACCAGCATCAATCCCTATGTGTATGACTGGAAGGATGGCCAGCCCCAGCGCAAGCCCATCGAGCAGGCAAAAAAACTGCTGGCCGAGGCGGGCTATCCGAACGGCCGCGATGCGAAGACCGGGCAGCCGCTGTTGCTGTATCTGGATACAACCTCCAGCGGTGCCGACAGCAAGGCGCGACTGGACTGGTACATTAATCAGTTTTCGAAGCTGGGCGTGCAACTGGTGATTCGTGCCACCGACTTCAACCGGCTGCAGGACAAGCTGCGGCGCGGCACGGCGCAGCTTTATTTCCTCGGCTGGAATGCCGATTACCCCGATCCGGAGAATTTCCTGTTCCTGTTCCACGGACCGCAGGGCCGTGCGAAAACGCAGGGTGAGAATGCGTCGAACTACAGCAATCCGGAATATGACCAGTTGTTCGCGCGCATGAAGCACATGGCCAATGGCCCCGAGCGCCAGGCCATCATCGATCGCATGGTTGAACTGCTGCGCCACGACGCGCCCTGGGTGTGGAGTTATTTCCCCAAGGATTACACGCTGCACCACGGCTGGCTGTTCAATCGCAAGCCCAACCAGATTGCCAACAACGGTTTGAAGTATCAGCGCCTCGATCCGGCGCTGCGCCTGCAGAAACGCCGCGAATGGAATCCGCCGGTGCTGTGGCCGCTGCTGCTGATCGGCGTGGTGCTGGCGCTGGGCACGGTGCCGGCGGTGGCGGCATTCCGCCGTCGCGAACGACGTACGGGAACGGCGGTGAACGCATGACTGCTTACATCATCCGCCGGATGATCTACGGCCTGTTCGTGCTGGTCGGCGTCAATGTGTTTACTTTCGCGCTGTTTTTTTTCGTCAACTCGCCGGATGACATGGCGCATGCGCAACTCGGCGCGAAGCGGGTCACGCAGGTCGCGGTGGAAAAATGGAAACACGAGCGAGGATACGATAAGCCGTTGTTTTTAAATGAAAAAATGTCCGGACTCGGAAAAGTGACCGATACGGTATTTTTCGAGAAATCGGCCCGGCTGTTTGTGTTTGAGTTCGGTGCTTCCGATCAGGGCCGCAACATCGGTTACGACATCAGTACGCGCATGTGGCCCAGTCTTGCGGTGCAGCTGCCGGCTTTCATCATCGGGCTGCTGGTGTATATCTCGTTTGCGTTGCTGATGGCGTTTTTCCGTGCCACCTATCTCGATTTCTGGGGTGTGGTGCTGTGCGTGCTGATGATGTCGATATCCAGCCTGTTCTACATCATCGGCGGCCAGTTCGTGTTCGGAAAACTGTGGAACCTGGTGCCGATTTCCGGGTACGACACCGGCTTTGACGCGATCAAGTTTCTCGTGCTGCCGGTATTGATCGGCGTGTTCAGCGGCATCGGCAGCAACGCGCGCTGGTACCGCACCATATTCCTCGAGGAAATCAGCAAGGACTATGTGCGCACCGCGCGTGCCAAGGGCCTGTCGGAGACGCGGGTGCTGTTCCGCCATGTGCTGCAGAATGCGATGATTCCGATATTGACCGGCGTGGTGGTGGTCATCCCTCTGCTGTTCATGGGCGCGCTGATCACCGAATCCTTCTTCGGCATCCCGGGCCTGGGCAGTTACACCATAGACGCCATCAGCCAGCAGGATTTTGCCATTGTGCGGGTGATGGTGTTCCTCGGCTCCGTGCTCTACATCATCGGCCTGATCCTCACCGATATTTCGTACACGCTGGTCGATCCGCGGGTGCGCTTCTCATGATGCCATTCATCGTTGAGGTGTTATGGAGCGACGTGCTGGTGTGGCTGCTGGTGGTGGCTGCCATCGGCTTCGCGGTGTACACGCGCAATCATCCGCATCTGCGCGCGCCCTGGGCGCGCGTCGCGCGCAGCGCCAGCGGCATGGCGGCGGCGACCGTACTCATGGCGTTTGTGCTGGTCGGCCTCCTTGATTCCCTGCATTACCATGCAGCGTTGCCGCAGCAGGGCGGCAAGGCGGCGTACTCCACCGAAGTGCGCAGCCTGCTGGACCGCGTGCTCGAACCCTTGCGGGTGACGCGTGAAAAAACCTATTCCGCGCCACTGGCTACCCATCTTTATGCCAAGGAAACCGTGCAAAGCCCCGACGGCAGGGAACTGCGGGTGTTTCCGCGCCTGCGCCATGGCGGCGCGCACCTCAAGGATCCGCAGGCCGATTGGTGTCGTGATGTTGTACTCAAGGCACTACGCGGACTGACGTTCGGCCTGCTGCTGTGGTTTGTCATGGCCATCAGCATTTGCGCCGCAGTGGCACGCGGCACGGAAGCCGGCATCGAGGCCGTTTGGCGTGACGCCTGGGCTGGCCGCACGGCAGTGCCGTGGCGAGCGGTCTTCTGTGCGCTGGGTCTGCTTTGTGTGCTGATTGCGCCGGTGGCGACGCTGGCACCCTATTACCATGTGCTGGGTACTGACAAGGTTGGCCAGGACGTGCTGTACCAGGCGCTGAAAAGCATACGCACCGGGCTGGTCATCGGCACGCTGGCAACGCTGGTGATGCTGCCGTTTGCGCTGGTGCTGGGTTTGATGGCGGGTTATTTCAAGGGCTGGATCGATGACCTGATCCAGTATCTCTACACGACACTGTCGTCGATACCCGGCGTGTTGCTGATCGCGGCGGCGGTTTTGATGATGCAGGTCTATATCGAAAACCATGCCGAGCTGTTCCCGAGCACCGAAATCCGCGCCGATGTGCGCCTGCTGGCGCTGTGCGTGATTCTTGGCGTGACCAGCTGGACCAGTCTGTGCCGGCTGCTGCGCGGCGAAGCGCTGAAGCTGCGCGAGATGGAATACATCCAGGCGGCGCATGCCTTCGGCGTGTCGCACTGGCGCATCATGATGCGCCACATCGCGCCCAATGTGATGCATATCGTGATGATTGCGCTGGTCATGGATTTCAGCGGGCTGGTGCTGGCCGAGGCCGTGCTGTCCTATGTCGGTGTTGGCGTGGATCCGTCGATGATCAGTTTCGGCACCATGATCAACAGTGCGCGGCTGGAAATGGCACGCGAGCCCATGGTGTGGTGGTCGCTGGCGGCGGCTTTCGTGTTCATGCTGACGCTGGTGCTGGCGGCCAACCTGTTTGCCGATGCGGTGCGCGATGCTTTCGATCCGCGGCTGATAGTCGGAGGGCGGCAATGAGGCGAGCCGCTGAAAGCTGCGGAGGGCGATCATGAGCGCGCCACTGTTGAGAGTAACCGGGTTGACCACCTTGATCCGCGGCGGCGCATTGCCGGTGCGCGCTGTGGATGGCATCTCTTTCGATATTGCCGGCGGGGAAACCTTTGCGCTGGTCGGTGAATCCGGCTGTGGCAAATCGATGACCGCGCTGTCGATCATGCGCCTGCTGCCGGAGGCCGGCGAGATCGCCGGCGGCGTGGTTGAACTGGCGGGCGAGAATCTGCTGGCGCTGCCGGAATCGCGCATGCGCGATGTGCGCGGACGGCGCGTAGCGATGATTTTCCAGGAACCGGGATTGTCGCTGAATCCGGTAATGACTGTGGGCGCGCAGATTGCCGAGGCGGTGACCCGTCATACCGCACTGACCGGAACGGCCGTCGAGGCACGGGTGCTGGAACTGCTGGATGCGGTGCGCATGCCCGATGCGCGGCGGCGCATGGCGGAATATCCCTTCCAGATGTCCGGCGGCATGAAACAGCGGGTGATGATTGCCATCGCGCTGGCCTGCGATCCGGACCTGCTGATTGCCGATGAACCGACGACCGCACTGGATGTCACGGTGCAGGCGCAGGTGCTGGAGCTGCTGCGCGAACTGCAGCGCTCGCGCGGCATGGCGATGCTGTTGATTACGCACGACCTTGGTGTGGTGGCGCAGATGGCGCAGCAGGTGGCGGTGATGTATGCCGGCGAGATCATTGAAACCGCACCGGTCGATACTTTTTTTACCGGCCCGGCGCATCCCTATGCGCGCAAGCTGTTCGCATCCCTGCCGGACCGTGCCCGCGGCAAAACCCTGGCGGCGATCCGCGGTTCGGTGCCGGCACTGACGCGGCAGTTCACCGGCTGCCGTTTTGTCGAGCGTTGCGACAGCGCACTGGCGCACTGCGCGGATGTGATTCCGCCGTGGGCTGTGGTGCGTGACGGACAGCGCGCGAAATGCCACCTTTACGGTAATGGTGAACGCCCGTCAGGGGAACTTCCTTCGGGGCGGACGGCCGAACCGCGCGATGAAGTTCGCCCCGGAGGAAGTCGCCTTGGGGGGCACCCTTCACCTCTCACCCATTACCCCTCACTGCTGCAGGTCACAGACCTGCAAGTACACTTTCCGATCCGCAAGGGACTGTTGCAGCGTGTCACAGGCCACGTCAAAGCCGTCGACGGCGTATCGCTGGAGATTGCCCCCGGCCGTACGCTGGGGCTGGTCGGCGAATCAGGCTGCGGCAAAACCACGGTCGGCAAAGGTTTGCTGCGGCTGGTGCCGCCGACGGGTGGCCGTGTCCTGTTTGGCGGAGTCGACCTGCTGACGCTGGACCGCTCCGCGTTGCGTGGCCACCGTCGCCATGCGCAGATCATTTTCCAGGATCCCTATGCTTCGCTGAATCCACGGGTACGCATCGGTGATGCGCTGGAAGAGGGCATGCTGGCGCTGGGCGTTGGTGCCACTGCGGAGGAACGCGCAACGCGCATTGATGCGCTACTGGTCGAAGTCGGTCTTGCACCCGAGGTCAAAGGTCGTTATCCGCATGAGTTTTCCGGCGGACAGCGTCAGCGCATTGCGATTGCCCGCGCGCTGTCGGTGGAGCCGCAACTGATCGTCTGTGATGAGCCGACCAGTGCGCTGGATGTGTCGGTGCAGGCGCAGATCCTCAACCTGCTGAAACGCCTGCAGCGCGACAAGGGATTGTCCTACCTGTTCATCAGCCACAACATGTCGGTGATCGAATACATGGCGGATGAGGTGGCGGTGATGTACCTGGGGCGCATCGTCGAGCGCGGCGCAGTGGCCGAAGTGCTGCACGAGCCGAAGCACCCCTATACCCAGGCCTTGCTGGCGGCGGTGCCGGTGGCGGATCCGCAGGCGGCGCGTCCGGTGATCCGGGTGACGGGTGATTTGCCGTCCCCCTTGAATCCGCCGCAGGGTTGCCATTTTCATCCGCGTTGCGCTGCGGCACTGCCGCAATGCGCCACGCAATTCCCGGACGAAAAAACATTCAGCGCGTCACATGCGACGCGCTGTCATCTCTATTTGTAAAACAGGGGGAATGGGGCGCCCGGCCGAGGGGCTGCAATACGCCCGGTGCTGCGTAAATTATTTACGCGCGACGACGGTGCCGGGTTTCTTGCCGGAGACGGGGGCTTTGGCGACGGTTTTTGCGCGTTTTGCCGGCGCACGTTTGGCGACTTTGGATTTTTTCGCCGGTTTGGCGCCGTGCTTGCTGGCAATTTTCGCGTTTTTGCTGCGTGCCGCCTTGTAGGCCTTGGGCAGCGATACCGGGGTTGCCGGCAGGTCGGGCAAGTTGGGGGAGGCGCCGTCATTGACCTGCACCAGCAGCGGCAAGCCGGTGTGGAACTTGGTTTTGCCGCCGATCCCGTTGACCTGCTTCAGTTCGGCCATGCTCATGCCGTACTTGGCGGCGATTTTTTCCGGTTTCTCACCGGGCTTGATGGTGTGGGCCTGCCATGACACCAGCGGCTGGTCGTGATTGTCGAGGTTGTTATTGAACACAGCGACCTTTTCACGCGGCAGCACGATGGTTTCAGTGCCGTCGGCCTTGATCACCTGCTTGTTGTGCGCGGGGTTCAGGAACTTGAATTCTTCCAGCGGAATTTCCGCGAATTTCGCAGCGAGCTTGACGTCGATATGGCGCTTGACGGTGATGGCTTCGAAATAAGGCTGGTTCGGCACGCTGGGGAGTTTGATGCCGAAGCGCGCCGGGTCGGCAATGATGTTTTTGACGGCAATCAGCTTGGGCAGGTAATTGCGGGTTTCGGCCGGCATGGTCAGGCTGGCGTAGTCTCCCGGCAGGCCCTTTGCCTGGTTGCGTGCCACGGCACGGGCGACCGCACCTTCGCCCCAGTTGTAGGAGGCGAGTGCCAGTTCCCAGTCGCCGAACTGCGCATGCAGTTTTTCCAGGTAATCCAGTGCCGCGCTGGTCGCGGCAATCACGTCGCGGCGGCCGTCGTACCACCAGTTCTGGCGCAGGCCGTAGAGCCGGCCGGTCGACGGGATGAATTGCCACAGGCCCGAAGCATGGGCCTTGGAATAAGCCTGCGGGTTGTACGCGGATTCGATCATCGGCAACAGCGCGACTTCGGCCGGCATCTTGCGGCGTTCGATTTCTTCGATGATGTGGTACAGGTAGTGGCTGCTGCGATCGACCATGCGCGCGAAATATTCGGGCTTGGCGGCATAGAAGTTTTCCCATTGCCGGACCAGGTCATTGTCCATCGGCTGCATGGTGTAGCCGTTGCGGATGCGTTCCCAGACGTCGCGGGGCGGCGTCCTGACCGTGACGATGACTGGGGGTGGCGTTGCCGCCGGAGCGGGCTCGGGTACTGCAGCCGGAACTGCCATGGCTGCGATCGGGTCGGTGGATTGAACTGCGGCGTCCGGTGCGGCGGTTTCTCCGGAGGGTAATTGCGCGCAGGCGGCCGCGAAGAGGGTGGCGGTCAGCAGAGCGCAGCGGGCGACGATTTTAATCATGCATTCCCAGTCCGGCGGTAGCCGGATAAAAGCCAAAAGATTGCCGGATGGTAGCCGCGACCGCCCGTAAAGTCAAACCGAATATTTATTCAAAATCAATATCTTATTGTCATATCCGGAGGTGGGGCATGAGGTCCGTGACGGATTGCACAGCGGATGACTCAGAAGTTGTTTTTCCAGTCGCGGATTTCCGCCAGTACGCTGACCGGATCCGCCAGTTTTTTGCCGGCGCGGGCACTGGCACTGCCGACGATGCCGGGTTCGGCCACACGCACGAAGGGATTGGTGGCTTTTTCCTGGGCGATGGTCGAAGGCAGGGTCGGCTCGCCGCGTTCGCGCAGGGCCTGCATCCGCGTTTCCAGTTCCGGCAGCCGGCGGTTCTCCGGTTCGGCGGCCCGGGCAAACTTGAGGTTGGACAGCGTGTATTCGTGGCCGCAATAGACGCGGGTGGCATCGGGCAGGCGGGACAACCGGGTCAGCGAGTCATGCATCTGGCGCGGCGTGCCCTCGAACAGCCGGCCGCAACCGGCGGCAAACAGCGTGTCACCGCAGAACAGCAGGCCGTCGCCGTAAAACGCAATATGCGAGCGGGTGTGGCCGGGGATTTCCAGCGTTTCCATGTCAATGTTGAAATGCGGCAACGTGAAGTGCTGGCCATCGGCGAGGCGCTCGCTGACTTCCGGGATGCGTTCGTCGCGCGGGCCGTAGACGGGTACTCTGGTTTTGGCCAGCAGGGCCGCGTTGCCGCCGACATGGTCGGCATGGTGGTGCGTGTTCAGTATGGCAACGAGTTGCAGCTTTTCGCGCGCCAGGTAATCAAGCACCGGTTGCGCATCGCCCGGATCGACCACGGCGGCAAATGCGGCATCGCGGATGGTCCAGATGTAATTGTCGGCAAACGCGCGCAGCGCCACGACTTCGTATGCGGCCATATTGACTCCGTTCAGATCAGCGACCGATTATGATTTAAACTCGCAGCATGTCAATTGCAGACAATGGCCTGACCGCAACGGAATGGCTGGCGAGTTCGCCGGGTCAGTACCTGGTCGCGCGTGAGCAGGCCTATTTTGACGAGGCGGTGGCCGACATCTTCGGTTATCACGCGCTGCAACTGGGTCTGGAACAGATCGATTTGCTGCGCGCCAGCCGCATCCCCTTGCGCCTGCACACGGGGCCGCAGGGGGCCGTCGGCCTGCGTGCGGATTTCCGCGACCTGCCGATCGATTCCAACAGCGTGGATCTGATGGTGCTGCCGCATACGCTGGAATTTTCTGAAAACCCCCACCAGGTGGTGCGCGAAACGGCGCGCGTATTGCGCCCGGAAGGCCATGTGATCATTTCCGGTTTCAATCCGCTGAGCCTGTGGGGCCTGCGCCGCAGCGTCGGCGCACGGCGTGATTTCCCGTGGAATGGCCGCTTCATTCATCTGCCGCGGGTCAAGGACTGGTTTGCGCTGGTCGGCCTTGAAATCGTTGCCGGCTCCATGGCCTGTTATGCGCCGCCCTGCACCGAGCAGAAATGGCTGGATCGTTTTGCCTTCATGGAAAAAGCCGGTGACCGCTGGTGGCCGATTGCCGGCGGGGTGTTTTTCCTGCAGGCGATCAAGCGCGTGCGCGGCATTCGTCTGATCATGCCGCAGTGGAGCGATCGCGCGGCGCCGGAAAAGAGCCTGTCAGCGGTGCCGGAGCGCGTGCGCGATGAAGAGGCGGCGGCAGCGAAAGTCAGGACACAATGACGGGTGAATTCACGGTGAACAAAGAAGCGATGAGCGAAGAGGCGGCGGGCGGCGTGATCGAGATTTACACTGACGGCGCCTGCAAGGGCAATCCGGGTATCGGCGGCTGGGGCGCCTTGCTCAGCAACGGCGACAAGACGCGCGAATTGTTCGGCGGTGAACTGCTGACCACCAATAACCGCATGGAAATGACCGCGGTGATCCGTGCGCTGCAGGCGCTGAAGCGGCGCTGCCGCGTGCGCCTGCATACCGATTCCAAATACGTGCAGCAGGGCATCTCCGAGTGGATACACAACTGGAAAAAACGCGGCTGGAAAACCGCCGACAAAAAGCCGGTAAAAAACGAAGACCTGTGGCGTGAACTGGATGCGCTGGCCGTGCAGCACGACATCGAATGGCTGTGGGTCAAGGGGCATAACGGCCATGACGGCAATGAACGCGCCGATGAATTGGCGAACATGGGCGCAGCGAGCGTCAAACCGGGGCAGGTGGCCTGATGGCGATACGGCAGATCATCCTCGATACCGAGACCACGGGTCTGGATCCCAAACTGGGGCATCGCGTGATCGAGGTGGCCGGTGTCGAGCTGGTCAACCGGCGGCTGACCGGCAAACATTTTCATCGTTATCTCAATCCGGGGCGCGACAGCGAAGAGGGTGCGCTGCAGGTGCACGGCCTGACCACCGAATTCCTCAGCGACAAGCCGAAGTTCGCGGAAATTGCCGACGAGTTCCTTGAGTACGTCAGTGGCGCAGAGCTGGTGATCCACAACGCGCCCTTCGACATCGGCTTTCTCGACAGCGAACTGGCGCTGGCGCGCAAAAAAAAGATGAAGTCCTATTGCCCGGAGGTGATCGACACCCTGCGCATGGCCAAGGATCTGCATCCGGGCAAACGCAACGGACTTGACGCCTTATGTGACCGTTACCAGATCGACAATTCGGCGCGCACGCTGCATGGCGCCTTGCTCGATGCGGAATTGCTGGCGGAAGTTTATCTGGCGATGACCCGCGGCCAGGAAAGCCTGATGATTGAAGCCGAGGCCGTAAGCAGCGAAGTCCGTGTGCCGGCATTCAAACGCGGAGAATTGAAGCTGATGGTGCTGCGGGCGAGTGCTGATGAAATCGCCGCGCATGAAGCGCAGCTCGTCGAGATCGACAAGGCCAGCGGCGGGGCGCTGTGGCGCAGCGAATAGCGGTTAAAGCGCGCTATTGAATTTATTGTTTAAAAACAAATACTTACAATAAATATCGCTGAGGCGCTAGGCGGTCAGCACCAGCAATTGCCGGAAAGAATCCTCAAACTGTTTCAAACCCTCGACCTGTAACGCTTCTCCGGCGGCATCCATGTCGATGCCAAAAGATTGCAGCGCCGCGAACTGTTTTTTTGCGGCATCGATATCGGCTTCCAGCGTCGGCTCCGCCTTGCCGTGTTCGCGGAACGCGGCCAGCGTGGCATCGGGCACCGTGTTGATGGTCTGCGGGCCGATCAGTGATTCGATATACAGCACGTCGTTGTACGCCGGGTTCTTGGTGCCGGTGCTGGCCCACAGCATGGCCTGCGGCCGCGCACCGCGTTTGGTTAAGGTGGTAAATGAGGCACCGGTAAATGTGGTGCGGTAATCCTGATAAGCCAGTTTGGCCAGTGCCACTGCCGAGCGGCCGCGCAGGGACAATGCTTCGCCGCCGATGGCTTCGAGTTTTTTGTCGATCTGCGTATCGACGCGGCTGAGGAACAGGCTGGCCACCGATTTGACCTTGCGCGCATCACCACCCGCTTCGACGTGACGGCTGATGCCGCGCACATAAGCCTGCGCCACATCGCGCACATGCTTCAGCGAAAACATCAGCGTCACATTGACCGAGCAGCCGTGGGCGACCAGTTCTTCGATTGCAGTGAGGCCGGCGGTGGTGGCCGGCACCTTGATCAGCAGATTGTCACGGGCCACAGCAGCTTTCAGTCGCAGCCCGGCAGCGAGCGTTCCCGTCGCGTCATGCGCCAGCGCCGGTGACACTTCGAGGCTGACATAACCGTCGTCGCCTTTGCTCGATTTGTGCAGCGGCAGCAGGATGTCGCAGGCCGCCTGGATGTCGGCGATGGCCAGCGTTTCGTAGCGCTGTTCCGCGGACAGGGCGGGATCGCTTTTCAGCTTCTGCAATTCTTCGCGGTAAAACGGGCTTTCGCTGATCGCCTTGAAAAAAATCGTCGGGTTCGAGGTCACGCCGGCGATGCGGTCTTCAGTGACCAGTTTTTTCAGCGTGCCTTCCTGCAGCAGAGTGCGTGACAGATTGTCCAGCCAGATGCGCTGGCCGAGAGAGTGCAGGCGGAGCAGGGGATTGGGATTGATCATGGTAACAATGGCTTTAAAGAATGTTCGATGCTGTTCAGCGCGGATATTGCCGCGCCAGTTCCGCGGCCACCGTGGTGATCAGCCGGCGCGAAATGCTGACACTGGGTGGCAGATGAGGCAATGCCTCGACATCAAACCAGGCGGCCTCTTCGATTTCAACACCATCAGGTTGAACTGCGCCGCCGGCATATTCAGCGGTGAAGGCGACCATTAGCGAATGCGGGAAGGGCCAGGGCTGGCTGCCGAAATAACGCAGATTGCTGACTTCAACGCCGACTTCCTCGCGGGTTTCGCGCGCCACGGTGTCTTCGAGCATTTCACCGGGCTCGACGAAACCGGCAATCGCGGAATAACGCCCGGCCGGCCATACACCCTTGCGCGCCAGCAATAATTCACGGCCGCGGGTGATCAGCACCATCACTGCAGGTGACACCAGCGGGTAAGTCGTGAAACGGCAGGACGGGCAGGCGCGGGCACGTTCATCAGTGCGCGCCTGCATGGGGGTGCCGCAGCGGCTGCAGAACTGGTGATTGCGCTCCCAGTCGATGATCTGCAGCGCACGTCCGGACAGTGCCGCCAGCGTGCTGTCGACCATGCTGAACAGATCGCGCAGACCGAGTTTGGCCCAGCCGGCGGGCAGCGAGTGCGCTTCATCCACATCGGCGGCATAGCAGTGCTGATCACCCAGCGTGCCGAGGTAATGGCTGCGCACGGTGGCCACGCCATGTTCTTCCAGCGTGCAGCAGCAGGGCAGTGCCGCGGATTCGGCATTGCTGACCAGGATGGCGCCGCGCTGGAAGGCGAACCACAGCGCCGGGGTATCCAGCGCCGGCGGCGGGGTGACGAGCGGGGTGTATTGTTGTTCGGACACGGCGGCTACTCGCAATCGGAACCGCGAGTATAGCCGCTGGAGGGACGGTCGGCCCCGCCGGAGTGCGCTCAGTCTGCGATGTGGTCGGCGACGAGTTCCAGCAGGCTGTGCATGGACTTGTCCCACTGGTAATGCGCCTGGCCGTCGTCGAAGGTCTGCCGGCAGTTGGAGCAGCTGGTGACCGGAATTTCGGCACCGGTGGCGTTGATCTGGCGAATTTTGATGTCGAAGGCGGCATGGCGCAGTTCATCGGCGCGATGGATGGCGACCACGCCACCGCCACCGCCGCAGCACCAGCCCAGCGCGCCGCTGTCGCGGAGTTCCTTGAGGTCGGCGCCCATGGCCTGCAGCACGTCGCGCGGCGCTTGCGCGGCGCCGCCGCGGCGGGATACCTGGCAGGGATCGTGGAAAGTCACCGACTTGTCTATTTTCTTCAGTTTCAGTTTGCCGCTGTTGACCTGCTCGGCGAGGAACTCGGAGATGTGCAGCACCGTGAAGGGCAGCGGCTTGCCGTAAAGGTTGGCGCCCTGCCAGCGCAGCGCGCCGTAGGCGTGGCCACATTCGGGCAGCACCAGCGTCTTCGCCCCGGCGGCAATCGCGGCGTTGATCAGCTTCATGGTCATGTCTTTCTGCCAAGCGGCATTGCCCGACAGCAGCCCGAAGTTGGTCGCCTCGTAACCGTCGCTGCGCAGGGTCCAGTTGGTGCCCAGATGGTTGAGGATCTTCGCCAGCGCGACGATCGATTCCGGGTATTTCATGATCTCGATCGACGACAATGTGCAGACTACTTCCGCCTGCGACTTGTCGAGCGGGATTTCGACCTCGTAGTCGTCGACCAGCCATTCGATGCGGTCCTTGAGCACCTTGACCGTGGCGCCCAGCGGGCTGCCCTCGCGCTCGGCGCGCTCGGCGACGGCCCACAGTTCGTGCGGCACCAGTCCGGCGTTGAACATGCCGTGCCGCGCCTGGCTGATCAGTGTCGCGATGTCGATGCCCATCGGGCAGTTCATCGTGCAGCGGCCGCACATGGTGCAGGCGTCGTAGAGCAGGTGCTGCCATTCCTCAAGCTCCGCCAGTGTCACCTTGGGCTTGAGGTTGAAGGCGCGGTAGGCAAAGGCAAACGGCCCGGCTTCGCGCTTGTAGGCCTGCTTGAACGGCTCGAGTTTCCAGATCGGCGTGTATTTGGGGTCGCCGGTGACCTTGTAAAAATGGCAGGCATCGGCACAGTGGCCGCAGTGGATGCATGATTCCATATAGGTGGCGGTGGTCGCGTTGAAGTCCTTCATGAAGCTTTGCATCGCGCGGTCGATGCGTTCGGCATCGGGCATGTTGCCCTGCCGGTCGCTGCGGACTTCCGGCTTCTTGATCGAGAAGCGTGGCGAGTCGAGATCCAGCGGGAAACGGATGTTGACGTCGGTCATGGCTGTGCTCCTTTGCGCGCGAACGCGGCGCCGGTGGTGCCGCGGGACAGGAATACCAGGAAGGCGTGGGAAAGTTTGCCGAACGGCATCCACACCAGCAGAAGTTCGAGGCTCAGCAGGTGCAGCGCCAGCGGCATCGTGTACGGTGTCGGCGGCACCTGTTCCAGTCCGTGGTAGCTGCCGTGGATCAGCGCCATGCCGGTGACCAGCGGCAGCATGGTGACGATCCACGAGAAATAATCGTCGAAATTGGAGAGCAGCCGCAGCACCGGATCGGTCAGCCGGCGCAGCAGCGCGACGATCAGGCCGAGGATGGCCAGCGCTGTGGCCACATACATCACGGTGTCGGGCGGGGCTGGCCAGGAAATGCCGGTCAGCCGTTTAACGAAGGCAATGTGCGGCACGAATGCGATAAAGGCGACGAACCAGCTTACGTGGTAAAGGTAGCCGTTGAAGGTCGCGCCCGCGGAGTCGGCGTAAAACTCGCGATGCGGCCACATCTTGCGCAGGATCATGCGCCAGGCACCCGCTGTGGTTTGTGTCGAACGCGGCGCCGAGAAGTCCGGTTTGCGGCCCAGGCGCAAAATGCCGTAAATGCGCCAGGCAACGCCGGTTGCGAATATCGTCAATGCGATCGCGAGCCCGGGGCCGCGGGCAAATTCGAGCAATTCCATGGATTCGCTCCTTTGGCGGTGGGGACCTGCTTTTTTAATTAATGTTATTTCGGGTTATCAGTCTTCGCTGATAATGTTCTTCAGGCGAGGCTGTAGACTTGATCTGTATCAAAGGCCATTAACCTGGAGCGGCAGGACTGCGCCGTTGCGATGGGGTATGCGGGAAAGATGCAGGGGGAATGTGGTGGGCGGTACTGGGATCGAACCAGTGGCTTCCACCGTGTGAAGGTGGCACTCTACCGCTGAGTTAACCGCCCCAGCCGGCGCGGATTTTACCACCGGTCGCGGACGGCCGCCAAACTGCCCGGGCTATAATTCCGCCAGCCCATGCAAACCCGAAACATCACCGTCATCGGTGCCGGCATCGTCGGCATCACCACCGCCAGCTATCTGCGTCGCGACGGCTACCAGGTCACCGTCGTCGATCAGCGTCCGCCCGGGGAATACTGTTCCTTCGGCAATGCCGGCATCCTCAGCCCCGGTTCCTGCGTGCCGATCGCGATGCCGGGGATTTTGTCCCAGGTGCCCGGTTATCTGCTCGATCCGCTGGGGCCGCTGGCGCTGCGCTGGTCCTATCTGCCGCAGGCTTTGCCCTGGCTGCTGAAGTTTGTCGCCGCCGCCGAAGTCAAACGGGTGGAGAAAATCGCCGACGGCCTGCGCGCGCTGCTCAGCCAGACCTTTGATGCCTATGCGCCGCTGGTCAAGAACGCCGGCGTCGAGGACCTGATCCACAAAAGCGGTTACATGGTGGTGTATTCCTCGCGCCGCGCCTACGCGGCCGACGCGCTGGGCTGGAAGCTGCGGCGCGATCGCGGTGTGGTGATCGACGAACTGGATGCCGCCGAGGTTCGTAATCGTTTGCCCGGCCTGCATGGTGATTACGAAGTCGGCCTGTTCCTGCATGACCACGGCTGGTGCGCCAATCCGGAACGGCTGACCAAATCACTGGCCGCGCAGTTTGAGCGCGACGGCGGCAAAATCCTGCAGCGCAAGGTGCTCAGCATCGACGTCGGTCCGGACGGTCCGCGCGGGCTGCGCACCGATGCCGGCAACATGCCGGTCGAACATCTGGTGATCTGCGCTGGTGCGCATTCCAATGAATTCAGCGCGCAACTGGGCGATGTGTTGCCGCTGGAAGCGGAGCGGGGCTATCACATCACTTATTCCGATCCGCGTTTCCAGTTGGCTATGCCGGTGATGGTGCCGGAGCAGAAATGTTTTGTGACGCCGATGGAAATGGGGCTGCGCATTGCCGGGCAGAGCGAATTTGCCGGTGTCAATGCCGAGCCGAACTATGCGCGTGCCGATGTGCTGGGCAAGCTGATGCAGAAGATGTTTCCCGGCATCAGCAATGTCGATGCAACGAAATGGATGGGGCGGCGGCCTTCAATGCCGGACTCAACGCCGGTGATCGGCCCCTCCACTCGTTTCAGCAATGTGCATTACGCTTTTGGCCACGGCCATGTTGGCCTCGTTGGTGGTGCGCCGACTGCCCGGCTGGTGGCGGACATGGTTGCAGGGCGCGAGCCACGCGTTGACCTTGCGCCGTACAGTCCGGGGCGTTTTTCCCGCTGAGAAATTTCCTGAGAGCCCGTAACAAAATGGCGTTCTGCTGCCCCTCACCCCAACCCTCTCCCCGCTAGCGCGGGGAGAGGGGGTTTTCATTTTGTTACGCGCCCTTAGATGCTGCCGGCCATGTTGCGGTGTGGCGTAAAATAGCGGTCTTTCCCGACGTATTTTTCGATTCCCATCATGGTTCGTACCCGTTTCGCTCCCAGCCCGACCGGTTATCTGCATATCGGCGGCGCCCGCACTGCGCTGTTCTGCTGGGCCTATGCCAAACAGCAGGGCGGCACCTTCGTGCTGCGCGTCGAGGATACCGACCGCGAACGCTCCAGCGAGGCTTCGGTGCAGGCGATTCTCGACGGCATGCAATGGCTGGGCCTCGATTACGAAGGCCCGTATTTCCAGATGCAGCGTCTGGATCGTTACAAGGCGGCGGTGGAGCAGTTGCTGCGCGATGGCCATGCCTATCCCTGTTATGCGACGCGCGAGGAAATCGATGCCCTGCGTGAAGCGCAGCGCGCGCGCGGTGACAAGCCGCGTTACGACGGCCGCTGGCGTCCGGAGAATGCCCAGCGCCTGGGCCTCAAGCCGCCGGCCGGCATGCAGCCGGTGATCCGTTTTCGCACGCCGGACACGGGCGAGGTGTCGTGGAACGATCTGGTCAAAGGCCCGATCACGGTGGCCAATGCCGAGCTGGACGATCTGGTCATCATGCGCGCCGACGGTATCCCGACTTACAACTTCGGCGTGGTCATCGACGACGCCGACATGAACATCACCCATGTCGTGCGCGGTGACGATCATGTCAACAACACGCCGCGGCAGATCAACATCTACCGTGCGCTGGGCGCGAACCTGCCGTTGTTTGCGCATCTGCCGATGATTCTCGGCTCCGATGGCGAACGCCTGTCAAAACGCCACGGCGCAGTCAGCGTGATGCAGTATTTTGAAGACGGTTTTTTGCCGGAAGCCCTGAACAACTATCTGGCGCGGCTGGGCTGGTCGCATGGCGATGATGAAAAATTCTCGCTGCAGCAGATGGTGGAGTGGTTCAGCCTGGAGAAGGTGAACCGTTCGGCCGCGAGTTTCGATCCGGACAAGTTGCGCTGGCTGAACCAGCAGTACATGAAAGAGGCGGATGACAAGCGGCTGGCGGGGCTGGTGATACCGTTCCTTGAGCGTGACGGCTGCGCAGTGGCGGGCGGACCGGATCTGTCACGGGTGGTGGCGCTGCTGAAAGAACGCGTCAGCACGATTGAAGAGCTGGGTGATGCCGCGGTGTATTTCTATCGGCGGCTGGAGCCGACGGCGGAGTTGCGCGCGACACACTATGCCGCTGCAGCCAAGCCGGCGCTGGTCGCTTTCCGGCGACAACTGGAAACGGTGGAGTGGAAGCGCGAGGCGATTGGCGCTGCGCTGAAGACGGTGCTGGCGGAACATCAGCTGAAAATGCCGAAAATCGCGATGCCGCTGCGGGTCATGGTCACCGGTGAGCCGCAATCTCCCTCAATTGATGCCACGCTGGAACTGATCGGCCGCGATGAAGTGCTGGCGCGACTGACGCAGGAGCTGACGCTGTTTCCGGATTGAGTTTTTGCGGTTTACAGGGGCGGGTTGCCTCGGTATAATCCGCCGCTCTCGTGGGGGTATAGCTCAGCTGGGAGAGCGCTTGCATGGCATGCAAGAGGTCAGCGGTTCGATCCCGCTTACCTCCACCAGCAGAATACAGATCCACGCGGTAACCAGACGTAGTCCCTATCGTCTAGAGGCCTAGGACACTGCCCTTTCACGGCGGTAACAGGGGTTCGAATCCCCTTGGGGACGCCAGAAAAAGCAACGGCTCGCTGCAAAGCGAGCCGTTTGTTTTTTTGTGCAGCCGTTTACTTCTTGTGGGCTGGCAGCACGTTGAGGGGGATGCGCAGATAGGACACACCGTTTTCTTCGGCGGGTGGCAGTGCGCCGCCGCGGATATTCACCTGGATGGACGGCAGGATCAGCGTCGGCATTTCCAGTGTTGCATCGCGTTTACTGCGCATGCTGACAAATTCATTCTCGCTGATGCCATCGCGTACGTGGATGTTGTGCGCGCGCTGATCGGCGACCGTGGTTTGCCATGCCACGCTACGTGAGGCGGGCGGGTAGTCGTGACAGACGTAAATGACTGTTTCCGGCAGTAGATCGAGCAGGTGTCTGATCGACTGGTACAGCTGGTGCGCATCGCCACCGGGGAAATCGGTGCGTGCGGTACCCACGTCCGGCATGAACAGCGTGTCACCCACAAATACCGCGCCATCAATCAGATAAGCCATGTCCGCCGGCGTGTGGCCGGGCACCAGCATCGCAGTGGCCTCGATGCCGCCGATCATGAAGCGCTCACCATCCTTGAACAGATGGTCGAACTGGCCGCCGTCAGGCAGGAAGCTGCGATCCAGGTTGTAGATCTTCTTGAAGGTCGCCTGCACCAGACGAATGTTCTCGCCGATGGCAATGCGACCGCCAACATGGCGCTGCAGGTAGCGGGCGGCGGAGAGGTGGTCGGCGTGGGCGTGGGTTTCCAGGATCCAGTCCACGCCCAACTCGTGGTGATGCAGGTAGGCCAGCACCTGATCGGCCGAACTGGTGTCCGTGCGCCCCGATTTGAAGTCGTAATCCAGTACCGGGTCGATGATGGCCGCGCGCCGGGTTGCGGGATCTGACACGACATAGCTGATTGTCCCGGTTTTCGGGTCATAAAAGGCCTGGGCATTTGTGCGCTGGTTCATGGTGGGCTCCGGATTGAGTCTATTAATATGTTGACTTATATTATATATTAATATATATTATTATCATATTTAACATGAGTTTCTTATGCAATCCAAAAACCTAACCATCGATGTGGAAAAGTTGCGCCATAGCGCCGATCAGGCCATCAGCGCATTAAAACTGCTGGCCAACGAAGACCGGTTATTACTGCTGTGCCAGCTCGCGCAGGGTGAAATGTGCGTCAGTGACCTGGAGGCGCAGCTCAACATACGTCAGCCTACGCTGTCGCAACAGCTCGGTGTGCTGCGCAGCGAGGGGGTTGTCAGTACCCGCCGCCAGGGCAAAAACATCTTTTATGGCGTGGCTGACCCTGCATTGATCGAAATCCTGGTCATGCTGCATCGCCTCTACTGCAAAAAGGCTTCGTGATGATCATCGCCTGGAACACGTTCACGCCGTGGCCGGCACTTGCCGGCGGGGCGCTGATCGGCATTGCGGCAGGGATGTTCGTGCTGCTTAACGGCCGCATTGCCGGCATTAGCGGCATCATCGGCGGCTTGCTGAAGCCTGCCACGTGGCGTGGCGCCTGACCTTCATCGGTGGTTTGCTTGTTGCGCCACTCGCGTATGCGCTGATGGCGGCATTGCCCATGCCGCAGATTGATGCCGGCTACGGCGTACTCCTGCTGGCTGGCCTGCTGGTCGGCATCGGCACACGTTATGGCTCTGGCTGTACCAGCGGCCACGGCGTCTGCGGGCTGTCCCGGTTGTCGCCTCGTTCGCTGGCGGCGACGGCGGTTTTTATGGCTGCAGGTTTTGTCACCGTGTTCGTGATTCGTCACCTGATCAACGTTTGAGGGGCCTGTCCATGCATGTCTTTGCATCTTTACTCGCCGGCCTGGTCTTCGGGCTTGGCCTCATCGTGTCCGGAATTGCGAATCCTGCGAAGGTGCTGGGATTTCTCGACCTTGCCGGTGCCTGGGATCCGTCCCTGGCGTTTGTGATGGGCGGCGCGATTGCGGTTGGCGCAATCGCTTTTTTTGTGGCGCGTAAACGGGTTGTTTCGCTGCTGGGCTTCCCCATGCGCTTGCCTACATCGCGTGACATCGATCGCCGCCTGATTGGCGGCAGCCTGCTGTTCGGCATCGGATGGGGCATCGGCGGCTTCTGCCCGGGCCCGGGCCTCGTTGCGCTGGGCATGGGTGAAGTGAAGGCGCTGGTGTTTGTTGCGGCGATGCTGGCCGGCATGTGGGTATGGGGATTATTGGAAACCCGGGCGGAGGTTTCAAAATGAGCGATCTGCTTCCATGGCTGGCCCTGCTGGTGACTGTCGCAGTGCTGGTGGGTAATGAGGTCATGATGGTGGTCATGCAGCGCCGGAATCCGGCGCAACTTGCGCGCAGTGCGCATGCGAACCTGCGACAGGAGTGGTTTGCCGCAGTGTCAGCGCAGAGCGGCTCCGAAATTCTGGCCGTGCAGACACTGCGCAATTCGCTGATGTCGGCCACGATGGCGGCGTCGACGGCGGTACTGGGCCTGATCGGCACGGCCACGATGGCGGCGCCATCCCTGAATGCAGGATTCGCCGGAGGCATACCCGCAGTCAGGCACCTGAGCGTTCACCTGGTGCTTGAACTGGTGCTGATGGTCCTGCTGTTTGCGGCCCTCGTATCCTCAACGATGGCGGTGCGTTTCTACAACCATGCCAGTTTCATCAGCGCCATCCCGGTGGGTTCCGAGGCGCGCCGGCGCTGGACCCCGGTCGGGTCTGCCTATGTGCGCCGTGCGGGTCTTTTATACAGCTGGGGCTTGCGGCACCTGATCCTGGTAGCGCCGATCCTCGCATCAATCCTGCATCCATACGCCGGTCCGCCGGCAGCTGTTGCCATTGTCGTGGTGCTCTATGGTTTTGATCATGCCGACACGCCCGGGGTGGCAATGCGGTAGTGGCCGATCGCTGCGGCGTTCTTCCATTGAGCGGATCGTCAATTGCAAGACCAGTTTGTGGAATGTCGTGGCGGAATGGCGGGTGTGCCGCATTGCGACGCCATGGCGCATGCGCTAGAGTCCGCAGGCACTCCACGGCTTGTCGCGGTGGAGATGCTTCCATCGTCTGCAGGAGTTCAACATGAATCAAAAAGTCCGTCTGGTCGTTCCGGAAGCGCCGTCGCCGCAGGCCGTTGCGGTCACCGAGACCCGCGCTGTCGCCAAGGGCGGCATCCGTCTCGGCATACTCGACAACAGCAAGGGCAATGCCGACCATCTGCTGCGCTTCATCGTCGATGGCGTCAAGGCGCTGTTGCCGGTGGCCTCGGTGGTGTCCTTGCGCAAGGACAGCGTCAGCCTGCCGGCGCCCGGCGCCATCCTCGACCAACTCGCTGCGGAATCGGATTACGTCCTCACCGCAATGGCTGATTGAGGGTCGTGCACGTCGTGGAGTGTCCACGACATGGCGAACCTCCGGAAGCGCGGTCTGACCACCGCAGTGATCTGTTCGGGCCCTTTCATGAAACTGGGTCAGGCCCAGGCGCGCGTGTTCGGCGTGCCGGATCTGCCCTTGCTGCAAATCCCGCATCCGCTGGGGGGCGTGAGCATCGAGCAGGTGCAGGCTCGCGCTGAAGTCGCGGTGCCGCTGTTCGTGAAACTGGTGAAGGAGAACATGCAATGAGCAATCTCGCGCAATTGCTGCAGGCGTCGGGCGCGAGTGTTGAGGCCGAAGACGATTTTGATGCCATCAATGCGCTGATGCGTGAAAAAGGCTGGAGTGACGGCCTGCCCATTGTGCCGCCGACCGAGGCGCGCGTCGCGGCAATGCTCGAATACTGTGATCGGCCCTGGGATCAGCCCATCGCAAAAATTCCGCCGCGCTGGGGCGAGGCGACGCCCTTGCTGCTGGCGGCCAACGCGGTGATGGCCGGTTGCCAGCCGCGTTATTTCCCGTTGTTCATGCTGGCCATCGAAGCGATGTGCGAGGAGCCGCTGAACCTCTATGGTGTGCAGGCGACGACGCATCTGTGCGCGCCGCTGGTGATTGTCAACGGTCCGGTTGCGCGCGAGCTCGACATCAATTGCGGCCACAATGCATTCGGGCCGGGACATCAGGCCAATGCCACCATCGGTCGGGCCATCCGGCTGGCGCTGGTCAACATCGGCGGCGCGATTCCGGCGCTGGGCGACATGTCGACCTTCGGGTCGCCTGCGAAATACAGTTATCTGGTTGCCGAGAACGAAGCGGAAAGTCCGTGGGAGCCTTTGCATGTCGAACGCGGCCTGCCGCCGGAGGCGAGTGCGGTGACGGTGATCGGGGCCGAGTGTCCGCACAACGTCAACGATCATGAAAGCCTCACTGCCGAGGGTGTGCTGACGACGATCGCCGGCACCATGGGCATTGCCGGCGTCAACGACATTTATTATCAGTCACAACCGCTGGTGATCATGGGCCCGGAGCACGCGAAGATGGCCGCCGCGGGGTTCAGCAAAAGCGCAGCGAAGAAGTTCATCCAGCAGCGTGCCCACATCGCCGTCGGCAAACTGTCGCAGGAAAACATTGATCGCCGCGTCAAGATCACCTTCAAGGACCGGCTGGCCAATCCCAAACCCAATGATGTGATCTATGCGGTGCAGCGTCCCGAAGACCTGCTGATTGCGGTGATCGGCGGGGCTGGCAAGCATTCCGCCTACGTGCCGACCTTCGGCGCGACGAAGCCGGTGACGCGCGCGCTGAAAACGGCGGACGGCAAACTGGCAAAATCGGTGGAGGATTTCCGGCGGCGCTGAGCGGTCGCGGTCGACCGCTCCACTGACGCGGAGGTGTTCATGGCGACTCCTGCACAAGGCATCACCCGCCTTGGATTCCGCATCTGGTATGAACGCCAGCTGATCGAAGCCCATGTCTGGTTCGTCACCGGCTTTCTGTGCACGGTGCTGATCATGTCGCTGATGGAAGAACTGAATCTGCGCGGCCCGGGGCCGCTGTCGTTCACATCGCTGGCCATGATCATCGCAGCGACGCTGGTCGGTGTTGTCGCGATGCGCCGCTACATGCGCATGCTGGGCCGCGCCGAGTCGCTGGCCGAGCAATGCGTATGTCCAGGCTGCGCGAGTTATGGCGTGATCCGGGTGCTGGGAGCGGGAGCCATCGAAGCCGATGAACAGCCGCAGTGGATACGGGTGTCATGCAAAAAGTGTGATCGGCAGTGGCGTCTGGATTCCATATAATATTGTTTAAAAACAATAAGTTACAATAATTTTCCTCCCGATTGCTGTTGTAACCAATCGGTTATGCATAAATGCCCCGGCCTTTTTATTCGTGCCTGGATCGTGCAAGTGATGCGGGAAATCGGGTCAGCCGCGTGTGGTTGGCCTTATGGCGCTCTTGCAATCAACACGGCATTGCTGCCGCCGAATGCAAATGCATTCGACATTACTGCACGCACCTTGACATCATGGCGCCCCGCGTTTGCCACGTAGTCCAGATCGCAATCAGGGTCGGCTGCTCTCAGGTGTGCGGTAGGCGGTATCGCCTGATGGCGAATGGCCAGCACTGCGGCCGCGAATTCGACGGCGCCGGTGGCTCCCATCAGGTGGCCGTGCATGGACTTGGTTGAACTCACAGCCACACAGGATGCGTGTGCGCCGAACAATTGTCGGATCGCCTGAGTTTCCACTACGTCACCGACCGGTGTTGCCGTGCCATGTGCATTGATGTAGTCGATGTCCTGCGCCGAAAGTTTTGCGTCGGCTAGTGCCGCCGCCATCGCACGTACCTGGCCGTGCACGGAAGGCTTGGTAATGTGTGCGGCATCGTTTGCTGTGCCGTAGCCGGCCAGTTCCGCATAGATGTTGGCGCCGCGCGCTTTTGCCCGTGTCATTTCTTCGAGCACTAATATTGCCGCCCCTTCACCCAGTACCAATCCTGAACGGTCTTTGGAAAATGGCCGACACGATGCTGACGGATTGGCCTTGTCCTCAAAAGCCAGTACGCGCAGCGCTTCCCACGATTTGATTGCCCCAAGTGTCAACAACGCCTCGGTTCCGCCCGCGAGCATGGTATGCGCATAGCCATGCCGGATGGTCCTGAATGCTTTGCCAATGGCGATGGCTGAAGACGCGCAGGCCGTGGAGTAGGTTTCATTCGGTCCCTGCAGTCCGTACTCGAGCCCGATCTGTCCGGCTGCGGCGTTATTCATTGTCAGGATGACGGTGAATGGCTTGATGCGCGGTTCGCCCTGAAGCTTGAACACTTCCGCGTACACGTCTTCCAGCGCATGCGCGCCGCCAAAGCCCGTGCCGATATGGACGCCGGTTTCCAGCTTGTCGCCATCGCTCAGGGGGAGCCCCGAGTCCTGCATGGCTTCCTTGGCCGCGATCAGTGCGAACTGACTGAAGCGGTCAAGCGAACCGAGCTTGATCCTGGAAAAGTGCGCGAGCGGATCGAGTTCGACCTGGCCGGCCACCTGGGTTGCCAGACGGGTAGCAAAAGGTGCGTTGATTCGACGGATTCCGGATTTTCCGGCGAGCAGGCTCTGGAAAAAGGTGGTTTTTGAATTGCCCACGGGGGACACGATTCCGATACCGGTAATCGCAACCCGCCGTGCTGTTTCGCTCATGCCTGGGAAAACGAGGTAAATTCCGGCCGGGTCGCTGCGCCGCGAGCGCTCAAGCGGCTAAGCCGTGCTGCGTAGAGACCAGCCGGTCGATAACCGTGACGATGTCCTGCACGGTCTTGATTTCGACGCGTTCCTCGGGCATTTTCAGTTTGAATTCATCCTCAACCAGAAACATGAATTCGATGATGGACAGCGAATCGAGGCCGATCTGGTCGAGCTGCGATTCCGGCTGCAGCTGGGCAGGATTCAGGTCGAATTTTTCTGCCAGCAGCGTTTGTACTGATTCCAGTGTCGTCATGTCTTATGCTCAGTTGTGAGTCAGGTGTGTATGAATCTGCCCGGAAGTGGCTCGGCTGAGGCCGTTTGCTGCGGACTGCATGCGGGCAATGGCTTCGTGGAAAAAACCGGAGGTCTCGTCTGCTACCTGTTGCTTGTCATTGTCCAGCGTCAGCATGTGGTAGCTGTTGGTCAGTCGGACACTGCGCTTTACGGGGCTTGCGATGTGATGTTCGACAAACTCCGCGCTGCGCACGCTCGCGACGTCATCTTCGACTGCATGCATGACGAGCGCCGGCGTGGTGATACCTGGAATGGCGCGTTTTACATGGCTGATCAGCTTCGCGGCTTCGTGAATTGCGGCGAGTGGCAGCATCGCGGCGCCTGCGATCGAGGTTGATTTTTCCCGCATCTCGCGCGCTATCCACTCGCGCAGCCGTTCATTTTTCACGCCGAACGGATATCGTTCTTCGTAGGCATAGTGCCGGCCGATCGGCGTGTAGTAGCCGAGAGGAAGCAGGAATCGGTACCACGGGATGCTCCAGCCGTCGTAGAACAGCGTTGTTGCAAGTAGCGATAACGCGGATATGTGCTTGCTGCGCTCGGCGGCCAGTTTCAGCGCCAGTACTGCCCCTATGCAAAGGCCGCAAACCGATACGCTGCGGTAATCACGATGCAGCGCATCGAATTCCGCCGCAAGTTCCTCTAGCCAGTTCTGCCAGCGCCCCACGCTCGTGTGGCCGGTGCGTTGCACATATCCGTAACCCTGGATATGCGGGACGCGCACGCTGAATCCAGCGTCTTGCAGCCTTTTCGCCATGTACTGCATTTCCAGCGGGTTGCCGGACAGGCCGTGTATCAGCAGTGCTGCGTTGTCGCCGCCATCAAAATGCATGTGCTTTATGAATTTTCCATATGGGCTGATGTGAGTCATTCGACTCAGTGCGATGCCACATAGTTTCATTTGGAGTCATCAAAAACTCCTGGCACATAATGCTGCGTGCATAATGAACTGCGAAATTTAATGACGCAAGTTTCGCCGCTCTCGGCTTCACACTAATCTCACAATTGCTGCGGCGCTTGAGAGTTTTTCTGAAAATCAGGTGGCGATGAACTGGCGGTGTCCCGTTCCGGTGGCCGCACATCCATGGGTTGATCGGCCTCTGAAGGCATGCATATTTGAGGAATGGCGTGGCGAACGGATTGCATGCCGAAGGCTAGGGCACTGCGATGAGGGCGCTGCCGTCGGAGGTTTTCCTTGCGCGAGTGATCATGGGGCGGAGGCCGGCAAAGATGGTAGCCGCTGGATTCAGCAAAAGTGAAACCAGGCAATTTATCCGGCAGTGCGCTTACGTCACGGTGAGCAAAAACTCGCAGAAAAAAGATTGATTGCCGGGTCAAGATCGCATTCAGGGTTGACTGGCCAATCGCGAGCCGGATGATGCAGCCTATGCGGGGCAGCGTCCCGAAGATCTGCTGATTGCGGTGTCAGCGGTGCCGGCAAACATTCCGACTATGGACGGTCGTTCAGGGTTACCTTGACCGTAAAAGTAAATTAAAACAAATAGTTACATGCATTCTCCGGGTGGGTGCCCGGCAGTGCCTTGACAATACGCGGCGTACGGCGGTTTCATGGAGCCCTTCGCAGTGCTCCCGTCCTTCACAGGGCCTCCCTTTCATGTTCAACATGCAGCGCTTCAGGCGAGGTGTCTTCATCACCCTGCTGCTGGCAACGGCGGCGGCGCCCGCGCATGCGGCCGATCCGCTGACCTTGTACCTGTTGAAGATGCTGCGCGACCAGATGGCCAGTTCGGCCCTGGAGTCTGCGGTCAACAGCGTGCCGCCGCCGGCGGCCAAGCCGTCAGCGCCATCGGCGTTGACGGGGGTTTATGGGGTCAGCGAGGAACAGTTGCGCACTTTGATCGATACCGGTTTTGTGCATCTGACTGCGGCGCAGCGTGCTGAAATCCATGCGAGCGTGATGCGTATGCTGGCTGATCCGCAAAATGCGCTGGCGCGGCCGTTGATCATCGAAGAACTGGCTTTGAAGGCTTCCGCAGTGCGCAGCGCGCATGAGCGCCTGTCGACGCTGACGGCGGCCGAGAAGCGTGCGATTGCCGTGGATGCGCGCGCCGAGTACGAACGTCTGCCGGCGCAGGAGCGCGAGCAAATGCTGCAACTGCTGCAGTCGCGCATGGCGCCGATACCGCGCGAACTGAGCGACCTGATTCTTGCGGAATTCAGTACCGTGCAGAGAGTAGCCGGGGCGTCTGTCGCCCCGGTGCCGCAGTAGCCGGGCAAACACCCTGATCGCTTACGCCGGGGCCGATTTCAGCATCGGTTGTGTGGCGCGCAGCGGTCGCGCGTCATTGCGATCGGTGCGGGCGATGTCGCCGGTGATTTCCGCGCCTTCTTCAATCTTGATCTTGCCGTAGCGGATTTTTCCCGACACGCGACCGGTGGCGTGGATGATCAACTGATCGCGTGCGGTCAGTTCGCCGTCGAAGCGGCCACGGATTTCGGCGATGTCGATGCTGACGGTGCCGTTGAACACGCCGTGTTCGGCGATTTGCACCACGCGGCTGTCCATCGAGGCTTCGACAGTGCCTTCAACCACCAGCGTGTCGCAGTCGGTGATTTCAGCGCCTTTCAGCTTGATGTCCGGGCCGACAATCAGCTTGCTGCCGACGTCTGATTTGGCGCGTTCCGGCGACTGCGGTGCATCAGGGCGTGGTGTGACGGCTGGGGCAGCGGGCCGCGCGGGGTCATGCGGCTGGCCCAGTGCGCCCAAGGCGGGGGTGACGTTGACGTTGCGGGGGGCGGGGGCATCTTCGCGTTTTTTGAAAAATGAATCTCGATTCATCATGGAACCTCCTGGTATTGGCACGCCCGGTGCAGGACGCATGGAAAATCAACGGTTTGCAGCGCTGATTACATAAGCAACATCAGGGCCAGAAAAAAATATCAATTAAAACAAATAGTTATATAATTTTTTCGGGCGCAGGCGAGGATTCCGACCTAAATGCGTCGTTGCGCGGAGACGGGGATTGCGGGCCATCCCTTAACACGCTGTTTATAAGGAATGTTTCGGGTCGTTGTCGGACGACGGGCCGGAGCCGGTGCAGGGCTTTTAAAGGCAAAAAAACGCGGCGGGCGAAGTTGGAAAAATTCGCCGCCGCGTTTACTCAGCGGTACCGATGAGGTGCCGCATTGGCCAGAGGGGAGGAGGAGCCCCTGGCCGGAGTTGCGAGATCTGTAGCTAAGAGGCTTTGATCAGATCAGTTGTGTTTGATGCCGGGCTTCAGGAACAGCAGGGCGCCCAGTTGCTCCACCTTGTGAGTGACCCAGAGGATGGCGTCAACGATCGCATCGGCATCGCGCATCGCGTTAATCGCGACTTGGCGCTCGCCGGCGCTCATGCGTACGGTGTTGATTTTGTCATAAATGACTGAGCCAAATTTGATTTGCATATTGGTGTTCATGGTATTTACCTTAACCTTTCCAGTAGTTCGCCGTCCCGGCGTTGAGGTCTCACTGCTATATAACTCAATGAGTTCGGACTGAAGTATAGACCCGGACAGGGGGCATTTGTTGCGTTGCACCACCTGATAGTTTGTCAAGGGTCGATTAAGTTATGCTAAGCTGAATCCCATCATGACCCAGCGCCTGCCCCCCCTGAATGCCTTAAAGGCTTTTGAAGCCGCGGCCCGCCATTTGAGCGTGAAAAAAGCCGCAGTCGAGCTCAATGTGACCCCTGCTGCGGTCAGCCACCAGATCCGCACGCTGGAGGAATACCTGAATGTCCAGCTGTTCCACCGCTATAACCGGGCGCTGGAACTGACGGATGCGGCACGCGCCTGTCTGCCCAAACTGCGCGAAGGCTTCGATTGCCTGGCACAGGCGGTTGACCGGCTGCGCACGCATACCAGCGGCGGCATGCTGACGGTCAGCGCGGCGCCGTCGTTTGCCGCGCGCTGGCTGATGCCGCGGCTGCACCGCTTCATCGCGGCGCACCAGGAAATCGATGTGCGGATTTCCGCGCGCATGCGCCGCGCCAGTGTCGACGGCAAGGCGGATGTCGCGGAGCGTGCCACCATCGAGAACTGGCTGGATGATTCGGATGTGGCGATTATCTACGGGCATGGTCATTACCCCGATCTCGATGTCTACAAACTGCTGCCACTGGCGATTACGCCGATCTGCAGCCCGCAGGCGCTGACCGGCGAGCATCCGCTGCGCACACCCGAAGATCTGAAACACCACATGCTGCTGCATGACGACACCGGCGAGATGTACGACGGTGAGTCGTTCTGGGATGTCTGGCTGAAGGCTGCGGACGTCAAGAGTATCGACGCCAAACGCGGCGCGCGCTTCAGCCATGCCGTGCTGGCGTTTGAAGCGGCGATGGATGCCGTTGGTGTGGTCGCATCGATGCCGGCTTTGGCGGCGGAAGATATTGCCGCAGGGCGCCTGGTGATGCCGTTTGCGCTGCGGGTACCGCTGAAGTCGGCGTATTACCTGGTGTGTGAACCGCATGCAAAGACGCGGCCGGCGGTTGCGGCGTTCCGTGACTGGCTGATTGCCGAGGCCGTGAAGGACGCGGCCATCGTTGCCCCCATTTGAAGGCTTACGCCGACTAGAATCAGTCTTACGCCGGCAAAAGTCTCGCCGGCACCGTGGGGTTAGCGGCCGGCTAGATGTGTGCCGGCACAGCCCGATCAATCTGGCGGTCATCGACCGGCAGGTTGAGCAGGGCGGCAACGATGCCCATGCCGATGGTCAGCAGCCACATCACGGTGTACGAACCGGTGGTGTCAAACACATAGCCGCCGATCCATACGCCGGCAAAACTTCCAACCTGGTGAAACAGGAATGCGATGCCGGTCAGCGTCGACAGGTATTTCACACCGAACACATGCGCAATCAGGCCGCTGGTCAGCGGTACCGTGCCCAGCCACAGGAAACCGATGGCTGCGGAAAACAGGTACACAGTCAGCGGCGTCACCGGCAGCATGATGAATACCGCGATGACCGCCGAGCGCGTGAGGTAGAGCAGCGACAGCAGGTATTTCTTGGTATGCCGCCCGCCCAGCCAGCCCCACATATAGCTGCCGATCATGTTGAAAAAGCCGATCAGCGCGAGTCCGATCATTCCCGTCTCCGGCGACATTTTCTGATCGACCAGATAGGCCGGAAAATGTACGGCGATGAACAGCAACTGGAAGCCGCACACCGTGTAGGCGCTGCATAACAGCAGGAAGCCGCGATGCGCGAAGGCTTCTCGCAGGGCTTCGCCGGCGGATTGTTTGAACAGTGCAGCAGCCTGCGCGCTTTTGTCTTCAACCAGCGCACTCGACAGCGGAATGATCACCAGCACAGTGGCGGCGAGTATCACCAGTGCCTGCATCCAGCCGACCTGGTTGATCAGCCACTGGCCGTAGGGCAGCAGCGCAAACTGGCCAAAGGAGCCCGCAGCACCAGCAATTCCCAGCGCGACGCTGCGCTTTTCCGGCGGAAAGGCGCGGCCGATGACACCGAACACGATGGAGAAACCGCTGCAGCCGAGCGAGGCACCGATCAGCAGTCCGGCGCTCAGCGTCAGTTCCAGCCCGGTGCTCGACATCGACATCAGGCACAGGCCGAGGGCATAAAGCAGTGCGCCGCCGATCAGCACACGGGCGGTGCCGAATTTATCGGCGATCAGGCCGGTGATCGGCTGAGAAATTCCATAGAGCAGGTTCTGGATGGCGATGGCAAAGGCGAAGGTTTCGCGGCCGATGCCGAGATCGGCGGTCATCGGCTGCAGGTAGAGGCCGAAGTTGTGACGCACGCCGAGTGCGATGGTGAGGATCATGCCGCCGCAGAACAGCACCATTGCGGGGGTACGCCAGTTGGAAGTATTCATCGCAGCTCGGCCGGCAAAGGGCGGATTTTAGCGGAAAGCCCGAAGTTCTATCCGGCCCCGACGTCTTTTGCACCGGCCTGCGCCGTCTTTTGATCCGGCCTACGCCGTCTTTTCCGGTAAAATGCGCGGCTTGCGGAATCGGGGTGTGGCGCAGTCCGGTAGCGCAGGGCGTTTGGGACGCCAAGGTCGCAGGTTCGAATCCTGCCACCCCGACCAGCAAATCAGTACTTTTTCGTTTTTCCGTTTTCTTTTTTGGTATTTCCCGCATCTGTCATGTCGTTTGTCATCGCGCTGGGCGCGTTTCTCGGCTTTATCGCATCACAGAATCCGGTGCTGGCGCTGTCGGCACTGGCGGCCGTGCTGTTTGCCAAGGGTATTTTTGATGTGCGCTACAGCCACCTGCAGCTGTTCAAGCGGCCTTCGCCATTTTTGCACTACTGCAAGAACCTGATGGAACGCGACGAAGAGATTTCCCATGCCGCGTTCAGTTACCTGCTGCAGCTGGTGATTTTCGGCATGCTGACCGGTGGCGGCATGTACTTGCTGGTGCGTTTCCTGCGCTCAGGCCTGTAAGCTGCCCGATCCGGATTACTTCAGTGCGAACGGGCTGAAGTCGGTGTCGCGGTCGTAGTAATCCTCATTTTCCACCCGCTTCAGAAAATTCACCACTTTGTAGGTCACCGGCGTAAACACGATTTCGACGCCGACCTTGGTCAGGAATTGCGCCACCATCACCAGCGGCAGCTTGTCGTCGGGAATGATGCCGGCGCCGTAAAACGCCAGTGGGTAGAACAGTGCCGAGTCCACGGCCTCGCCGGCGATGGTCGAGCCGATGGTACGGGTCCACAACCAGCGTCCCTGTGTCGCCACTTTCATCCGCGCGAGCACGTAGGAGTTGACGAATTCACCGCAGAAATACGCGAACATCGACGCGGCGACGATGCGCGGCGTGTTGCCGAAGGCGATTTCATAAGCCCCCTGGTGCGACCAGAACGGGGCGGGCGGGAGTGCGACGACGATGGTGGTCATCAACGAGGCGAATCCGAGTCCGGCGAATCCGGCCCAGATCACGCGCCGCGCGCGGGCGTAGCCATAGACCTCGGTAAGCACATCACCGAATACATAAGAGATCGGGAAAAACAGCACGCCGGCGCCGAAGGTGACCACGCCCAGCAGCGGCAGGTCGAGCTGCGCGATTTTCGCCGGGCCGATCAGATTGGAACAGATCAGTATCGTGACGAAGGCCGCCATCACGAATTCGTAGTAGCGGTAGTTGCGCTGTGTGGTCATGGGCCGGAAAAACCTTTAGCGTCTGTGGCCATGATTTCGATCTTCCGTTTTTAAGTCAGGGGCGCCGCACAGTGCAGCTGGAAGCCCGGACGTTTGGACACGGTGCTGAACCAGCGTTCGAAGTGCGGCAGGGCGGGGCGTTCGATCGGCACGTTGAACCAGCGATGGGCCAGCACGGCGAGCGGGATGTCGCCCATCGTGAACTGAGTGCCGGCCAGATACGCATTTTTGGCGAGATGGGTATCGGCCATGGCCAGATAAGCGGCGAGTTTCTGCCGGTTGTCCTCGACCTCCGCCATGTTGCGTTTTTCGGGCGGAGTCCTGATCAGGATCCAGAACACCGGTTTCATGTGGTTCCACAGCGTGGTGCTGAACCACTCCATCCAGCGGTCGGCATCGGCAGCCGCACGCGGGTCGGCCGGGCAAAGGGTGCCCAGGCCGTGTTTGCGCGCCAGGTAACGCACGATGGCATGTGATTCCCACAGTACCAGTCCGTCGTCTTCGATCAGGGGGACCAGGCCGTTGGGATTCATTGCCTTGTATTCCGGCGTGTTGTTGACACCGAATTGCATGCCGGCATCGAGGCGTTCGAACGGGGTGCCGGTCTCGGCGCAGCACCACAGCACTTTCTGTACATTGATTGAATTGCTGCGTCCCCAGATTTTCAGCATGACGGTTTTTCTCCCCATGGTTTTTATTGACCGGTTGATAGTCTAGCAGGGCACCTGCGGGCGGCGGCAGGATATAATTTTCTCTGAATCTCACTACAACACCCACGGAGGAATGTATGGGCAGCATGATTGAACTGACAGCGGCGGACGGACACAAATTCGGTGCCTACAGGGCTGAGCCTGCGGGCAAGCCGCGCGGCGGACTGGTGGTGGTGATGGAAATTTTCGGCGTCAACAGCCATATCCGCGCAGTGGCCGATGGTTATGCGGCCGATGGCTACCTCGTCATTGCGCCGGCGATGTTTGACCGGGTGCAGCGCAACTACGAATGCGGCTATACCCCGCCCGAAATCGAGGTGAGCCGCGGCCTGATGCAGAAGGCCAGCCTGGACGATGCGATCAAGGACGTGGCAGTCGCCGTCAAGGCGGTGCAGGGCGCAGGCAAGGTCGGCATCGTCGGTTACTGCTGGGGTGGCACGGTGGCCTGGAAAGCCGCCGCGGAAGTCGCAGGCCTGGCTTGCTCGGCGCCGCATTACGGCGGCGGCATTCCCAATCATGCGACGCTGCAGCCGAAATGTCCGGTGATGTTCCACTGGGGGGAAACCGATCAGTCCATACCGATGGATGCGGCAAAGAAAGTGCAGGCGGCACAACCCCAGGCCGAACATTATTTTTATCCGGCCGGCCACGGTTTCAACTGCGACCAGCGCGGGTCCTTTAATGCGGACAGTGCCAAACTCGCACGCGAGCGCACGCTGGCGTTTTTGCGCAAGCACGTGGGGTGATACCACGGCTGATGGCATAAAAAAGCCGGCCTTTGCGCCGGTTTTTTTATGCGCTTGCCCGTTACGCACTTGCGTCGGGAATCAGCGCCAGCAGGCTGAGATGGACGAGGTCCGGTATCGTGTTCAGGCGGCAGCGGTGCCGCCGCTGGCGCGTTTGTTGAATGCAACAAAAAACTGTTCCGCCATTTTTTTGGCAACGCCATCGATCAGCCGCGCACCGACCTGGGCGAGTTTGCCGCCGATGCTGGCTTTCACGCTGTAACTCAGGCGGGTGCCGTCGGCTTCCGGCGCAAGGCTGACATGGGCCTCGCCCTTGGCGAATCCGGCAACACCGCCCTGGCCTTCAAATTGCAGCGTGTAGGCATCGGGCGCCTGTACATCGGTGAGTGTCATCTTGCCCTTGAATTTGGCACTGACCGGCCCGACCTTGGCGGTCATGGTCAGCAGGTATTCATTTTCGGATTGCTTGTCGATCGAATCACAGCCGGGTATGCAGGCCATCAGCACCGCAGTGTCGTTCAGCGCATTCCAGGTTGCCTGCTGGGGCAGGGCGATCAGTTGCTCGCCGGTCATTTCCATTGCGTAATTTCTCCAGGGGTTTACCCGCCGATGTTACCGCATGCGGCGCGCTACAATAGGCCTATGCACAGACTCTGCTCAGAGGTTGGATTATGGACAGCGTAGATTTACAAGTCATTCGTACAGCGCGTGAGTGGGTGGGCAGCGGCCGTCGCGTGGTATTGGCGACGGTGATCCGCACCTGGGGCTCCGCGCCGCGGCCGATCGGTGCCTTGTCGGCAATCCGCGACGACGGCATGGTGGTAGGTTCCGTATCCGGCGGCTGTGTCGAGGATGACATGATCTCCCGTGTCAAGGCGGGGACACTCGCTGAAAATACACCCACCACCACCAAGTATGGCGTGTCGGCGGAAGAAGCGCAGCGTTTCGGTCTGCCCTGTGGCGGTACGCTGGAACTGGTGCTGGAGCCGTTGACGGCGGCCAGCGGTCTTGATGATCTGCTGTCGCGCATTGAGCGCCATGAGCTGGTGCTGCGCCGGCTCGACATGAAAACCGGCCGCGCGAGTACCGGTCCTGCGCAATGGTCGGATCAACTCACCTTCGACGGCGCGACGCTGACGACGGTTTACGGCCCGCGCTGGCGCCTGCTGATCATTGGCGCCGGCCAGTTGTCAACGTATCTGGCGCAGATGGCGCAGGCGCTGGATTATCAGGTCACCGTTTGCGATCCGCGCGAGGAATACACCGAAACCTGGAGCCTGCCCGGTGTGGAACTGAAGCGCGGCATGCCGGATGACGTAGTGACCGCGCTGAACCTCGATGGCCACAGCGCGGTGGTGACGCTGACCCATGACCCGAAGCTTGATGACATGGCGTTGCTCGAAGCACTGAAGTCGCCGGCGTTTTACATCGGCGCCATCGGCTCGCGGAAAAATAACGACGCGCGCCGCCAGCGGCTTGCGGAATTTGACCTGTCGCAGGCGGAGATTGCGCGACTGCATGGCCCGGTGGGTTTGAAGATCGGCAGCAAGACGCCGCCGGAAATTGCAGTGGCCATCCTCGCTGAAATGACGGCGATCCGTAACGGTGTGGATACCAAGACGTTTGTTGAGCCGCCGAAGGCGACCACCGCGGGTTGCTCGGTCGATTGAAGTCCGGCGGCCTGGCCCCCCCAGGCGCCCATCTTATTAAATATCGTTTAAAAACAATAGATTATACTCTATCTTGCGGATATGCTGGGATTTACTGATAATGATTCCTATTAAGTTAAGGGTTATCATTCAAATCCCATGTATATCTGTGTCTGCAACGGCGTAACCGAACGCGAAATCCGCTCCACCATCGAGGCTGGCGCGCGTTCCTTTGGTGATCTGCAACGCGAACTGGGCGTTGCTTCCGGCTGCGGCCAGTGCAAGCAGGAAGCCAAATGCCTGCTGCGAGAAGCGCGCCGCGAGTGCTCGTTTGCCAGCGAGTTGCTGTCGGCATAGGCGCGGCTGCTTTCGGCTTACGCTGATTTTTCCCGTGCTCTGTCTTGCCGAGGCGCATTCGCGTCCCGGTTCTCGTTCCCGGCGTAATTTTGTGCCTGTGCTAGGCTCACTACATCATTTTTCCAGCGAGGTACAGTCATGAAGGGCGATAAAAAAGTCATCAGCCATCTGAACAAGATACTGACCAACGAGCTGACGGCGATCAACCAGTATTTCCTGCATGCCCGCATGTTCAAGAACTGGGGACTCAAAAAACTCGGCGAACATGAGTATCACGAATCAATCGACGAGATGAAGCATGCCGACCAGCTGATCGAACGCATTCTGTTCCTCGAGGGATTGCCCAACCTGCAGCAGCTGAACAAGCTGATGATCGGCGAGAACGTCAAGGAATGCCTGGAGTGTGATCTCAAATCGGAAATGCATGCGCATCCGATGCTGAAGGATGCGATTGTCTGCTGCGAAGAGGTCGGCGATTACATCACCCGCGAACTGTTCGAGGACATTCTTGAATCCGAGGAAGAACATATCGACTGGATCGAAACCCAGATCGAACTGATCGGCAAGGTCGGCATCCAGAATTACATGCAGTCGCAGATGGGCGAAGGCGGCACTTCCTGAACTGTGCGGCCGGGGCCTGAGGTGCCGGGCTGAGGAAAACCGGGCTGAGCGAAAACAGAACGACGTGATCGACTCAGATCACGTCCTCAGCTTACATCATTCGTTTCTACGGGTCGTTTCCGGCCGTGAATCATCGCGGCCACAAGGTTCTCACGATGCCGCAAGGATGCGGCCACAACGCCCGCCACGTGCAAGGCCACCAGCACGAGCAAAAAGATCGCCAGCGCCTCGTGCAGATTCTCCAGCCATTCCGCGCCCCAGTACGCATCGGTGATGTAGAGCCAGCCGCTGAGGGCTGAAAACGCGGCGACGGTGAGCAGCGCCAGTATCATCCAGCCACCCAGTGGATTGTGGCCGATGTGGCGCGGCTCCCGATGCCTCAGCATCAGGCCCGCATACTGGAGCGTGGCCGTGGGGGTGCGCACAAACTGATTGAATCTTGCATAACGCGAACCGAACCATCCCCAGAGGATGCGCAAGATCACGATCAGCAATGACGCAAAACCGATCCACTCATGCCATACGCCGTAACCATGGCGGGTGATCCAGGCTGCAGCGATGCTGATGGCCAGCATCCAATGCAGGATGCGGACTACCGGATCCCAGACTGCGATACGGATACGCGAGTCCGAAGTCACTGCGCTTTGGCGGTGGTGGGAACCGGATCCAGTGTCAGGGGATGGAAATACGCTTCCACCCGCTGCCCTTTCTCGTTGAGCGCGTAGACCTCGTAGCAGCCGCCATCGATCTTGATGCGGGATACTTTCCATTGCATTGCGGTGAGTTTTTTCTCGAGGACGCTGGGTTTTTGCCATTTTTCCGCAGGGCCTGAATCACAGGTGGCGAGGCCGGTGGCCTGCGCAGGCAAGGCAAACAGCGCTGAACCGATCAGCATGGCAACAGAAAAACGGCATTTCAGGGGATTACTCATGTCTGCTCTCCAATTGAAAATAAGATTATTACTGGCCGGCTGTTCTGCCGGCAGATGGTCGCGCAGCTTTTGTGGTCCTGCGGTTGGCGTGGTGTGACCAGACGAACGCGGCGATGACCGACAGCAGTACGAACAACTGCGCCAGCATGCTTTCGACCGTGGCATAAATACCCAGCGTGGGCAGGTTGAAATCGGTGAACGGTACCGCTGCGATTACTCCGGCTTCCTGCAGCGCCTTGACGCCATGTCCGGTGAACACCACAGCCAGCACGGCCATCAGCACGGAGCAGACCGCAAAGAAGGGGCCGATCGGCAGCCGGATGCCATAACGCAGGATGGCCCAGGCCAGTATCGCCAGTGTGGCAATGCCGCAGAGCAGGCCGATGATCACTGAGCCATGCGCACCTTCGCCGACCTGCTGCCACAGTGCCTGGTAAAACAGCACGATTTCGAAGGCTTCGCGATAAACCGCAAGGAAAGACACGCCGGCCAGGGTCCACAGCGTGCCGCCTCGCAGCACGGCGCCTAAATGCTGGTCAATGAAGGCCTTCCAGGCATGCGCATAACTCTTGCTGTGCAGCCAGAAGCCGACATAGAGCAGGATGGCCGCGGCGAGCAGCGCGGTAATACCTGAAGTCAGTTCGCGTGTCGCACCGCTGATGGCGATCACTTTTGATGCGACAACCCAGGTTACGGCACCCATTGCCAGCGCACCGAGCCATCCGGCGTGAATCCAGGGCATGGCTTCGCGGCGACCGGATTTGATCAGCAGCGCCATGATCGCGGCAACCACCAGCAGCGCTTCCAGGCCTTCACGCACCAGGATGAAAAATGCGGAGATCGCCGCGGTGGTGGGTGACAGTCCCGTGCCGCCGAGTTTATCGGCACTTTCAGCGAGCAGGCCGTCGATGCGCTCCGCCAGTTGCGCCACGGATTCCACCGGCGCACCGCGTTGCAGCAAGTCACGATAGGCAATCATCTGCGTCTCGACGGACTGGCGCAGGGCGGGATCCAGCGTGTTGAGGCCGGCCTCGGACAGTTCGAAACCTTCGAGATACGAAGTCAGCGCGAGCTGCTGTGCTTCGCTGCGTTTTCCGGCGCGGTACGCCGCGAGACTTTCGTCGAGCAGGCGGCGGGCATAGGCAATCGGCGATTCCTTGCCGGCAGCCAGTGCCTGCGGATTGGCTCTCAGCCAGGCAAAAGCCGCGGCGGTATCCGGGCCGAATTTTTGCGTGACTTCGTTGTCGCTGAGCGTTGTCAGGGCGCGCAGCGTGTCGATTTCCTTTTTGCCTTGCCCTGCCTGCCACAGTGCGCCGCCCTTGCTGATGCGTTCAGCTCCAAGTCCGAGCGTGCTCACATAGAGGGCCAGTGCCCAGCGGTCTTCTTCCGTGAGGCTGCCAAAACCGGCCATGGCCGTGCCGCCGACGCCCAGCGTGATCGTGCTGTAAAGCCCGTAAACACTGCGCTGTGCCATGCGGCCGCTGTCGTGGAAATTCGACGGCGCAGGCTCCAGTCCCTTGGCGGCAATGCCATCGCCGCGGCCTTCAGTGCCGTGGCAGGTCGCGCATTGCGCGGCGTACAGCGCAGTACCGCGCTTCAGGTCCGGGCTGGCCCTGGGAACCACCACCACTTTGTAGGCTTCAATTATTTTCCAGCGTAACGTCGAAGCCATTGCTGCGACTTCGGCACCGGGCGCCCTGGCGGCGATGCGCGCTTTCAGTTGCTCCGCCTGCGCCAGCAATGCGGGTTGCTCCGGTATGCCGGGCAGTTTGGCCAGCAGTGCTGCGACCTGTAGCGAAAACTCCTGATGTTCCTGGTACTCGGTTTCATTCAGTATTTTGCCGTCTTTGACAAAGTTGGGGTAATCCACGCTCATGTAATCGAGCATGTGCACGATGGTCTGCGTGGTGTTGTCGGCTGCTTGCGCGCAGAACGACAGCGCCATCAAAGCCGCAAGCAGGGTGCGCATGATCATGCGCAGAACGGTATCGGAGAGGGAGTGGGTGGTTGTCATGTCGGGGTGTTTGCAGAATCAGCAAGGTTGCTTGGGTTGATATCGCTCAGATGCGCACATCCGGTGAGCGCCATGGTCATTTCCAGTTCGTCCCGCAGCAGGCGGATCACGTGTGCAACGCCCATGGCGCCGTTGGCGGTCAGTCCCCAGATATAGGGCCGGCCGATCAATACTGCAGTCGCACCGTGGGCAAGCGCAACGAACACATCGCGGCCGTGGCGGATGCCGCCGTCGAACAGCACGGGAATCCGGCCGGCGATGCGGCGCACGATAGGTGTCAGGACATCGATGCTGGCAGGTGTGCCGTGCATGATGCGGCCGCCGTGATTTGAAACGACGAGGCCATCGCAGCCGGCATTCAGCGCGCGTCCGGCATCATCGGAGTGGAGGATGCCCTTGATCAGCAGAGGTAGTGTTGTCTGCAGGCGCAGCCAGTCGAGATCGTCCCAGGTTGGTGCCTGCGCCATCCAGCCATCGAATACCGCGCTGCCTCCTGTGACGGGCTGCGGTGCAGCGGAAGGCTCCAGGTTTACTGCACTGATGCCCTCCGGCAGCGGCAGTGTGGCCACCTTGATCGGTGCATCGACCGTCAGTACCACGGCTGAACAGCCGGCGGCAACGGCGCGTTGCAGCAGGCGCAGCGTGCGCGGCCGGTCGCCTTGCCAGTAGAGCTGAAACCACGGACCGTATTCCGTGGCATTTTTGCCGGCATCAACAATGCTGCTAATCGGTTTACTGGCAAGACTGCTGATCAGCCATTGCCCGCCTTGAGCGGCAGCGGCCATTGCACTGGCGGTTTCGCCTTCGCTGTGGAACAGCTGCTGGTACGCCACCGGGGCCAGCAGGATCGGATGTTCCAGCGACTGACCACACAGAGTCAGTCGTGTATGTCCGCCGCGCACATCGCGCAGCGGGCGCGGCAGCAGGCGGATGGCGGCGAGCGCACGCTGGTTGTCGCCATCATCACCATCCTGAAGGTAGTGCCGGATTGGCGCTGTCAGCCGTGCTTCGGCCAGTGGCAGATATCCACGCACATTTTCTGCGGCGGTATTCATCAGCTCTCGGCCCAGCGTCGCAGCAGGTTGTGGTAAGTGGCTGTGAGTCGCACCACGGCATCGGTTTCACCGACGTCCTGCCGCAGCTTGAGCAGTGCCATGTCCATGTCGTAGAGCAGCCGGCGCTGGCCGGGGTCGCGCACCATGCTCTGGATGAACATGAAGCAGGCGACGCGAGCGCCGCGCGTGACCGGGCTTACAGCATGGGTCGAAGAGGAAGGGTAAAGCACCAGGCTGCCAGCCTTGAGCTTGATGCCGTGCGTGCCGAAGGTGTCTTCAATGGTCAGCACGCCACCTTCGTAATCGTCCGGATCGGACAGGAACAGCGTGGCTGAAATGTCGGAGCGCACGTAGCTGCCGGATTGGTCCGGCGCCATGCGCATCGCGTTGTCGGTGTGGAAGCCGTAGGTGTTTCTGGCTCCGGTGTAGCGGTTGAAAAAAGGCGGCAGGACTTTCAGCGGCAGTGCGGCGGTGAAGAACACCGGATCGCGGTGCAGGGCCTGCAGCACCAGCCGGCGCAGGGCCGGCAGGTGCTCGACGTTTTCCGCAAGCTGCTCATTGTTCTTGACCTGCGCCGCCTGGGGACCGGCGGTCTCCAGACCGCTGTCCCAGTGCGAACCTGCAAGCAGCTTGCGGGCAGCAGCCAGTTCATCGGTTGTCAGCAGATTGTCTATGGTGATGAGCATGCCGTCCTTACAGGGTCAGAACTTGAGTTCGGTGGTCAGGATCGCCTGGCGACGTGTGCCGGGCACGGTAAAGCCACCGTTGTCGTAGATCGATTCGTAATAGAGCTTGTTGAACAGGTTCTTGATGTTCAGCCGCACGGTCCATTTCGGCTGTTCGTAGGCCACCAGCGCATCAAAGCGTGTATAGGCTGGCGCGGTGTTGGGATAGTAGACCCCGTTCAGTGTCGGTACGGCGCCGGCGCCGCTAGGGTTAAATCCTTGCCGCTCGGCCTTGTATTCCATGCCGCCACCGATTTTCCATGGCCCCGTGACCTTGTAGGTCGTCCACAGGTTGAAGGTGTATTTGGGCGTATTGCGTGCGACTTGTCCGATGTATCCGGCATTGCCGCGGGTGATGGCGCCGGTGCCCGCGTTGATGTTGGTGGCCACATCGAGAATTTCCGAGTCTATGTACGAAAATCCGGTAAACATTTCCCAGCGGTCGTTGATACGGCCGGCTGCTTCGAGTTCAAGGCCGTTTGCACTCCGCTTGTTGGTCAGCACTGCAGCGGTTGCTTCGAGATCGCCGTTTCGCTCCCATTTCTTGACTGCATGATAGATGGCAGCGCGCAGGGAAAGGTCACCCACCAGCCACTTGGTGCCGATCTCGGTCACGTTGCTGCGCTCCGGCGGCAGCGGAGCCACTGTCAGCTGGTAAAGATCGGCGGTGGGGCTGAAGGTATCGCTCCAGCTGACGTAGTAATGTACGGCATCCGTGGGTTGGAATGACAGGGCTGCACGGTAGCTGTTTTCGCCATAGCTCAGCTGGGGCGAAGTTGCGCTGCTGAAATCAGCGTCGAGCTGGTCGCGGCGGATGCCCAGAGTGCCTTTCCACTTCGGGATGAATTCGACGGTGTCCTGTGCGTAAAACGCATAGGAGTTGCTTTTGAAATCAGTGGAGGCGGCACCAGACTCGGCGTACGGGAGATAAAGCGGTGCAGGCGCCGTGCCGAATGCCTGCAGACTCCGGCGATGGCTGTTCTCGCCGAAATATTCTGCGCCGGCGAGAATTTCATGTTTCATGCCCAAAGCCTGTAGCCTGGTGGTGAGATCGGATTGCAGCGTGATGGTTTCATAATCCATGGAGCGGGTCACGTTGCCGCCGGTTCCGGCCGTTGCGGTGGGCAGGGTTGTCAGGTTCGGTGTTTTTGCCCAGTAACTGCGCTCGTAGTGGGCATAACGCGCTTGTGTGCGCAACATGCTGTCTGCCGAGATGGTGTATTCATTCACCAGCGTGGTGATCGACGTGGTGCTGTCGTCGAAGTTGCGGTCGCCATTGAAGAAAGTGCTTGCCGGCAAAATCGTGCCCGGGGCGCGAGTTGCGGCGTTAAAGCTGATGCCGTAGTCGGGGTTGTCGTGGGTTTCGGCGTAATACTGGTTCAGCCAGAACTTGTTGGTGGAGTCCTGATTCAGGGCAAGGCTGAACGCAATGCCCTTGCGATGTATTTCCGCTTCGGTGCCCGAGGCAGGGTTAACGCGCCAGCTGCCCTCGTCGCGCTGCATCATATTGACGCGCAGTGCGGTGTCGGCACTGAATACCATATTGAGGTCGGCGGTGGCTTCGCGGTAACCGCGGGTGCCGACGCTGGCCGAGAAATTGTACTGGTCAAAACGCAGCGGCGTTTTGCTGACCTGGTTGATGACGCCGCCGGCCTGGCCGCGCCCGAACAGCATCGCGGCAGCGCCGCGCAGTACATCAACTTGCTCGAGGTTGAAGGTTTCCCGGTTGTACTGGGCGGTGTCGCGGATGCCATCCAGATACACGTCGCCGAAGGTATAGAAGCTGCGCAGGTTGAAGTTGTCACCGGCGCGACCGCCTTCTGCGGCGTTGAAGCTCAGTCCCGAGACATTGCGCAGCGCTTCACGTAGGCTGCCGACCTGTTGCTCATCCATCATGGTTTTGGTGACCGTGGTCACGGCCTGGGGGATGTCCTGCGGATCCTGCAGGGTTTTTCCGACGCGTGTGGCTGTAGCGCGCGTGCCATCCTGTTGGTCGGCGTCAGCCTTGACATTGACGGTGGGCAAGGTGGTTTCGCCGGCGACTGGTGCGGTCTGCGCAAACGCGCCCTGCGGTGCCAGGCTCATGCCGGCCAGCATCGCGCCCAGCGGCAGCAGCTTGCGGATTGCAGTGCGCGACTCTGCCGCTGCAGTCTGCGGTTTGATGCGCAGGCTGGCGATTGCGGCGGCAATTGGTCGTAACTGGAATTGCTTTTTCATGGTGTTCTCCCTTGTAGTCAGTGAATAAGAATGCTGGCTACCGGGAGTCCGGATGGCTTGCGGGTGCTATGTGAGTGCTGTGTTTGTTCAATGCTTCGGTTTCAGTGAATCAGTTTTTTTCATCGGGCGAGGAGACGAATCCGATCTTGCCCAATCCCGCCCGTGCCGCTGCTGCCATCACCGATGCAACTTTCTGGTACTCCGTAGTGCGATCAGCACGGATGTGCAACTCTGGCTGCGGATTGATCGCTGCTGAAGATTTCATGCGTGCATCCAGCGCGGCGGCATCAACCAGCTCGCCGTTCCAGAACACGTCGCCATCGGCGCGGATGCCGAGCTGGATGTTGTCGGGCTTGGTGATATTGGGCTGGCTGGACGCGCGTGGCAGGTCGATTTTTACCGCGTTGGTCAGCAGCGGTGCGGTGATGATGAAAATCACCAGCAGCACCAGCATCACGTCGATCAGCGGCACCATGTTGATTTCCGCCATGGGCGCGTTGTCGCCCGATTTGTTGAATCCGCCGAAGGCCATGGCTCGTTACGCTCCGACCTTGGCGACCGCCGCGGGGCGCACCGGTGCAACTGCGGCCACGTCGTTGACGTGCGAACCCGTGGTGAGGAAGGCATACAGGTCGTGCGCGAAGGAATCGAGCTGCGCCAGCACCATGCGGTTGCTGCGCACCGCGAAGTTGTAGGCCAGCACCGCAGGAATTGCCACGGCAAGGCCCAGCGCGGTCATGATCAGTGCTTCGCCGACGGGGCCGGCGACCTTGTCCAGCGTGCCCTGGCCGCTCATGCCGATATTGACCAGCGCGTGGTACACGCCCCACACCGTGCCGAACAGGCCGATGAACGGGGCAGTGCTGCCCACCGAGGCGAGCACGGTCAGTCCGGATTCGAAGCGCGCGGTTTCCTCGTCGATCACGCGGCGCATCGAACGGGTGATGAAATCCGCGCCCGAGCCGGCTTCATCCAGCTTGTTGGTGCCATGGCGCTGGTGGTGGCGCGCGGCGATGATGGCGTGCCAGGTCAGATGGGAGAAGGGCTCATCCGGGTGCTGGTCTTCCAGCTTTGTGGCCACCGCCTGCAGCGACGGTGCGTTCCAGAACGTATCAAGGAAACGTTTCGAGCGCTGGCGCAGCGTGAACGTAGTGATGGTCCTGGTGATGATCAGGTACCAGGTGACGACGCTCATCAGCAGCAGGATCATGAGCAGGGTTTTGCCGACGATATCCGCCTGCCCGAGAAAATGCGCGAAGCCTATGGTTTGTTGCGGGTCCAAATGGCTAACTCCTCAAACTGAATGAAATGGGGACGATGACCCAGCCGCTGACGGCCTGGTCGCCGCGGCGGGCAGGAACGAATTTCCAGTTTTTGACGGTTTGCAGCGCCACGTTGTCCAAACGCTCGTGGCCGCTGGAACTGCGCATCTCGACGCGCACCGGCAAGCCGCGCTCGTCGACGAATACACGCAGCATCACGTGGCCTTCTTCGCCGAGCCGGCGCGACAGCGGCGGATATGGTGGCGCCGGATTGTTCAGATAGGCAGCGTTGAACTGCGGCGGGGTCACCGGTGCGGGCGGCTGTGGTTGTACGGTAACCGGTTCGACCGGTTGCGGCGTTGGCGGCGGGGCGACGATGGGTGCTGGCGTCGACACCGGTTCGCTGATTGCCAGCAGCGGCTGCGGTTTGGGATCCGGCGGTTTGACGGATTGTTTGACCACCGGTTTGGGCTTGGGCAATTTCAGCGGCGGTTCGATGGGTTCGGGCCGCACCATGCTGACCATGATCGGCGCGAAGTCGAGCAATGCCTGCCGTGCCGGCGCGTAACTCAGCAGCGCGGCTAGCAGCGCGGCATGCATGCCCACGGCCACGGCGATGCCGGGCAGCCGTGATGGCGTGGTGCGGGAGACAGCCAGGGAGTGCGAGATCATGATGCGGCGCGGCAAGTCATTGTTTATGGGGGATCTGGGTCAACTCGAATAAGGCTAATAATGATAATTGTTCTCATTCCTGTTCGCAAGTGGCAAGTACCAGTTATTGTTCCGGCGGCCATTTCCGGCCTGCCTGGTGGACTGATGACCTTGACCCGCCGGGTTGCCGGGATATAGTCGGCGGTTCCATATCAAGCTGCGGGATGCGGACATGAAACTGGCATTTATCGGATTGGGCGTTATGGGCGGGCCCATGGCGGGGCATCTGGCCAAGGCGGGGCATTCAGTGACGGTCTATAACCGTTCGCGCGACAAAGTGCAGGCCTGGGCGGCGCAGCACAGCGGCACGGTGGCCGATACGCCGGCTGCAGCGGCAGCGGCGGCTGACATCGTATTCAGCTGTGTCGGCAATGACGATGACGTGCGTGAAGTCACTATCGGCCAGCTCGGCGCTTTTCAGGGAATGAAGCACGGCGCCATTTTTGTCGACCACACTACAGCGTCAGCGGCGGTGGCACAGCAACTGCATGCTGTGGCGCACGCACAGGGCCTGCATTTTCTCGACGCGCCGGTTTCCGGTGGCCAGTCGGGTGCTGAGCAGGGCATCCTGACGGTGATGGTCGGCGGCGACGCCGAAGCTTTTGCGCGCGCCGAGCCGGTGATCGCGCATTACGCGCGCGCGGTGACCTTGATGGGACCCTCGGGTGCGGGACAGAAAACCAAGATGGTCAACCAGATCTGCGTCGCCGGTGTGGTGCAGGGATTGGCCGAAGGCTTGGCGTTTGCATTGCACGCGGGTCTCGATGCCAAACGCGTGGTCGATGTGATTTCGAAAGGTGCTGCGACGTCATGGCAAATGGAAAACCGCGGCAAGACCATGGTCGACGGCAAATTCGATTTTGGTTTTGCGGTGAACCTGATGCGCAAGGATTTGCGCATCGCGATGGAAGAGGCGCGAAGCAATGGTGCGCAATTGCCGTCGATAGCACTGATCGACCAGTTCTACGCCAAGGTGCAGCAGCAGGGCGGTGGTAAGCTGGATACGTCGAGTCTGATCAAGTTGCTGGTGAAGTCGTAAATAAGCAGTGAACGGGTAAATCAGTGAACAGCGAAAAAAGCAGCAATCAGCAACCGGCAGTACCGATGCCGTCGGCGACGGTGACCATCGTGCGCGATGCGGGGCGTGGCATCGAAGTGCTGATGATGAAACGCAACCTGAAATCGGGCTTTGTGCCGGGCATGCATGTATTTCCCGGTGGCGGCCTGGACGATACCGATTTATTTTTTAAAAACAATGGCTTATGCAGCTGTCTCGACGACGCTGCAGCGAGCGGCACGCTGGGTGTGGCGAGTGACGGACTCGCCTACTGGGTCGCCGCGATCCGCGAGGCGTTTGAAGAATCGGGTTTGCTGCTGGCACGCAACAGTGCCGGTGCAGTGGTCTCGCTGGCAGATCCGCAGATTGCGCAGCGCTTTACCGAACATCGCCGCCAGCTGAATGCCGGCACAGCGGAATTTCCGGCCTTGCTGCAGGCGGAAAACCTGCAACTGGCTGCGGACCAGCTGACTTATTTCGCGCACTGGATTACGCCGGTCGGATTGCCGCGGCGTTATGACACGCGTTTTTTCATGGCCGAAGCGCCTGCCGGGCAGGAGCCTTTGCAGGACGAACGCGAAACCATTGCCGCGACCTGGGTCAGTCCCGCTGATGCGCTGTCGCTGCACAAGCGCGGCGAATTCGAAATGCGTACGCCCACCGTGCGCACGCTGGAGAGTTTTGCCGATTACGACACGGTCGCGAACCTGCGCCGCGGACTCGCCGCGAAACGCGATGTACGAGCGATGCTGCCGCGCATTGGTCCCGATGGTCGCCGGGTGTTGCCCGGCGAACCCGGTTACGAAGAAATGGATGCCGCGAACGGCGCCTGACCATGACCGAGCCGATTCCCGTGGTTCCCGGTGAAGTGCGCGAGATCGCGCCCGGTGTGCGGCGCATCACCGCGCCCAATCCCGGCGTGATGACGGGGCCGGGTACCAACAGCTATCTCGTCGGCGATGACGAGCTGGTGCTGATCGATCCTGGTCCCGAACTCGACGCGCACCGTGATGTACTGCTGAAGGCCGCGGGCAACAAACTGCGCTGGATACTGTGCACGCATACCCACCGCGACCATTCGCCGCTGGCGCGTGCGTTGAAAGCCGCAACCAGTGCGCAGGTTCTCGGTTTCGGTGTGATGCCCGATGACGGGAGGCAGGATGAGGCGTTCGCGCCGGATCGTGCGCTGCGCGACGGCGACGTGGTCGCCTGCGGTGATTACCGGCTGCGTGCGGTGCATACGCCCGGACATGCTTCCAATCATCTTTGTTATCTGCTGGAAGACCGCGGCATGCTGTTTACCGGCGACCACGTGATGCAGGGCTCGACGGTGGTGATTTCGCCGCCGGATGGCGACATGCAGGCGTATTTTGATTCGCTGGAGCGTTTACTCGCACTGCCGATCACTTCATTCGCGCCCGGCCACGGCCATGTGATCACGACGCCGCAGGATGAAGTGCGGCGGCTGATTGCGCACCGCCTGAAACGTGAAGAGAAAATTTTTACCGCACTGGCTGCTGCCGGTCCGGCAACACTGGAAGTGCTGGTGCGCCATGCCTACGATGATGTGCCGGAACGCATCCACAATGTCGCGATGCGCTCGCTGCATGCGCACCTGTTGCGGCTGGAACGCAACGGGCGGGCGGTGCAGGCTGCGGGACAGTGGCGGGCGCAATGATTGCCGCAATCCGTCGCGGCCTCGCGGCGTGCACTGATCTGACGGTTGCGACCGCCTTGTTCAGCCTGGTGGTGATCGCCGCCATCTGGGGTGCGGTGGTGGTGGGGCAGCGCACTGAACGTGCCGATGTAATCGCCTCGGCTGTCAGGCAAAATGCGAATCTGGCTGTGGCCTACGAGGAACATATCGTACGCACGCTGAAGGGACTCGACGGGGCGTTGCTGTTCATCCGTCACGAGTACCAGCGGCTGGGTTCGAAGCTGGACATCAATCGCTACATCGCGGAAGGTGTGCTCGACGGGCGCCTGTTCAACACCCTCAGCGTGGTCGACGAGCGTGGCAACATCGTGGTGACCAGCAGGGCTTTGGAGCCCGCCATAGCTTCGGTCAACTATGCCGACCGGGAATTTTTCCGGGCGCATCGGCTGCGCCGCAATCAGGACACTTTTTATATCAACAAGCCGGTGCTGGGGCGTATTTCCAATGTCTGGCAGGTGCCGGTGTCGAGGCGGATTATCAAGCCCGACGGCTCATTTGGCGGAGTGGTCGTGCTGTCGGTGGACCCCGGATATTTCACCCGTTTCTACCAGAAAGCGGAGATCGGCGGCCAGGGGGCGGTGGTGCTGGTCGGTCTGGACGGTATTGTTCGCGCGCGCCGTGTCGGCAGCAGGCTGACCTTCGGCGAGGATTATTCCAAAAGCAGTCTGATGCTTGAGCAGGCGAAGGTTCTCGTCGGTGATTTTGTCAGCCGTGGCGGGGTGGACGGCCATGCACGGTTTTTCAGTTACCGCACGCTGCCCGGTTACCCGCTGGTGGTGGCTGTCGGCGCCGCGCAGGACGAAGTGCTGGCGGGGTTTGTGCGCAACCGCAATCGCGACTACGGCATCGCCTTGCTGGCCAGCATTGTGATCGCCGCATTCGCCGGCATGCTGATGGTTGCACTGGCGCGGCAGAAACGGGCCGGTGCCGCGCGGGCCGTCAGCGAGGCGCGTTTTCGTGCCACCTTCGAGCAGGCCGCAATCGGCATCGCCCATACTTCACTCGACCGGCGCCATCTGCAGGTCAACCAGAAATTCTGTGACATGCTGGGTTATACGCGGGAGGAAGTGCTGGGCAAACCCGCAAGCGAGTTCACTTACGTGGACGATCAGGAGTCAGACAGTAATTACCGCAAACTTTTGCTGTCCGGCGAGGCGAGCAGTCTTTCTGCAGAGAAGCGGTATGTGCGTAAAGGCGGCGAGCTGATCTGGGTCAACCGCACGGTGTCACTGGTGCGTGATCCCGAGGGGCAGCCGCTGTATTTTCTGCGCGTGGTCGAAGACATCACCGAGCGCAAGCGGCTGGAACAGGAACTGCGCGAACTGGCGGCCACCGACATGCTGACCGGCCTGCCCAACCGCCGTGCCTTCATCGCGCGCCTGGAAGAAGAACATGCGCGTCTGCGCCGTTTCGATGCCCAGCAGGCGGCGGTGCTGATGCTGGATCTGGATTACTTCAAGAACATCAACGATACCTGGGGCCATGCTGCCGGTGATGCGGTATTGCGCGAGGTTGCTGCAACGATCAATGCGCAGATCCGCGAGGTCGATTTATGCAGCAGACTCGGCGGCGAGGAGTTTTCCGTGTTGCTCACCGGTGCGGCGCCGGTGGCCGCACGTGAATTTGCGGAGCGCCTGCGGCGCAGGATCGCAGAGATCGCCGTGAACCATGAAGGCGACATCATCAAAGTGACGGTCAGTATCGGTGTCGCAGCGTTGCGCGCCACGGACGACAGTGCCGACGCTGCGCTGCTGCGCGCCGATCGCGCGCTTTACAAAGCCAAGGAAGTGGGGCGCGACCGGGTGGAGATCATAGCCAGCGAAGCGTGAGCGCTGTGCAGCGCCGGGTAATTCGCAAGTATTTTTTTTATTTATTATTTTTTTGTATTGATCAGTCCCGCCGATTTGCCTGCTGCAAACGCTGCGGCATTCGCAAACGCTTCGCCGAAATACAATTCATAGGTATCGCGCTCCAGCCATGCGCTGTGCGCGGTGCACAGGGCATTGTCGAGTTGCAGCAAGGGATGTTCACCGTTGCGCACGGGCTCGTTTTCGTAGACATCGACTGCGCTGAAACCGGGGCATCCCGCTTTCAGCGCGGCTTCCAATGCGCCCGGCGCAATCAATTCGGCACGCGCGGTGTTGACCAGCAGTGCAGAAGGTTTCATCCGCGCGAGGTGGGCGGCGGTGACCACGCCGCGTGTTTCCTTGGTCAGCCGCACCATCAGTGCCAGCACATCGGATTGTTCGAACAGTTCATCCTGGCCCGTTGCAGTGTCGTAACCCGCGGCGCGTGCTGCGTTCAGCGAACTGTTGCGTCCCCACGCCAGCACGCGCATGCCGAAGCTGGTGCCGGTCGCTGCAACCAGTTTGCCGATGGTGCCCAAACCGAACACACCCAGCGTGCGGCCCTTGAGTCCGGTGCTGAAACGGTTGCGCCAGCCGCCACTTTTCATCAGCGCGGTTTCACGCGGAATCTCGCGCAGGCTGCCGAGGATCATCGCCCAGGTCTGCTCGGCGACGGTGTACGGCGAGGCGTGGCTGCCGGCGGCAACGGCGATACCGCGTTCTTTGCAGGCCTCAAGGTCGATATGGTGGCAACTGCGTCCGGTCTGGCTGAACAGTTTCAGCTTCGGTAGCTGTCCGATGATCTCGCGCGTGAAACGCGTGCGTTCGCGGATCGGCACGATGATGTCGGCATCGCGCAGGTTCTTGACCAGCGTCTCGGTGGGTGGTGCGGCATCGCTGTAAATGCGCACGTCATGGCCGGCCAGCAGTTGCGTGCAGTCCAGTGAATGGACCAGTCCGTGGTAGTCGTCAGGGATGGCGATGATCATGGGCGGCGAGTGTAGCAAACCCGGCTGCGGCAGTTGTGCGGGATGTGTCACAATCGCCCCCTGATTTTGATAATGACTACAGTGAGGATCACGTTATGGAACTCGGATTGAAGGGCAAGGTTGCGGCAGTCACCGGTGGCACCGAAGGCATCGGCGAGGCCGCCGTGCGACGTCTGGTCGCGGAGGGTGCCAAGGTCGCGTTCTGCGCGCGCCGCAAGGAGCTGATTGACGCGTTTGCCGCCGAACTGAAAAAACAGGGCGGCGATGTGCTGGGTATCGTTGCCGATGCGTCCAAGGAAGGTGACATGGAGCGCTTCATCGAGGAAACCGCAAAACACTTCGGTCGCCTTGACATCGTTGTCAACAACGCCGGCGGTTCGGGCCAGGTCGCTTTCGACAAAGTCGACGACAGTTTCTGGGACCTCGACATGGAAATCAAGGTCATGGCGCAGGTGCGCACTGCACGCGCGGCCATCCCGCATATGAAAAAAGTTGGCGGCGGCCGCATCATCAGCCTGAACATGGTCGGCGCCAAGCAGCCGGGCGCGGCGATGTTCCCGACGACTGTCAGTCGTGCCGCGGGCCTGGCCCTGTCCAAGGGACTGTCCAAGGAACTGGCGGCCGACAACATCCTGGTCAACGTCGTTGCGGTGGGCAAGATCAAGTCGAAGCAGCAGGAACGTGGCGCCGCGCGCAATAACAAGACGGTCGAACAGCATTACGCCGATACCGGCAAGACCGTGCCGATCAAGCGCATGGGTGAATCGGCGGAAGTTGCCAACGTGATTGCGTTCCTTGCCTCCGATGCCGCGAGTTATGTCACCGGCTGCTGCATCAACGTCGACGGCGGTCTGTCCGGCGTACTCTGATTTGATGGTTTCGGCCGGCGGGGCCATCCCGCCGGTTTTCTGAAAGTTCCCGCTTGAACACGGTTGTTTCCCGCGACAAGCTCGCCGCCTGGTGTTATGTCGCGGTGGTCCTCCTCGTCATTGCCGCGGTCTGGCTGCCGGCCTATCCCGCGTGGATCACCGGCGTCATCGCCTGGACAGCCTGCCTGCTGTTGCTGCCGCGTTTGCCGCGCCACCAGTTGATCATGGTGCTGGTGCTGGCCGGACTCGGCGCACTGGGCATTCTGTTCGGCATGATGCGCGGCAGCGAAGGCCTGATCAAAATGGCGCTGACGCAGAACGTGCCGTTGTCCGGCATGTTGATTGCGGTGTCTTTCCTGCAACTGATTGCGATGCGCGAGGACAATGCCGCCGAAGCATTGCAGCAGGGGCGCGGGGCACTGTTCAAGACCATGATCGGCGTGCATCTCTTTGGCGCGGTGATCAATTATTCTGCGGTGGCGATTTTTGCCGACCGGCTGAGTGCGCGCACGAAGCTGACCATGGCGCAGGCGATGGCGTTGTCGCAAGCCTTCATCGTCGGTTCGAGCTGGTCGCCGTTTTACGGTGCGATGGCGGCGGCGCTGACAGTGGCGCCCGAAGCCAGCCTGACGCAGCTGATTTTCTGGGGTATGCCGATTGCCGTCGCCGGCATCACGGTGACCTGGTTCACGCTGACGTCAAAACACCACGGCGGGGCAGAGAACTTTGTCGGTTATCCGTTGCATCTGGAAGCGCTGTGGGTGCCGGCCGTGCTCGCTGCCGGCGTGCTGGCGCTGCATGAATGGCAGCCGCAGTGGTCGGTGCTGGCGATCATCTCCGCGATGGCGTCACTGGTCACCGTGATCACGCTGCTGGTACGCAGCGGTGCGCAGGCGGGCCCCAGGCTGCTGCGCCATGTCCATACGCGGCTGCCTGCGATGAACAGCGAGCTGACGCTGTTCCTTGCCGCAGGCATCCTGTCCGCGGGCATGAACGGCACCATCGATGCACTCGACCTCGGTCTGCCGTTTTCGCGCTTTGGTCCCTTTGAGGCCAGCCTGTGCCTGATCGTGATGAATGTCTGCGCCTGGATCGGTTTGCATCCGATCATCCTGGTGTCGGTGCTGGGGCCGTGGCTGATGCCGTTGCAGCCCGACCAGACCATGCTGGCGATGGTGTTCCTGATCAGCTGGGGTGTGGGGCTGACGGCCTGTCCGATGTCGAACACCATGCTGGGGATGGCGGGGCGTTATGGGCTGCCGTTTGGAGAACTGCTGGGACTGAACCGGCGCTACAGCATCAAGATGACGGTGGTGGGGATTGCGGTGCTGTACGTGTATGCAGCCGTGAAGGGAATCGCCTAGGCCGGGCGTTCCTTGATGCTGGATGGCAGCACCATGAAATCGCTCGTTCTCGGGAGTGACTTCATCGCGTTATGCAAGGCTTCCGGTGGCGCGATCAGTTTTCTCGCGGTCAAATCCAGCCATCCCCCCGTACTCGTCACCTTGGCGCAGAGTGTGCCGTCCGGGCGGAGAATTTCATTGCGCAAGGCGAAACGGCTGCCGTCCCCGGAGTGGCCCGCAATCGCCAGGGTGACCGTGATCTCCTGCAACAGGCTAATTTCCTTCCGGTATTCCACTTCGTCTTTCATCACGACAGGGCCCAGTTTGAGGCGCGAGAACTCCGCGGCCGGAAAGCCGTTGTCGGCGAAGAACATCATGCGCAGATCGGCGGATTTATCGAGAAAGGCCGTGTTCTTCATGTGTGCGTTGAAATCCATGTCGGCCCAGCCGGCGAACAGGGTTTTTGAGTACATGTGATGGCTCCGCGACGGTTTTTCCGGACAACCTAGCCTGCTGTCTCCACCTTGCCGTCGAGCGCCATCAGTAGCGTTTCCACTTTAAGCTTCGGGTATTTCGCGTTGATCATGGCTCGGAGCTTCTTCAGTTGCGTGGCGTGGCTGTCTTTCTCGGTCTTGGGGTCTTTGGCGTGTTCGGCACCGAGGATGACCTTGTAAGCGCCGCAATCGCGGTGATCCATGACGATGACGGTGTGGATGCTGTGCAGCGAGATCGCGATATCCAGATGTTCCCAGAAGGTCTTGTTCCAGGCCGGGTACTTGTCGGTGATCGCGCCGAGGGAGGCGCCGGCGAGCACCACATGATCATATTTGTCGCGCAGCCCGCGGCCGGACATATAGCGTTCGATATCATCCATGAGGCGGAAATCCATGCAGCTCAACAACAACGCGTCGGTGGTGCTCGCCGCCTGCGCCTGCGGCAGCGTGGAAGTGGTTGCCAAAAGACTGACGCCGCCGCCCAGAGCAGCAATCTGCAGAAATTTCCTGCGGTAATTTTCCGCAGCGACCGGCTCTTGTTCAGCGTGCTGATGCATAACTTTCTCCCTGATGGTGGATCGAGATTGCCAGAGTATACTTTATAAGTATTTGATTTTATTGATATTTTTATGCGAGAGCTATTGCGGCTTCAAAGTTTGCTCAATATGGCGGCACCTTTCGCCAGTGTCTCTTCGGACTTGGCAAAACAAAACCTCAACACTCGATGTGCCGGCGGTTGACGGTAGAACACGGACACCGGGATTGAGGCAACGCCATGTTCCCTGGTCAGTCGCACCGCAAGATCAGTATCTTTTTCCTCGCTGATCATTTCATAAGACAGGTTCTGGAAAAAGGTGCCGCGCGAGGGCAGGGGTTTGAAGCGCGAGCCTTTTAGTCCATCCAGAAAGAAGTCGCGCTTTTTCTGATAAAAGGCCGCGAGCTGCAGATAGGCGTCCTTGTTCTGCATGTATTCGGCGAACACATATTGCAACGGGCCGTTCGCGACGAAGGCGTTGAACTGGTGCACCTTGCGGAATTCGTTCATGAGTTCGCGCGGTGCGGCGACATAGCCCATTTTCCAGCCGGTGACGTGGTAGGTCTTGCCGAAGGATGACACCAGGAAACTGCGTTCGGCCAATCCGGGGAAACGCGCGACGCTCTGGTGCTGGTAACCATCAAACACGATGTGTTCATAAACCTCATCGCTGATCACGGCGATGTTGGTGTGCTTCAGTAAATTTTCCAGGAGCCGCAGGTCTTCCGCCGACAGCACGGTGGCGGTCGGGTTGTGCGGGGTGTTGATGATCATCAGCTTCGTCTTCGGCGTGATCGCGGCCTGCACGGCTTGCCAGTCGATGCTGTAGTCGGGGTAGCGTAGTTGCACATACACCGGCACGCCGCCGTGCACTTCGACCGCGGGCCCGTAGCTGTCGTAGGTGGGTTCGAGCAGGATGACTTCATCGCCGGGGCGGATCAGCGCGGCGACCGCTGTGTAGATGGCATAAGTTGCGCCGGGCACGATCGTGACTTCATGCTCGACGTCGTAATGCGTACCGTACAGCGATTCGATTTTTTCTGCGATGGCTTCACGCAAGGGCGCGATGCCGGCCATCGGCGGGTACTGGTTGAGGCCGGCGTTGAAGTGTTTGGTGACCAGCGCGCGCAGTTCCGGCGTGCAGTCAAAATCCGGGAAGCCCTGCGACAGGTTGATCGCCTTGTGTTCGGCGGCAAGGCGCGACATCACCGTGAAGATGGTGGTGCCGACGTGGGGGAGCTTTGATTGGATGTGGCCTGGGTAGTGCGGCATGGTAAGAATGTGTAATTAAATTAATGAGTTAGTGATTATTGCGATGGATTCACGCTTAACGGTTTTGCGCCACGCCGGTTTTCGCCCGGGATAACGCGCGGAAATCGTCGATGTAGTCCTGCAGCCGGTGCAGCAGGTGCTGGCGTTGCGCGGGAGTCAGCATGTGATCGATTGCGGCATAAAATTCGGCGCGTTTTTTCCAGGATTCATCAAACAGTCGCGACTGTTCGGCGCTGCGTCCGGCTTCCCAGTTTGCCAGCCAGTCGCGCAGCCGCTGCGCGAATACGGCGCGATCGCCATTGCGCTGTTCGAGCAATGCGAAAAATTCGCGCTGGCGGCGCAGCCGGTCTTCGTGGCGGATTTTGTCGATCAGCGGCATGGTTTGCAGCAGGGCACTGACTTTACTCTGCTGCGCGTCACTCAACGGCCCGACCCAATCGCGCAATTGCGACAAGCTGCGCTCCTGTACCACCTTGCGCCGTTCAGCTTCGCTGTCATTGATGCGGTGTTCGCGCATGAACTTGCGGTTGTCCTTGGCGATCTGCTGGCGGAAGTGCTCAATCTGTTCCGGCGTCAGCGTGGCCAGCAGGTCCGCCGCATCCGCGGCGCCACGAATGGCGATGCGCGCATAGCGTTGTCTGAAGCCGTCCACCACCCACAACATGTCATTTTCGCGCAGGCCGCGTTTGGCGCGTGACTGGATGTCGCCGAGGAACTGCGCGTATTCGGGCAGCTGGGTCTGGCGATGCCACAGGTGCAGGCGTTCGAAGCGTTGCGCGAACAGGTCGCGCTGGTCGGCGTTGAGGTCGAAGTAGTCGTGGGCCATCCAGGCCGCGACGGAATCGAAATGGCCGTAACCGACGCGCAGCATGCTGCAGCCGCTGCCGAGCAGCAGGCATAGCAGGGCCATGATCAGGCGCAGGCGCATGGTCCGTGTCGCAGTCACAGAGCCTGCAGGAATTCCGCCATGCGATGGCGCATGGTGGCATCCGGCAGGCGGCCGATGCCGGCCTGCATGTTGTCATCAAGGTGGCTGACGCGCCGGGTGCCTGGGATGGCGCAGGTCACCGCGGGATGGCTGATGATCCATTTCAGGAAAAACTGTGCCCAGCTTGAACAATCGAGCTCCGTGCACCACGGCGGCAACGGGCGTCCGCGCACGGTACTGAACAAGCCCGCCTGCGAAAACGGCCGGTTGATCAATGTCGCGGTACCGGAATCGGCGCAGGCGGGCAGCAAGCGTGATTCCGCTTCCGGTTCATCCAGCGAGTAGTTGATCTGCACAAAATCGAAATCGCCGGTTGTGACCAGCTTTTCCAGTTCGGCATGCGCACCGGCGTGGTAATGGGTGATGCCGAGATAACGGATGCGGCCGGATTTTTTCCAGTCGCGCAGCACCGGCAGATGGGTTTTGAGATCGAGCAGGTTGTGCACCTGCATCAGGTCGATGGTCCCGGCCTGCATCAGCCGCATGGATTCTTCCATCTGCCGGATGCCCGCGGCGCGACCGCTGGTCCAGACCTTGGTGGCGAGGAACAGCGATTTGCGCACGTCCAGCGCCGAACTGAGTGTGCCCACCGCCGCTTCGGCCTGGCCGTACATCGGTGAGGAATCGACGACCTTGCCACCGAACTCGATGAAACGGCGCAGCACAGCCTGCAATTCAGTCTGTGCCAGGCGGTCGCGGGGTACGTCGAAGGCCTGGTAGGTGCCGAGGCCGATCACGGGCAGCCGTTCGCCGCTGCGCGGGATCGGTCGCGTGATCAGTCCTGCCGGTGCGCTGCGTGCGTCAGGCATGGTGAGCAGCAGCACAGCTGCGGCCAGTGCCGTGCGGCGCTGCGGATTCGCGGGGTTGTTCATGTGTGCCGTTCATTCTATTCAGGCTGTGGTTTGGGCTGCAGGGTGTAGCCCAGCTTGGTCATGCACTGCCGCAGCAGGTCTTGTTCGAGAAAAAACCGCTCGGAGTCGGGCGGCTTGTTTTGCATGACGATGGTCCGGCCTTGCTGGTCGACGATGACCTGTGGCACCGGTATCTGTTGCAGCGGCATGCGCTGCCGCGCTTCGCTTCGTGCCTGCGCCAGACATTGTGCCTGGTCGTGATCCACATCGTGTTCGCCGGTCTTGTGCCATTCGAGTGACGTGCAGCCGCAGATCATCAGCAGCAAGGCCAGGAGGGCGGGGCGGTGAACGCGACAGGGCAACATATTGGTTTAGACTATCAGAACAAAAACATTGCTGCGCGTCCTGTGCGGCGATCTGAAAAGGGTGAGTCATGAAAGTACTGGTCTACGGAGCGGGGGCGATCGGCGGCTATCTCGGCGCAATACTGACGGCCGCCGGTGAGGATGTGACGCTGGTGGCGCGCGGCGCGCAATATGAGGCGTTGGCGAATCGCGGCATCATTCTTGAAGGCCCGCGCAGCGGACGGCCCGATCCGATCAAGGTGCGCGTGTGCAAGCCCGGTGAAGAGAAGGGGCCGTACGATGTGGTTTTTGTGACCCTGAAATCGCAGCAGATTGCGGCTGCTGCACAGCATATCCGCGGCCTGGTGGCCAAAGACGGCGTGTTTGTGTTTCCGCAGAACGGCATTCCCTGGTGGTATTTCCAGGGCATCGAATCGAAATTCAAGGGTACGCAACTGAAGACGCTGGATCCGGACGGCGTGTTGTCGCGTACCTTCGAGCCGCACCTGATTATCGGTGGCACTGCATTGAAACCGGCGGACATGATTGCGCCGGGGCATATCAAATTGCCGGACGCTGAAACGGATGCGCTGGTCATCGGCGAGATCGATAACAGCGTGACATCGCGCGTCAAGGAAATTGCTGCGATGACCACCCGGGCCGGCTGGAACGGCAGGGTGTCCGAAGACGTGCGCAAGGTGAAGTGGACCAAGCTGACGGGCAATGCGGTGTGGAACTCGCTGGGCGCGATCACTCAGTCCAGCGGCCGCGAAATCGCGGAATTCCCGGGGACGAGTTCACTGGCTGTGGCCCTGATGCGCGAAGTGATTGCGGTGGCGGCCGCCGTGGGCACGGAGCTGGATACCGACCCCGAAACCGTGGTCGCCAACGTGGCAAAACGCAAGTCGCTGCCGACGTCGACGCTGCAGGATGTGCGTGCCGGGCGCCCGCTGGAAATGGATGCCATTGTCAACGTCGTGCTCGAACTGGGGCAGATGACCGGCGTGGCAACGCCGTCGCTTGCCGTGGTCGCGGCTTGCGTCAACTTGCTGAATCACCGTATCAGCGCGGATGGCGTGGCGGTGAGGCCGATCAAGCTCGCTTGATGCTGCCGGGGCGGCGCGCCGGCCGCGCCGCCTACCGTCAGTCTTTCGGACCACTGTATTTCCGACCAATATGGCTGTCCCGGCGCTGCGGCGACGGACTTCGCCTGCAATGTCGTGAGTTACAATATGTGGAAAATCCGACGTCTGCCGGTTGTTTCCGCAGCGGACGTCATCCATGAACGTCGTGCATTTCAGGAGGAGACCGCGATGCCCCGTCGATTTGTGTTGCGCAGCCTGGCAATGATGCTGCTGGTCATGGCATCGGCAGCCCATGCCCAGAACTATCCGGTGAAACCGATCCGCATCATCGTGCCCTTCGGCGCCGGCGGTCCGGCGGACATCTATGCACGTTATCTGGCGCAGCAGATGCAGCAGCCGCTGGGCCAGTCCTTCGTGGTTGAAGACCGCCCCGGTGCTGGCTCAATCATCGGTACCGATGCCGTCGCCAAGTCCGCTCCCGACGGCTATACGCTGCTGCTGATGTCGAACACCCACACCATCAATGAATCTTTGATTCCGAAAAAACCCTTCGCGCTGATGAAGGATTTTGTGCCGGTCGCGCCGATCAATTATTCGGATCTGGTGCTGGTTGTGCATCCCTCGGTGCCGGCCAAATCGGTCATGGAACTGGTGAAGCTGGCCAAGGCGAAGGCGAAGGGGCTCAATTACGCATCTTCGGGCAACGGCACGCCGTATCACCTCGCCGGCGAGTTGTTCAAATCGATGGCGAATGTGGACATCGTGCACATTCCGCACAAGGGCAGTGGTGAGGCGCGCACCAGCGTGATCAGCGGACAGGTGGAAATGATGTTCGACGCAGTCATAACCATGACCTCCAATGTGCGCACCGGTCGCGTGCGCGCACTGGGCACCACCGGGCTGAAGCGTTCCAAGGTGCTGCCCGAAGTGCCGACGGTATCGGAAGCCGGGATCAAGGGCTATGAATCGCCGATCTGGCTGGGCGTGATGGCGCCGACCGGGACGCCGCGGCCGATACTGGACCGGCTCAATACTGAAATCACCAAGGTCACCACGCGCAGCGATACCGTGGCTGCGTGGGAGAAACAGGGTGCGGAGGCGATGGTGATGTCGGTGGCCGAGTTCGAGAAATACCTGAACCAGGACATCGCCAAGTGGGCGAAGGTGGTCAAGGTGTCGGGGGCGAAACCCGACTGAACCCTGTAGTGGAGTGGAAGCGGTTTTTATCGGTAACTGATCAACAAGGAGTTTACTGAATGCGTCTGGTTACTTTTTCCGATGCCAAGGGTATGCGCATCGGCGTGCACGATACGGAGTCCAACACCATTGTTGATCTTTCGGCATCGACACGGCTGCCGAAGGAAATGACGGCATTTGTCGCGCTGGGCAAAAAGGGCCTGGCCCGCGCGCGCAAGGCGGTCAAGAGTGGTGAAGGACGTTTGCCGCTGGCCAGCGTCAAGTTGCTGGCGCCGTTTCCGCGCCCGGCGAAAAACATCCTTTGTGTCGGCAAGAATTATCACGACCACGCCAAGGAATTCCACAACAGTGGCTTCGACGCCAGCGCCGGCGCGAACGCCATTCCCGATGTGCCGATCATGTTCACCAAGTGGCCGAATTCGGTGATCGGTCCCGGCGCGGCGATTCCCAGTGCCAACGATTACACCAATTCGGTGGACTATGAGGGCGAGCTGACCGTGGTCATGGGCGAGGGTGGCCGAAATATCACGCAGAAAAGCGCCTACAAGCATGTTTACGGTTACACCATCATCAACGACGTCACCGCGCGCACACTGCAGAACCGCCACAAGCAGTGGTTCCTCGGCAAGAGCCTGGACGGTTTCTGCCCGATGGGTCCGTGCATCGTCACTGCCGACGAAATCAAGGATGTGACCAAGCTGCGGCTGATTACCAAGGTCAACGGTGAACTGCGCCAGGATGCTTATGTCAGCCAGCTGATATTCGACATTCCGCGGTTGATTGAGGATTTATCCAAGGTCATGACCCTGGAACCAGGTGACCTGATCGCGACCGGTACCTGCGCCGGTGTCGGCATCGGTTTCAATCCGCCGAAGTACCTGAAACCCGGTGATCACGTCGCCATCACCATCGAGCCCATTGGTACGCTGGAAAATCCGGTGGCCTGATCAATAAAAGCAACTTGTGATGCGCTGCGGGCAGCGCGCCGGATATAACAATCAACAACCCGGAGGGGGGATCATGAAAAAGATCGTTTTGGCTGTGATCGGTGTGCTGGCTGCGGCCGGCGTTCAGGCCCAGGAGACGTATCCATCGCGGTCGGTGACCATGATCGTGCCGTTCCCGCCGGGCGGTGTAGCCGACATCACTGGCCGGCCCACGGCTGCGGCGCTGGAAAAAATCCTCAAGCAGCCGGTTGCCGTGGCCAACCGGCCGGGTGCCGGAGGGGCCGTAGGCAACGCTGCAGTGGCGAATGCCAAACCCGACGGCTATACGCTGCTGATGGCGCTGTCGAGCATTTCGGTGATTCCCGAAGCCGACAAGCTGTTCGACCGCAAGCCGGCGTACTCGCTGGATCAACTGGCACCGGTGGCGCTGATTTCGGCGGACCCGGTGATCCTGGTGGTGCATCCTTCGCTGCCGGTGAAAACACTGAAGGAAGTCATTGCGCTGGCGCGCAAGCAGCCGGGTGAGCTGTCGTTCTCGTCGTCCGGCGTTTACGGCGCGCTGCACCTGCCGGTGGAAATGTTCCTGCATGCGGCGAATCTGAAAATGCGCCATGTGCCGACCACCGGTGGTGGTCCCGCCATTACCCAGTTGCTGGGTGGCCACGTAACCATGACCGTCGGCGGCCCCGCCGCGATCAGCAGCCACGTCAAGGCCGGCAAGCTGCGTACCATCGTCAGCTGGGGCGCCGAGCGCCATCCGAACTATCCGGATGTGCCGACGTTCAAGGAACAGGGCTACGACATCGTCTATTACATCTGGGCGGGGATGTTTGTGCCGGCGGCGACGCCGGCGCCGGTGGTCAAGATACTGCGTGACGCGACGCGGCAGGCGGTGGCCGATCCCGAGTTCAAGAGCCAGATGGTCAAACTGAATTCGCCGGTGCAGTACCTGGATGCGCCGGAGTTTGCCAAATACCTGGATGCCGATGCCAAGCGATTGGCCGTGGTGGTGAAAAACGTCGGCAAAGTCGGGGGCTGATCCGCGATGCCCGATGCCGGAATCAAAAGCGACCGCATCAAAAGCGACGGTATCAAAAGTGATCAGGTTTCCGGGCTGATACTGGCAGCGCTGGCCGTCTGGATCTGGTGGCTGAACCGCGATTTCCCGGTCGGCACCCTGTCTGATCCGGGCCCCGGTTATGTGCCGCTGCTGCTGGCCATCACGCTCGGCGGCCTCGGCATGATAATCGCCGCATTCGGCAGCCGTTCCACAGCGCTGCAGGCGATCGAGTGGCCCGAAGCCGGGCGCGCCGTCGTAATCCTGATTGCCTGTGCGGTGGCGACGCTGGCACTGGAGCGCATCGGTTACCGCCTCGCCATCATGGTGTTCCTGGTGTTTTTCCTCGGCGTGGTCGAACGCAAAAAACCGCTGGTGGTGGTGCTGGCGTCGGCGGGCTTCAGTTTCGGATCGTTTTATGTCATCGGCAACCTGCTGAAAGTGCCGCTGCCCCTCGGGCCCTGGGGCTTCTGATGCTGGAAACCTTCAACAGCCTGATGATGGGCTTCTCGGTGGCGTTCCAGCCGCAGGTGCTGATGTATGCCTTTTTCGGCTGCATCATCGGCACGCTGGTCGGCATGATGCCGGGGCTGGGGCCGCTGGCCGGCATCAGCCTGCTGCTGCCTGCAACCTTCGGCTTGAATCCGATCATTGCCATCGTGCTGCTCGCCGGGGTTTATTACGGCGCGATGTACGGCGGATCGACCACATCCATATTGATGCGCATTCCCGGCGAGGCGGCGTCAGTGATGACCTGCGTCGACGGTTACGCGATGACGCAACAGGGCCGCGCCGGTCCGGCACTGGCGATTGCCGCCATTGGTTCATTTTTTGCCGGCACGGTCGGCGTAGTCGGACTGATGCTGCTGGCGCCGACGCTGGCGGATTTCGCGCTGCGCTTCGGTCCTCCGGAATACACCGCACTGCTGCTGATGGGTTTGTTCGTGCTGGCCTACATGAGCGGCGGCTCGATGCTGAAAACGCTGGTGATGGCGGTGCTCGGCCTGCTGCTGGGCATGATCGGCATCGATGCGATGAGCGGTTACACACGCTTCAGTTTTGACATCACTGAACTCGGGGATGGTGTGGGCATCGTGCCGGTGGCAGTGGGGCTGTTCGGCATTTCCGAAATCCTGCTGACCGCGGGCCAGACGGAACCGCCGAAAGTGCAGCAGCCGACAATGCGCCAGCTGATCCCGTCACGCGAAGACATTCGTCTTTCAGTCGGCCCGATCATGCGCGGCAGCCTGCTCGGTTTCATGATCGGCATCATTCCCGGATCAGCGCACATCATTTCGTCCTTCGTGTCCTACGGCATCGAGCGCCGGCTGTCGCGGCATCCCGAACGTTTCGGCAGCGGTGCCATTGAAGGCGTCGCCGGGCCGGAGTCGGCGAACAATGCCGCGGCGACCGGCGCCTTCGTGCCGATGCTGGCGCTGGGCATCCCCACCAGTCCGGTGACCGCAGTGATGATCGCCGCGATCATGGTCCACGGCATCCTGCCGGGTCCGATGCTGATCCAGCAGCAGCCGGACCTGTTCTGGGGTTTTGTCGCCAGCATGTATGTCGGCAACGTGGTGCTGCTGGTGCTGAACCTGCCGATGGTCGGGCTGTTTGTGAACCTGCTGCGCATACCCTATGCGTACCTGTATCCCTGCATCCTCGCGTTTTGCATCCTCGGTTGCTATTCGGTGAGCAACAGCATGATCGATGTGTGGATCATGCTGGCGATGGGCGGCGTTGGTTATGCGTTGCGCAAATTCGGTTTTGATCTGGCGCCGGTGGCACTGGGCCTGGTACTGGGGCCGATGCTGGAGTTGTCGCTGCGCCAGTCACTGGCGATGAGCGGCGGCAGTTATGGCATATTCATTCATCGTCCAATTGCGGTGGTGCTGCTGGTGCTGGGACTGATCCTGCTCGCGCTGGCCTTGAAACCGATGCTGTTCAAGGGCCGCGACTGGCGTTCCAAGGTCGGCCTCGAAGATCTGCCGGAGTGATTCCGGTATTAATCATAAGCTATTGTTTTTAAAGGTATTTTAGTGTTTCTTCAGGTGGCGGGCAGATTCGCTGTCGTGATCGTCCTGGCCATAGCAAGTTACGGCGCGGCTGCGCAGGAGCCGGTGCTGAGCGGTGGCCCCTATGTGCCGACACCACAACGCGTCGTCGATGCCATGCTTGGTGTTGCCGGCGTCACCGACCGTGATTATGTGATCGACCTCGGTTCCGGCGACGGCCGCATCGTGATTACCGCTGCGCAGAAATACGGTGCCCGCGGCAAGGGTTACGACATTGATAATGAACTGGTCGAACGCAGCAATGCGGCTGCACGCAAACTGAAACTGGAGCAGCGCGTGCGTTTCGAGCAGCGTGATGTGCTGCAGGCAGACATCGGTGACGCGACGATGATCACGCTCTACCTGCTGCCCGACATGATGCGTGTGCTGCGTGCCAGGCTGCTGCGCGAACTGCGCCCGGGAACGCGCATCGTTTCTCACGATTTTGATTTCGGCGACTGGAAACCGGAGCGTACGGTCAGTCTCGACCTCGACGAAAAATACGATGTCAGCGGCAGCTGGACTTCAATGATCTACCTGTGGATCGTGCCGTCGCGGGCTGCGAAATGACGACTGCCACCGAACGCATGCCCGCCGGTGATCCGCGTCGGCCTACCTTCGGTTTCATGATCGGTGTGCTGATTGCCGGGCAGAGTATCGGCACCATGGGCACGACGATGATCCCCGCGGTGGCGCCCAAGGTTGCGGCGAGCCTGGGCATTCCTTCGGCGCTGATCGGTTACCAGATCAGCCTGCTGGCAGTCTCGATGATCGTAGCCCTGGCCTTCGGCAGCAGTTTCAGCCGGCGCTGGGGCTCGACCCGCATGCAGCAGGTCGGGCTGACGCTGGTCGCCACCGGCGGCCTGGTCGCAATCCTGCCGCATGTATTTTTCTTTTTTGTCGCGTCCATTGCGCTGGGGCTGGGCTACGGTTCGCTGACGCCATCGGCTTCCGGCCTGATGATGCGTTTCACGCCGGCGGCGCGGCGCAACCTGATTTTTTCATTGAAGCAGACCGGCGTGCCGCTGGGCGGCATCGGCGCGGCGCTGATTACGCCAGCGGTGGCTGTTGCATACGGCTGGCAATGGGCCATTCTCGGTAATTCGCTGGCGCTGTATACACTGGCGCTCATCCTGCAGCGCGGGCGGCCGTATTGGGATGACGATCGCGACCCGCAGGCCAAAGTGACCGGCAACCCGCTTGGCGGCGTCAAAACCATCTGGAAACATCCGGCCTTGCGCCTGCTGTCGATTTCGGGCGGCTGTTTTGTCATCGTGCAGATCTGTCTGAGTACGTTTACGGTGATTCTGTTCAACGAAGAACTCGGCTGGGGACTGATTGAGGCGGGCATCGTGCTGACAGCGTCCCAGGTCGGCGGCGTCAGCGGCCGCCTGTTCTGGGGCTGGCTTGCCGACCTCACCGGCAATTGTTTCGCTGCGCTGTCATTGCTGGGCGCGGTGATGATGGTGTCGGCGCTGTGCTGTTACGCATTGACGCCGCAGTGGCCGATGTTTGCGGCCTGCGCGCTGTTTTTTGTGCTGGGCTCCACCGCCAGCGGCTGGAATGGCGCATTCCTCGCCGAGGTTGCACGGCTTTCGCCACGCGAATCGATCAGTGTCGCCACCGGCAGTTCGCTGGTGTTCGTCAACACCGGCAAGGCTATCGGCCCGATCGCCTTTGCCAATGCGTACCTGCTCACCGGCAGTTATCAGCTGACGTTTGTATTGCTGGCCTTGCCCGCAGTGATCGGGTTATGGTGCGTGTGGACTGCTCACAAAAACACGCAAGGGCAAACGTAAGTTTTTTGCCGGCGAATATCAATATTCTTTATCCTGTCAGCGAGCAGCACCGCCTCAGGGCGATGAGTGGGGTGGATGCACGTAATGGGGGCGCCTCCATGGCACATTTATACTCTGTGGCGCGCTCTTTACAGGCACGACGCTTGCTTATATGAACATCACCAATTTCTTTTCCTGTTCAAGAGGTGATAGATGAAATCGCTTACATTCCTGGCCCGTGCCGCGATCCCGCTGACACTGCTGGTTTGCGCTGGTAGCACGTGCGCGCAGAACTACCCGACCAAAGCCCTGCGCATGGTGGTGCCGTTTGCGCCAGGCGGCCCCAACGATATTCTCGGCCGCCTGATTGGGCAGAAACTGACCGAGGCATGGGGACAGACTGTCCTTGTTGAGAATCGCGGCGGCGCCGGCGGCACGGTAGGGCTGGAAGCGGCCTCGCGGTTGCCCGGTGACGGTTACGCGCTGGCCATGGGCGGATCGAGCAACCTCGCAGTCGCCCCCAGCCTGTATGCGAAGCTGCCTTATGACTCGGTCAGGGATTTCACGCCGATCATCAACGTCGCAATCGTTCCCTATGCGCTGGCCGTCAATCCGACGGTGCCGGCAAAAAATGTGAAGGAACTGATTGTGGTCGCTGGCAGGAAGCCGGGTTACCTGAGTTATGGTTCATCGGGCATGGGCAGTATGTCGAGCTTGGCGGCGGAAATGTTGAAGTCGATGTCCAAGACCGACATCGTGCATGTACCGTACAAAGGCACGGCGCCGGCGCTGGTCGATGTGGTCAGTGGGCAAATCGACATGATGCTGGCGGACCTTGCCGTCATCAAGCCGCATGCGGATACCGGCCGCCTGCGCGTGATTGGTGTGACCGGCAGCAAACGTTCTGCCGTGGCGAAGGACGTTCCGACCATCGCGGAATCGGGACTTCCCGGTTATGAGCTGTCGCCGTGGTTCGGCGTGGTGGCACCGGCGGGTGTGCCAAAGGACATCGTGACCAAACTGAACACCACCATCGGCGCCAGTCTCAAATCTGCCGACATGCTGCAGCGGCTGGGTGCTCTCGGTTACGAGCCGCTAGGCGGTACGGCGGAGCAGTTTGCGGCGACAATCAAGAATGATATTGCCAAATACGCGAAGATCGTGAAGGCCGCCGGCATCAAGGCCGATCTTTAAAATTCGGAATCAGCGTAGCAAGAATGGGCGGCTCAGGCCGCCCGTTTTTTTGTTCAGTCTTTGACCGGCGCCAGTTGTGCGACATGGCGGCCGGCGATTCTTCCCGTGACAAAACACTCGGCGATGTTGCCGCCTGATAGATAGAGGTGGCCGAAGGAGCTGCCGAGTTCGCCTGCAGCGTAGAGTCGTGGGATCGGCTGGCCGTAGACGTCGATGATGCGCGAGTGCGTATCGTGCACCGGACCGCCCTGGGTATTGGAGATCACCGCATACACCGGGGCGCCGTAAAACGGTCCCTTGGTGATGGGTAGCATGCTGTTGGCGGGGCGCTGGTGTTCTTCATCGCGGCCGGCAGCACATTGCGCGTTCCAGCGTGTGACGGATGCTTTGACTGCGACGGCGTCAATGCCCAGCAGGGCGGCGAGTTCTTCCAGCGTGTCGGCACGTTTCAATATTCCGTTTTCCACTTCCTTCAGGTTGTTGTCGCTCCAGTCGTAGCGCAGGCCTTCGTCGTTGGAGGTGGCCTTGCCCAGCGGATACAGCTGGCGGCCGATGTCGTCGCAGATCATGTAGGCAGGATTGCGCGTGGCGCGCTGTGTCACCGGATCGAAATGCGACAGCGGGCGCACGCCGGTGTCCTGGGTATAGGGCTGGTATTCCGACATGAAACGTTTACCCGAGCTGTCGAGCAGGATCCACGCCATTTTCAGCTTGACCTGGTCGTGGTCGCCGGGGAACCAGTCGGGGAAACGCTTGACGCGCATGCCGTACGGATACGTCGGATCGGTATGGCGGAAGCCGTAGGCGCCGTGCACATGCCACATATGCCACAGCGCGGCACCGAGGTCCTGTGCCATGCGTATGCCGTCGCCGGTGTTGTTGCGTGCGGCGGCGTTCAGCACCGGATGGGTTTCGAGGAACTGCGCTTTCATTGCGGCATTGCCTTCAAAGCCGCCGCTGGCCAGCACTACACCGCGGCGTGCGGCGATGTGTTTTTCTTTGCCACTCTTGTCCGTGACGGTGATGCCGCGCACCTCGCGTGTCACCGGATCGGCGATGAGACGTACTGCAGGAGTACCCATGCGCACTTCGATGCCGGCGGCGAGCACATTGTCATGCACCACCTTGAACAGCTTGGGTCCATTTGGTGCGCCGTTGGCCCAGGGATAGGCCTTGCGTGCGTCGAGTCCAGGCACGTCGACAACAGAGGTGTGATAAAAAGTATTGGTACCGGGCAGGGGGTAGTTGCCGCGGATCTGGCGGCGGTAGGGATCGCCGGCTTTTTCGCGTTCGGCGTTCTCTTCGACCGAAGTGATTACGCGCGCGTTGCTGATTTTCGCCAGTTCACGTACATAGGCCTCCAATTCGCACATCCCTTTGGCCAGCGTGCGCACCACGTCATCCGGCGTGCGGCCGCCGTTGGTGGCCTGCAGATAGGCGAAGGCCTGTTCCGGGTCATGCGCGCTGCGCACTGCGCCGTAGGAGCAGATGGAGAGGCCGCCGGGTACCGTGGATTTTTCTATGAGCAGGGTTTTGGCACCGGCCTGTGCGGCATTGAGTGCGGCGATGCCGCCGCCATGGCCAAAGCCGACGACGATGACGTCATATGTTTCCGTGAAATTCATGGATGATCCAGTCAAATAATGGTTTTTTCAGGCCAGCACCGGCAACGCTGTGCCCTGTTGCTGAAACAGGATGAAACCGCCAACGGATCCGGGCCAGCGCAGCAGCAGGCGGCCGGATTCAAGTTCGCGCATGCCGCACTGCGTGGCGTTCAGTGCATCGCGGGTTGCGGAGAGTTTGTCGCTGGTCAGTACATAACCGGCGATCCATGGCAGTGCAGGAGGGGTGATGCCGAACTGTTTTTCAACGGCATCCGGTGTGACGAACAGCAGTGCACCGCGCTGGGTGTCGATGCGCCATTGTGTGCCTGATACCTGTGCCAGCAAGCCGGTGTAACGCGCATAACGCTGCGCCGCTTCCTGCGGATCGGCAACGCAGATGATCACAGCGGCGAGGCCGCGCGCATGATTGCGATGCTCCAGCCAGCGCGCTTGCCACAGCAGTTCGGGGGTGTGCTGCTGGCAGTACTGGATGCGGCCTTCAGCCATGGTGCCCGGCGGCACGCGTACCACGGTGAAGCGTGCGGTGCCGCTGCCTTCGGCGGTGCCGATTTCGCGTTGCAGCGCGACCGGCGGCAGCGGCGAGAATCCGTGTTTTTCCAGGCGCGCATGATCGGCATCCGGCGCGACTGTGCCCAGCGCAATCAGGTGCAGTCCGGTGTAACGCTGGATCGAGTTGCGCAGCTGCTGTGCGATGGGGGTATCGCCGGTGGGTGTCAGGAACTCGAGGTAACCCTCGCGCAGCATCACGCAGCGGTTGCCGGCACCGGCCGGCGTCAGCGGGCCGCCGGGTTCAAGGCGGTGCGACTGTTCGGAAAACGGCGTCAGCGTGAATCCGGCTTGCTCCAGTGCCGCGCTGGCGGCATCGATGTGCGGCACAAAGTGCGCGACATGGTCGATATTGAGTTTGCCCGGAGAAGGCGTCTGGGAAGGGGGCTTGGAAGCGGGGGGCTGGCCGGCGGTGTTCATCAGTAGCCCAGTTTCGGATCAATGCGCCGTTTCAGCTTTTTGCCGGCGAGGAACAAGGCGAGGTTTTCAAACCACAGGTCGAGAGAGATGTTGATGTAGTGTTCGCCGTCGTCGCAGGAAATATGCGGCGTGATGATGAGGTTGGGCGCGGTCCACAGCGAAGAATCCGCGGGCAAGGGCTCAGGGTCGACGACATCGAGCACGGCGCCGCCAAGTTTTCCTGCGCGCAACCGCTGTTCGAGCGCCATGTAGTCGGCGACCGGACCACGTGCGATGTTGATGACGCCAGCGGAAGATTTCAGCAGATCCATGCGCCGGCCGTCGAGCAACTTGAGGGTTTCCGCGGTCAGCGGTACGGCGAGAACGACAAAATCCGCCAGCGGCAGCACGCGGTCGAGCTGTTTGTAGGTGACGATTTTATCGGCATAGCGGTTTTTCTGCGCACTGCGTCGCACGCCGATGACTTTCAGGCCGAGTTTTTTCGCGGCGCGTGCTGCGGCTTCACCGAGGTCGCCGAGACCAACGACCACCGCGGTCTTGCCGGTGATGCTGGGCGAGAACAGGGCTTCCCAGTGTTTTCGATGCTGGTTGGTCATGATCGCGGCCATGCGCGAGTTGATCAGGTTGTAGGCCATGGTCATGTACTGCTCGGCCTTGCGCCCGTGCGCACCGCTGTTGTTGGTGAAGATCACGCCGCGCGGCAGCCAGTCCAGCGGCAGCACGCCGTCGACACCGGCCGACGTCGAGTGCAGCCATTTCAGTTGTGGTGCACGGATCGCCAGATTATCGCGCCGGGTCGGTACGCCGATCAGCAGGGTGGCATCGGCCAGTGCGGACTCCAGTACATCGCCATCCCAGCCGAAGCTGGGTTCGGCGATGTGTTTTGCCAATGCCTTGTGGCGTTTGCAGGCTGCAGCCCAGTGCGCCGGCAGCGTGTGGAATATGCTGTTCTTTTTGCGCGTGTTCTCGATGTGCAGGCGCAGTTTTTTTGTAGCCATTTATAGCCGGACTTATTTGATCGACTTGTTTAATCTGCTCATTTAATTGATTTCGAGCGCTGGTAGGGGCCGGTCAGGAACGCGGCTTCGGGCGGATCGTTTTTGGCGGTGCCGGCAGCCTTGACGATTGCCTGCATGTTTTTCAGCGAGGCGACATCGGCCGCTTCGAAGCTGGCCATGTAGGCACCATCCCATTGCGCAGCATAGGCCTTGGCGTCGTCGGGTTTCATGTTGGCCGCTTTTTGCAGGATTTCGGCGACGCGGTCCTTGTTCTTAGATCCGTATTCCAGCGTCTTGCGCATCGCGGCGATGAATTTGGCAACGGCTTCCGGATTTTTGGCGACGTAATCGCTGTGTACGACGGTCACCGCGAGGATCGGTGCGGCAGTGCCCTTGGTGAGTTTTTTCCAGTCTTCAACCACGCTGGCGAGATAGGTCAGTTTGACGTCATCGCTCATCTGCGCGATGGTTACCGAGCGGATCACTGCAGCATCGACTTCCTTCTGCAGCAGGAATTGCGCGAGCCGGCCTTCGTTGCCTGGCACCACGCTGTAGTCGGCCGGTTTCATGCCGTAAACACCCTGCAGCACGGCGCTGGCGATGGCGTGTGTCGCGCTGCCCGGTGGCGACATGCCGATTTTTTTGCCTTTGAGGTCAGCCACGCTTTTGATCGGCGAACCGGCCGGCACCACGATCTGCGCTTCGGCGATCTGCGAAGCGAGCACGATTTTCACCGGTACGCCGTCGGCGGCAATGCTCATGGAAGCGGTGGAAGGCGCGCCGAAGGCGAGGTCGATGGTCTGCGGCACGATGGCGCGGGTTGGACCGTTGACCTCGGCGAACTTGACCCATTCGACATCGAGGCCTTCTTTCTCGGCGAATTTCATCTGCTCCATGACCGCGCCATAGCCGAGGCTGAAGCCGCTGGTCCAGTAACCGACCTTGATTTTCTGCGCATGCGCAGTACCAGCGGCGAGTAGTGCCGCAACCATCAGGCTCATCATCAGACGTAATACGGGCATGGCAGGCTCCTTGATGAAATAATTAATTAAATCAACGACTTGAGATCATGTGCCAGGCGGGCAGTGGCGGGCTCGGTGGCATCGCGGGGGCGCGGCAGTGCGATCGGCACCGTATCGCGAATGCGACCGGGGCGTGGCGCCATCACCACCACGCGGTCGGCAAGCACTACGGCCTCTTCGACATCGTGGGTGACGAAGACAATGGTCATTTTCTTCAGTTGCTGGATCTGCAGCAGCTCGTCATGCATCTGCGCGCGGGTCAGCGCGTCGAGTCGCGAGAACGGCTCGTCCATCAGCAGGATGCAGGGTTCCTGCACGAGGCTGCGCGCGAGTGCGACGCGGCTGCGCATGCCGCCGGAGAGTTGATAAGGGAAGGCATCGGCGAAGGATTCCAGTCCGACCAGTTTCAGCGCATCGCGGGCGCGGGATTCGCGCTCGGTGCGCGGCATGTTGCCGGTTTCCAGCGCGAACTCGACATTCTTGATCGTGGTACGCCACGGCAGCAGGCGGTCTTCCTGGAACATATAGCTGACGCTGCGCCATTCGCTGAAACGGTCTGCGGTGATGCCGTTGATGCAGATTTCACCGCGCTCCGGCGTGACGATGCCGGAGATGATGTTGAGCAGTGTCGATTTGCCGCAGCCCGAAGCGCCGAGTATCGCGACGATGGATTGCGCGGCGATGGTCAGGTTGATGTTGTCGAGCACCTGCAGGGGCGTGCCTTCCGCGGTATTGAACCACTTGCTGACGCCGCGCACGGCAATCGCGCCGGTATCGGCGGCTGCGGGTGCGGCAACGCTGGCGGTGGCTGCGGTCATTTCAGTGTCACTTTAATTCAACCGCCCTTGACCGGTACTTTGGCGGCGAACTGGGAGTCGCGCAGGCACATGCGGCCGCGCGGATCCTGCCACAGCTTGCCGTCTTCGTGCAGTTTGCCCAGCGCGCGCGCCACGGTCTGGAAATCGTAATCGGCGAACTGCTCGGCGAGTTCCGAATAATATTTCGGTGTTTTTTCAACGACGGCGATGATTTTGGCGGCGAGTTCGGCGACCGCCTTGTCACCGGAGGCGACTGCCGGTTCGGCGTCGGCCTTGCCGGTGTAGTAATCAGCGATTTTGGCGCGGTCGGTGTAAGCGTAGGAAATGCGCTCGAATCGTTCCTTCGGGATGCCCTCGGAAATCGTCGCATCGATGCCGACCTTGGCGCCTGTCGGCACCACGCCATGCGGCATCACGGGCAGACTGGGGTCCAGCGGCTTGGCGCGGCTGCCCGGGATGATCATGATGTCCTTGTCGCCCTGAACGCGGGTGGCGATCGCCCATTCGACGTCCATCGCATTGAATACGTCGATATCGTCGTCGACCACGACCACGTGTTTCAAATCCATCACCGACAATGCGGCGAGCAGTGCATTTTTTCCTTCTCCCGCCTGTTTCTTGATGGAGATGATGGCGTGCCACATGCCGCAGCCGCCCAGTGTGACGTTGATGTCCTTGATCTGGATGCCGGCGGTTTTCAGTGCGCGGCGGATCTGGGTGTAACGCGTCGGCGCCATCAGCCAGGTGTTTTCCCAGGGCATGTGCAACGCGTAATAAATGGCATCGCGGCGCATCGTGATGGCGTTGATACGCACCACGGGATTCCAGTGCAGGCCGCCCATCAGCCGGGTGAATTCGCCGAAACGGCCTTCGGGCTGGGTCCAGCCGGTCGGCAGGATTTCGCCTTCAAGCACGATTTCGGAATCGGCGATGCAGGGCAGGTCGATGGTTTCGCACTGTGCAAGTTCGATCGCCGAGCCACGGATGCCGCCGGCGATGCCCATTTCGTCAGTGCCCAGCGGTGCACGGAAACCGGAGCCGAGGTTTTCAAAGGGGTGGTTGCCGATGGAAATCGAGATCGGCAGCGGTTTGCCCGCTTCAAAGGCACGCTGCGCAAACAGGCGCATGTTGTTCGGCGTCACGATGTCGATGCCGGTCAAGTTTTTTTCCTTGACCATGAAACGGTAGATGCCGGAGTTCAGGCCGAACTCCGGGTCTTTGGCAATGGTGATGCCGGCGGTGATCATCGGGCCGCCGTCATACACTGAAAACATGGGAATCGGCAGACTGAACAGATCGACGTCCTTGCCGATCCTGATGACTTCCTTCAGCGGGGTTTTCTCGATGTATTTGGGGGCAATCGGGTTTTCGATACCGTTCTGCAGGCGGAACTCGATTTCCGGATAGGTGGTGCAGCCCATCGACATGATGGCGCGCTTCTGCGAGCGGATGATGCCGGACACCACCGGTATCTTGTAACCGATGACCTTGTGGAACAGCAGTGCCTTGTCGGCCTGATCGACCAGCGTCGCGATGTGACGGCTGTCCACCGGTTGCTTGATGTCGATCAGTTCTTTTTCCGTGCGCAGGCGGTCGAGGAAGCCGCGGAAATTTTCGTCGGCGTAAGCTGGTTTGCTCATTTATATACCTTAATTCTGTTTCCGTATTTACTTCGGTTTTTTGGCGGGTTCTGCCGGGCCGGTGATGCCTTCCCAGCGCTTGATGGTTTCGTGTTCGACGTCGAACAGGTCGAGCACACGGCCAACCGTATGGTTGACCAGGTCGTCTATTGTTTTGCCGCCGCTGTAGAAGGCAGGTACCGGCGGGAAAATCACGCCGCCCATCAGCGTCACGGCTTCCATGTTGCGGATGTGGGCGAGGTTCAGCGGTGCTTCGCGGGTCAGCAGCACCAGGCGGCGGCGTTCCTTGAGGATGACGTCGGCGGCGCGGGTGATCAGGTTGTCGGACAGGGCGTGGGCGACACCGGCCAGGGTTTTCATCGAGCAGGGTGCAACGACCATGCCGGCGGTGATGAAAGAGCCACTGGCGATGGTGGCGCCGATGTCACGCACGTTGTGGGTGACGTCAGCGAGTTTGTGCAGGGCCTTGCGGTCCATGCCGTATTCCTGCCAGGCATTAAGTACGCCGGCTTCGGACACGACCAAGTGCGATTCCCAGCCACCGATGCTGCGCAGGCGTTCAAGAATGCGGATGCCGTAGATGGAGCCCGAAGCGCCGGTCATGGCGACGATCAGCCGTTTGGGGGCGCTGCCTTCGGGTGGGGCGCGTTTTGTGGTCCGCGTCATCATTCAGCCTCTTTTTTCCAGCGGAACAGGTAATTTTCCAGGGGGCGCAGGATGCCCATCTCGAGCACGGCCATCATTGCCACCAGGGTCAGTGTCCACGCGAATACCTGATCGGTCTGGATCAGGTCGGCGGCCTGGCGTAACCGGTATCCTACACCGCTCGACGAACCCAGCGTCTCCGCGACCAGCGAGACGCGCCAGCCAAAGCCGAAAGCCAGCCGCGCGCCGGAAAAGAAGTAGGGCAGGATGGTCGGCAGGTAGATTTTCATCATCACCCGGCGCGCCGGCATGCGCAGCACATGCGCGAGTTCGATGAAATCGGCGTTGACGGTGCGCGTGCCCTGCCAGACGTTGGTGATGATCAGCGGCATCGCGGTCATGAACACGACGAATACCGTGGTCGCGTTGGACACGCCGAACCAGATGATGGCGAAGGTCGCCCAGATCGCCGAAGACACGGTGTTCATCACCGGGATGATCGGTTCGAAAAATTCGCCGAGGCGCTTGTTGGCGCCGAAAATGATGCCTAACGGCAGGCCGACCAGCGTCGCCAGTATGAAGCCGGTGCTGACGCGGCCGAGCGTGATGCCAAGGTCCTGCCACAGGTTGCCGTTGGCGGCGATCAGCGTCAGTGCACCCCACACCCGCGCCGGGCCCGGCAATACGTAATGCGGCACCCGCAGTGCCAGTAGCCACCATACCAGCAGGATGACCGCGACCAGCCCCAGGCGCTGCAGCACCAGATTGAAACGCCAGCCGCGCGCGGGCGCGCGGGCGTGGATCTGGCTTTCGAGGACTTGGGGCATTTTCAGGAGTGGCTATTGGTGATTGGTAACTGGTGATTGGTAATTCGGTGATTAAGTGATTGGGTAATCAGGTGATTGTCGTGCCTGTCCCGGGTTTTTGCTTAATCACTTAATCACCTCGTCACCTTTATTTGGGAGGTGCAGTGAAGTAAGTGCCACGACCGCTGGCGACCAGTGCGCCGTCCTTGTCGTATACAAAGGCTTCTGCGGTCGAGTACTGGCTGCCCATGCGCACGACCTTGGCCTTGGCTGTCAAGTCGCCGGGCATCGCGGCCTTGTGATAATCGACGCGGATGTCGATGGTCGGCACTGGCTTGCCGAGTTGTGCGGCGATGGCGTAGTCGGCGGCAACATCGACGATGGCGGCGAGAATGCCGCCATGGGTGTAGCGGCGCTCGGGATTCACTACCCATTCTTCACGCCAGCCGGCTTTGATCTCAACGCCGCTGTCGTCGGATTTGATCACCGTGAAATTGAGCCATTGGTTGAACGGCCCGCGCGTGATCAGTTGCTGGAGTTTTTCGACGGTGACTTTTTCTTCAGACATTGCTTGTGCTCCGGTGAATTGATGTTTGGATTCAGGCGGCGGCCAGCGCGCGCAAGCGCTGCTGGTCGACCTTGTTGGTGCCGGCGAGCGGCAATTGTTCGAGGAAGAAAACACGGCGCGGATGCTGGTAGGCCGGGCCGTTGGCGAGCGCGAACTGCTTGAGCTCTTCCTCGCCGGCGCTGGTGCCCGTGCGCAGCACGATGAAGGCATAGGGTACCTTGCCCTTCAGTTCGTGGTCGAAGGGCATTACATAGGCCTGGTGCACGGCGGGATGGCGCTCGAGCAGGCGTTCGACTTCGATGGGGAATATGTTCTCGCCACCACAGACGAACATGTCATCGGTGCGGCCGACGAAAAAATAGAAACCGTCGGCGTCGCGCCGGCACACATCGCCGGTGTGGTACCAGCCGTCGCGGATGCGTTTGGCGCTTTCTTCTGGCAGGTTGTGGTACGCCGCGAGGATGCCGGGATTCTTGACGATCAGTTCGCCTTCATACGGGGTGGCACCGTTGATCAGACGGGCATCGGTACCGGCATAGGGTACGCCGATGGACCCTTCGGGGCGCGGCCGGCCTGCGGGATGCGGGCCCAGCGGCACCGGGCCACCTTCGGTGACGCCGTAGACCACCAGTGGTTCGGCATTGGGGAAATACACGCCCAGTTCGCGCAGCAGCTGTGGCGAGGAGGGTGCGGAGCCCATCATGATGGTGCGCACCGAAGCAGTACTGATGTTGGCCAGCAGGTCCTTGCGCGCCAGTACCATCGACATCATGGTCGGCACGCCGGAGATCACGGTGCAGCGGAAATGGCCGATGGCGGCGATGTAGCGTTCAACGTTGAACTGCGGCAGCAGCGGCAGCATGGCGCCTGCGGTCAGTCCCTGCTTGATCGCGTTCAATGCATTCTTGTGGTACAGCGGTGCGGCGACGAGGATCGCGTCGTGTTCCGTGGTGCCTCGCGTGTGGGCGAGGATGCGCCGGCTCCAGTTCTGGCCGTAATGCGTCAGCAACACGCCTTTCGGGCGGCCGGTCGAGCCCGAGGTATAGGGCTGGATCGCGACCGAGTCGGCGGCTGGTTCGAATGCAGTGAAAGGACCGGGATCGATGAAGGTATCAAAAGCATCTGCGCCGGCCTCGTCATAAACGACGGCACGCATGCCGGACGGACACAGGTGGCGCAGCGCGGGTTCGACAAACACCAGGCGCGCGCCGGCATCGCCGAGGATGAAGGCAACGCTGTCGGCGGCGAGCTTGATGTTGACCGGCACCGGTACCACGCCGGCACGCATGGCCCCGAGCAGCGTCATCACGAATTCGACGCGGTTCAGCGACAGGATACCGATGCGGTCACCGGCGCGCAGGCCCGCACGTACCAGACCGCGCGCCACTGCGTTGCAGGCGGCGTCGAGTTCGCGGTAGCTGACCGGTCGCGGCCGCTGCGCATCACGGAGATCGACGATGGCCGGGCGTTCCGCCTGCGCGTGCGCGGCGAATGCCAGTCCGAGGTTGCCCGGGTAGCCGCGCGGTTCGGGGCGGGGGATGCTCATGGAATATATGAGAATGAAATGCGGTGCTGCCTACGGTTTGATGATGACTTTGCCGAACACTTCGCGGTCTTCGATCAGTTTGAGGCCTTTTGCCGCGTCCTTCAGCGGCATCACCTCGTCGATCACCGGTTTCATCTTGCCCTGCTGGATCAGATCCATCAGGGCTTTCAGGTTTTCGTCGTAGAAGCTGTTGGAGCCGATGATCTGGATTTCGAAACTCCACACGTAACGCAGGTCTTCCTTGGGGTCATAACCTGCAGTGGCGCCGCAGACCAGGATCTTGCCGCCACGCTTGACGCATTTCAGAGACGGCGCCCAGGTGTCGCCACCGGTGAAGTTGATCACCACGTCGACGCCGCCTTCATAATTGCGCCGCTGCGGTTTTCCGAATTTCTCGACAGCCCATTTGGAAAAATCGGTTTCCTTGTAATTGATCACGTGATCGGCGCCGAGATCTTTCAGACGCTGGATTTTGTCCGCGCTGGATGCGCAGGCGATGACTTCGGCGCCGAGCATCTTCGCGAGCAGCACACAGCCGGTGCCGACGCCGCCGCTGGCGCCAAGCACCAGTACCTTGTCGCCTTTTTTGATGGTGTTGTGGGTGACGATCATGCGGTGCGCGGTGCCGTAGGCGACGGGCAGCGAGGCGGCCTGTTCGAAACTGACGTCATTCGGCATTTTGATCAACTGATCGGCAGCGACCAGGCATTTTTCGGCAAGGCCACCGTGCATCATTTCGCCCATCAGGCCTTTTTTCTTGTTCAGCGGATTCACCAGCACGCGGTCGCCGGGCTTCCAGCCCGAAACGCCGGCACCGACTTCAAGAATTTCGCCGGCGATGTCGAGGCCGATGATCATCGGGAAGGGCACCTTGATGCCGGGCATGCCGCGCACCGTGAACACATCGTGGTAGTTGAACGAGGTCGCGCCGACGCGGATCACCACATGGCCTTCGATGACGGCAGGATCCGGGAAATCCGTTACGTATTCCAGTTTTTCCAGGCCGCCGTGTTCCCGCAGTACTACTGCTTTCATGCCGTTCTCCAGTCTGATCGTAATTTAAAACGCGTTGTTTAACTGCCGCGGCAGCGGGTCGCGAACGACGCACGCTGCCTGTTGATTGTCCGATGCTTTGGATTATCCGGTTTTTCCTGTGTTCACGCCCACCCCAGCACACGGTTGACGCCGGTAGTGATTTTGGCGCGATCCACGCCATAGATATGGATGGACACCGCGGCATCGGTTTCGTTGTTGGCGATGCGGTGGATACTGCCATTCGGCTGGTCGAAACTCAGGGTGCCGGCACCGCGCATGGCGATGTTCGATAACACCGGCGGACCGCCGTCAGCATTCTCGCGGTACAGTGCTTCGTTGATTTTTCCGCGGTAGACGCCGACACCGCACCAGGTATGGTGGGCATGGATGGGGCTGCGTTGCCGGGCACCCCAGACGATGGCGACGATGGTGTAGCGGCCGTTCGGGTCGCCGTAGATTACGTGACGCGTGTAATGGTCGTGACTGGGGCGGCACTGTTCCGCCGTCAGCCAGTCCGGGCGGGCCACGGATTCTTTGAGGGCTGCAGTTACCAGCGCAGGCAATTCGTCAGCAGGGGCGGCTACTGCTGCATTCATGCGTTCAACAAGGCGATGCAGTGGGGCGCTCATTTGCTGTCCGCCGTGATCGGCAGGTTCATCACCGATTTGCTGGCGAGTATGGCGCTGAGCACCATGCTGCGTGCGGCTTCGATCTGTTCGCGGCAGATGTTGGCCGCTGTGTCGCCGTCGCCCCGCCCCAGGGCTTTGACCAGCGTGCGGTGTTCGTGCTGCATTTCCTGGGTGCGGTTGCGCGAACCCAGTCCGAGGTGCAGCAGCCGGGTCATTTCGTCGAGCAGTTGTTCGATGGCGCCGGCAAGCCGGGCATTGCCTGCCGCCTGCGCAATGGTGACGTGGAAAGCCTTGTTGGCATCGAGGAAACGCGCCGTGCTTTTGGCATTGCCGGTCTGGTAGCCCTCGCGGCAGACGTCATCCAGCATGCGCAGCCGTTGTGCGTCGACGCGGCCTGCCGCCATGCGTGCTGCCACCGGTTCCAGCATCAGCCGCAGTTCGAAGACGTCGTGGATGTCCTGCAGCGTGACCGGGGTCACCATGTAGCCGCGGCGGGGGATGGCGCGCACCAGGCCGTCGTGCGCAAGCCGCGACAGGGCCATGCGTACGGGGGCCTTGCCGAGCTTGTACTGCGCGCACAACTGCGCTTCGGAGACCTCGGTGCCCGGGGCGAACAGGCAGCAGATGATGTCGTGCTTGATGCGTTCGTAGGCGCGGTCGCTGAGCAGCGGGATGGTTTTTGCGGGGGCGGTGGTCATGCTTCTGAAATCTTAGTAAATGATCTCTGACATGTCAATGCGGCAGTTGCGGCCGCCGCAAGACCGCATCGTGAAAATGCGTCTTGCATCGTATTGCCGCAGTCACCACAATGCAGCTACTCCCGCAGTGCAGGTTTGCCTGCATCACAAGAATAACCAAGAAGAACTGTCTTGAACAAAGCCGTTGTCCTGCCCGGCCCATGGGTCGTTGTCGCCGTTGCGACCCTGGCCCAGATGGTCGTGGCGATGTCGAACATCCTGTTACCGACAATTGCGCCGAAACTCGCCGAATCCCTGGGTGTCAGCCCGATCCTGATCGGTTATCAGGTCAGTCTGACTTTCGGTGCGGCCACGCTGGCAACCATGTTCGGCGGCAACGCAGTACTGCGTTTCGGCGCCGCGCGTACCACGCAGTTGTCCATCCTGTGTTGCGCCGCCGGCCTGCTGCTGTTTGCCTTGCCGTACATCACTGCGATTGCGCTGGGTTCGGTATTCATCGGCATGGGCATGGGCGTGATCAACTCGGCGGCAGCGCACATGCTGGTGACTTATACGCCACCGCAGCGTCGCAACATCATGTTTTCGATCAAGCAGACCGGTGTGCCGGTAGGCGGCGTGATTACCTCGCTGACCGCACCGGCAATTGCCGTGCATTACGGTTTTCACTGGTCGCTGGTGATGATTGTGGTGCTGATTGCCGGACTGCTGATTTTTATCCAGGGTTATCGCGCGCAATGGGACGGCGATCGGGGCATCGCCGGGCGTGGCGAACAGGCGGCGTTCGGCGGGGTGCCGCTGGTATGGCAGCAGGCCAGCCTGCGCTGGATTTCACTGGTGGCGATGATTTTTTCCGGCATCCAGCGCTGTGTGTTGAGTTTCACGGTAATTTATCTGGTGGCCGAAGGCAGCATGGGATTGGTGGAAGCGGGGGTGATGTTGTCAGTGGTACAGGTTGGCGGTTCGGCCTCGCGCATCTGCTGGGGTTGGCTGGCTGACCGCCTCGGCAGTAGCCTGACCGTGCTGATGATCATCTGCGTGATCACCATTGTTTCCACGCTGGCGCTGGTATTCTTTGATCCAGGATGGAATAAGCTATTGATCTATTTATTGTTTTTTGTGATTGGCGTGACCGCCGTGGGCTGGAACGGCGTTTTCCATGCAGAAGCGGCGCGCCTCAGTCCGCCGGGGATGGCCAGCGTGGTGGCCGCAGGGACCACTTTCTTTGTGTTTGCCGGCGTGCTGATCGGGCCTGCGGCGTTTGCCGCCGCTTACGGCGGCATCGGCAGTTACGGCAATACTTTCCTGCTGGTGACTGTCTCCGCCATTGCCGCTTTCGGCCTGCTGCTGATGGCGCAGCGGGTGGCGCCGCGTGATCGTTGAACGCATGACGCATGCCACGGGCGCGGCACGGAATGGTGCGCGATGATTGCGCCACCCCCGATTACGGTCGTGGTGCTGGTGACGACGGCGGCGCAGATCGCTTCGGCAATGGGCATTGCGATTTTTCCGGTGATCGCGCCGCATCTGGCGAAAATGCTCGATGTCGATGCCTCGTATGTCGGGTACCAGATGAGCATCCTGTTTGGTGCCGCGATGCTGATGTCGGGTTTTGTCGGGACCGTGGTGCTGCGCTGGGGCGCCTGCAGGGCCATGCAGTGTTCGCTTTGGTTCGCTGCCCTGGCAATGCTTGTCGGACTGAGTGGACATCTGTACGTGATGCCACTGGTGGCAATACTTGCGGGTGCCAGCACGGCGCTGGCTGCTGCCGGCGCAGCGCACCTGCTGTTCCGTTTCGGTCCGCCGCAGCATCGCAACCTGATATTTTCGATCAAGCAGACCGGCGTGCCGCTGGGCTGGGCAACCATCGCGCTGATCGCGCCGGTGCTCACCGTGGCGTTCAGCTGGCGTGTGTCGCTGCTGGCGGTGTTGCTGTATTCGGTGGCCGGCGCGCTGCTGCTGGAGCGCTGGCGCAAAGACTGGGACGATGACCGCAACCCCCGCGCCGCGGCGCAGACCAATATGTTGACCGGCGTGGTGGTGATGTGGCGTTACGCGACGCTGCGCTATCTGGCGATGGCGGGATTTTTCTTTTCCTTCGTGCAATTGTGCATCGGCAGTTTTACCGTGAACCTGCTGGTGCAGGAGGCCGGTTACGGGCTGGTGGCTGCAGGCGCGATGCTGTCACTGGTGCAGGTGGCGGGGATGGCGGGGCGACTGGTATTCGGCTGGCTCGCTGATCGCAGCGGCCGGGCGATTGCCGTGCTGGTGGCGACCAGCCTGATCGCGGCTGCGGGCTGTGTGGCAAGCGCCTTTATTTCCGCAAACTGGCCGGTGCCGGCACTGGCGGCGTTTTATGTGCTGTTCGGCATCGTGGCCTACGGCTGGAATGGTGTGATGCACGCGCAGATTGCCCGCCTCAGTCCACCGGGCATGGTCAGCGTGGTGACCGGCGGCATGATGGTATGGATTTTTGCCGGTATTCTCGTCGGTCCGGCATTGTTTGCGGCGACTTATCGCTGGATCGGCAGTTACACAACGACATTCGGCGTGCTCACCGTAGTGGCCATGGCGAGCGCCGCGCTTGCCGCGGTTGCCGTGCGCGCGGAACACCGGGAGGCCTGATGGAGCAATTGAGTATCCTGCAGATGGCGTTCTGCGTGGCGGTGGTGACTGTGGCGTTTGCGGTGCGCGGCGGGGCCGGATTCGGCGGCGGCGCGATTGCAGTGCCGCTGCTCGCGCTGGTTTTTCCGTTGCCGGTGACCGTGCCGGTGGTCACCGTGCTTAACATGCTGTCCTCGGTCGGTCATGGCATCACCGACTGGCGCCATATCGCCTGGCGCGAGATCTGGCGCATCTTGCCCGGCAGCCTCGCGGGTGTATTTCTCGGCATTTACCTGCTGACGCTGTTTGATCCGCAACCACTGGCGCGGGCGCTCGGCGTGTTTGTCGTGCTTTATGCACTGTACGTGATGGTTTTTGCCGGACGCACGCCGCAGATACCGCCGCGCTGGATGCTGCCGGTGGCGGCGGTGACGAGTTTTGCGGCGGGCATCGTCGGCTCGTTGTTCGGCGGCGCTGCGGGGCCGGTGTACGTGATTTACCTGAATTCAGCGCGGCTCGGCAAAGATGCCTTTCGCGTGACCATCACTACCGTGATGCTGTTCCAGGGACTGACGCGCATCGCCGGCTACGCGACGCTGGGTTTGTATGACGGGCATACACTGTTGTTGCTGGCAGCGGCGCTGCCGATGGTGGTCATCGGTTCATGGCTGGGCGCCCGTGTGGTGCGCCGCTTCAATCCTGTCGCGTTCAACCGCGCCGTGGGTGTCGTCTTGCTGCTCAGTGGTGCGACATTGATGTTCAAGTGATGCGATGTTCGACCTGAGCGGGTTCCATCTTAAATGGATTGTCGTCGACCATCATCGGTGTCCTGGCCGGGCCGTGGCTGTTTGCAGGGCTCGACAATCGGATCGATAGCGAGACTTTTGCGCGAATACTGGTGGTGATGCTGCTGGCCAACGGGCTGGAGCAAACGTGTCAGCGCAGGAAAATCACCACGGGGAATACGGCAACGGCCATGACCAAGACCAGCCACTCAAGCCGGTTGCGCTTCAGCCAGCCCGTAAAGTGCAGAATCAGCACGATGGCTGCAATTACATAAAACGCATAAAAAGCCATTGCAAAATCTCCCCGGTGATTTCGGTGTGGAGGATAACTGAATTCAGCAACGGTCGCCATTGGCGATCATGGCCGGCGTGATGTGCCGCTGTTTTTTTTGAGAAAGGTGGGTGCAATCGGTACTGGGTCACGATTAACCGGGGTTGTGATTTGCGGCTTCGGGATTCACGGGAGCGCCGCTGCCTATGTCATGCAATAGATTGCATGATGGTCGCGCGGAGAGCGGTGGATGAGATTTCGATTTAATTAACCATTTGTTTTTTAATGATTTTTTTCGATCCCCGGCAATCCGGTAGTGATGTGATAGTTCTGCTTTGCCAGTCGCTTGTGTCGGATAGCTCATCATGAATCGCATGATGTGTTGCCAACTCGCTGATTGGCAGCGCAAAATGCGCGATCCCACCCAGCTAGTGCAGTCGTAACCTTGCGGAGGTTTCAGTGGCGCGTATCGCCGTGTTCAATCAGAAAGGTGGCGTCGGCAAAACGACAACGACCTTGAACCTAGCCGGGCTGCTGGCGCGGCGCGGGGCTGATCCGCTGGTCATCGATCTGGATCCGCAGGCCCACCTGACGAGCGTCTGCGGTATTACAGTGCCACGCGCCGAAGCCAGTATTTACGGCCTGTATGCGCACGGTGCGCCGCTGGTGTCACTGACCTGCGGCACGCGCAACGGCTGGAAACTGGTGCCTTCGCACATTGAGTTGTCCAAAGTCGACAGCCAGTTCGGCAAGGGGCCTGCGATACTCGGCCGGCTGGCGGCCGCGCTGGATCGCGAACCCGCGGAGCGCCCGGTGCTGATGGATGCCTGTCCCATGCTGGGCGTGCTGTCGCTGGGCAGCGTGTTTGCCGCCGACGGTGTGATTATCCCGATTTCAACGGATTACCTGGCGATGAAGGGTGCCATCCAGATGGAGCGCACGCTGAAAGCGCTGGAGCAGGTGCTGAAGCGGCGTGTGCCGCGGCGTTACCTGATTACCCGCTATGACCCGCGGCGCCGGATGTCGGCGGATATTGAGCGCCAGTTGCGCACACGCTACGGCGATGAAGTCTGTGCCACGCGCATTGCCGAAAACGTCAGTATCGCCGAGAGCCCGGCCTCCAACCAGGACGTGTTCGAGCACGCGCCCGCGAGTCGAGGTGCGCGGGATTACACCGATCTGCTGGAAGAATTGATGGTGTCCGGTTTTATCCGTCTTGCCGAGCGCGAGGCCAAACCCGGAGTGCGGACGCCGCCGCCGGGGGCCCGTACGGCGCTGGCTGCAAAGCAGGAGACGACGGCACAGCGCGGCGTCGCTGCCAGCCTGAAACTGGTGCAGACGCGGCGCGCCGGCACCTAGATTGTAGTTGCCGGGCGACCGGCTAGCGCGGTTCTTCCTGTTTGCTGATCAGCGAGATCATGCTTTCCAGATCCACGCCATCGCCGCGGCTGTCCGGGGTGAGGGTGTTGCAGTCGAGGATTTCGCAGTGCTGGTAGATCTGGCGTATCCGGTTCTCTGCTTCATCCCGGTCGCGCGCCTGTACCATCAGGTTTTCCACCACCATGCCGCCGCGGGTCCTGATCCTGAATCCGAACTTGGTCATGCCGGCCATGTGTGCACTCCGGTTGTGTAGCGCTCAGGATCCGTCGGATTTCAGTTCGGTGCGGTAACGCCTGGAGTTCTGCACGTAGTGTGCGGAGATGCGATTGATGCGTTCGATTTCCTCGGGAGAAAGCTGGCGCACGACCTTGCCCGGCATGCCCAGCACCATCGAACCATCGGGAATCTCCTTGCCTTCGCCGATGAAGGCGCGGGCGCCGATCAGGCAGTTCTTGCCGATTTTTGCGCCATTGAGGATGACGGCGCCGATGCCGACCAGGCTGCCTTCGCCGATGGTGCAGCCGTGCAGCATGGCCATGTGGCCAACGCTGACGTTTTTTTCCAGGGTCAGCGGAAAGCCAGGATCAGCATGCAGTACCGAACCGTCCTGCACCTGGGCGTTTTCGCCGATGGTGATGGTTTCGTTGTCGCTGCGCAGCACGCAGTTCCACCAGATGCTGGCGTTGTTTTCTAGCGTCACGCTGCCGATGACAATGGCGTTGGGGGCGATCCAATACTCGCCCTTGCAGATGACTTTGCGTTCGCCGAGCGAGTATTTCATGGTTGTTCCCGTCAGAATCCGACGGCCTGGCCGTCGGTGCGACGTTCTGAAGCGGCGAAATAACCGTCTTCCATTTTGTAGATCAGCTGGGCGCGGCCGAAGTCGGTAGACCAGCGGTCGGCTTGCGGCATGTCATGCCCGCGTGCGCGCAACTCGGCGATGGTTTCTGCAGCGACGCCGTGTTCGATGCCGACCTTGAGGCCGGTGTCGATGCGCCAGCGCGGTGCGTCGGCGGCAGCCTGCGGGTTCTGGGCGTAATCGACCAGGCGAGATACCACCTGCATATGACCCTGAGCCTGCATCGAGCCGCCCATCACGCCGAAGCTCATCAGTGGTTTGCCGTTTTTAGTGAGGAAGCCCGGGATGATGGTCTGGAATGGACGTTTGCGCGGGGCGACAACGTTGGCGTGACCAGGTTTCAAGCTGAAGCCGTAGCCGCGGTTCTGCAGGCTGATGCCTGTCCCCGGCACTACGACGCCGGAGCCGAAGCCGGCGAAGTTAGACTGAATGTAAGACACCATCATGCCCGACTCGTCGGCGGCGGTCAGGTACACCGTGCCGCCCTTGGCCGGATTGCCGAAGGTCGGTGCCTGCGCTTTTTTCATATCGATCAGTTGCGCGCGTTTTTTCAGGTAGGCCTTGTCGAGCATTTCGGCGGGCGTTACGCGCATGGTCGCCGGATCCGACACATATTCATTGATGTCGGCAAAAGCGAGTTTCATCGCTTCGATCTGCAGGTGCATGCTGTCCGGGGAATCCACAGGCAGCTTGGCGACATCGAAATTCTCGAGAATGCCCAGCGCGATCAGCGCGGCAATGCCCTGGCCGTTGGGCGGGATTTCATGCAGCGTATATCCGCGGTAATCAATGCCGATCGGTTCCACCCAGTCGTTTTTGTGGCTGGCGAGATCGTCCATGGTCATCGCGCCGCCATTCTGCTTCGACCAGGCAACGATTTTTTCGGCGAGGTCGCCTTTATAGAAGGCTTCACCTTTGGTCTCGGCAATCCGCGCCAGGGTTTTGGCCTGTGCCGGGAAGGAGAATTTTTCGCCCGGCGCCGGTGCCCGGCCGCGCGGCATGAAGGCTTCGGCGTATCCCGGCTGGTTTTTCAGTTCCGGTGCCTGGTTTGCCCATAGCCGGGCGATGGTCGGCGTCACCATGTAACCGTCGGTCGCGTATTTGATCGCCGGTTCAAACAGGTCGGCGAAGGGCAGCTTGCCGAACTTGGCTGACATTTCCGCCCAGGCTGAGACGCAGCCCGGCACGGTGACGGCATCCCAGCCGCGCATCGGCATCGCCTGCGCGCCCTTGAAACGATCCGCGGTCCAGGCTGCGGGAGAGCGTCCCGACGCATTCAGGCCGTGCAGTTTTTTGCCGTCCCACAAAATGCAGAACGCGTCGCTGCCGATGCCGTTGCTGGTCGGTTCCAGCACGGTCAGTGAAATCGCCGTGGCGAGTATGGCGTCAACGGCATTGCCGCCCTTGAGCAGCATGCGCAGGCCGGCCTGTGCCGCCAGCGGTTGCGATGTGGCGACGGCATTGCGCGCCAGTACCGGCATGCGCTGGGAGGTGTAGGGGAACTGGAAGTCGAGAGGGGGCATGGTGGTTTTCGGAAAATGGGCTGAAAAAAATACGGGGCTTTACGGCCCCGTATTTTAGCGCAATGCGCAACAATCAATGTCAGTTGGGCTGGATGCCTGCGGCGCGCGCAACCTTGATCCATTTCTGGATTTCGGCGCGATTGAATTTGTCGTGTGCTTCCGGGGTGCTGCCGTTCGGTTCGGCGCCCTGGTCGAGCAGGGTTTTGCTGACCTTGGGATCCTTCAACGATTGTACCAGCGCGGCGTTGACGCGGTCGACGATCGGCTTGGGCAGGTTGGCCGGACCGAACATTGAAAAACCGCTGGAGACGACAAAATCCTTCAGGCCCTGTTCGATCATCGTCGGCACGGTCGGTGCCGCGGGTGAACGGTTTGCGCCGGTCTGCGCGATCATCCGCAGCCTGCCGGAGGCGACGTACGGAACCGCCGCAGGCATGCTCGGGAACTGCATCTGCACATGGCCGCCGACGAGGTCGATCATTGACGGACCGCTGCCCTTGTAATGCACGGCAGTGATCTTGATATTAGTACTGGAGATCAGCAACTCCGCTGAGAGATGTCCCACGGTACCGATACCGGCGGTCGAGTAAAAAATGTCATTGGGGCGGGCCTTGGCCAGCGCGATGAATTCTTTCACGTTTTTCGGTGGCAGTGACGGGTGGATCACAAACGCGGTCGGCACGTCGGCGACGATGCCGAGCGGCGTGAAGTCCTTGACCGAATCGTAGGGCAGCTTTTTGATCATGGCCGGATTGATGGTATGGCCGGCCGAAGCCATCAACAGCGTGTAGCCGTCTGGAGCCGCGCGCATTACGGCTTCGCTGCCGATTGTGCCGCCGGCGCCACCGCGGTTGTCAATGATGATCTGCTGGCCGAGGATTTCAGCCATCTTTGGCACGAAGATGCGACCGATAATGTCGGTGTTGCCGCCGGCGGCAAACGGAATCACCATGCGGATCGTCCGCACGGGATAATTTTGCGCTTGAGCAGGGGCGGTCAATGCCAGTGTGCCGGCAACAGCGGCGATGCCCAAATGGGACAGTTTCATATCGGTGTTCTCCTCGGGTGGCCTGCATCCGGAAGCACTGTTCCGTCACAGGTGTTTGTGAAGTGGCGGAGTTTACCAAGCTTGCCGCGGTTGTGCCGTCCCGCCGCGTCCAGTTTGTGGTGCGGACGGGGTCAAGCAGTCGGGTGCAGGGTAGAATTCCGATCATTCCCGCATTATCGCCCCGTACCCCGCAAGGAGATCGCATGACCAGCAAACGCATGACCATCATGGGCACCCGGCATGTGGTTGCCGCGGGCCATTATCTTGCCGCCCACGCGGCTTTCGAAATCCTTGAGGCCGGCGGCAATGCCATTGACGCCGGTGTTGCAGCCGGCCTGGCCATCGGTGTGCTGCAGACCGAGAAGGTCAACATCGGCGGCGTTGCGCCGCAGATCATTTACACCGCCAAAGACCGCAAGGTGCATTCCATCGACGGGCTCGGTGTCTGGCCGCGTGCGGTGACGCCTGACTATTTCATGAAAAAACACGGCGGCAAGATTCCGCCCGGCGTGGAGCGCTGCGTGGTGCCGGCCGCACCGGACGCATGGATCACCGCACTGTCGCGTTTCGGCACCATGAGTTTCGGCGAAGTGGCGACGGCGGCGATCCGTTTCGCGAGCAAGGGTTTTCCGATGTATCCGCTGATGGCTGAATTCATCGCCGACAACACCGATAACTATTCGCGCTGGCCCTCGAGCAAAAAAGTATTCATGCCCGGCGGCAAACCGCCGGTGCCAGGCAAGGTTTTCGTGCAGGCGGATCTTGGTCGCACGCTGCAATACATGGTGGATCAGGAGCGCCGTGCCAGCCGCAAGGGCCGCAAGGCCGGCCTGCAGGCCGCGCGCGACGCGTTCTACAAGGGCGACATCGCGCTCGATGTGACGAAATGGATCACCCAGCAGGGCGGCCTGATGCGTTACGAGGACTTCGCCGGCTTCAAAGTCAATTTTGAACCGACGGTGAAATCGAAGTTCGGCAATATCGAGCTGCATGCCTGCGGGCCATGGTCGCAGGGCCCGGCACTGCCAATGGCGCTTAACATCCTCAAGGCTTATGACCTGAAGGCAATGGGGCACAACACGCCGCAGTACATCCACGTTGTCACCGAAGCGCTGAAGCTGGCTTTTGCCGACCGCCATCATTATTTCGGTGATCCCAAATTCGTCAAGGTGCCGTTGACCGGGCTGTTGTCGGAGAAATATTCGGCATGGCGGTGCACGCTGATCCGCGACCGGCAGGCTTGGCCGGGGATGCCGCCGGCAGGTGATCCGAAATCGCTGACCGCGCTCGCCAACATCTGCATGCCGCCGCCGCAGTCCGAAGAATCACCGGGGCCCGGCGATACTTCCTACCTGTGCGTGATTGATCGCCATGGCAATGCGTTTTCCGCGACGCCTTCAGATGGTTCTGACAAGACGCCGATTGTCCCCGGTGTGGGCATCGTCTGTTCGGGGCGTGGCACCCAGTCGTGGGCCGACCCCTCGCATCCGTCTTCGGTGGCGCCAGGCAAACGTCCGCGGTTGACGCCGAATCCGGCGTTGGCACTGAAAAACGGCAAGGCCTACATGCCCTTCGGCACCCCGGGGGGGGACGTACAGATCCAGGCCATGATCCAGGTGTTCCTCAATGTCAACGTGTTCGGCATGGGTGTGCAGGATGCCGTCGAAGCGCCGCGTTTTGCCAATTACAGCTATCCGGGTTCGTTTGAACCGCATGCCTATTTCCCGGGGCGCCTGTACCTGGAATCGCGCATTGCAAAACAGACCGGCGACGCGCTGGCGGCGATGGGTCACAAGGTCTACTGGTGGGATGACATGACCTGGCTGGCGGGTTCGGTTTGCACCATCGTCAACGATCATGCGCAGGGCGTGCTGCATGGTGGCGCGGATCCGCGTCGTCCGGCCTATGTGCTGGGCTGGTAACGGTCTGTGCGTGCGTGAGTGGCATGATTACTGCTATGGTTTTTGCTGTAATCAATCCGGTCATTCCGGCGTACGACCATAACAACTACGAGGAACCATCATGAACATCCGTTACGCAGGCCTGATTTTCGCAGCATCCGCTACCGCAGCCGTGTTATCCCCGCTGGCATCTGCCGCCGCTGTCGGTGCTTATCCGGATCGCCCGGTGCGCCTGGTGGTGGGCTTTCCGCCGGGCGGCGCTGCTGACATCCTGGGGCGGGTTGCAGCCCAGCAATTAAGCGACCGGCTGGGACAGCAGGTGGTGGTGGACAATCGCGGCGGCGCCGGCGGATTGATTGCCACGGAAATCGCAGTGCGGGCGAATGCCGACGGTTATACCCTGCTGTTTTCGTCGATTCCGCATGTGATCAATCCGCATCTGTACAAAAAAGTGTCGTACGACGCGATCAAGGATTTCACGCCGGTGGTGCAGTTCGTTGCCGTGCCGCTGATGATGGCGGCGGGGCCTTCGCTGCCGGCAAAAACGGTCAAGGATCTGATCACTTATGCCAAGGCCAATCCCGGCAAGATCAATTACGGTTCCGCCGGCAGCGGTTCATCGAGCCACCTTGCAATGGAGCTGTTCAAGTCCATGGCCGGTGTGCGCATGGAACATATTCCGTACAAAGGCACGGGGCCGCTGATCACCGACTTGCTGGCCGGACAGATCGGCGTGACGATTGCCAGCGCAGTGCCGCTGGCACCACAGGTGCGAGCCGGCGGCAAGTTGCGCGGCCTGGCTGTGACCGGACCGAAACGTTCCGCGGCTTTTCCGGAATTGCCGGCGATTGCCGAAACGGTTCCCGGATATGAGGTCGTCAACTGGTTCGGAATTTTTGCGCCTGCAGGTACGCCCGCGGCAATCGTGAAACGCGTCAATGCCGAATTGAATGCCGCGCTGGCTTCGCCGGAGCTGGTCAAGCGTTTGAACGCGCAGGGCGCTGATGCCGTCGGCGGCAGCGCTGAAGCATTTGCCCGTGTAGTCAAGGCTGATTACGCGAAGTGGGCCAAGGTCGTGAAGGAGTCTGGCGCGCGGGTGGATTGATGATGTAGTGCAGCGCGGCGGAAGCAGGGGATTTCAGATGCGGTTAATCATCATGCGATTCATAGAAAAATATGTTTAAAAACAAATACTTACCTCAGTCTATCGCTGCTCTGGGGATGCTGGGCACGGCCGACGCGACGCTGGCGCAGGATGCCGCTGCGTATCTGTCGCGCACGATTCGTTACATCGTCGGTGATACGCCGGGGCAGTACACCGCGTTCATCAAGACCGAACTGGTGAAGTGGGGCGAGGCCGTCAAGGCTTCCGGCGCGAAAGTAGAATGAGTGTCATCGAATCATTGCCGGAACCGCGGATTGCTGCGGTATCGGCTGACTCGCTACTCCATGCAGCGGCGCAGGATGACGGTGCACGACTGGCGGCAGACCTCGCTGTTGCACTGACAGCAGGTGATGACGCAGCGATCCGTACTGCCTTACAGGGTGGTCCGCCGCTTGCCGTGCGCCGGGTGTGGCAGGCACTGGCTGCAGCGGTTGATGGCGGTGGCGATGGCATCGGCCTGCAGTTCTTTGCGATTCCGCTGGTCATCGTCGCCGGCGCGCGCGCGCAGCTGACCTTGCCGGGTGCACTGCCTGAAATCGATAAAATTACCGCATTGTTGGAGCAGCATGGTGCCGTCGGCGCCACGCGCAATTTCGGCCTGGGTAATGCGCTGTGCAGCGCTGCGGCGCTGGAGGCCTTGTCACCCTGTGCGTTATGGCGTGCTGTCCGTGATCCGGCGGAGCGCACAGTCGCCGACACACTGATACCGGAGCCGGTGGCCGTGGGCCCTGGTCGAGAACAGGCGCACCTGCGTTTCCTGATCGGCGCCGGCGTCACGCCGCAGCATTTGCCATCATTTCTCGAGTCTGCCTCCAACATCGGAACCTGGGGCATGCCGCTGACGCGGGAATTGACGCGCCAGCTGGCGCAGCCGGGACTGGAAGTGCTGCCGATGCCGCGACCGCCGCAGCCGCTGGTCAAGGCCGCTTACCTCGGGCGCGCTGCACAACTGGAGGCAGCGCTGAGCTTGTTCCTCAGCAATAACGTGCGGCGTTTTCGCATGAGCGTCGGCGATCCCGAAGCGGTGTTGTCGGCGCATGCGCTGGCGGCAGGCGCCGGAGAGTTGCGCCTGAGCCTGAGTTCGCCGTTCGACGAGTCGATGCTGGAGGGGTTTTGCTGGCCGCTGCATCCGCTGGATGATCTCGATGAAATCGCACAGCTCATTCATCGCGCACTGGCGGATTGCCGGCTGAACGAGGCGCTGGTCATTCCCCGGGTGTTGCCGGCCACGCTGGAACGCAACCGGTTGTTTGTCGCTGCCCGCAGCGCTGCCGGGATGTTGCGCGCGAATTAGCGCATCGGATCCGGAATCCCTGCTCTGGCTGAATCCTAGCTTGCGCGAAGCTTACCAATCAGGGCGATGTCTTGTATACGGAATGCCGGCGTTGGAGCAGCGGGGGCGATGTATTAGAGTGCGACCATGAAAGCCGCACCGGAAAATCATGCGCATACTGATTGTTGAGGACGACAAGACACTGTCCGATGGCCTGGTACGTTATCTGCGGCAGGCCGGGAACATCGTGGAAACGGCCGCCAGTGGCACCGAGGCCGATACGCTGCTGGTGCACGAAGACTATGACCTGGTGATCCTGGACGTTGGCTTGCCGGGCATGGATGGTTTCGAAGTGCTGCGCCGCGCAAGAAAACGCGAACGTTATGTGCCGGTGCTGATGCTGACGGCCAGGGACGAGGTGGAAGATCGGGTGCATGGCCTCAACCTTGGTGCGGATGACTATCTGGCCAAGCCATTTTCACTGGCCGAGCTTGAGGCGCGGGTGCGTGCAGTAATCCGCCGCGGGCAGGCTACGACCGAAACCCAGATCGTCTATGGTCCGCTGATGATCGATATTGCTGCACGGCGCGTCTGGCTGGCCAATGAGCCGGTCAGGCTGACCGCCCGTGAATGGACGGTGCTGGAATTCCTCGTGCTGCGGGCGGGCAAGATGGTCAGCAAGGACCAGATTGCGTCTGCCGTCAACGGATGGGAAGCCGACGTGAGCCCCAATGTCGTGGAAGTCTATATTTCCCGGCTGCGCTCCAAACTTGAACCGGCCGGCGTCAAGATCCATTCCATCCGCGGCTTCGGTTATTACCTTGACAAGCCCACCGGCCCCGAAAACTAGCACCAGTGTACGGCGACTGCTGTTTCGCTGGCTGCTGTGGCCGCTGGTGCTGCTGCTGGGCATGGCGACCATCATCGGTTACCCGATCGCGCTGAAGCCCGCGACTGCGGCCTATGACTGGGTGCTGATCGATACCGCACAGTCGCTGACCCGGCTGATCAATGCCAAACCGGATGCCAGCCCTGAGCTGCTGTCGAGTTCCGCTGACATCCTGCTGCGCACGGACCAGTTCGACCGCATTTATTATTCGGTGCACGATCTGCGCGGCAAGCTGCTTGCCGGGGACGCGCACCTGTCGCCGCCACCGACCCGGTTGCTGGATGCGGGTGAGTACCTTTATGACAGCAGGATGGGCGGAGAAGTCATCCGGGTGGCGGCGATGCACGTCACGCTGCGCGGCAAGCCGGCCATCGTGCAGGTTGCCGAAACCACGGTCAAGCGCAGTGTACTGACGACGCAGATTCTGACCGCCATGATCGCCAGTGAAGTGGTACTGGTCATTGTTGTCGTTGTGCTGATGCTGTTCGGCATCGGCAAGGGGCTGGAGCCGCTGGAGCGGCTGCGCGAGGAAATCGAAACCCGTTCGTACCGCGACCTGCGCCCTGTTCCGCCGGAACATGCGCCGATTGAGGTGCGGCCCGTGATTTCCGCGCTGAATGATCTGTTGCGCCAGCTCGAACTGGCGCTGCGCTCCCAGCAGGAGTTCGTGGCCAATGCCGCCCACCAGTTGCGCACGCCGCTTGCCGGATTGCGCATGCAGGTTGAACTCGGACTGCAGCAGCATGATCCGGCGGAATACAGGCGGGTACTGACTGCACTCGGGCTGTCGACAGAGCGGACAGTGCATCTGGCCAACCAGTTGCTGATGCTGGCGCGCGCGGAAGTCGGGTTCCACCGCGTTGATGCCATGCAGGTACTGGATCTGCGGCGAGTGGTCGAGGACGTTGCGGGTAATCTGATGCCGGCGGCGATCGCCAAGAAAATCGATCTTGGCCTGGAGTTACGGCCAGCGAAGATTCACGGCGATTCCTTCCTTATCGCCGAACTGCTGTCGAACCTGATCGACAATGCGATTGCCTATACGCCGGCTGGCGGGCGCATTACGGTGACAACGGCCACCGCTGCCGGCTTTGCCGTATTGCAGGTTGAAGATGACGGCATCGGCATACCGGAAACCGAGCATGAACTTGTTTTCAAGCGGTTTTATCGTATCAATGGATCCGGTGGAGAAGGCTGCGGGCTCGGCCTGGCCATTGTCCAGGAAATTGCGCACCTGCATGGCGGAGAGGCGGTGCTCAGCCAACCCTCAGGCGGCAAAGGGACCCTGGTCAGCGTGCGCATTCCCCGGGCAACCTGATGTCCCGGCGGCGCGCGGCCGTCGATGACATCTGCAGTGCCATGCGGTGATGTGCTAAGTTCTGCGCCCATGTTTCCCTATTCGACACTGACGCCCGACTGCATACTGGATGCGGTGGAGTCCTGCGGTCTGCATTGTGATGGCCGGTTACAGGGGCTGAACAGTTACGAGAATCGTGTCTATCAGGTCTGGCTCGATGACGGCTCGTCGATCGTTGCCAAGTTTTATCGTCCCCAGCGCTGGAGCGCGGCGGCCATACAGGAAGAGCATGATTTCGCGCTGGAACTGGCGGCACGCGAGATTCCGGTGGTGGCGCCCCTGCAGTTGAACGGTAAAACGCGGCACGAACACGGGGGTTTTCAGTTTGTCCTCTATCCGCGCCGTGGCGGGCGCACGCCGGAATTCGGCGACGCCGAAACGCTGCGCTGGCTGGGGCGTTTCATTGCGCGCATCCATGCCGTAGGGGCGACACGGCCTTTCGAACACCGGCCGTTGATCGATATCGAAAGTTTCGGCTGGGAGCCGGCAGAATTTGTCTGTGACAGCGGGTTTGTTCCGGACGATCTGCAGGAAGCCTATGCCACTGTGGTCGAAGACGTGCTTGACCGTGTTGAGCAGTGCTGGGAGGCCGCGGGCAAGGTACGCAGTCTGCGCCTGCACGGCGATTGCCATGCCGGCAATATCCTGTGGACTGACGCCGGGCCGCATTTTGTCGATCTCGATGATGCGCGCATGGGGCCAGCGGTGCAGGATCTGTGGATGTGCCTGTCCGGCGATCGCGCGTCTCAGCAGTTGCAACTGGCCGCGTTGCTCGAAGGTTATTGCGAGTTTTATGACTTTGATCCGGCGCAACTGATGCTGATCGAGGCCTTGCGCACGCTGCGCATCGTGCACTACGCCGGCTGGCTGGCGCGGCGCTGGGATGATCCGGCGTTTCCGGCGAGTTTTCCGTTTTTCAACACCCAGCGTTACTGGCAGGACCATGTGCTGGCATTGCGCGAGCAGGCCGCAGCGCTGGATGAACCACCGCTGCAATGGTTGCGTTAACAGGTGGCAGTGCAAGCGATAACAATAAGTATTTGTTTTTATTTAATTAATTACATAAAATCAATGCCAGAAAATCTGAAAATCGGCGTGGCGCTGGGTGCGGGTTCAGCACGTGGCTGGGCGCACATCGGCGTGCTGCGCGCGCTGGAAAAGGCCGGCATTAAACCGCAGATCGTCTGTGGTGCATCGATCGGCGCCCTGGTTGGTGCGGTGTATGCCGATGAGGATCTCGACTCGCTGGAAGAGTGGGTGCTGGGCCTGACCTGGCGCAAGGTGCTTGGGTTTTTCGATATCAGTTTCAGCGGTGGTTTTCTGAAAGGCGCCAGACTGATTTCTTTCCTGCGCGAAAATCTGCTCGACAAGCAGGTGGAGGATCTCGCTCTGCCTTTTGGCGCGGTGGCTACGGATTTGCGCAACGGTCGCGAAATATGGCTGCGCGAGGGGCGTGCCACGGACGTGGTGCGGGCTTCAATCGCCTTGCCCGGGTTGTTTACGCCTTTTGAACTCGACGGCAGGCTGCTGGTCGATGGCGCACTGGTGAATCCGGTGCCGGTGTCGCTGTGCCGTGCGATGGGGGCCGATTTTGTCATCGGTGTCGATCTTGGTTCCAGCCGGACTGGTCGTTATGTCAGTAATCAGCGACGTGAACGCCGGCCGAACATGATTGAAGTGGTTGCCGAAAGCATCAGCATCATGCAGGCGCGCATCACGCGCAGCCGCTTGGCTGGAGAGCCGGCTGATGCACTGATCACACCGCAGCTGGGTGAGATGGGCGCGCTCGATTATCACCGCGCGGCTGAATCGATCAAGGAAGGCTACCTTGCTGCAGAGATGATGCTGCCGCAGATCAGGCAACTGCTGGCCAGATGAGTGATGCGTCTGCGCCGGTTCAGGGCAGGCCGAGCGCATCCTTGGCGTGGCGCAACAGGGTATCCGGTTTGACGGGTTTGTTGAGGTAACCCGATGCGCCGTAGGCCAGGGCGGCGACGATATCGTCGCGCTCGGCGCGTGCGGTGACCACGATAATCGGTGTTGCTTTGAATTCCGGGTGTTCATGCAGTTTGCCGAGAACATCGAGGCCGACGGCGTCGCGCAGTTCCACATCGATGATGATCAGGTCGGGCAGGGGGTGTTTGCCCAGCGCAGCGGCTATTTCGCTGCGGTTGGCTGCGCCGCGGATGTCGAATCCGCCCTGCATCAGGCCGCGCGCAGCGGCCAGTGCCTCTGCCTCGTGGCTGTCGATGACCAGAATGACATGCTTGCCACCGCCACGCGAAGGGATCGGTTTTCCGGGACGGTTGAGAATGCTGATCTGGTACCCGGCTTTCAGCTTGCGTGCACCGGAAATCGTGCCTTCGGCCTGTCGTCGCTGCTGCAGCGTCGGTTCCTTCGGGCGCTCACTGAGGAAACTCTCGAGGTCGTCGATTGCGGATTTCGATTGCGGGGCCGTTGCCGGCACGATTTCGATATAGCCCTCGTTTGTCAGCGCCTCCAGTGCCGCGCCGATGTCGCCGGCACGTGGAAATTTTTCCCGCAGATTTGCGGCGTTGGCCCTTTCGCCGACCGCGGCCAGCAGTCCTTTGATGCCGGGTTTCAGCGTGCCGGGGCGCGCCGCGACTTCGGCAAGGCCTTTGGCGGTGGTGCGGTAAGTGTTTTTGTCAGTCATGGTGAGTCATTATCCCAGCATATCGACAACGTGGTTGGCAATGGTCAGCGATGAGGTCAGGCCCGGTGATTCGATGCCAAAAGGATTTACTAGTTCCGGGATGATTGGAAGGTTCGGAAAGCCTGCAAGTTTACTTGAAAAGGCTGCTGCGTCGTACACTAGGCAGATGGATCGATGGAATACGAATTTTGCGGAGCAGTCGCCGCTGCTGACAGTGCTGCGCACTGCGGCGCTGCAAGTCACGGGAGACGACTGGCCGGCACTGTCCCGGTTACAGGAAATCATTACCCATGCCGGGATTTGCAACGCGTCCGGTTTGCCGCTGCAACTGCTGTCACCGGCAGCGGCGAGTGCAACGTACGAGCAGCGTATTTACGCACGGGGTGAGCTGGAATTCCGCGAACGCAACTGGCATGACCTGTTCAATGTGCTGGTGTGGCTGACGTTTCCGCGGGCCAAGGCCGCGCTGAATGCGCGGCACCATGCGGCATTGCCCGCAGGCAAGGCGGGCGGACGCGGGTCGGTGCGCGATGCGCTGACACTGTTCGATGAAAGCGGCGTCATCGTGTTGTCTACAGACGCCGAAATGCTGGACATGATCCGTGGGTTCCGCTGGAAACCGCTGTTCTGGGAACGTCGCGCCGCAGTGATTGCCGGCATGGAGTTCCTGCCGTTCGGGCATGCGCTGTGCGAAAAAGCACTCGAGCCGTACAAGGGCATCACCGGTCGCGGGCTGCTGTTTGATGTGGCTCAGGACTTTTTCAAACTGCCTCCTGCGGAACGACTGGCAACCATCGACCGGAGCCTGGCGCTGCGGATTGCCGATCCGCAGGCCATGCAGCATACGCATGAGCTTGCACCGCTGCCGGTACTGGGTGTGCCCGGTTGGTGTATCGATAATGAACAGCCGGCGTATTACGATGATCGTGATCATTTCCGGCCGGGCAGGGTTGGCCGCGTGCCGTTGCCTGCTGGCGGTGATAGCCAGATGCTGAAGGAAATCCGGTGATTGCCCTGTTGCAACGGGTGAGCATGGCGCAGGTGGTCATCGACAGCGTGACAGTGGGTGCCATCGGGCGCGGTCTTCTGGTTTTGCTTGGCGTGGAAGCGGGGGATACGGTGGCGGAAGCGGACCGTCTGCTCGAGCGCCTGCTGAACTACCGGATGTTCAGCGACGATGCGGGGAAAATGAATTTATCTTTACGCGATGTCGGCGGTGGTCTGCTGCTGGTGCCGCAATTCACGCTGGCGGCGGATACGCGCAAGGGTTTGCGCCCGGGTTTTTCGACGGCGGCGCCACCGGAACAGGGTCGGGTACTGTTTGAGCATGTCGTGACTCAGGCGCAGTGCACGCATGCGCAAGTGGCCACAGGCCGTTTTGGCGCGGACATGCAGGTCACGCTGATTAACGACGGACCGGTGACATTCTGGCTGCAGGTGCGGGCCGGTGGCTGAGGTAGAATCGCGGCGCTTGATCGCGCATCACCGTTAATCAGAAAATTTCAATAAAAACAATTACTTGAAGTGAGTCAGCGAGAGGCGCTGTGGTCTTGAACTTGCGCTCTTCGCCCCTATCTAATGTTCGTGTTCAACCATCGGGGATTTGAAAACCTATGAAACGTGTCTTTCTGCTGATTGTCACCAACTTCGCGATACTCGCGGTGCTCAGTGTGACCATGCAGTTGCTGGGCATTGACAGTGCGCTCGAAAACGAGACCGGGCTCAATCTGCAGGGCCTGCTGGTGTTCGCGGCGATTTTTGGTTTTGGCGGCGCATTCATTTCGCTGCTGATCTCGAAGTGGATGGCAAAAATGTCGACCGGCGCGAAGGTGATCGAGGTGCCGGCAAACACGACCGAACGCTGGCTGGTGGATACCGTCAAACGCCAGGCTGAGCGCGCCGGTATCGGCATGCCGGAAGTGGCGATTTACGATGCGCCTGACATCAATGCCTTTGCCACCGGCTGGAATCGCAATGATGCACTGGTGGCAGTCAGCACGGGTTTGCTGAACAACATGACGCAGGATGAAGCCGAAGCAGTCCTCGGCCACGAAATCAGCCACGTCGCCAACGGCGACATGGTGACGCTGACCCTGGTGCAGGGCGTACTCAATACCTTTGTTCTTTTCCTGTCGCGCATCGTCGGCTTTTTTGTCGACCGCGTGTTGCTGAAAAACGAACGCGGGCAGGGCATGGGCTTTTTCATCGCCACGTTTGCTGCGCAAATGGTGCTGGGCGTGCTGGCGAGCATGGTGGTGGCCTGGTTCAGCCGTCACCGTGAATTCCGTGCGGACGCAGGCGGTGCCGACCTGGCCGGCCGGCAGAAAATGATTGCCGCGCTGGAGCGCCTGAAAATGAATCACGAGCAGTCTGCGCTGCCTGCGCAGATGTCGGCGTTCGGCATTTCGGGCGGCGGCGGACTGATGGCGCTGTTCATGTCACATCCGCCGCTGGATGTGCGCATCGCCGCGTTGCGTGCTGCGCAATCCGGGGCGCAGTAAGAGGGATGGAATAAGCCGGGCCTGGCGGTTTTTCCGGCAATAAAAAAGCCCGCGCTGCAAGGCGCGGGCTTTTTTTCAGCGGCAATGATCAGGGTTTCAGCAGAGGATCGCGTACGGCACCGGTCACTGACAGGTTGCCGCGGGCGACCAGCAGGCCCTTGCTGCCGAGCTCAGCACTGATGCGGCCGGACAACGCACCGCCGTCACCGATTGCAAGTGCGCCGCTGGCGTTCAGCGGCCCGGAAGTCAATTGCAGCTGTTTGTAGTTGTAGCGGCCGCCATTGATGCTGAGTGCGCCGCTCAGCGTATCAAACCGGGTTTTGCCGCCGCGGGTTCCGCTGGCGGTCGGCGACTGGATGGCGCGCACCACGTCGATATTGATCAGTTCGCCGGTGTTGATGGTGAAGGAGGCCTCTGCAGCACTGGCATCGAACAGCGTTTTCAGGGTTTTTCCCTGCAGGGCATAACTGCCATTGGCACTGATTGAGCCGTTGGCGGAAAAATCGCGGGTGTAGGCGGGCAGCAATTCCTGCAGCCTGCCATTTTCAAGATTGAATTCGCCTTCGACGGTGATCGCACCGGCCCAGGTGGCTTTCAGCGCCCCTTTGATCCGGCCGCCGCCGATGCGACCTTCGAATGCACTCACCGTTAATTGCCGCTGATCCGCCTGCGCGGTCACCGAGAGGTCGCTGAAGTTCAGTGCGGGACCCACCGGCGGCTGCCACTCGCCAGCCGAGATGGCCAGCGCGAGCCCGTTGTCCTTCGGCGTGGCGTTGACAGTCATTTTGCCGTCGCTCAGGCGCATTTTCTGCAAGGCGCCACTGCGGTTGAAGTTGATCAGAGCTTCGAACTGCGCTACATCGATGGGCAAGCCGTTGACCTTGACGTTGGTCATGCGCAACTGGTTGATCTGCAGCGCGGCGCCGCCTGCAGCTTTGGACAGCGCCGGCAGCATGTCGATACCCGCGGGTTCGATGGTGACGGCGTTGGCGGTGATGGTGTCGAATTCCTGTGCGCCGAGCAGCAGGGTCCACGGCATCATCGGAATGCTGACCGTGTCGGCCTTGATCTGCTGCGCGCCACCCACGCTGACCTGTTCGAGGCGGAGCATCTGTTCCGGGTAAACCGTGTAGCGCATGTTGGCGATGTGCACCGGTTGCTTGAAGCGTTGCGATACCAGTTCCTGCACCTGCGGCACATAGCTGCCCAGCGGCATCAGTTGCAACGAGCCCAGTCCGCCCGCAACCAGTATCAGCAGACCGATACCGGCCATCGCCACCTTGCTGCGCGGTTTTTTGTCGGAACGGAAGGACGACGCGGCGTCGCGCGCTTCGGACTCCATGCGTAACTTGCGGTCAGCGGCTGCGGCCTTGGCGCGTTCCTCGGCTTCGGCCCGGTAGCGCGCATCGGCCTCGACTTCGGCGCGGGCGCGGGCACGCAATTCTTCGTCCACCCGTGACTTGACGTTTTTCTCGGCGCTCTCACGCAATTCCGTTTCGCGTACCACGCGCTCCACGGCTTCTTTTTTGGCGCGATCTTCGGCCTGGGCGCGGGCCTGCTTCTCGACTTCCATCTGTGCCTTGGCTTTGGCGACTGCGGCTTCGGCCATTTTTGCGCGGTATTCCGCATCTTCGCGGGCTTTTTTGCTTTCCTCGCTTTCGCTGGAACCGGCGGTGCGGGCTAGGCGCTCGGCATCTTCCCGCGCTTTGTGGGCGATTTCGAGCTGGCGGTCGGCTTCTTCGCGCGCCTTGCGTTCTGCTACGGTGCGCGCAGCAATTTCAGCTTGAGATTTTTTCTCGGCTTCTTCGCGCTTGCGCCGCTCAGTCGCCATGACGGCCTCGACTTCGGCGCGGGCCTTGGCTTCGGCTTCGGCCTGCACCTTGCGGATGGCTTCCGCCCGTGATTCCCGTTCAGCGGTGACTTTGGCTTCCGCTTCCTCGCGGGCTTGCCGTTCGGCGGCGATCCTGCTTTCCATTTCCTCGCGAGCCCGTTTTTCTTCTTCGGCACGGATTTCCGCTTCAGCCGATGCCTGTCTCGCCTGTTCGCGCAGGGTTTTCAGTTCGGCGTTGGCCTTGGCATCGATTTCGGCACGCGCTTTTTGCTCCGCTTCTGCGGTAATTCTGCGTTGTTCTTCCTCGCGTGCGCGCGCCTCGGCTTCGGACTTGGCGCGGGCTTCGGCGGCAACACGGGCTTCGGCTTCCGCCCGTGCCCGTGCCTTGGCTTCTTCCAGGGCCTGCATCGCGGCCACGGCCTTGGCCATGGACTCCGGGTCCGAGCCCTGGGTTGCAGCGCGGGCTTCGGCAGCCGCTTTGGCACGCGCCGCCTCTTCCGCCATCTGGCGCGCCTGGGCAACCGCGTCCTCGGCGGCTTTGGCGCGGGCTTCGGCTTCCTCCACGGCTTTGCGTTCGGCTTCGAGGCGGGCCTTGATGTCGGCTTCCATCCGGACGCGTGCTTCGGCCTCGCGTTTCGCGGAATCCTGGGCGCGGGCGAGGGCTTCGCTCATCGCCTTCATCTGTGCTTCCAGTGCTTCGCGCGCCTTGGTTTCGGCGGCGGCATGGGCATTGGCTTCGACTTCGGCTTTGGCCTGGGCTTCGGCTTCGACGCGGGCCTTGGCTTCCGAGGTCGCCTTGGCAACAGCCTCAGCCTTGGCGCGGGCTTCGGACTGCGCACGCGCGCGGGCCTCGGCTTCAGCTTTGGTGGAGGCCTCCTGTGCCGCCTTGAGACGGATTTCTGCCGCGGCTTTGGCCTGGGCGTCTGCCGCAGCCTTGGATTCGGCTTCGGCATTGGCGCGGGCTTCGGCGGCGGCGCGGGCAGCCGCGTCAGCCTTGGCCTTGGCTTCGGCTTCGGCCTTGGCGCGGACATCGGCGGCGGCGCGGGCCTGGGCTTCTGTCTGCTGCCGCGCTTTGGCCTCCATTGCGGCCTTGGCGGCAGCCTGTGCGCGGGCCTTGGCCTGGGTTTCCTTTTCTTTGCGGGCCTCAGCCTCGGCATTGACCTTGGCTACGGCCTCCGGGGAGGTGAAGTCGAGATCCATTTCGCCTTCATCGGCTGCGGGCGCAGCGGGGGCGCGTCCTGCGGGTGCAGCCGGGGCCATGGCGGGCCTGGCGGCCGGAGTCGCGGCCGGGGTCGAGAATATCTTGACGTAACCTGCCTTGGTCAGCTCATTAAGTATGCCTTCGACATCCTTGGCTTCGAGCTTGCCTTTCGCCACCAGCTCGGCAAACGTCGATTTGCCGTCCACCGACAGGAAAATATTACCGGCGTTGCGGTCGAGCTTGATGGTTTTGTTCTTGAAATCAAGAACGCCCTTGGAGGTCTTGGCGTAGACGGTTTGCGGGTGCATGGGCATGGCATTAACACCGTGATTTATTGGACAGTTTTGCGGCGGCCCGGCCTGTGGGCCGGCGCTGTGCTTCCCGCCGGACTCCGAGGTGTTGCCGACAGCATTGCATGTGCGGGGTCATTATAGTTACTATAACTGGATACAACAAAATGATGCATATGGATCCGCACCTCCCTGATTCTCCAGATTCTCCCGACTTTCTGGACAGCCGCCGTTCGACGCTTGATGTAACGAACCAGGTGGACACCATGGATCCGGTGTCCGTCTCCTTCGAAGTCGCACAAATTTACGAGCGGCTTTACCGGCGTGAATTTCCATCCAGCCTGCTGCGGGTGTTTGCCGATATCGGCCGCCTCTACCGCGGTGAATTTCCCGGCTACCATCCCTGTGAAACCGACTATCACGACATCCAGCATATCCTTGAAGTGACGCTGGCCATGTCGCGGCTGATGGATGGCTGTGTGCAGGCGACCAGCACGCGGGTCATGGATGAACGCCTGTTCCGGCTGGGTACCGTCAGCGCGCTGTTCCATGACATCGGTTATCTGCGCCGGCTCGACGACAACACCAAGAAACACGGAGCGGAGTACACGCGCACTCATGTCGGTCGTGGTGCCGAATTCATGTCCTGGTATCTGCCCGAGGTCGGGCTGGAAGAACTGGCGGATCCTGCCGCGCGCATCGTGCATTTCACCGGCTACGAAGTGCCGGTGGGCAACATCCAGATCGAACCGCAGTACCGCATGGTCGGTAACCTGCTCGGCAGTGCCGATATCCTGGCGCAAATGGCAGACCGTTGTTACCTGGAGAAATGCCATGATCGTCTGTATCCGGAATTCGTGCTCGGCGGCATTGCCCGCCAGGTCGATGATCAAGGCCAGGAGAAAGTGATTTTCGCTTCACCGGCGGATCTTATTTTCAAGACCCCCGGATTTTTCGCCGGCGCGCACAAGCGGCTGGAGCAGGATCTCGGCGGCGTCTACCGTTACGCCGACAGCCACTTCAAGGGTGAAAACCTTTATTACGAGGTGGCGCGCCGGAATATCAGTTACGCGCGTACGATTGCTGAAGCGCAAGACATCTCCCTGTTGCGCCGCAAGTTGCCGGACAGCAGTTTCCCCGAAGCGGCTTAGGCCGGTAGTCAGCGGCACCGCCGGCAGGCGCGGTGTCGGCCTCAGGCCTTGTTCAGGCCACCTTCAGCAATATTTTCCCCGTATGCTGGCTGGCTTCCATCAGCGCATGCGCCTTGGCCGCGTCGCGCAGTGGCAGCGTGCTGTGCGTGACCACCTTGATTTTGCCGCTGGCAATATGCGGCCATACCTGGGCTTCCAGTTCACGCGCGACGCGTGCCTTAAAGGCGTCGGGGCGGGTGCGCAGCGTGGAGCCGGTGTAAGTCAGGCGTTTCAGCATCACCGGCATCAGGTTTATTTCCACTTTTGATCCGGCACCGAACGCGAGCTGGATGATGCGTGCGTCGTGGCTCGCAGCCTTGAGGTTTTTTTCGATGTTCGGGCCGCCGACAATGTCGAGAATGACATTGGCGCCGCCTTCTGCCCGAACCACTTCAACAAAATCTTCCGCGCGGTAATCGATCACCCGGTCGGCACCCAAATCCTTGCACACTTTGCAGCGGGCTTCCGGGCTGTCGGTGGCGATGACTTTGGCGCCGAAGGCCTTGCCGAGCTGGATGCAGGTGGTGCCTATGCCGCCGGCGCCGCCGTGTACCAGGAAGGTTTCTCCGGCCTTGAGGCCGGCACCGATGAACACGTTGCTCCAAACGGTGAAAAAGGTTTCGGGCAGGCCGGCGGCGTCAACCATGCTGATGCCTTCGGGCACCGTCAGGCAGTGTTCGGCATCGACCGCGACATACTCGGCGTAACCGCCGCCGTTGGTCAGCGCAACGACCTTGTCGCCGATGGACCAGCGCTGCACGTTCGTGCCTTTGGCGACGATTTCGCCGGAGACCTCGAGGCCCGGCAGGTCGGAAGCGCCCTTGGGCGCCGGGTAGAGACCTTTGCGCTGCATGATGTCGGGACCGTTGATGCCGGCGGCCACTACCTTGACCAGTACTTCGTGGGCTTTCGGTACCGGCAACGGACGCTCTACCGGTTTCAGTACTTCGGGACCGCCGGGGGTGGAGATTTCTGTGGCACGCATGGTGGCGGGCAGGGTATTGCTCATGGTGTTCCTCGATTTTATGGACTGGTTATTTGCTGGTTTCGCGGTATCTGCGGATGCGTTCCTGCAGCCCCGGCGTGCTCACCGAGCGTGCCAGTTCGGCCATGTCATCGGAACGACTGTCGATCACGGTGCGGCGATGCAGTGCCGCGGCTGCGGCAGGGGCCAGGGCTTCGGTGGCGCTTTGTGTGGCAGTGACCAGAACTGGCCATTCTTCCGCAGCGGCGATGCCGGTCAGAAATCCTGCGGCCAGTGCTTCTGCTGCATTGAAAGTACGCGAGGTCGACAGAATTTCACGCGCTTTGTCGGCGCCGACACGATGCATCAGCCGGCGGGTGCCGAGCACCACGCCGAAGCGCAGGCCGGGCATGCGGAAGGTAGTGTCGGCAGCAGCGATGCGCAGGCCGCAACTGGCTACAATGTCGGCGCCGGCGCCAAAGACGCGGCCGTGGGCCAGTGCCAGTGTCTCGCAGGGCGCGTGATACAGCGCCTGCAGCAGGGTTTCGATGCGAATGAAGCGCAGCGCGAGGTCGCCTTCGCTCTGTGTCTGCGCGTCGGTGAAATCGAAGCCGGCGCAGAAATGCGAACCGGCACCGTCGATGATCAGCAGCCGCGTGCCGTCGGTGGCGGCGTATTCGACGGCATCGATCAGCGCTTCGACCAGTGCTGCTGACAAGGCATTGGCTTTTTGCGGCCGGTTCAGCGTCAGCCGCGTGACATGGTTTTCGTGCTTGCGCAGCAGTTCGTCGCTCATGGATCTCAGGCGGCAGGAGTGATGGTGGCGCGGACTTCGGCGGAACGATCCCAGAAATTCGGCATTTGCGTGCTGGAGTAGCCGGACACAAACGGTTTGTCGATGCTGGTAGCGGCATCGAAGACATGGCGTTTGACTGCGCCGATGTTGGCACCGTAAACATGAATGCTGATCGACACCCGGTCATCAAAGGCATTAGCCACTTCGTGTATGTCACCGACGGTGGGTGACACCCTGTCGACTTCGCCCGGCAGCAACCGCGCCGTTTCACTGGCGGCCATCGGCTTGCCGGCAGTGGCGCGTTCAAAACGGCGGCAGGACTCGGCGCCACGCATCATGCCGACCATGCCCCAGACCATGTGGTCGTGTACCGGAGTTTTCTGGCCCGGTCCCCAGACGAAACTGACCACCGAGAAGCGCTCCAGCGGATCGCAGTAGAGCAGGTACTGCTGGTAGAACTGCGGATGCGGCTGTGCGCATTCTTCGGGCAGCCAGTCGTCGTGCTTGATCAGATCGCCGAGCAGTTTGCTGCCGGCGTCGAGCATGGTTTTTTCGTCGTTGCCGTTTTTCTCGGCGAGACGCGTGAATTCGGCGACAAAATGGCGGAAACGTGCGGTGTTTTTCATTTTGTATTTCCTGCTCCCATATCCTTCAGTTCGGCGAGAATTTCCGCAGTGTGCGCGCCCAGTGCCGGCGGCCCATTGCGCACATCCAGACGTTGACCGGAAACCCGCTGCGGTGAAATGACGGTTTTGCTGGCGACGCCATTGGGCAACGCCATGTCCTGCACCCATTCCATATGTTTGACCTGCGGGTCGGCCAGCACTTGCGAATAATTGTACAGTGGTGCGCAGGGCACGCCGCGCGCGTTCATGCGCGCGAGCAGATCGTTGGCGTCGTATTTGACGAATTCGCTTTCCAATACTTCGCGCAGCGCATCCTGATTCTGCGCGCGCAGGGTCGGTGTTGCAAAGCGCGGATCTTTGGGCAGGTCACTGCGGCTGATGACTTCACAGGCGGCTTCCCACAGTTTGTTGGTGCCGGCCGCCAGTGCGAAATAGCCATCGCGGCAGCAGAACGCAGCGTAGGGTGCGTTCATCGGATGCGCCGAACCCAGGCGCACCGGGTCGCGTCCGGTACCAAACAGTTCGCTGGTTTGCAGGTTGGCGATGCCGAGCATGGCTCCGAGCATTGACACATCAACATGGTCGCCGTGGCCGGTGCTGCGTGCCTTGTGCAGTGCCGCGGCGGCACTGAATGCGGCATAGAGACCGGCGGAAAAATCAGCGATCGGAATGCCGCATTTTGCGGGACGGCCATCGCGGTCGCCGGTGACGCTCATCACGCCGCTCATTGCCTGCACGGTCATGTCGAAACCGCCTTCGCCGGCGCGCGGTCCCGTCTGACCGAAAGCCGATACCGAGCAGTAAACGAGGGCGGGATGGTCCTTGGCCAGTGTTGCGTAATCGAGACCGAATTTAGCCATTACGCCGGGACGGAAATTTTCGAGCAGGATATCGGCGCTCAATGCCAGCTTGCGTGCCGCGGCACGATCGGTATCCGTTTTCAGGTCCAGCACCACTGAACGCTTGTTGCGATTGACCGATGCAAAATACTGGCTGTAGCCGTCGAGTATTGGTGGCCACTGCCGCATCAGGTCGCCTTCGGGTGATTCGACCTTGATCACGTCGGCACCCATGTCGGCGAGCAGGCAACCCGCAAAGGGGCCTGCCAGAACCTGGCAGAACTCGACGACGCGTATGCCTTGTAACGGGAGCATGTGGGCTGGGGACTTTGTGAGGCGGTGCTGCGTAAAAATACGGGCCTTATGCTAGCACGGCACTCTCAGTGATTTATCGCAGCGGAGAATTGCTCTCCGGCATCGAGCTCGATCAGCACATCGTGTTCACGTGCGGTCATCGGCATCGCCGGCTGCGCTTGTGCGGCATCAAACCGGAATCCGGTATGAGCCGCAATGTGGGCGATGGTGGTGTCGGGATGGTATGACGCGAGGATGAAGCGGGAGCCTGCGCGGGGTTCACGGGTAAACACCGCCAGCGGCGTGATCAGTGCGGTCATGTTGCCGGAGGCGGTGATGAAATCGAGTTTGTCGACAAGAGCGCGTGTTGTGTGATCCGTGCGCCAGGTGACGACGCGTTTTGCCGTCGGCAGCATCACGGCCGCGCCGCCGCCGCCGGGCAGCCGCACCTTGGGATTTTCCCAGGAGCCGATGGCCGACACGTTGGTGCGGCCTTCGGCATCGATTTGCGCACAGCCGAGGTAGACCAGGTCGAGTCCGCCGCGTGCGCACAGATCGTAGAAATCCTGGTTGGCAAAAATCGCCGGTGAACCATGAACGATGGCCGGATCACTGCTCGACTGCGGCACGCTGACCGGTTGCGGCTCGACGCCGCCGGCGACGTTGATGTAGGTGAACGGAAAGTCGTAGGCGCGTTTCGCGAGCAGACAGGCCAGCATCGGCAGTGTCGAGTTGACGCCGCTGAAGGTGATTTCACCGGCGCGGATCTGGCGGGCGAGGTTGATGACGATGAAGGAGAATGGTGTCCAGTTCATGGATTATATGTAACCTGTTGTTTTTATTAACTATTTAATTGATTCTTGATAATGCGCCATGCCGCCAGTTTTTGCGCATAGCTGCGTGCTGCATGCGCCGGACTGGTTGATGGCAGACGCGTGAATTGCAAGGGCAGTGCAGGCAGTCCGGGTATTACATGTCTTTGGAAGCTGTGTTCTGCTTTGGCGCCGTTGAAAAACACCTGCCGGATATTTCGGTGATCAGCGAAGAAAGTCTGGAAATCATTCGGTTCGATCGAGTCTGCAGCGATCGCTGAATCAAGGCTGCCCTTGCGCAGGCAGGAGGCCAGGACATCCCACAAGGCGATGCCGGATTTTTTCAGTTGCCGCTTGCGTTGGATATACGGCAGTTCCGGGCCGGCATCAAAAAGATCGCCCATCAGTTTCCAGAATGCGTTGCGCGGATGTGCGTAATACTGATCGGCGCGCAGCGACTCTTCACCGGGCATGCTGCCGAGGATCAATACGCGCGCCAATGCATCGGAGACCGGCGGGAAACTGTGAATCAACGTCATGCTGTGCCGCCACTGATTTCCGGTGCTGTCGCCAGATGTTTTTCCAGCACACCGTCGGCGTCCTGCATGTAGTACTCCACTGCCGGATAATCAATGTCGTAATACGGATGCATGGAACCGGGCCAGGCGCCGCCGGGCGTGATGGCGACGGCCTCGACCATGAAGCCCGGGATCAGAGTCAGTTCCGGTTGTTCACGCAGCCGGTCGGTAGTCACTCGTTTTTCCGCGGTGACCAGCACGCGTTTCGCGGCGCGGGTCAGCGGATGATCCCAGAACGGCGAGCCGTAGATGCGGGCATTGCCCTCGTCATCGACTTCGGCGGCGTGGATCACTGCGATGTCGGGTTGCACCGCTGGTACCACATAGACATCCCGCCCGGAGCCGTACGGATCACGCATGGTCTGCCAGTTGTTGATGCGCGCCAGTTCACTGCCGTGCACACCCGCCACCGGCTGGAAGGGAATTCCGTAGGAGGCTGCACGCAGCCCCGCAACGAGGGTCATTCAGGCGTGTTCTTCGAGCCGGGCTTCCTTATGCTCGATGGCCTTGCGGTACCAGCGCGCCATGCCGAAATTGCCTTCCATCGCGACAATGCCGGCACGCACTTTGGCCACGGCGCCGGCGCGGCACAGCAGGTCGAGGTCGTAGCCGGGGGAAGGCTTGATGATTTCGAGGTTTTTCCGCTTTTGGCGCACCAGTTCGCGCACCAGTGCGAATGGTCCGCGATGCAGGAACACGCCACCCAGACCCAGTGCGGCACCGTCGGGTATGCGTTGTGCGAGCGCGGCCAGGCTGACGATTTTTGAAGGGGTTGCGGTCATGGGGCGCTCCGGGTAATGAACGCCGAAAGTTTACACCCTGACTTTTAACCCATGATTTTGCGCCATGACCAGTATTCGGACTGCACTGTGCCGCGTGGTGCCGCAGTGCGATAATCGCCGCTCATTTCATCCACTGGAGCAGGGCATGAAGCAGTTTATCGCCGCGGAATATTGGGCGCAGAAGGGCAATGTACAACTTTATGTGTATCGCAAGCGTGCCGCGAATGCCGTGAAGGGCGCGCCGGTGCTGTTCCTGGTGCACGGCTCGTCGGCATCGGGACGTTCAAGTTTCGACCTCGATGTGCCGGGGCGCGATGATTATTCCCTGATGAACCACTTTGCCGGGCTGGGTTACGACGTATGGACGGTGGACCACGAAGGTTACGGCCGCTCGGACCGCAGCGACAGCAATTCCAATATTGCGTCCGGCGCGCAGGACCTGGCCGCTGCGATGCAAATCGTCGAACGCGAAACCGGTGCGCAGGAGGTTTACATGTACGGCGGCTCGTCGGGCGCGCTGCGTGCGGCCTTGTATGCGCAGCAGAATCCGGGCCGCGTCAAACGGCTGATGGTATCGGCGCTGGTCTACACTGGCGAGGGTTCGCCGACGCTGGCAAAGCGCCGCGAAAAAATCGAGGAATACCGCGCCAGTCCACGGCGCAAGGTGGACCGCGCGTTCATTCACAGCATGTTTACGCGCGACAAGCCCGGCACTTCAGAAATGATTGCCGCCGACGCGCTGGCCGATGCCGAACTGCCGCTGGGCGATTCGGTGCCGACCGGGACTTATCTCGACATGTGTGCGCACCTGCCGGTCATCGATCCGGTAAAAATCACCTGCCCGGTGTGCATCATTCGTGGCGAGTACGATGGCATTGCCGCAGAGCCAGACCTGCTGAATTTTTTTGGCAAGCTGCCGGGCAAGGACAAGCAGTTTGTATTTGTGTCTGGCCTGGCCCATGCGGCAACGCTGGGTGTCAACCGCCACAAGTTCTGGCATGCGATGGAATCGTTCATGAACGTTCCCGAAAACCGCGCGCTGGCCGCCTGACTGAAAACATAATTCATTGGAGGAGTCATTCATGGCATCCGGAGTATTTGACGACGCACTGATCCAGCACCTGTGGAGCACCGAGGAACTGCGCGGCATATTCAACGACCACAATCGCGTGCAGAAATGGCTGGATTTCGAAGCGGCATTGGCACTGGAGCAGGCGGCGCTAGGCATCATCCCGAAGGCGGCTGCCGAGGAAATCGCCGCCAATTCCAGCATCTCGAAAATTGACATCGCCGCGGTGGCTGCGGAGATCCGCCGCATCAAGCATCCGCTGGTGCCTGCGGTGAAGGCGGTGCAGAACCTGTGCAAACCGGAACACGGCGAGTACATCCATTTCGGGCCGACCACGCAGGATGTGCTCGATACCGCCACCATGCTGCAGATCAAGGACGCGCATGCAATCTACCTGCGCGACATGAAGGCCATTGGCAATGCGCTGGCCAAACTTGCCGAAGAGCACCGCGCGACACCGATGGTCGGGCGGTCGCATGGCGTGCAGGCGCTGCCGATCACCTTTGGCCACAAGGCCGCGATCTGGCTCTCGGAAATGGGCCGCAACTATGAGCGGCTGCGTCAACTCGAGCCGCGGATGTTCGTCGGCGGCATGGTCGGCGCGGTGGGCACCCAGGCTTCGTTCGGGCTGCAGGCGAAGGAACTCGAGCAACGGCTGATGAAGCGGCTTGGCCTCGGCGTTGCCGACATCAACTGGCAGCCGGCGCGTGACCGTTTCGCCGAATACGTCAATGTGCTCGGCCTGATCAGCGCGACTCTGGGCAAGATCGCCAACGAGATCATCAACCTGGAACACACGGAAATCGGCGAGTTGTATGAGCCGTTCAGTGCCGGCAAGGTCGGTTCGTCGACTATGCCGCACAAGCGCAATCCGTCAACCTGTGAAGCGGTGGTCGGCGTCAGCCGCGCGCTGCGCTACAACGTGACTTTCATGCTGGAGTGCATGGTCACTGAACATGAGCGCGATGGCTCGGGTTGGCGCGGCGAATGGAAGGCGGTTCCGGAATCCTGCCTGATGGCGGGTGGCCTGCTGGCGATGATGAAATATGTACTGACCGACCTGCATGTGGATGTGAAGCAGATGCGCCAGAACCTCGACTGCCTCGGCGGTTTTCTGCTGTCGGAGCGTGTGATGTTCGTGTTGTCGGACAAGGTTGGCAAGCAGACGGCACATGATCTTGTGTACGAAGCTTCGATGCACGGCATTGAAAACCATATCTCCTTCGAGAGCGCGTTGATGCAGAACGCGCAGGTCAAGGCCGCACTGTCGGCAGCGGAACTGAAAGCTGCGCTGGATCCGACGACCTATGTCGGCCGCGCGCCGGAAATTGTCGACGAAGTGGTGCGCGCACAGCGTGCCAGCGGATGGCTTAAATAATCAATAAAAACAATTAATTAAAAAATATTTGGATTGGCGCAACGCGAAAATCGCGATACTTGATGACTATCAGGATGTCGTGCGCACGCTCGACTGCTTTGCGAAATTGCAGGGTCATGAGGTGACGGTGTGGAACGATCACACCAAGGACGTTGATGTGCTGGCCCGGCGGCTGCAGGATACCGAGGCTCTGGTGATGATTCGCGAACGCACGCCGATCCGTGCGCCGCTGATTGCGCGCCTGCCCAAATTGAAGCTGGTCAGCCATCACAGCGTGTATCTGCATATCGGTTATGTCGAGCGCGGCGGCTACGAGCGGATTTTCAGCAGCATTTTCGATCAGATCCTGGCCTATGCTGCCGGCAAGCCGGTGAACATGATCAATCCGGAGGTGCTGGCCGGAAGTTCCTGAGGGGCCGTTGTTGTTGTAGGATTGCTTTCATTACAACAAAGAAGGAGGAGAAAACATGAAAACAAAATTTGTCCTGCTGGCGGCATTGGCTGGGCTGGCGGGCGTGTTCGCCCCGGTGGCCGGTGCGCAGAATACGGCTGCGAATTATCCGAGCCGGCCGGTACGCTGGATCGTGCCGTTCCCGCCGGGAGCATCCAACGACATTACCGCGCGGTTGCTGGCGCAGAAAATGTCGGAGACCATGGGCCAGCAGTTTGTGATCGACAACCGGCCGGGTGCGGGTGGGGCGATTGGTGCGCAGATTGCCGTTGAGGCATCGGCCGACGGCTATACGCTGCTGCATGCCAATCCTGGCCCCAGCGTCAACAGCATACTGATGCGCACCAAGCCGCCATACCGGATGACTGACCTGGCCCCGGTCATGTTTATCGGGTACTCACCGCTGATCATCGTGGCCAGCCCGAAATTCGCACCCAACAACGGGCGTGAACTGGTGGACTATGCCAAAGCCAATCCCGGCAAGCTGACTTGGGCCTCCTCGGGTAATGGCAGCAGCCTGCATATCGGCCAGGCATTGTTCGCGGCAGCAACCGGTGTCGATGTCGTGCATGTGCCGTACAAGGGCACGGCGCCAGCGCTGACCGATGTGATCGGCGGACGTGTCAATGTGGTTTATACGACGGTAGTCAGCGGGGATGCGCATATCAAGGCCGGTCGCATCAAGATCCTTGCCGTTGCGGCACCCAAACGTCAGTCGGTGATTCCCAATGTGCCGACTCTGGCCGAGGAAGGCATCAAGAATGCAGAGGCCACTGTCTGGTTCGGAGTCCAAGTGCCGGCAAAAACGCCGCGTCCGATCATTGCCAAACTCAATGCCGAATTGAACAAGGCTCTTGTTGCCCCGGATGTCCGGGCGCGGCTGGATCAGCTGGGCCTGGTGGTGGCCGGGGGCAGTCCTGAGGACTTCGCCGGATTCATCAAACAGGAAGCGGATAAACTGGGCATGCTGATCAAGACCAAGCGCGTAGCGATGATGAATTAGTGCGATTGCTGGTGAATTGTTACGCAAAGTTGTTTGCGAGTGCACCAATTGGGCGCATATGCGCACTACGGGCAGGGCATTTCAGGTAAACGCCAATCGTGCAGATTGTCGGTGCACTGCATGCGTGCAGTTCTCCGTGAAGAGTTGTCAGCTACGCGCAAGCCAGAGTAAGTCTTGCGTAAGTACGGCACCCTATAAATGCTTCCGCATTTGCGGGTTTCGCAATCAAATTCTGAGTCGTGCAATTGAATCGCCATGCGCTCGGGAATGTGTTGTGCGGCGCACCATGACAGAGGCAAAAAAGCTTTGTTTGAATAAGGGCTTCGTGTAAAGTCCGGTTCCGTAATGTGTAAGAACAAGTCTGCATAATATGCAGGGGTCAAAAAAAGCAGTAATCGAAAGCAGTACCCGCCGCAGGCATATCAACATTGCGTGAATAGGTGTGCGGCACACCGGACTGGAAGTGTGGCTCGTTCCAGTATCTTGTTTTTGAAATCAGGAGGGCGTTCAGTTGAAGATCAAGAATCAGGAAGATTTCTGGGCCGGCTTGATGTTTGTCGGCTTCGGGGTTATGGCCATCTGGTTGTCCACCGACTACCCGATGGGTACGGCGAGCCGCATGGGACCGGGATATTTCCCAACCTATCTTGGCGGGATCATGCTGGTGCTTGGCTCCATCGTCGCACTCATGGCAGTCAAGACAAAAACCGAGGGCGAGAAAATCACCCCGTTCGCGTGGAAACCGATGATCATGCTGAGCCTGGGTTTCCTTATTTTCGGCTGGGGTGTCGATCACATCGGATTCGTTCCGGCATTGTTCGCGCTGAGCGTGATTACCGCAGCTGCTGGCCAGACCTTCAATATCGTTGAAGTGCTGATCATGACCGCAGTGCTGATTGCGGGTGCAGTCGGCATTTTCATTTACGGCATCGAACTGCCGTTCCCGTTGTTCTGGTGGAGGTAACATGGAATTTGACATCGTCCAAAACCTCGCGCTGGGGTTCTCAACAGCGGTTTCTCCGATCAACCTGTTTTACTGCTTCATCGGCGTACTGGTCGGCACACTGATCGGCGTATTGCCCGGCATCGGCCCGGTGGCTGCGGTGGCGATGCTGCTGCCGCTGACCTTCAACCTCGATGCGGTCGGCGCCATCATCATGCTGTCTGGTATCTATTACGGCACGCAGTACGGCGGCTCGACAACGGCCATTCTGGTCAATCTGCCCGGCGAATCGGCCTCGGTGGTGACCTGTATGGACGGTTATGCGATGGCGCGTAACGGTCGTGCCGGTCCGGCGCTGGCGATTGCCGCCATAGGCTCGTTCTTTGCCGGCACTGTCGGCACGATCCTGGTGGCGCTGGTCGGACCTCCGCTTGCGGAGATCGCGCTGAAATTCGGTGCCCCCGAATATTTCTCGCTGATGATCATGGCGCTGATTGCCGCAGCTGTGCTGGCACACGGCGGGATGCTGAAAACGATCTGTATGATCGTGCTCGGCCTGCTGGTCGGCATTGTCGGCACCGACGTCAACTCCGGCATGTCGCGCTTCACCTTCGGCGCGTCCGGCCTGGCTGACGGACTGAGCTTCGTGGTGGTGGCAATGGGCCTGTTCGGTTTCGCCGAAATCCTGTGCAATCTGCAGGACAAAGCCGATACTGCAAGCCGGGACGTTCTGAACCAGAAGATCACCGGCCTGATGCCGACGGCGAAGGACATGAAGGATTCGATCGGCGCGATCATGCGCGGCACAGCGATCGGCGCGTTCTTCGGTACGCTGCCCGGCGGCGGTCCGACGATCAGCGCATTCTCGGCCTACGCGGTTGAGAAGAAAATGGCCAAGAATCCGGAGAATTTCGGCAAGGGTGACATTCGCGGCGTGGCAGCGCCTGAATCGGCAAACAACGCAGCGGTGCAGTGTGCCTTCATCACCACGCTGACCCTGGGCATCCCCCACGGTGCGACGATGGCGCTGATACTGGGTGCATTGACCATTCAGGGTATCGCACCCGGACCGCAGGTCATGACCCAGCGTCCCGACCTGTTCTGGGGCCTGATCGCGAGCATGTGGATCGGCAATGCGATGCTGGTGATCCTGAACCTGCCGCTGGTCGGTCTGTGGATCAAACTGCTTAAGGTGCCGTACCGTTTCCTGTACCCGGCGATCATGGTGTTCATGGCGATCGGTGTCTACAGCGTGAACAATCTGGATCTCGACATCTACATGACGATCATGTTCGGCATCCTCGGTTACATCTTCGTCAAGCTGAAGTGCGAACCCGCGCCGCTGATCCTGGCATTCGTGCTGGGTCCGCTGATGGAGGAGAACCTGCGTCGTGCGCTGCTGATTTCGCGTGGTGATGCGATGGTGTTCATCACCCGGCCTATCAGCGCGGCATTCCTGGTGGCCACGGCGCTGCTGCTGGCGTTCATGATCGTGCCGTCCTTCCGCAAAAAGCGCGAGGAGGCGGTGGCTGAGTCGGCTGTGATGTAATCTCAGCGGTAACGACCATCGTGTCGTAACAACCAAACACGCGGCATTTTGCCGCGTGTTTTTTTTGGCGAAAACAATAGTGCGAATCAATAATTAAATTGCCGGTGTAACGGCAGGAGCTCTGCTGGTTGCCCCGGTGTCATGCCGGGACCCGGCTTTGCGCAGGCTTATCCGACGCCAGTGCGGTGACGAATACCCTCACGGAAATGACAGTGCCGATGAAAACCGAGCTCGACAAGTACGGCAAGGTGATCAAGGCCGCCGGTATTGTCATTGAATAAAACAACTTGGCGGCGAATTTTGCCGTCGTCGGTTATTGCGACGCCGCCTGCGGGTAACCGCGGCGGCGTTTTCCCCGGGATCTACTCTGGCCGATCGTTGTGAGACAGCCAGCCGCTGACCAGCAGGATCGCGGCGCTGGCCCAGAACACCGGCGCGATGCCGAGCAGCGCGCCGACCGAACCGGCCGCCAGCGGCACGCCGATGTGGGTGATGTTATTGATGGTCAGACGCAGACCGGTGACTTCTCCCGCACGGCCCGCGGGTGAGCGGTTGTAGGTCATGCTGAGCGTGAGCGGCTGGCTGACGCCGAGGGTCAATCCGATGCCAAAGGACAGCGCCATCAGCACCGGCACGTACTCGATGAATGCGAAGGGGATGAACAGCAGCGCAGCGATGCCCATGGCCGCAGCGAGCACGGTTTCCACGCGGTAGCGCCGGGTCAGCAGCGGCAGCGCTACCCGCACGATAAAACTCGCCGCGGCGAAAGCGCCGAGGATTGCGCCGATGGTCGATGCCGAGAGACCGATCGAGTGCCCGTAAATCGGCACGTAAAAAGTATAAAGATCCCAGCCCGTAGTGACCAGCCCGCTGACAATGATCATCCGGCGCAGTGACGGCAGGCGCATCAATTCGAAAGCACTGTTTTTTTGCCGCTCGCTGCGGCTGCCATGGGCCCCCAGTCGCGGTGACAGTGCCAGGGTAAGTATCGGAAGCAGCGTGAGCACGGCAAACACGATGTAGGCGGAGCCGAAGCCATAACGGTCGATCATCACCCCGGCGAGCACCGGCCCGATCATGTGGCCACTGGAATAACCCAGGCTTTGCGTCGAAAAATTGCGAGTGCGTTCCGCCGCCGTGCCCAGCGTGCCGACAAAACTTTGCGCAGCCACATTGAAAAATACGAAACCAACGCCGATCAGTGGCGCGGAAATGAACAGCGCCGGCAGTGTCTGCCACATCGCCGGAATGATCAGTCCGGCGCCGAATGTGATGGTGCCGCCGAGCATCGGCCAGCGCGAACCGTAACGGTCGGAGATGCGTCCGACGATCAGTGCGAAACCCAGCTGGAATATCGAGTAGGCGGCAATCAGCACGCCGATCAGCATCGGGCCCGCCCCCAGGTTCAGCGCGAGCAGGGCGGCCACGACGCGGCTGCCCATGTGACCGCCCTGCATGGCGAGGGTCAGCAGTGTAACGAGGATGATGGGGTTCAAGGCGATGCGTACTGTAAAAAGCGGCACTGCCTGTGGTTACGGCAGCGCCGCTGAATGTGGCGCATTACGGTTTCAGGAGGCGTAACCGGGGGCTTCCTTGTCAAGCTTGCGCTTGAGCGCGTCCCACATCAGCTTGCCGCCAGCGCCGCGACCGCCTTTGCCGTAAATCATCCCGCCCTGTTCCAGGGTGTGATCGATGATTTCGTTCGGGATGCGGTTCAGTTCGGCGCCGCCGGTCATTGCCGTGATCTGGAATTTGCAGGCGCGCTCCAGACGGAACATGCGCGCGAACATTTCTCCGACGCTGGAACCCACGGTCAGCGTGCCGTGGTTGCGCAGGATCAGCATGCTGCCGTCGCCGAGGTCGCGCACCAGGCGTTCGCGTTCGTTGTGGTCTTCCGCCACACCCTCAAAGTCATGGTAGCGCACCTGCGACAGCGCGGTCAGCGCCATCTGAGTCAGCGGCAACAGCCCCTGTTTCTGCGAGGCGACCGCGACGCCGTACTGGGTATGACAATGCATCACGGCTTCGGCATCGTGGTTGCCCATGTGGATCGCGCTGTGGATGGTGAATCCAGCCGAGTTCACTTCGTAGGGGGTGTCCGACAGCTTGCGGCCTTCGATGTCGCATTTGATCAGGTCGGATGCCGTCATTTCCTCGAACAGCAGGCCGTAGGGATTGATCAGGAACTGGTCGTGGGTGCCGGGAACTCGGCAGGAAATGTGCGTGCCCAGCATGTCGGTCCAGCCCATCATCGCGGTCAGGCGGTAGGCGGCGGCGAGTTCAACGCGGGCCTGCCATTCCGCAGCGCTGATGTTGCGCGCGCCCCCCGAGAGGACTTGCTTCGCAGCGCCCCCCGAGGGGACTTGCTTTGCGGCGCGCGCTGGGCGCTTGCGGGCGGCAGCGGGGCGGTGTTTGGCGGTGGTGGATGCACGTCTTTTCATATGATGGATTCCTGTGGTGGGAGTGGTGCGATCCGGATTTTCGCGGCGGTCTCTCGAGCTTTGGTTGCAATTGCCATTAGAATACCGCAGTCCGGCACCGAAGATAACTACAACAAGCGTGTTTGATATCCATATCGTGAACAGGCTCTCAGTCATCCCTCTCGGCCATCCTTTAACCATCCTGTATGAGTTATTCCAGCGCCTACAACATTGAAGACCTGCGGCGGCTCGCGCAGTGCCGTTTGCCGCGGGTGGCCTGGGATTATCTGGAGCGCGGCGCCGAAGACGACGTGACTATGACTGCGAACCGCGCTGCGTTCGAACGCATCCATTTCGAACCGCGGACGCTGGTCGATGTTTCGGCGCGTACGCTGCGCCATAGACTGTTCGGCAAAACCTATACGGCGCCGTTCGGTATTGCGCCCACCGGTGCCGCCGGTCTCTATAGTTTTGAAGCGGATATTGCACTGGCACGCGCCGCGGCGCAGGCCGGCGTAACTTTTGTACTGTCAACCGCGTCATTCGTGGCGATGGAGCGGGTGGCGCGCGAAGCCGAAGGCAGCAAATGGTTTCAGCTTTACATGTCCAAGGATCGCGAAGCCTCAGAACGCCTGGTGCGCCGCGTTGTATGGCGCAGCCGCCGGTGGCGAGGCCGGTGTGGCGCGGGCGCTGGAGTTGCTGCGCAGCGAAACCGACCGCGTCATGGCGCTGATCGGTTGCAACACGGTGGCGGAACTGGATCTCAGATATCTGCATCTGCCGGAATCCGTATAATCACGGCATTCACAGATTTGATTCAATAGATGCAGAGGAGGCAATCATGAAACAGTTCAAACTTCCCGCGGTATTCATGCGCGGCGGCACCAGCAACGCGGTGGTCTTCAATCAGCGTGACCTGCCGCAGGACCGTGCCTTGTGGGACGAAATTTTCCTCGCTGCGATCGGCAGTCCTGACCCCAATGGTCGCCAGCTCGACGGCATGGGCGGCGGTGTGTCTTCGCTGTCCAAGGTCTGCGTGGTTGGCCCGCCGACGCGGCCCGATGCCGATATTGATTACACCTTCGCCCAAGTGCAGGTGAAAGAGGCGACGGTCGATTACGGCGCTAACTGCGGCAACATGTCTTCGGCGATGGGCCCGTTTGCAGTGGACGAGGGCATCGTCAAGGTGTCGGGCCGTGAAGCGCTGGTGCGCATCCACAACACAAATACCAAAAAAATCATTCACGCGCTGTTCAGCCTCGATGATGGTCTGGCTGCCGTTGACGGTGATCTGGCGATTCCCGGCGTGTCCGGCACTGGCGCGCCAGTGAAGCTTGAGTTCCGCGACCCCGGTGGTGCCACCACCGGCAAGCTGCTGCCCACCGGCAATGTAGTCGATACGCTGGATGTGCCGGGTGTCGGCAAAATCCGCGCATCGCTGGTCGATGCGGCGAATGCCACGGTGTGGGTCAGTGCCAGGGATCTCGGCCTGACGGGCATTGAACTGCCGGAAGCGCTGGAGGCCAATGCGGCAGTAATGCGCAAGCTCGAAGCGATTCGCATTGCGGGCTCAGTGGCGATGGGCATCACTGCGAATGCTGAAGATGCGGCGAAAAACAAATCCATACCTTTTGTCGGCTTTGTGTCTGCGGCACAGGACGCAAAAATGCTGTCAGGCGCGGCGATCACCGCAAAGGATATCGATCTTACCGGGCGCGTGATTTCCAACGGTCAGCCGCATCGTGCGCTGCCGCTGACCGTGTCGCTGTGCATGGCTGTTGCAGCGCGCCTCGAAGGTGGTGTTGTTAATGAAGTGTTGCGCCAAGGTACGGGTGCGGAAGCGCCGATCCGTATCGGCATGCCTTCCGGCATTCTCACCGTGGCGGCCACTGTTAAAAACAAGGATGGCCAATGGCATGCGGAGCAAGGCGCGTTTTACCGCACGCAGCGGCGCATGTTTGAGGGCCAGGTGCTGGTGCGCGCGTCGAATGTGCCGGGAATGATGGCTGCCGGAAAACGTAAAGCCGCGTAGCCGGAATTATAAAATAATAATAAAATCAAATACTTGCAATAAAAACTGAAATGGGCGCCTGAGGGCGCCCATTGTTTTGCCAATGCGGAGATGCCGGTCAGCCGGGCCGCGCAGCAGTGAGACCACCATCCACCACGAGATGGGTTGCAGTGATGTAACGCGCTTCATCGGAGGCGAGGAACAACACAGCGTTCGCGCTATCCCAGGCATCGCCCATGCGGCCGATGGGGACTGCGGCATGGCGTTTGGCTACCAGATCCCTGGCGGCCTCGGGCCCCAGCTGTTTCATCAGACGTTCTTCGACCAGCGGCGTGTGCATGGTGCCGAGCACCACCATATTGCAGCGGATGCCTTTTTTGACATAGGCGATGGCGGTGGCGCGGGTGAAGCCGAGCAATCCGGATTTGGTGGCGCTGTAGGCGATGTGCACGCGGCCGTCAACCTGGTGGGCGAAGCCGGCGACCGAAGAAACGTTGACGATTGCGCCGCTGCCCTGTTTTTCCATCACCGGCAGCACATGTTTGCAGCCGAGGAAAGCAGTCTTCAGGTTGTGGTCGATCTGGCTGTCCCAGACTTCCTCGCTCATGCTCACCGGATCGCCGGGTGCCGAGCCGCCGACGTTGTTGATCAGGATATCGATGCGGCCGTATTTTTTGATACAGGCATCGACAGCGGCTTTCACCGAATTCGAATCCGTCATGTTGCAAATATGCGTGGTGCAATCGCCGCCTTCCCTGGCGATGATCGCGCGCGTGGCTTCCACCGCTGCTGCGTTGAGGTCGGTGCCGAAGACCTGTGCGCCCTGACGCGCCAGCAGCACGGCAGTCGCCTTGCCGTTGCCCCAGCCCTCGCCGATGCTGCCTGCGCCAGTGACGAATGCAACCTTGTCTTTGAGACTCAGCATGCTGTTTCCTTTTTGGTTTTTGTGCCGAGGCCGGATTATTACCTGCATTGCGCGGCTGGTCATCCCGTCACGTTGTGGAACGGGGAACGGGAAGCAGGCAGCCCCTTAGTGCGGGAGCCGGTGCAGCAGTTCCTGCGCGAGGTATTCCCAGCCCAGGGTGCCGTCGACCAGTGCCGAGAGCAGGCCGACAGCGAATATCACCGTCGCGGTCAGCGCAAAACCGGCCGGTCGCGGTGATGCGCGGTGCGTGGCCGGAGTCAGTGGCAGGATCCGCCGGATGAGCGCAGATCGGTGGCCTGATGATGAGCCGTTGATTCGCAGTTGTGTTCGGGCAAAGTGGCGAGCGCACGGCTCAGCGTGTCGCGCAGATCGTGCAGTGCCGCGGCTTTCATGCGCAGCGTGAAGGCGCCGATGTGCAGATGCATCACTTCGCAGCCCGCGCAGTGTTCGACTTCGGCGATCAGTCCGCTGGACAATACTCTTCGGTTGGCAGGGTTATGCATGGTTTTTTTCAGTGACGGACGACGCTGCTGCCGGCGATGTGCCGCCATTGTGGCAAGAGTGCATCTGCCAGTTTTGGCAGTGCCAGTGATGAGCCGTCGCTGCAGGCTTGCGACAGGCGGGCGAGTTGTTCGGCGATGGCGTGAGCGAGCAGCGGGCAGGGGCGTCGCGCATAGTGCAACATCAGGTGCAGCGCTGCGGCGGCGGAATGGCCGGGGTCGGATGCAGGGTGCAGCGAGTCGGTGTTCATGCAGAGTCTCCGGTGCTCGTATGGGTGAGGGCTGGCGACCGAGCAGGAGGGCTCTTGGGCTGGCGGTAATTCTGGGGCTTGTGGTGCGTGAGGCGCGGATGCGGCCTACTTGGTCAGGATCAATCCGCCTTTGCTGGTGGCACGCAGGGTGTAGACCGCGCCCTTGTGCGCAATGCGCAGCAGGCCTTGCTCACCGAGCAGACGCAGGCTGTTGATTTCCCGGGACGCATCGTTGACGGGATGCGGGGCGGACGGTGCTGTGATGACGGCGGTGCTGGTTTCGGTGTGAGACATGGCGGGTGTGGCCTCCTGCTGTTTGGATAAGTTATTAAATGAGAATGATTATCAATATAAGCATTCATCCAAGCGCTGTCAACAGTGATTTACAGGCGTAAAAAAAGCGCCCGGGCGGGCGCTTTGCGCAGGTCACAGTTGGGGTCAGGCCGTGTTCTTGGCTGCTGCCTTCTTCGCCCAGTAATCCGGCGAGGCCTTGGTTTTTGCCAGCGCTTCGGCAGTTTCGAATCCCGGCGCCATCGAGGCCGCGGTACCGGCCATGACCTGGTGATGGTCGATGTTGAGCAGGCGCAGCCAGCTTTGCTGCCCCAGCGTCAGGCCGATGGCACAGCCCAGTTCCACCAGTTCCGGTTCGGTGAAATGTTTGTACATGCGCTCCCAGAACGCATCGTCGGTGTCGGTACGCCAGACGATGGCTTCGGCATAGGCCAGAGCGGTTTTTTGCCGTTCGTTGTAGTTGACCGATTTTTCGAAATTCATCAGGTCATCGACCTGGCCTTCGTTGATGCCGGCTTCGAGGCCCTTGATCGAGCGCTGGTTGCCGCAGAATTCGCAGACCACCGAACGCGAGACATAAATGCGGCACACCTCCTTGATCGCGTGATCGAGGATGCCGTTGCGAAACACATCGTTCCACGAATTCGCAAAAAACCAGAAACAGGCGGGAACATGCGCGCGCACCGCCGAGCTTTCCGGGCGCGGTGTGCCGGCGCGCGCGCAGCGTTCCATCTCGGCGCGCATTTCCGGCGTCATCCGGTCGAGCGGAATGTAGCTGATGCGTTGTTTGGCCATGGGTATTTCCTCCAGTGGTGGTGCAGATCAATGTTGCTGCAGATCAGATGCTGACCGGTTCCGCGCCGATCGCCGGTTTCAGCACTGCGCACAGCGGTAGCGTAAACAATATCGCAATGCCCATCAGGGCCACGGCATTGGTGACGCCAATGTGGTCACCGGCCAGTCCATAACCCAGCGGTGCGGCAATGCCGCAGAGCGAGCCCAGCGTATAGAACAGGCCGAATGTGCGCGGCAGCCGTGGTTGGTCGACCAGATCACCGATGGTGGCGTAGAGCACGGATGACGTGCCCTGCAGCGCGATGCCGATCAGCGGCAGCAGCAGGAAGGCGGCAATGCCGGGCAGCGTCACGGCGCAGAGGATGCCAACGCCGGTAGCGATTTCGGTGAGGATGATGGTGCGGATAATGCCGACGCGTTCGGCGAGCAGGCCGCAGGCGAATTTGCCTGCCATGCCGCCGACAAGAATCAGCGGCACCGACAATGCGGCCCAGCCGTTGGACAAGCCTTTATCGATCATCAGGAAGGCGATCAGTGTCAGGAAACCGGTACGGGTGCTGCTGTCGATGATTTCGATCAGGCACAAGGCGCCGAAGCCGCGCTTGTTGCGGATGCCCCAGCCGCCGCCCGACGGCACGGCATCGGCCGTGTGAGTTGTGACGGCCGTGGCTGCGCTGTTGCCGGCGACCCAGAACAGCACGGCTGCGGCTGTCAGCATGCCGGCGATGCCGTAGAACACAATCGGGCCCTGCCACGACAGGCCGGTCAGCAACAGCAGGCTCAATAGTCCGCCGAAGGCAAACTTGCCAACATCACCGAACAGGTTGTAGGTGCCCAGCGCGGCGCGTCGGCCACTGTCCGGAAACGCATTGGAAATGATGGTTGAGGACAAGGGGTGCTGCACGGCCGAACCGACGCCGGCAAAAAACAGTGCGACCAGGATCATCTCGAATCCCGAGGCATAACCCAGCGCAACAAACGCCGCGCCGGCAATGAAAGTGCCGGCAGCGAGCAGATTGCGTTCACCAAAACGTTCGGCAACCAGTCCCGCCGGAATCTGGAATGCCGCCATCGCAGTACGGTGCGCCGCGCGTATCATGCCGACCTGAGCCAGCGACAGACCGAAAGTCTGCGCCAGCAAGGGCAGCAGCACATAGGTGAGGTCAGACAGGCCGTCGTGCAGCGCGTGCGCTGCGCAGCAGGCGGTCAGAGCGCGTTTGGGGCTGGATGTCCTCAAGATCGGGCGTATTTTTTTGTTGGTTACAGGGTGACTAGAATGCCACAACCGGGAGTCGATGCCGGCTGAGTGCGCGACGTTTTTTGCTTATTACAATAAAATCAGCGTTTTAAATCGTGCTTCGATCATGACCACCGTCATTTACCTGTTCTCCGCTGTTTTTTTCCTGCTGGCTGCCGCACTGGTGTTTACCTGGTGGCGGCGTCGTCACTCCGGGGCCTTGTTGATGGCGGCAACTTACGCCTTGGCGGCAACGCTGGCCTTGCTGCTGCATACTTGGTGGCCGCTGGTGATCGGATTTTTGTCGGCGTGGTCCTTGCGCCTGATGGGGTTGGATCCCGGGGCGGACGTTGCGCGGAAGCAGGATCCGCCGGCGTGATTCCTCAGGGCTTGATGGTGATTTTCGATCGGATATCCATTGTTGCTGATTCCATCAATCGAATGACGATTTGATGTCGTTCGGGATTGCTCAGGATGTACTGGTTTCCCAAGGCAATCAGTTTTCCCATGCATTCAGAGTCCGAGAGAATGATGGAATGAAAGGTGATTTCTTCGTAATTTTCAAATAACCACAGATTCATATCACTGCCGGGGTTTTCCTTTGCGTGGTATTTTTTCTCACATTCATGGAAACCAACTGTGTTCATGACGGAGGAAAAGTGACCGGACGCTTTGAGAGACCATGCATTGCCGAGCACCGAAAATACGTAGACTAATAATGGTGCGACTAATAGGACGGTCAACCGCAAGCGCTCTCCTATTTGCATCTGCGGGGTGTTGTTCGGCGGCATTCGGCGGGGGGCAATTTACTGTGGTTTCAAGTCGGCCTTGCGCGCAACCTCGCGCCATTTGCTGATCTCAGCATCGAGATATTTCGCGAAAGCCGCGGAGGTTGTGGTCTCCGGCTGCAGGCCCTGCAGCAGCAGCGCGTCGCGCACCTGGGGAGTGTTGATCGCTGTCGTGAATTCCTTGTTCAGGCGCTCGACGATGGCGCGCGGGGTTTTCGCCGGCGCAAACACCGCAAGCCACAGCGTGACCTCGAAATTCTTTACGCCGGCTTCCTGCGCTGTCGGTACGTCGGGCAACGCCGGTGCGCGTTTGCCGCTGGTGACAGCCAGTGCCCGCAGCCGGCCTGCACGCACATGCGGCAGCACCGGGGCCATGGTGCCGAACTGCAATTCGATGCGGCCGGCGATGGTGTCGACTACCGATTGCGCGGAGCTTTTGTAGGCGATCGGCGTGATCTTGATGCCGGTCAGGTTGGACAGCAGTTCGCCGCCGAGACGCGCCATGCTCGCGTCGCCGACGGTCGTGTAGCGGATCGCGCCCGGTTTGGCGCGTGCCAGCGCAATCAGTTCCTGCAGCGTGTTGGCGGCAACACCCGGGTACACCGCGAGGATGTACGGTAACTGGCCGATCATGGTGATCGGTACAAAATCGCGCTGCGGGTCATAGCTCAGGTGCGGATTCAGCACTTTGGACAGCGCATGGGTGCTGGTGGTGCCGCCGGACAGCGTATAGCCGTCGGGTGCCGCGCGCGCAGCCACTTCCGCGCCGATTGAACCACTGGCGCCGGCACGGTTGTCGATGACGATCGACTGCCCGAGAGCATCGGAGACCCGTGGCGTGATCACCCGCACGGCGGCATCCACGGAACTTCCGGCAGGGAACGGTGCGACCAGGCGGATCGGGCGGCTGGGCCAGGGATCAGCCGCCAGTGTTGCGGATGAATGAACTCCGAACAGGGCAATACCTGCGGCAATGATGATTGTTTTTTTGTTCATGGCAATTTCTCCTCGAGCCCGGTGATCAGGTCAGTGATGTCGTCCAGCGCGTTGAAGCGCGGCTGGGCGGCGATGTGCGGGGTGATCAGCACGTTGTTGAATTGCAGCAGTTCGTCGTCATCACGCCCCGGCGCTTCATACAAGGGGTCGAGCGCAAAGCCGCCGAGATGGCCGGAACGCAGTGCGGCAACCAGCGCATCACGGTCGACGATCTCCGGACGCGAGATATTGACCAGCCGTGCGCCGGGTTTCATCCGCGCCAGGCGCATGGCGTTGAACAGGTGGCGGGTGTTGGCATTGCCGGGCAGGCAGATCACCACCCAGTCACTGGTTTCGAGCAGAGTGTCGAAGTCAGCGTAGTGCGCATGATGCGCAGTTTCTACCGCTGCAGGCAGTTGCGTGCGCTGGTGATAGAGAATGTTCATGCCGAAGGCTGCGGCGCGGGTTGCCACCTCGCGGCCGATTTCGCCGAGACCGACGATGCCCAGCGTCGTGCCATGCAGCAAGCGGATGCCGGGGACGCGTGCCCAGTTGGAATTCGCCGTATGCCGGCGGTCGTAGGTGCGTGGCGAAAACCCGGCAGTCTCCAGTGCTGCGGTGCTGATGCGGTTGATGGTTCGCTGCAACTGGCGCGACAGCCCGAGCATCAGCGCCATGCTGTGTTCGGCACAGGCGATGTTGGCGCGACGGCGCAAGGTCAGCACCGGAACATTGCGTGCCGCACATGCTGCAGTGTCGATATTGGCAGGGATGGCGCCGTATTTCTGCACCGCACGCAGCCGTGGCGCGGCGGCAAGCTCGGCGGCGCCGAAGGGCAGTGATTCCATGACGGCGAAATCGGCATCGCCCAGCGCGGCACGCAGTGCTTCGCTGCTGTCGACCAGTCGCACTTCCGCCGGATACAGCTTCGCCAGTCGACCACGCAACTGACGCAGCCAGCCGTCGAAATCCGGCAGGTCGTGAGCAAAAAAATCGGCAAAGGCGGCGATGCGTTCCGCGCTGGTGGCGGGGTCCAGCGTGACGCCGATCAGGCGCAGGAACGGATCTTCTTCAACAACCAGGACGGGTTTTGCCATGCTCAGGCTTTGACCGGGGTTTCGGATTCGATGCGCAGTGCGCGCGCGACGCGGGTGTGCATGTTGTAGGCGCCGGCGAGTACGGTGATTTCCACGACAGCCTGATCGTCGAAGTGGCGCTGCAGTTCGTTGTGCAGGGTATCGGGTACGTTGATCTGCTGGGTCATCGCATCGGTCCAGGCGAGGGCGGCGCGTTGCGGCTTGCTGAACAGGTCGCTGTCCACCCAGTTGTTGAGCGCTGCAATCTGCTCTACGCTCAATCCCGCCTGCAGTGCATGGCTGCTGCCGTGGATACGCGCCTGGTATTCGGCGCCGTTGAGGATGGACACGCGCAGGATGATCATTTCGCGCAGTGCCGCATCCAGCGTGGTCTTGTAACGCACGATAGTATTGAAGTCCAGCCAGCCGGCGGCTATGGCCGGGCTGTTCATCAGTACGCGATAAAGATTGATCAGCTTGCCGCGCTCGGCTTTGACGCGCGCTATGAATGGGGCGAGGTCGCTGCGCTCCTCGCCGATCAGCGGTACACGGGCCATGGGTAACCTGTCTTGGGATTTTGAATGATTAACTTGTTGTTTTGATTATTCTACCGTTCCGTAGCCGCCGCCACCCGGCGTTTCGATCACGAAGCTGTCGCCCGGCTGCATATCGACGCTGGCACAGGCTCCGAGGGGGGTGACCGTGCCGTCAGCGCGAATCACGCTGTTGCGTCCGGTCTGTCCCGGCTGTCCGCCGGCCATGCCGTACGGCGGCACGCGACGGTGGCCGGAGAGGATCGCAGCGGTCATCGGCTCAAGGAACTGCAGGCGCCGGACAGCGCCGTCGCCGCCGCGCCAGCGTCCGGCGCCACCACTGTTGCGGCGTATGGCAAAACTGTCGAGTCGCACCGGATAACGCCATTCCAGCACTTCGGGATCGGTCAGCCGCGAATTGGTCATGTGGGTCTGCACGCAGGCCGTTCCGGCAAAACCATCACCTGCACCGGAGCCGCCGGCGATGGTTTCGTAGTACTGGTGGCGTTCGTTGCCGAAGGTGAAATTGTTCATCGTGCCCTGCGAGGCACCCATGGCGCCCAGTGCGCCGTACAAGGCATCGGTCACGCATTGCGAGGTTTCAACATTACCGGCGACCACTGCGGCGGGGTAACGCGGGTTGAGCAGCGAACCCTCGGGCACGATCACCGTCAGCGGTTTCAGGCAGCCGGCATTCAGCGGAATGTCGTCATCGACCAGCGTGCGGAATACGTACAGCACAGCGGCCATGGTCACCGCGAAGGGCGCGTTGAAATTGTCCTGGCCCTGCTTTGATGTGCCGGTGAAGTCGATGACCGCGCTGCGCGCTGCGGTGTCGACTCGAATCGCAACGTGGATGACCGCGCCGTGGTCCATTTCGTAACTGAAGCTGCCGTTGCGCAGGCTGCCGATGACGCGGCGCACGGCTTCCTCGGCGTTGTCCTGCACATGCTGCATGTACGCGGAGACCACGCCGAGGCCGAAGTGCCCGACCATGCGCTCCAGTTCCTGTGCCCCCTTGTGGTTGGCGGCAATCATTGCGCGCAGGTCGGCGATGTTCTGGTCGATGTTGCGCGCCGGGTGGTGTGTCGATGCAAACAGGGCACGGGTTTCGGCTTCGCGCAACCGTCCCTGCTGCACCAGCAGGAAATTCGAAATCAGCACGCCCTCATCGTCGATATGGCGACTGTCCGGCGGCATTGATCCCGGCGTGATGCCGCCAACGTCGGCATGGTGGCCGCGTGATCCGGTGTAGAACAGCACCTCACGGTCCTCGGCATCGAACACCGGCGTGATCACCGTGATGTCGGGCAGGTGGGTGCCGCCGGCGTAAGGATCATTCAGCATCCATGCGTCGCCCGGCGCCATGCGGTCGCGGTTGGCCTTGATCACCGCCCTGACGCTTTCCCCCATCGAGCCGAGATGCACGGGCATGTGCGGTGCATTGGCGATCAGCTTGCCCTGGGCGTCGAACAGCGCACAGGAAAAATCCAGCCGCTCCTTGATGTTGACCGAATAGGCGGTGTTGGCCAGCGTTGCGCCCATCTGTTCGGCGATCGACATGTAGAGATTGTTGAATACTTCGAGCATCACCGGATCGGCGGCAGTGCCGGCCTGTGCGGCGTGTCGCGGTTCACGACGGCTCAAGAGCAGGTCATTGCGCAGCGTGACTTCGGTTTGCCAGCCGGGTTCGATGATCGTGGTCGCATTGGCTTCGGCGATGATCGCCGGCCCGCTGATGCTGTGGCCGGGAGCGAGCGCTTCGCGTTTGTAGACCGGCACGTCATGCCATGCGCCGTTGCTGTACATCTGAGCACGGGCGACGAAGGCGGGAGCCTGGGTTGCGGATGCAGTCCTTGTGTTTTCCGTAACACCGGCACTGCTGCCCACGGCTTCGACCGAGATCGCTTCGATGACCAGCGCGCGTTCCGGCATCAGGAAACTGTAACGCTGCAGATAGAGCCGGACAAAGGCTTCCTGCATGGATGCCGCAGACCCGTAGGCCACGGTCAGTGTGCTGTCGGTCCCGGCATATTTGATATGGGCGCGTGCATGCAGTTTGATGTTTTCGATTGCCACGCCTTGTGCCGCGACATCCTCACGCGCAGCAGCACCCAGCGTTGCGACTTTCACATCCAGTGCCGTGATCTCTTTTGCATGCAGCGGTGCTTCCACCGCGGATTCACGCATTGCCGTGATGTCGGCGAGGCCCATGCCATAAGCTGACAACACACCCGCCAGTGGATGGATGAAAATGCGTGGCATGCCGAGCGCGTCGGCGACGCGGCAGGCATGCTGGCCCGCGGCGCCGCCAAAGCAGGTGAGGGTGTAAGCGGTGACGTCGTGGCCACGCTGCACCGAAATTTTCTTGATCGCATTCGCCATGTTTTCGACAGCGATTTGCACATAGCCGTCGGCTATCTCGGCAATGGATTGTAAGTTATTGTTTTTATTAACAATTTCACGGTGCAGCGCAGTGAATAGGATTTCGGCTGCGGCCGCATCCAGCGGCTGATCACCGCTGGCACCAAACACCCGCGGGAAAAACGCCGGCTGGATTTTGCCCAGCAGCACGTTGCAGTCCGTGATGGTCAGCGGACCGCCCTTGCCGTAACAGGCGGGGCCGGGATCGGCACCCGCGGAATCGGGGCCGACGCGCATGCGTGCACCGTCGAAATGCAGTATCGATCCACCGCCGGCGGCGACGGTGTGTATGGCCAGCATCGGGGCACGTACGCGCACACCGGCGACTTGTGCATCGAAAGTGCGTTCCAGTGCTGCGAGGTCGTGCCCGGCAAAATGCGCGACATCAGTGGATGTGCCACCCATGTCGAAACCGATGATGCGTTCACAGCCGGCATTCAGCGCCGTGCGTACCGCGCCGACGATGCCGCCCGCAGGGCCGGAGAGGATACTGTCCTTGCCGCGGAAATTCCCCGCGTCAGTGAGGCCGCCGCTGGATTGCATGAACAGCAGGCGCGTGCCCGGCAGTTCGTTTTTCACCTGTTCGACGTAACGTCGCAGCACCGGTGTCAGGTAGGCGTCGACCACAGTGGTGTCGCCGCGCGCCACCAGTTTCATCAGCGGACTGACTTCATGCGATACCGAAATCTGTACAAATCCGCAGTCGCGGGCAAGAGCAGCGGCGAGCTGTTCATGCGCCGGGTAGCGGTAGCCGTGCATGAATACGATGGCGATCGAGGCGTAACCCTGGTCCCGTGCTGCCGCAAGGTCACGGCGCAGTGCTGCGGCATCCGGGGTGCGGATGACGTCGCCATGGGCACTCATGCGCTCATCGACTTCCCAGGCCGCGCTGTAGAGCAGGTCCGGCAGCACGATATGGCGGTCGAAGATGCGCGGGCGGTTCTGCCAGGCGATGCGCAGCGCGTCGCCGAAACCGCGGGTGATGAACAGCGCGGTGCGTTCGCCGCGGCGTTCGAGCAGGGCATTGGTCGCCACCGTGGTGCCCATGCGCACGGCATCGATTTGTCCTGCCGGGATGGCGGCGTCGCGGGCGAGGCCCAGCAGGTCGCGAATACCGGCCAGTGCGGCATCGCGGTAACGCGCCGGATCCTCGGAAAGCAGCTTGTGCGTGACCAGGCCGCCGTCGGGGCGGCGGGCGACGATGTCGGTGAAAGTGCCGCCGCGGTCGATCCAGAATTGCCAGCGCTGGCTGGTCGTGTGCGTTGCAGTCATGCGGGCTTTGTCGTGGGATTGCAACAGCATGTTAGGGCCTGTTAACCATTACTTCGTGAGATGCGTTGTGGTCAAAATTGTCAGTGGCAAGGCGCTTGCCGCAGTCCATATCGAGTATATGGGCAAGGCGAGCAACGCAGCCAGTGGCGATTTTGGCCACAACCCGCAGGGACGGGACGATTTGGCCCCAGGCCATTGTCGCCCTTTCGCTTATTTGCCTACGGGCAAACCGCGCTCGGGGCTTCGCGTCCCAGGGCCAAATCGTCGCCGTCGCACTCATGAAGTAATGGTTAGCAGGCCCTGCATCGGCAGGTTGACGCTCGACAGGTGGCGGGTTTTAATCACGCCATTGTGTGCAATGACATGCAAGTTTGTTCCGGGCTGCGCCCGATGCGCATAAAACAATCAAAAAAGGCGGCAGTTCATGGCGGAATCGGTCGTCAACAAGATCGGCAAGTATGAAATCGTCAAGAAGCTCGGCGATGGCGCGACCAGCACGGTGTTCCTGGCGCGCGATGCCTTCAATTCCCGCGAAGTGGCAATCAAGCTGGTGTCTCAGGGCGCACTGAAGGACGAGACCCGCGGCCAGCTGCTGCACCACCTGTTCCTGACGGAAGCCTCGCTGGCCGGGAAGCTGACGCATCCGCATATCGTCGAAATCTACGACGCGGTGGCCGACGAGGAAAACGCCTACATCGTCATGGAGTACGTGTCGGGCGGCACGCTGCAGCGTTTTACGCGAGTCGACAATCTGCTGGCACTGGGCGATGTCATCGAAGTGGTGTTCAAATGTGCCAAGGCGCTGGATTTTGCTTCGCGGATCGGCGTGATCCACCGCGACATCAAGCCGGCCAACATCCTGGTCCAGAACAATACCGACATCAAGGTTACGGATTTCGGCTCCGCGGCGCTGCTGCTGACCGAGCGCACGGTGGTTGACGGCATCGGCACGCCGGCCTACATGTCGCCGGAGCAGCACCTGAACAAACCGATCAACCTGCAGACCGATATTTACGCGCTGGGCGTGGTGATGTTCCAGCTGCTCACCGGGCGGTTGCCGTTCAGCGCCACCAATATTGCCGGCCTGGCGAACCAGGTGCTGAATGACGATCCGCCGCTGCCTTCGGAATTTCGTCAGGATTTGGCCACTGAAATTGATCTGGTGGTGAGCCGCGCCATGGCGCGCGACCAGGCTGTGCGTTACATGAGCTGGGAGCAGTTCGCCAACGACCTGGCAGCCATTGCTTCTGGCGCGCCATTGCCCAAGCACGGCGTGCTAGATACCGAGAAATTCAACACCCTGCGCACGCTGTCCTTCTTCAAATCCTTCGGCGACGTCGAGTTGTGGGAAGTATTGCGATTCTCCGAATGGGTGGATGTGGCCAAAGACGAAGTCATCATGAATGAGGGCGACCCCGGCGATTTTTTCTGCATTCTGGTCACCGGCGAGGCGCGGGTGTTACGCAAGCGGCGGTTGCTGCTGAGTCTGCTCAAGGCCGGTGAATCGGTCGGCGAGATGGCCTATCTGGGTGAGGCGGGCGGAGTTCGCTCCGCCGACGTGGTGGCGGCTACGGATGTACGCATGATCAAGATCAGTATCAAGACGCTGGAGCATGCATCGGAAATCTGCCGGCTCAATTTCGACCGCACCTACCTGCGCATCCTGGTCGAGCGCCTCGCTGCGGCGAATTCAAAACTCGCCGGCATCTGACGCCAGCCGCGTCAGCGGCCACTGTCCTTGTCACCGTCGTGCTTGAAGTCCCTGAGCACGTTGTAGCCGGTGGCGATGCCGTTCGGGCCGAACCGGACCACGTACACCCCGTATTCCGGTCCCAGCGCAACGCGCCATTCCCAGACGGTTTCTCCACTCAGCACGGCGATTTCACGCGGTTTGCCGAGCAGGGTTTTGACTTCCTCCTGCGTGGTGACGCCTGCGACCACGCGTTGCAGTCGCTCCAGAGTCAGTAATTGCGTGGAACTGCTGACCATGCGACTGCGGTCGATGTCGAAGCGCCAGCTTTCCACGCCTTCTGGTCCGTAGACATAATCCCAGGATTCGCCGTTCTGCGGGCCGGAGCGAACCTCAGTGGGCTTGCCGAGTTTTTGCAGCAATTCATCCGCAGTGGTGCCGGGTTTGATGGCGGATGGGATCGCGCAGCCGGCCAGCAAGCCGATGAGCAGCAATGCGGAAATGAGCAAGCGGATGGCGGGCATGATGTCTGTTCCTGTTGACGGAAGGTCTGAAGAGGTGACGGGCTGCCGGATTGCCTGTCAGATCGACTGGTATCCAGGCAAACACCAACCCGGCCGGCTTATTCCGATATCACCGCAGAAGGATCCCAAAGCTGCAGAAAACTATACCGGATAGCGCCGTTTCAGTTCTGCCACCTGCACGGCATCCAGCGGGCGGATTTTTTCGCTGCGCAGCAGCAGATGCAGCCGGGCCGTGGCTTCCAGTTCTTCAATGGCATCGGCCGCCGCGGCCAGCGTGCTGCCGCCGACGACCGGGCCGTGGTTCGCGAGCAGCAGCGCATGATGTTTTGATGCCAGTTTGCGCACGGCGCCCGCCAGTCCCATGTCACCGGGTGCGTAGTAGGGCACCATCGGCAACGAGCCGATGCGCATCACGTAATAGGCGGTCAGCGGCGGCAGTGCGTCTTCGGCATTGGTATCGGCCAGCACCGACACGGCCACCGAATGTGTGCTGTGCAGGTGCACCACGGCGCCGTTTTGCGGGCGCTCCTGGTACATCGCGAGATGCAGGAAATTTTCCTTGGACGGGGCATCGCCGGAGACCAGTTTGCCGTTCCAGTCGAGTTTGGAAAGACGTCCCGGATCGAGGCGGCCGAGGTTGGAGCCGGTAGGCGTCAGCAGCCAGCCGTCGCTGCAGCGTGCGCTGATGTTGCCGGTGCTGCCGTGGGTCAGGCCGCGCTCATAAATCGAGCGGCCGAGCGTGGCAATCTCTTCGCGCAACTGGTTTTCGTTCATCGCAGCATCCCTATTAAATGCGACTCATTGCAGCCTGCTCAATGCTTTTTCGAAAAAATCGACGCTGCCGAAATTGCCGGACTTCAGCGCCAGTGCCAGCGGTTGTGCGGCGACGCTGCAGGTCCAGGGTACGCCGGGGTCAATGGCGGGGCCGATGCGCAGTGCACGTATGCCCAGACGTTTGACGATGGCGCCCGAAGTTTCACCGCCGGCGATGATGAATTTTCGGGTGCCGGCCTGCGCCAGGCCGGCGGCTATTTCCGCCAGTGCGCTTTCAACTTTTTGTCCGGCTTGTTCCGCGCCGCTCTCTGATTGCACGGCTCGCACTTCATCCGGTGTGCTGGTGGCATAGACCAGCACCGGATCGCGCCGCGCCTGCCGGCTTTGCCAGTCCAGCGCTTCGCCGACGACATCGGCACCGGCCAGCAGGCGGCGCACGTCGACGCGGTACCCCTGTCGTGTTTCCAGCCAGCGCGCGACCTGGGCATTGGTGGCGGTCGAGCAGCTGCCGGCGATGATTGCGGTGGCACCGTCAATGCGCGGCAGCGCAGCGGCTGCAGGACGATCGGGCAATTCTCCGCTGCGGCGGAAATTGTCGGGCAGGCCGAGCGCGATGCCGGAGCCACCGGTCAGCAGCGGCAGTTCTGCGCAGGCCTTGCTGATGGCGTGCAGGTCTGCTGTGGATACGGCATCGACGATGGCGATGTTGTTACCTGCAACAGCTGTGGCTTTGCAGGCGTCGAGGATGGCGGCGGCACCGCCGACCACCGTGTCATGGCTGATCAGTCCGACACGCTGCCGGGTTTGCGCCTGCAAGACGCGCATCAGGTTGGCATCGGTCATGGGGGTCAGCGGATGGTCTTTCATGCCGGAGTCGGACAGCAACTGGTTGCCGACGAACAGGTGCCCGCGATAGACGGTGCGCCCGTTTTCCGGATAAGCGGGGCAGGCGATGGTGAAGGAAAGGTCCAGCGCGTTCATCAACGCATCCATCACTGGTCCGATGTTGCCGGCCGGCGTGGAATCAAAGGTCGAGCAGTATTTGAAAAAGAATTGTTTGCAACCCTGCGCCTGCAGCCAGCGCAGCGCGGCGAGGGATTCGGCAACCGCCTGTGCCGGCGGCGCGGTGCGTGACTTGAGTGCGACGACTACGGCATCCGCGCTGTCGATTTTTCCATCGGGCACGCCGATGGTCTGCACCGTACGCATGCCGCCGGTCGCCAGCATGCTGGCGAGGTCGGTTCCGCCGGTAAAGTCATCTGCAATGCAGCCGAGCAACATGGACGAAAAGGGCGGCAACGCTCTCAAGGGAGGTGAATCGGTGCGGCGGCGCGCGGTCGCGTTGACTTGAATTGCACAACGTTTCACAGCGGGCGCCACCGTGCGGATGCATCAGTGCCGGGCTGTCGTTACAATTTTCAGCCAGTCCAGTATCCTACCATTAACACCAAAGCGGGAGAGCGGCGATGTTCCAGCGCATTTTAGTGCCTGTCGACGGCAGCAGTACATCCGGCCGGGCATTGCAGGCGGCGATCAATCTGGCCAGGGACCAGCGCGCGCAACTGCGGCTGGTCTCCGTGGTCGATGAAATCAACTTCAATCTGGAGTCCGAACATGTCATGAACGAGTTCGTCGAAGCCGTGCGCAAGTCGGGCCGCGCCATCCTGGACAGGGCCGCGGCCACGGCTGGCGCCGCGGGCGTGCAGGCGGAAACCGGGCTGCTCGAGATCGAAACGCTGGGACATCACGTCGCCGATGTCATCATCGACGAGGCTCGGCGCTGGTCTGCCGACCTGATCGTCATCGGCACACACGGGCGCCGCGGCGTCAGCCACCTACTGCTCGGCAGCGTTGCCGAAAAAGTGGTGCACATCGCCGCCGTACCGGTGCTGCTGATCCGCGGCAAGTAAGGGGTCGTTCTGACAACGATGATGTCCTTCGTATTGCTTTGAAAGAGTTTTTGCCGGGGCACGAAAAGCAATGTTTTTGTGGCGGCCAGTATTCGCCATTATTGCCGGCCGGAGTGTTTCGGGCGAGCTCCCGACGTCGTATTCAAGTGAGCGCCGTTTGAGCGATCCCCGGTTACGGCGAGCGGAATTTGCCACCTGATCATTGCCACCTTCAGGGCGTCATTCACCACGAGACACGCGACCATCGCGTAGAAAAATACGCCCAGCGTTTGCCACCATGGCAATGCCGCAAGACCGGGCAGTCCTGCGAACGTCAGGGCAGTGCCCAGCAGCACATCTGTGGCCACAGCCGCGATGAGCGTTTTGCCGGGCATCGAAGACCAAAACCACCGCCGCTCTCTGGCCGACACGATGGAAAACGCGGCGAAGTAGAGGAGCATCAGGAAACTGAAAGTGTAAAGGGCATTGTCGTCAGCCGCCAGGCCGAGGTGGGACCAGCCGAAGTAGAGGCCCAGAAGGGTCTCCATCACCATGGCTATCCCCAGCACGACGGATACCGTGATAAAGCCACCGATGTTCCATGTCTCCGGATTTCTGGAAGGACGGACGTTGTCGGTGGCGAGGGATATTTTTGCGAAATCAGTCATGAAAACCAGCAAGAGCATGGCAAAGGCGGAGACGACAAATTTGCCGGTTGCCACAAACGCGATGGCGACAAAGGCTGCCTTAAGGATTGTCCGGCTGATCTTGTTGACGATCCATGTCAGCACTCGCTGGTAAATGGTCCGTCCCTGCTCGACCAACGTGACGATGTTTGTCAATCCCGGATCGGTCAGGACAACGCTGGCTGCGGCCTTGGCGACATCCGTCGCACTGCTGACGGCTATGCCGACTTCGGCCTGGCGCAGGGCGGGAGAATCGTTGACGCCGTCGCCGGTCATGCCGGTGACGTGACCAGCGGCCTGCAGGTGACGAACCACGATGTACTTGTCCTCCGGGTACACCTCCGCAAAGCCATCGGTCCCGGCCAACAGGTCGCCCGCCTCGCTGTCGGCCTGCTTCAGGTCCGCGACGCGCCGGATATGGTGCAAGCCGACGCCCTGCGCGACTTCACCCGCTATTGCCAGCGCATCACCGGTCAGCATTTTCACGGAAACACCGAGACTGTGCAGTTCGGTGATGAGCTGTTTGGCGTCCGGCCGGGGCGGATCGTATAAGTTCACCAATCCGACGAGTGCGGGTGTACCTGTTTCAGGACCTTGCGCCACCGCCAGTGTCCGGTATCCCTTCAGCGCCAGTTCGCGGAACTGTGTCTCCAGCGCCGCGATGGCCGGTGGCTGGAGACCGCAGGCGGCGGCGACGGTGCGCAGTGCGCCTTTCATTACCCGCAGTCGCTGCCCGTTGCGCTCGACCACGGCCTCGGTCCGCCGGATCAAGGCGTCGAACGGCACGAAGGAAACCGGGATGATCGCGGATGTGCCGTCGAAGACGTGCTTTGCTTTCGCGGCGGCGAGAAACGCGAGGTCGATCGGATCCTGATTCGCTTCACGGGAAGCGAGGGCGCCGGCAAGCAACACTGTAGATTCGGTCGCGTCCCCGAGTGGAATCACGCCGGCAACCGCCAATTGATTCATGGTGATCGTGCCCGTCTTGTCCACGCACAGCACATCCATGGTCGCGGCGTCCTCTGCGGCACTGAGACGTGTGACCAGTACGCCGCGCTTCGCCAGTTCCCTTGCGCCTACTGCCATGCTGACTGTGAACATGACGGGAAGAGCGACTGGCACCGCACTCATCAGCAGCACGAGCATCAGCGGAAGTACGTCGATAAGTGCCATTCCACGGATCAGCGACAGCGCGATGACCATGCCGAGCAGCGCGCCGACGATGACGAATAGCCAGCGGACTACCTTGCCTACCACTGCTTCGATATGGAGGGCCGGGCGCGCGTGCTGCACCAGTTCCGTAGTGCGACCGTAATAGGTCCGTGCCCCTGTCAGGATGACAACGCCGTTGGCTTCTCCCCGACGGACTACTGATCCGGACGAGAGTGCGTCGCCCGGGGTCTTGTCCACATCCCGCGATTCGCCGGTAAGGGCGGACTGGTCCACACTCAACGCGCCGGTCAGAACCTTGACATCCGCGGGGATGATATCGCCGGCGCGGACGCGGATGATGTCGCCGGGGACCAGTTGCCGCGCGGGGATGACCTGCCAGCGGCTCTCGCGCAGTACACGCGCAGTGACCTGCAGGCGTCGCCTGAGCGTCTCGACGACGCCGACCGCACGGCGTTCTTGCATGAAGCCCAGCACGGCATTGACGACCAGCAGCGAGCCCACCACGGCAAGATCCGAGTATTTCCCGAGGGCAGCCGACAGGATCATGATCAACTCCAGCATCCATGCCGATGCGCCCCAGAATTTGCCGAGGAACTGGAGGACCGGGTGTTCTACTTGCACCGCGACCTCGTTGTACCCGCATTCTTTGCGACGGGTTTCCACGTTGGTAAACGTGAGTCCCGTCTCGGGGTTCACCCGGAGCGTCGAAAGTGCATCCTGCACCGATGCGGATGCGATGTCGGGTGCCTTGCCGACCGAAAGCGCCGAACGCGGAATCATGTAATGCTCCTGGTCAATGGCGCCTGATTCTGATATCTGGTTGTGTGCAGTTCCACTTCAATTCCGGATTGGCACTGGGGGCGTCGAAAGAGTCGGCATCGCCGATGACTGAACCGAACGGGAACTGAAAATCGGCGGCAGACTGGTCGTTACACTACGACAAGACCATGGCCTGAACCTTTAGGTTCCATTGCCAATCCTGCTGCGCGCCTGGCACCAGGATTTTTGGTGTCCGGATGTCACTTCGTATCGACTTGATTATTTGGCGCCCCGGAGACGAATCGAACGTCCGACCTGCCCCTTAGGAGGGGGCTGCTCTATCCACTGAGCTACCGGGGCCAGCGCGGATTATAGCGCGGCGAATCGGACATTCGATTCGTCTCCGGGGCGCAGGTCGTTGATCCGGCACGGTTTTACAATGGGTAAATCATGTCGCGGTAAATACGGTAAATGGTTGGTGAACTGGCGGTGCTATTTGCCGCGTCGCCCTTTCAAAAGCTGGGATCTTGCGTCATCCACTTCAAGCGCTGCCGCCTTGGTGCCCGCAATCCAGAATTTGACAGCCCTGCGAACCAGTTCGGCCATCGTGGCTCCCGTTTCCTCGTGGCGACGTTTCAGTTCCGCAAGCACTGACGGATCCAGGGAAACCACCAGCTTTTCCACCTTGTTGCCAAAGCCCAATGCCGGCTGTCCGGCGGGATGCTTGTTTTTCTTTTTGGCCATCGTCGTATCTCCAGATAAAGGAAGGATCGATTCCTGATGGCACCCAGTGTATCGGTATAGCAGGGGACGCAATCCACTGTTTATGGTTTTATTGCTGCCGGGTACGGCGAAATTGAGATGATGCTTCCTAGTGAAAACGGATTTTGGCGACCAGGATGGCGCCGGCGAATATCAGCGTGACCGCGTTGGCCAGGATCAGCGGAAGGTCGTCAATGAGGATGCCGTAAATCAGCCACAGGGTGATGCCGGTCACCATCAGGGTGAACATGGCCAGCGATACGTCCCTGGTCGAACGGGACCGCCAGGCCTTGACGGCCTGCGGCGCGAACGCGGCGGTGGTCAGCAGGGCGGCCGCCATGCCTATCCATGTCGGGGAGAGCGATATCGTCATCATAATGTCGCCAGTGCAGACATCAATTTTTCGCCGATCGTCCTTGAGGGCCCATGACGAGTAATATGAGAAACGTGATCGCCACGGCCAGCAGCAGGGCAATGACGGCAAATTGCCACACGGGGCCGCATTCGGAGAACGCCAGTTTTCCGGCTGTGCAGGCCTGAACATAGCTCATGATGAAGTGGTCGCCGCCCATGCTTTCCTTTTTGATTATTTCGTTTTAATCGCGTTGCCTGCGGAAATTGCGATAGTTCCGGCCAGAATCATAAGTGACCGAAGGGGTGGTGCAAAATCTACTGTTTTGTTAAGTTTGGCTGCGGTTGTGATGGATTGCGGGATATTCGGCAGGCCGGCAGGCGCAAGCGCCGTGGCATAATGGGTTCGGGATCGGATTCATTATGGATTTCTGGCAACACAGCGGTTATCAATTGCTCGAGCGGGCTTCCGACGGGCATCTGCTCGTCACTGACGATTACCTGAGGCTCTATTACGCGCGCCCCGAACTGGCGCCCGTTGCCGAGTCCTGTGCTGCGGAGCGTCGCCTGCATGCGGCCCTGCTGGAGACGCCGCGCCGCGCGGTCAGCGATGCAGAAATCACCGCACTGGCAGATCCTGATGCGCAGGAAAACTACCGGGTGATGCTGCGCTTCCGCGATCAGTTGCTGGCGGCGCCGACCCTGGAAGCTTTCTATTTCAGCCTGTTCCGGCAGGACGTCGCGGTGCCGCCGCCGTTCATTTACCACACCGCCGAGGTCATCCTGCGCGGCATGCTGGACGGCAGCGACAACGGTCTGCTGGTGCGTGCGGCGGAAACTTTTTTCCGGCAGCAGCGAGTCAGCGTCAAGGATGGCGCGGTAATGCTGGCTGATGCGGAAACCGTGAGCCTGCATGCGGAAAGCGGCGGGCTCGGCAACCTCGGGCGCATGCTGAAGGAAGTGAATGCGCCGCTGCGCTCCATGGACCTCGACGTGCTCGACGAAGCCAATCATGTGGAGTATTTCCGTCGCGATGAACGCCGCGACACCGTGCTGCAGGTCAATCCGGGGTTACCCGGTTCGCTGGCGCTGTGCGAGCTGCTGGCGCGCTGGGTTGAACATTTTCACGGCACACCGGTGAAAGTGACTCCCGTCCGCGAAATTCCCGACGAGGAATGGAAATGGCACATTGGTCTTGATGTCGAGGCCAGCGCGATGCTGAATGATATTTATGCCGGCGGCGAGGTCGATGAAGAGCGCATGCGGCGGGTGGTTGGCCTGTTCCGCATGGATTTCGCGGATGCTGCTGCGCTGCAGGCGGAAATGCGCGGGGCGCCGGTATTCCTCGGCATGGCGATGACCACCGACGGCAACCTGCGGCTGAAACCGCAGAACCTGCTGATGAACCTGCCGCTGGCGAGGCGCGCATGAGCAGAGATGCCGCGAGAGACAGTCTTTCTCCGGAAGCACTGGCCGCCGAGCAGTGGCGGCGCATCACGCGCATGCCTGATGAGGATGTGTCGCTGGCAGAAGGTGCGCTGTGGATCGCCGCGAGCGAATACCCGGGCCTTGCGGTTGATGATTACCTGGCACGACTGGATGAGATGGCCAACAAGCTGCGCAGCCGCTTGCGCGCGGATGTGGCGACTGCCGAAAAACTGCTGGCGCTGAACCATTTCCTGTTCTCCGAACTGGGGTTCAGCGGTAACACCGACGATTATTACGATCCGCGCAACAGTTTCCTCAATGAAGTGCTCGAACGCCGCCTCGGCATCCCGATCACGCTGGGCGTGGTCTATATCGAAATCGGCCGCCGCATCGGCCTTGGCCTGTACGGTGTGTCTTTCCCCGGACATTTCCTGGTGAAGTGTGCATTGCGTGATGGTGTGGTGGTGCTGGATCCGTACTGCGGTGGTGTGTCGCTGGGCATGGATGAATTGCAGCAACGCCTGCGTGCCGCCGGCAGTGCCGCAGACGTCGACGAAGCCATCCTGTCCCATCTGCTCAGTGCGGCCTCCAACAAGGAAGTGCTGGCGCGCATGCTGCGCAACCTGAAAGGTGTCTATGGACAGCAGGATGACTGGCTGCGGGCGCTGTCCGCCAGCGAACGGCTGATCGCACTGACGCCAGACGATGCCGGCGAAGAATACCGCGACCGCGGCGGCATCTACCTGAAACTGGAATGTTTCCGTGCGGCACTCGGCGATTTCGGAACCTATCTCAAGCAGTGCCCCGGCGCACCCGACGCTGAAGCCGTGCGCGCGCAGATTGCCGACCTGGCGACCAAGGTGGCACGGCTTAATTGAAGTGTCTCAGAACCGTGCGCAGGGTTTGTTATGCTAGTTCCTTGTTGATGCATGAGGGGAGGCTGTAATGGATCCGTATTTACTGTGGGTGGTGATCGGCATCGTACTGATCATCGTCGAGATGATGACCGGTACGCTTTATCTGCTGGTGCTCGGGGTTGCCGCACTGGCCGCCGCCGCCGCGGCGTACCTGGGGCAGTCGTTCTGGGTGCAGGCGGTGATTGTCGCCGCAGTGGCGGTGGTCGGTGTCATCGTCCTCAAGCGGTTTCGCGGTGCGGCCCGGCCGGTATCCGGACAGGGCCTCGACATCGGCCAGACCGTGGTGCTGGATGCCTGGATCAGCGAGGCTGACGGGCTGGCCCGGGTCCAGTACCGCAACGCACAGTGGGAAGCGCAGGTTACGGGAGAGCGCGTACCCGGTGGCAGGATGTTCTACATACATGCGGTGGACGGCAACACATTACGCGTGTCCGCAGCCAAGCCGCAGTAAAGCCGCACTGAGCCAAATTAACAGAGGGGGTCCCATGTTTCCGAAACTGATCATCGTCGTGTTCATGACCGGCTTGCTGATCGCATTCGACCAGCGTTCGTTTGCCGTGCCGTTTTTCGTGGTTGCGCTGGGCGTGGTGGTGGCGATCGAATCGATACGCCAGGTACCGCAGCAGATGGCCTGGGTGGTCGAGCGCATGGGCAAGTACCATTCGGTGCTCGAGCCGGGGTTGAACGTGATCGTGCCCTTTCTCGATCGCGTTGCCTATCGGCATTCACTGAAGGAAACGTCGCTGGATGTGCAGGAGCAGGTGTGCATCACCCGCGACAACACGCAACTGGGCGTGGACGGCATCATCTATTACCAGGTGACCGATCCGAAGCTCGCGTCCTACGGTTCCTCCGATTACGTCTCGGCGGTGACCCAGCTGGCGCAGACCACGCTGCGCTCGGAAATCGGCAAGATGGAACTCGACAAGACCTTCGAGAGCCGCGATGAGATCAACCGCCAGGTGGTGGCGGTGCTTGATGAAGCCGGGCGCACCTGGGGCGTCAAGGTGCTGCGTTACGAAATCAAGAACCTGACGCCGCCGGAAGCGATCCTGCGGGCGATGCAGGCGCAGATCACCTCGGAGCGCGAGAAACGCGCGCTGATCGCCAAGTCGGAAGGTCAGCGCCAGGAAGAAATCAATCTGGCCGACGGCGAGAAACAGGCGGCGGTACTGAAGTCGGAGGGTGACAAGACCGCAGCGATCAACCGTGCCCAGGGTGAAGCGGCGCGCATCCAGCTGATTGCCGAGGCGACAGCAACGGCGATCAGTTCAGTGGCTGGCGCACTGAACGCGCCGGGTGGCAATCAGGCGGCCAATCTGGAAGTGGCGAAACAGTACGTCAATGCATTCGCGCACCTGGCCCGTACCAACAACACGCTGATCGTGCCGGCCAACGTCGCCGATGTGGCAACGCTGGTCAGTTCGGCGATGGCCGTGATGGACAATGTGAAAAAGACAATGCCGGGCCCGGGGGGAACTCCCCCGGCGGCTTGACGATTCAGGCTAAGGCAGCCAGACGCGGACGACTGATTGGGGCTTCGCAGTAACGGCCGAGGTGTTCGACTGCGAAACTTCATCCGGCTTGCGGGTTTCTGCTGCAGCCGGTGTCTCAGGCGCGGCGTCCGGGATTTCGTCTGTTGCGACTTCCCCGGTTTTTGCCGGTAGCGCCAGCAGCGGCCTGACATTGATACCGGTTTCTTTTTCGCGCGGCGGATTGCCGTCATAAATCAGGTTACGGCGGCGCTGCAGGTAGGCGTCGCGGACGAATTCGTATTCGTCGAGCGCCGCCACCGACAGCAACTGACTGGCACCGAGCAACTCTGCACGGCGCGAGACCAGGCGCAGGCCCATCACCTGATTGCGATCACGCGACGGGTCGATGTAACTCACCGGATCCGTCAGGAAATCAACGACCAGGCCGCCGGTATCACGGGTGGTGCGCGGGCCGAGTATCGGCAGCACCAGGTAAGGGCCGTCGCCGACGCCCCAGTAACCGAGAGTCTGGCCGAAATCTTCATCGTGTTTTTCCAGGCCGGACGGGGTGGCGACATCGAAAATGCCAAACAGGCCGGCGGTGGTGTTGATCAGCACACGGCCGACATCCGACAAGGCTTCGCTGATCTTGCCCTGCAGCAGGTTGTTCAGTGCAACGACCACATCATTCACATTGGCAAACACGTTGCTGACACCCGTGCGCGCGACCGGCGGTATGACCGCCTGATAAACCTCGGCGGCGGGTTTCAGGAACATGGTGTCCACGCCTTCATTGAATTGGTAGACGCCGCGGTTGATCGGCTCCAGCGGATCGCGAGGATCATGGGTGGTGGCACAACCACCGAGGACGCCGAGGCTGACGATTGCGCAGAGGGCAGCAAATCGCAAACGGCGGGCGAGGGGGAGCATGTACAAATCCTTTTTTGATGTGTTGCAGCAAACGGTTTCAGCATTATATACAACCGTTTACCGGTTCGCTGTGGATCGTGGGTGACAGGCGGTTCGTCCAGTGCAAGGCAAGCCCGGGATGCCCGGTTCCGGGGCATGGCTCATTGGTCGGGGATTGGTCGGATGCCCTTTGTTATACTTTCCGCCCGCAGTCCGGTGTGCAAAACCGCACATTTTCCGGCCGTATTTTCAAGCGCAAGGAGTGGAAGTCATGCTGCAAAAAGCCAAACCCGCCGTTGAATTGAAAGACCCGAGCCTGTTCCGCCAGCAGTGTTATGTGGACGGCGCTTGGGTGGATGCCGATGACAAGTCGACGCTGGCCGTGCATAACCCGGCCACCGGCGCGCAGGTCGGCACCGTGCCGAAAATGGGGGCCGCCGAAACCCGGCGCGCGATTGAAGCCGCGAATGCCGCCTGGCCGGCATGGCGTGCAAAAACCGCGAAAGAGCGCTCCATCATCCTGCGCAAATGGTTTGACCTGATGATGGCCAACCAGGAAGACCTGGCGAAACTGATGACGGTGGAGCAGGGCAAGCCGATTGCCGAATCGCGCGGTGAAATCGCCTATGGCGCATCGTTCATCGAATGGTTTGCCGAGGAAGGCAAACGTATTTATGGCGACACCATTCCGACCCATGCCCCGGACAAGCGCATCGTTGTCATCAAGCAGCCGATCGGTGTCTGCGCCGCGGTGACGCCGTGGAATTTCCCGAACGCGATGATTACTCGCAAGGCCGGCCCGGCACTGGCCGCCGGCTGCACGATGGTGATCAAACCTGCCTCGCAGACGCCGTATTCGGCGCTGGCGCTGTGTGAACTCGCTGAACGCGCGGGCATACCGAAAGGCGTGCTGTCGGTGGTGACAGGTTCCGCCAGCCCCATCGGCAAGGAACTGACCACCAATCCGCTGGTGCGCAAGTTCACCTTCACCGGCTCCACCGAAATCGGCAAGCTGCTGATGCAGCAATGCGCGACCACGGTGAAAAAAGTGTCGCTGGAACTCGGCGGCAACGCGCCGTTCATCGTGTTCGATGACGCCGATCTGGCTTCAGCGGTTGAAGGTGCGATGGCGTCGAAGTTTCGCAACACCGGCCAGACCTGCGTCTGCGCCAACCGCATTTTTGTGCAGGACGGCGTTTACGACAAATTCGCCAAAATGCTGTCCGACAAGGTCGGCGCGATGAAAGTTGGCAACGGACTTGAGGACGGCAACCTGCAGGGCCCGCTGATCGACATGAAAGCCGTCGAGAAGGTGGAGGAACATATCGCCGATGCGCTGAGCAAAGGTGCAAAACTTTTGACCGGCGGCAAACGCCACGAAAAGGGCGGTCAGTTTTTCCAGCCCACCGTGCTGGCCGGCGTGACCACCGACATGAAAGTCACCCACGAAGAAACTTTCGGCCCGGTGGCGCCGCTGTTCCGCTTCAAGACGGAAGAGGAACTGCTGAAGCTGGCCAATAACACTGAATATGGATTGGCGGCGTATTTCTACAGCCGCGACATCGGCCGCATCTGGCGAGTTGCCGAAGGCCTGGAGTCGGGCATCGTCGGCATCAATGTCGGCATCATTTCCAACGAGATCGCGCCCTTCGGCGGCATCAAGGAATCGGGTATTGGCCGCGAGGGTTCCAAATACGGCATCGAGGAGTTCGTTGAGGTGAAGTATCTGTGCATGGGCGACATTAATAAGTAAGAAAATAATTGTTTAAAATCAATTACTTATAAACATTCGCAATATTTTGCCAATCTGCACCAGCAGTCACACCGCCGCAGCACCTGCTGCGGCGGTTTTATTTATGAGACCGGATCATGTTCAGCATTCTCGGCCTTGACCATGTCGTGCTGCGCGCAGCGAATGTGCCGCGCATGGTGCAGTTTTACTGCAAGGTGCTGGGCTGCACACTGGAGCGTGAGCGGCCGGATCTCGGTCTGACCCAATTGCGCGCCGGCAATTCGCTGATCGATCTGGTTGCGGTTGATGGTGAAATCGGCCGCAAAGGTGGCGCTGCGCCCGGTGCCGAAGGACGCAACATGGACCACCTGTGCCTGCGGATCGAACCCTTCGATCCGGGCGCGCTGACCGCGCAGCTGATCCGCCACGGCGTAGTACCGGGTGAGATCAAATCCCGCTATGGTGCCGATGGCCACGGCCTGTCGGTGTATATCAGCGATCCCGAGGGCAATACGGTGGAACTGAAGGGGCCGCCGGAATCGCGGCCGGCGGCAGATCAGGACCAATAATCCCCGCAGCTCAGATCGCCGCGACAAGTTTTTCAGTAAACGCCTTCGTGCCGAGTTTCCCGCCGAGATCAACGGTGCGTGTCTCCGGCGATTGCAATGCAGCGTCGATGGCGGCTTCGATGGCCTTGGCAGCGGCATCGAATTCCGGGCGCTTGTGTCTGGTCGCCAGCCATTCCAGCAGCATCGCGGCCGACAACAGCAATGACACCGGGTTGGCCTTGTCCTGTCCGGCAATATCCGGGGCGGAACCGTGCTGGGCCTGCGCGCAGCAGGCGGTGTCACCGGTCATCGTCGAGCCGGCGATGCCCAGGCCGCCGGAGAGTTCCGAGGCTTCGTCCGACAGGATGTCGCCGAACATGTTGCCGGTGACGATGCAGTCAAACTGATCCGGGATGCGCACCAGCAGTGCGGCCATCGCGTCGACAATTTTTTCATCGAGCTGGACGTCGGGATAATTTTTCGCCACCGCACGCACTTCGCGCAGGAACAGGCCGTCGGACATGTGCAGTACATTGGCCTTGTGCACAGCGGTGACTTTCTTGCGCCGTTTGCGCGCCCATTCAAAGGCCACTTCGCTGATACGCCGCGACTGCTTGGCAGTGACCTTGCGGATCGCGATGGCGACATCTTCCGTCGGCATGAATTCGCCGCGGCCCATGAACATGTTGCGGTCGCCGTAAAAACCCTCGGTGCACTCGCGGAAAATCACCAGGTCGATCGGTTTTCCGGTGAGACCCAGGCCCATGCGCGATTTCGCCGGACGGATATTGGCAAACAGGTCGAGCTGCACGCGCAGCCAGCCGGAAGGATTGATGCCGCCCTGTTCCTTGGGCGGATATTGCAGGTGATCGACCGGGCCGAGGATGATGCCGGGGGCCTTGCGCGCGGCTTCCTGGATTTCCAGGGGAAAGGTCGATCCGTGTTTTTTCAGTGCACCGAAACCGATTTCCCGGGTATCCCACTCAAGGCCGAGCTTGAATTTTGCGCTGGCGCGGTCGAGGACGGCAAGCGTGGCCGCAGTGATTTCCGGGCCGATACCGTCGCCGGGCAATACGAGGAGCTTCATCAATGTTCCTTTGTTTATGCAGCTGATATGAAAAGTGGATCAAACGGTGAGTCCAGCATGTCTTGCATTTTGAAACACCAAGATAAACAATGCCCCGCTAACAAGCAACCGCCGAGGAGCAGTCATGACCGGGTTGAAAATCATGGCGGCAGCGACCGCTGCCGACTACGTGCGCGATCCGACAGGTTGGGGCAGTGCGGAGGTGGCCGCGCATTTTCCCGGATTTGAACATGCCGATGTGCGCACCAGCGGTGCGGTTGTGCGTCTTCGCCACGGCGGGTCGGGACCGCCGTTGCTGCTGGTCCACGGCAATCCGCAGAACCATACCTGCTGGTACAAGATCGCGGCGCGCCTGGCGCAGCATTACCACGTGATCCTGCCGGACCTGCGCGGTTATGGTGACAGTTCGCTGCCGGAGCCGGGGCCCGACAACGTCAATTTCAGTTTCCGTTCGATGGCGCAGGACCTGGTCGACATCATGGATCAGTTCGGCTACGACCAATTTTTTGTCGCCGGGCATGACCGTGGCGGACGCACGGTGCACCGGCTGTGCATGGACCATCCGCAGCGCATCCTCAAGGCCTGCCTGATGGACATCATTCCCAACCACTATGTCTGGAACAACATCACCAAGGCCTGGGCGGTCGGCACCTGGCACTGGGCGTTCATGGCGCAACCGGAGCCGTTTCCCGAGCGCCTGATCAGCGCGGTGCCGGCGGAGTATTTCATCAAAAGCCGCATGATGATCCGCGGCGGCACCGGGCTGGGTTTTCTCACCGATACCGCGATGGCCGAATACATCCGCTGCTACACGCTGAAGACCATCACCGGCTCCTGCCGCGATTACCGCGCGACGGCGACCTGTGATTTCGCAATGGATACCGCCGATAAAGATAAAAAGCTCGAGATGCCGCTGATGTTGCTGTGGGGCGCCCGCGGCCATTCACCGGAGCGCGCGCAGAAATTCGTCGATATCTGGCGCAACTATGCCGCGAATATTGTGAGAACGGATCCGCTGGACTGCGGTCATTACATGCAGGAAGAGATGCCTGAGCAGATATACAGCCATTTCAGTCAGTTTTTTGTGCCCTGAAACGGTTTGCCGGGGCACAGCCCCGTAGAATAGGCACATCATGCCGCGCGTCGTCGCCCTCTACCGTTACCCGTTGAAGGGTTTCACTCCCGAACACTGCACCACACTGACCGTGCTGCCCGAAGGCCGGGCTGCGGGTGACCGCGTGCTGGCGTTCCGCTTTGCCAATGCGCCGGTCGCTGATGACCAGTGGTGCCGCAAATACGAAGGCGTGGTGCTGGCCAATACGCCGGGGCTGGCGCGGCTGAGTACGCAGTTTGACCACCGCCAGTTGCGCCTGAAAATTGCGCTGGGCGACCAGATGCTGGCCGATGAGGGGCTGGATGCTGCCGGGCGCAAGCGCATGGTCGAGGCGCTGACCACGTATGTGCTGAGCCTGAAGGAGCATCCGCTGCGCCACCATCCCGATCGCCTGCCGTTGAAGCTCATCGGTGATGGTGTCACGCCGCGTTATCAGGACAACGAAGCCGGGCAGGTGACGCTGCACAGTCGCGAGACCATTACGTCGGCCGCCAGCGCGTTGCGCGATCCGAAGCTGAGCGAACATCGTTTCCGTTCCAACATCGCGATTGAAGGCCTGGAGGCCTGGGCGGAACAGTCCTGGGTCGGACGCTGCGTGCGCATCGGTGGTGTCGAGTTCGATGTGGTGAAATCCAAGGTGCGCTGCCTGGCCACGCATGCCAATCCGGCCAGTGGCGAGCGCGATTTGCCGATCATGCAGGGGTTGATGAAATCGTTTGCGCAGAAAGAACCCGTGCTGGGCGTCGGCATGCTCACGCGCGGCGCCGGTGGAGAGATCCGCGTCGGCGATGAAGTGGCGCTGATTCCGTAAGTCACGAGCGGCGGGTTTTTGATGAAAGTGATCGTATTGGGTGCCGGCATCGTCGGCACCACAGCCGCGTGGTTCCTGGCCAGGGCCGGTCATCAGGTCACTGTCATTGAGCGCCAGCCCGCCGCCGGGCTCGAAACCAGTTTTGCCAACGGCGGCCAGATTTCCGTCAGCCATGCCGAGCCCTGGGCGCACCCGGGCGCGCCACTGAAAGTATTCAAATGGATGTTCAGCGAGGATGCGCCGCTGCTGTTCCGGCCGCGGCTTGATCCGCGGCAATGGCGGTGGTGCCTCGAATTCCTGCGCGAATGCACGCCGGCGCGCACCCGGCACAACATCCGGCAGATGGTCAATCTCGGACTCTACAGCCGCGGCCTGCTGCGCGAATTGCGTGCGGAGACCGGTATCGAGTATGACCATCTTGAGCGCGGCATCCTGCATTTCTATACCAGCCAGCAGGCATTCGACGCGGCGCAGGAACCGGCGCGCATCATGCGCGAGTTCGGCTGCGAACTCGACATGAAAACACCGGAGGAGTGCGTGGCGATCGAGCCGGCGCTGGCGCATGCGCGCGCGAGCATCGTCGGTGGCAGCCTGACGCCATCGGATGAATCCGGCGACGCGCATTTGTTTACACAGCGTTTGGCTGTGTTATGTGAGCAGGCCGGGGTGCAATTTGCCTATGGCCACAACATCACGCATCTGGCGACGGCCGGTGGCGCGATCAGCGGGGTCAGTGTCACCGGATCCGATGGCCGTGCCATGCTGATGACCGGCGATGCCTATGTGGTTGCGCTGGGCAGCTACAGTCCGCATTTGCTGGCACCGCTGGGCATCCGGCTGACGATTTATCCGGCAAAGGGTTATTCGGTGACCATGCCCGTTGCCGATGCGACGCGTGCCCATCATGTCAGCCTGACCGACGATGAATACAAGCTGGTGTATTCACGGCTCGGCGACCGCCTGCGCATCGCCGGCACCTGCGAACTGAACGGTTACGACACCGCGCTGAATGAAGTGCGTTGCCAGGCCATCATCCGTCGCACCGAAGAACTGTTTCCCGGAGCGGGCGACGTGACGCAGGCGCGCTACTGGGCCGGGCTGCGGCCGGCGACGCCGTCGAACGTGCCCTATATCGGCAAAACGAAGTTCGCCAATCTTTATCTCGATACCGGCCACGGCACGCTGGGCTGGACCCACGGTTGTGGTTCCGGGCGGGCGATTGCCGACATCATTTCCGGCAAAACACCGGGAGTGGATTTTGACTTTGCCGGCATGCCAGCTCTGTCCCGGACCTGACCGTTCCACGATCGACAAAGTTGTATTGCGCTGCGGAGAATGGTTTTGTCTTGTGAGGATTGTATACCTTGTATACAATCCTCAAGAACCAATCGGGAGCAACCTTGATCAAGGAGATGGCCATGGACGCAGTACAACGCAAACAGACGAATGCCGTGAACAGTCCGGAGCAGGTGCAGGTGATACCCAGCGGGGCCGCGCTGGGCGCGGAAATCCGCGGTGTCGATCTGGCGCAGCCGATACCGGATGCGACGCGCGAGTTGTTGCGCCAGGCCTGGTCCGATCATCTGGTGTTGTTCTGGCGCAAGCAAACGCTGCCCGACGAAGCGTTTCTCGCCGCAGCGGGTATTTTCGGCATTACCAAGGAGCCGGCGGCGCGTAAATACCAGGTGGCCGGCGGCTACAAGATCGGTGGCAGGATGGTACCGCTGCATCCGCATCTGTCGCTGATCAGTAATCTTGATGAAGACGGCAACCCGGTCAGGGACAACGGCGGACTGGGCAGCTACGAAGTGGTCTGGCACAGCGACAATTCCTATGTCGCGGTACCGCCGGCAGGCAGCATGCTGTATTCGATCGTGATCCCGACCAACGGCGGCGGCGATACCTGGTTCAACAACCAGTACAAAGCCTATGAAGACCTGCCTGCCGACCTGAAGGCGGCGATCAAGGGGCGCATGCAGATCCACGATGCCAGCCGCAACAGTGCCGGCGTGCTGCGTCCCACGGTCAAAATGCCGGCGACGCCTGAGGAAGTGCCGGGTCCGGCGCATCCGCTGGTGCGCATTCATCCGGCGACAGGGAAGCCTGCGCTGTATCTGGGACGGCGGCGTGACTGGCCGTCGAATTACATCATCGGCATGTCCAACGCGGACAGTGAAGCGCTGCTCGACAAACTGTGGGCGCATGCGACCCAGGAAAAATATGCCTGGAAACATGCATGGCAGGTCGGCGACGTCATCCTCTGGGATAACCGCTGTGCAATGCATTACCGTTCGGAAGTCGATTCGACACAACCCCGCGTCATGCACCGTACCGTGATCAACGGCGAAGCCGTGATTCCGGGGTAAGCGATGGTCGCGCGCAGCCGAACCAGGAAACCTTTGCGGACTGCACCGGATGAAGCCGCCCTGGGGCGCATTGCGGCGCGGCGCATGCCGGCAGCGGGTGACGGGCGTTCCCTGGCAGAAGTGGCCTGCGATGAAATCCGCCGCGCCATCCGCGAAGGACGGGTGCCTACCGGCGCGCATCTCACCGAAATGGAGCTTGCCGGCTGGTTGGGCATGAGCCGCACCCCCGTGCGCGAAGCCATGCGCAGGCTGGAAAGCGAAGGACTGCTGCTGAACCAGCCGTTTCGTGGCGCCCTGGTAATGCGGCTCGATGTCGAGGACATGCAGCAGATGTTCGCGGTGCGGGAACTGCTGGAACCTGCCGCAGCTGCGGCTTGTGCACTGCGTGCGACCGAGTCTGAAATAGCCGCCCTGCGCGAGATGCTCAGGCGGGAAGCAGAGATGCTGGATAATCCGGCAGCGCTGATTACACTGAACAGGCAGTTCCACGACCTCATTCTTGAGGCGGCGCGCAACCAGTTTATGAAGAAGGCGATTGCGGCGGTGTATTCACTGATTCCGCTGCTCGGGGATTCCAATCTGCTCGATGAACCGCATGCCCGTGCGGCGCATCTGCAGCATCTCGCAATCCTTGATGCGATTGAGGCGCGGGATGCCGTACGCGCAGAGTTGCTTGCCCGGTCGCATGTCAGCCACTCCCTGGAATGCCGGCTGGCACGGATAGAGGGAGATGTACTCAAATGAGTACTCAAAAGAGTAATCAAATGAGCACTGAATCCGCAGTCTTCGGATGGAAAATGCACGATTTTATTCAATCAGGTAACGGAAGAGGTTCGGAATGACTGCAATGATCAGCAAGATTGAGGTGTTCTGCATAGGCATGCCTCTGGTGGGCACGTTCACCAGCGGCGGCGTCTCCAAAAAGGTCACCAAGTGCGTTGTGGTGCGGGTCACGGCTGCGGACGGTGCGATCGGCATCAGCAGCATCGATCCCTCGTCCACGGCCAAGTCGCCGCACACCGGACCGGAGCTTGCACTGGCCATTCAGGACCGTATCGCTCCAGCCCTGATCGGGAAGGATCCGGGTAACGTCAATCGCATTGTCGAGATCGCCTCCAAGCTGACGCCACTGCAGCCCGGTGCTGTCGTGGGCGTGGAATTGGCCTGCATCGAGCTCGTCTGCCGGCGGACGGGCATCGCCCTTTACGATTATGTCGGCGGCGCCGTCCTCGACCGGGTGTTGTTCAATGGCTGGGTCGGAGAGCTGCCGCCGGACGAAGCGGTGACCGAAGCGCTGCGCTGGAAGAATGCCGGTTTCAAATCAATGAAGATCAAGGTCGGCAACGATGCCGCCAAGGACAGCGCGCGGGTGAAGGCGGTGCGCGAGGCCGTCGGCAAGGATATCCAGCTGCGCATGGACGCCAACATGCAATGCACCGTGGATCAGGCGCTGGCGCTGTGCCGCGCGGTCAAATCTTGCGACATGCAGCTGTTCGAACAGCCGGTGCACAAGGACGATCTGGCAGGGTTGGCGCGGATCCGTCGCGAAGGCGGCATTCCCATCATGGCCGACGAATCCATCAGTGATCACCAAAGCCTGATCCGGGTCATCAAGGCGGACTGTGCCGACTTCGTGAAGTTTGGCATCAAGCAAGCCGGTGGCCTGTTGCAGACTGCACGCATGCTTGCAACCGCGGAGGCAGCGGGTCTCCCGGTTGTTCTGGGACACGGCTTCGGGCTGGATCTCAGCACGACGGCGGAGATCATGCTCGCCGCCACGTCGCGCAATGTCGTGCCTGGACTGGAATGTGTGGGCCCGCTGAAGGTGGTCGATACCGTGGCTACGACACGGCTTGATATCAGTCGCGGCAGCATTGCCCTGCCATCCGGGCCCGGGCTGGGTATTGATCTCGATGAGGAGAAGCTTGCCCGTTACAGGGTAGAGATGGCTCACTGAACTTTGTCCGCAACACATTTCACGAAATGATGGTTAACAGGTCCCGGGGATTTTGACCGGGCGAAGAAAAATAAAAAACGGCGCACGATGTGCGCCGTTTTTTGTTGGGCGAACCGCGTGCTTACTGCTGCCCGTAAAGTATTTTTCCCGCCACCGGCATTTTCGCGGTGAGAATGTCGCCCGACATCGATTCGGTGATGTAAATGGTCTTGTGATCCGCGCCGCCAAAGGCGAGGTTGGCGAGGTGGTGGTGCTTGTGGTCGCTGGAATGCACCAGGTGGGTCGGTAGCATGTTCGAGTCAAAGCGCCAGATGCCGACACCAAGCTGGCACACCAGCAGGCCGTTTTCCGCATCCATTTCGATGCCGTCCGGGCCACCGACGCCGCCCGAGAGCTGGATCGCCACACCGGTTTTCGATACCGAGCCGTCTGCCATCACCGGCAGGCGCCATATCGAGTTCGAGCGCGTGATGCCGACATAGACATGTTTTTCGACGGTGGTCATGGTGATGCCGTTCGGGCTGGGCGCGTTGTTGACCAGTTTGCGCAGGTCACCATTGGCCTTCAGGCGAAATACTGCGCCGGTTGGATCGGCAATGCCGGTCTGGCCCTGGTCGGTGAAGTAGAGATCGCCGTCTTTGGTGAAATGCAGGTCGTTGAGGCCCTTGAAGCTTTCGCTGTAGGCGGTACGCAGCACGTTTTCGAGCTTGCCGGTTTTCGGATCAAGGGTCAGCAGGCCTTCCTTGTAATCGCAGATGAACAGGCGACCGTCCTTGTGGAACTTCATGCCGTTGGGCCAGCCGTCGTACTGCGTGACCAGGTCCCAGTCGCCCTTGGGCGTGATGCGGAAGATGCGGCCGAAGGGGATATCGCAGATCCACAGGTTGCCATCACGGTCAAAGGAGGGGCCCTCGAGAAAACATTCCACTTCCGCGCCTTGCCGGTTGGGATCAGACCATGCGCTGCGACTTTTCTTGCGGAACTTCGCCGGCAAGGTGGTGAAAACTTCGGTGGTGATGTGCTCCAGCGGTTTGAACGGATTGAACATGACGCGATGATCCCTCTAGGGTTTAATGTAAATAATTGATTTTATTGATATTTTTAAATGCCTGCGGTATGAGCAACAGCGGCATCGCAATGCAGCGGACTGTGATCCCTTGCTGCAGCATAAAACGCCGCGATGTTAGCACGCGTGCTGTACAGGATTGTTGCTGCACATTGTCCATATCGCGGCACGCGGCAAACGCGGAGTGCCGTGCTGCGGTAGCATCGACGCCTTATCAAAAAGGAGCAATGCCGTGTTCGAAGGTTTTAAACATGTCCAGGTCCAGACCACCGATCCCGAAGTCAAAATCAATCTGCGTTACGGCGGCAATGGCCCACCCATCCTGCTGCTCCACGGCAACCCGCTGACCCATGTGCACTGGCATCTGGTCGCGCTGCGGCTGGCGAAGGATTTCACGGTGGTGGTGACGGACCTGCGCGGTTATGGCGACAGCGGCAAACCGCGCGGCCTGCCCGATCACAGCAACTATTCCTTCCGCCGCATGGGCCAGGACCAGATCGATGTCATGGCGCATCTCGGCTTCAAACAATTCTGCGTTGCCGGCCACGACCGCGGCGCGCGCACTGCCTTCCGCATGGCGCTCGACCATCCGGACAAGATCAAAAAATTCGCCAGTTTCGACATCCTGCCCACGCACCACATGCTGAGCAACGCGACCTGGCAATGGGCGCTGAATTCCTCGCACTGGTTTTTCATGGCACAGGCCTACGACATCCCGGAAAAACTGATCGAGGGCAAATACGATTACTACATCAAGCAGAAGCTGACCAAGCTTGGTATCGGCAAGGGCGGTTTCTCCGAGGAAACGCTGAAGGAATACGCCCGCGTCTGCACCGCGGAAAACATCCACGGCGTGTGCGAGGATTACCGTGCTGCGGTGTCGGTGGACATGGCGATGGACACCGAAGACTTCAAGGCGGGGCGCAAGATCCAGTGCCCGACGGCGGTGTACTGGGGTGAACAAAGTCACACCGAAAAACACTTCGACCCGCGCAAGGCCTGGCCGCAGTACGCTGCCAACATCGTGCGCATCAAACCGCTGCCCTGCGGGCACTATCCGGCGGAGCAGGTGCCGGATATGGTGTACGACGAAATCAGCACTTTTTTCCGGGACTGATCGTCAGAAGGGTGGATAAAGAAAAAGGGCGGAGATTCCGCCCTTTTTCATTTTTGACCAACGGACTTTTAATCTCCCGGCTTTAAAGCAAATTCAAGGAGTTACGGCTAGCGCCGTAGGATTTTCGAATAGCATCATTCGACACCTGATGTCCGCTGTCGGCCAATAGCGGACATTTTCGAGTCCAGCTTGGCTCCCCGACCTGGGCTCGAACCAAGGACCTGCAGATTAACAGTCTATTCTGATCCCTTACTCCAAGTGAAGCAGCAACACTGTACAGCCTAAAAATCAGTCTGTTGAGAGATTATAGGTACTGTCGCTTGTTGTGTAAGTTGGCTGGATTTTGTGAGCAAGTGTCCCGAAAGTGTCCCAATGAGTTAGCTCTATAGCCAGTATCACTTTCCGCGTTATCTCGACGATCGCGAGTGCGATGCTTGGAGAACATCTAGTATTCCAAATAATACTACTAGAATCCACAAATATTCTAACGCGCACTAGTAAGCCATTGGTAAACTAAAACTCATAGAGTTCCTTTCGCGGCAAATGATGCCAGTTGGATTCGTACTAAGTCACCGTAACGTTACGTAGGAGGATGGACGTATGCATCGTGGAATGAGCAACTCGTGGAAATTATTCGTTGTCATCGTAACGGCTTGGTCGGTAAATGCAGTAAGTGCGCCGGCTGCATGGGCGCAATCGACCTATCCAACCAAGCCAGTCCGTCTCATCGTTCCCTACCCGCCTGGGGGAGCGACTGATGTAACGGCGCGCGTGATTGCAGAGAAGCTGACCGCCGCGTGGGGACAGCAGTTCGTGGTGGACAATCGCGCAGGTGCGGCCGCCGCGATCGGAACTACGATTGCCGCGCAGTCCACTCCGGACGGATATACGTTATTGGTAGGCACTTTCGGCGGACTGGTATCGAGTCCGGCGCTCGGGGCGCAGCGCCTCCCTTACGATCCAGTTAAAGATTTTCTGCCAATCGGCCTTGTCGTCCATACGCCTTGGGCTTTAGTGGTTAATCCTGCTTTTGCTGTGAATAACCTAAAGGAGTTGATCGAGCGTGCCAAGGCGTCGCCCGGTAAACTTAATTACGCATCTACGGGAACGGGCACGCCAAACCATCTTGGCATGGTGCTGCTGATGGTGCGCACGGGCATAGAAATGGTACATGTCCCATATAAGGGCGCTGGCCCTGCACTCGTGGATTTGCTCGCCGGACGGGTTCAGACATTGTTCTCCGGAGTGCCGCAACTTCTCCCACACGCTAGGACGGGCCGGCTAAAAATAATAGCCGTTGGTCATCCGACTCGACTTGGCGTGCTGCCGGACGTACCGGCAATTGCCGAAACCTTACCGGGGTTCAATAACTCGGGCTTCTACGGACTGTTGAGTCCAATCGGAGTTCCACGACCGATCATTGACAAAGTTAGCGGCGAATTGAAGCGGGTTTTCGGAAGTCCTGAAATGGCCAAGCGCTTGGAAGCTCTAGGTCTGGTGGCGACGACCAGCACACCCGAAGAATTTGGAAAATTGATCCAGGATGAACTCGCGCTCTGGCGCAAGATTATCAAAGACACGGGAATAACCGTTAAGTCCGCGAAATGATTTTTATCGGGATCAGCGCGATGTATCGTGAAGTGGCCGAGATGGGCGGATTTACGACCTTTGAGTAAACATCCAGTTGAGTTACTTTTGCACCCGTATGCAAACGTAGGGAAAACGTAATTTTTCCGCGTGCGCTAGCGGGTATTAGCGAGTGAGGACGGGCTACGTTACCAATAAAAACAGCCATTTACATCAACTTTTAATCAGTTGGTTTCTTGGTGATGTTAAGCAAAATAAAGCCGGAACGCCGTTTCCCCACTGATGATGCGCCGCGCGTTCGCATCCGGCACCCACAGTTTGAAACTGGCAATGGCCTGTTCGTAAGTCATCGAATCCTCGAACGCCGCAAAAGGCCAGTCGCTGCCCCATAACAGCCGCTCCGGTCCGGCGTGGGCCAGCAGTGCTTTGGCACAGTCCAGCGCGACCTGGGGTGATTCGAAGCGGTAACCCGCGGAGAGTTTGATCCAGGTGCGGCCGTTGTCGACGGCGCGCATCACCGCCTGAAACCCTGCGCATTTCACGCCGCCCTGTTGCGGATGGCCGAAATGGTCGATGACCAGTTTGACGTCGGCGTCCTGCAGTGTCGCGATGGGTTCGGCCAGCTTGTCGGCGGTCTGGTTGATGTGCACATGCCAGTCGAGGTCGCGCACACGGCGGAAAAATTTTCGGTACTCGGGCGTGGTGATGTCGGGAATGTTTTTGACATTGCGCCACTGGAAACGCACACCGACTACGCCGTCATCCTTCATCATGCGCATCACGTAAGGGTCTATCGTCGGGTTGACGATGGCGGTGGTGCGCAGGCGCTTGTGTTTTCGCGTGGCCTCGATCGAATACTCGTTGTAGTCATCAAACAGGCTGGCGGCGGCGAGCACGGCATATTTCACGCCGTGTTTATCGAGGGTGGCGACATATTGTTCGATGGTCGCGTCGGCGGGGGGCTTGTGCCATGCCGTGGCAGAGAGCGGCATGTCGGTGGTGTAGACATGCGCATGGCTGTCGACCATCGGGGCATCGTTCAGATTATCTGGTGTCATGATTGATGTAATCGCTGGCTGTATGGACGAACGCAGGCTACCACAGGCGTTTTTGTGTATCGACAATGCGGACCTGCGTTTGACCGGGCAGCGGCGCTGCATATACATTCGCAGCCGGTTCAGACGGGATGTTGTCATGAGCAAATCGCTACAAAACACCACAGACACGCTGCGCATCTACGGAAATCTATCCTTGCTGGAAATGGCGCCGGTGCTGCTGGCGGCAGACCGGATTTATCCCGGGAAAACCCTGCTCGAGCACGGCAGCGTGATGGCGCTGTGGGGCAAGGCCAGCGATCTCGCCAGCCTGACTTCAGCCGGGCAGGCCGACCTTGCGACCAATTCCGAAACCCAGGCCTTGCGCGGTTCCGTGGCGAATCCGGATCTGCGTTTCATTTTTACCGTCGCCGAGTGTCCGTACCGCATCGTGGCGCGCCGCTCGGCAGGCATCGCAACGCTGGCGGATCTGCGCGGCAAACGGGTGGGCACGCAACTCGAATCATCGGGTGAATTTTTTCTCGATGCCATGCTGCGCACGGCGGGGCTGACGGTCAAAGACGTCACGCTCGTCCCTTTCATGGCGCATACCGACAAGCCGATCAGCCTGCTGCCGGAAGAACTGTGCGGCGGCCGGATCGATGCCGTGGCGTTGTGGGAACCGCAAGTGGAGCGGGCCAGGCTGGCCGTCGGCAGCGATGCCATCGAGTTTTATGATCCCGCGGTTTACACCGAAAAATTCAATCTCTGTACCAAGCAGGCCCATCTGGATGATCCCGTGCTGCGGCAGCGGATCGTCGTTTTTGTCGCCGCGCTGATCAAGGCGGCACGGCAGTTGAAGGTGGAGCCGGAGGCCGGCTGGCAGCTGGTGGCGAAGGCGGCGGGGCTGGACGTCAAGACCGTCCGCGATGCCTGGCCTTACTTCAGCTATCCGGGCACGCTGGACACCGACCTGCTGGACGTTTTCGAGCGCCAGGAGCCGTGGATCGCCAGCGTGCAGGGCCGCTCACCGCGGTCCCGGGAAACGCTGGCCGGACTGATTGACGGCAGCGTGCTGCAGGAAGCGCGGGCCCTTACCCTTACCGCGGCTTGAGGTTCAGCGCGCGCACCACTTTGCCCCAGCGCTGCATCTCGGATTCGATCAGGCTGCCGAATTCCTCCGGCGTGCTGAGCGTAATATCGACGGCCATGCCGCGCATGGCATCCACGGTGCTTTGCTGACGCATTACTTTATGTGATTCGGCGTTCAGCATGTCGATGATTGCCCGGGGTGTGCGCGCGGGTGCCAGCATACCCAGCACGGCATCGGAACGGAAACCGGGAACACCGGCTTCGGCAATGGTCGGTATATCCGGCGCAGACTTGGAACGCTGGGCACTGGCGATGCCCAGGGCGCGCAGCCGGCCATTCTCGATATAGGGCTTTACCGTGAGTGCATTGCCGAACACCAGCGAAATTTCTCCGGTGAGGGTCCCGATCAAGGCAGGTCCTGCGCCCTTGAACGGGACTTCGCGCAGTTTCACGCCGGCCATCTGGTTAAAGAGCTCTGCGGTCAGGTGGGCTGAACTGCCAGTGCCGCCGGAGCCGTAAAGAATCTGATCCGGCTGTTTTTTTGCCAGCGCGATGAGTTCCTTCACGTTGCGCACCGGCAGGGAGGGGTGGGTTACCAGGAAATAGGGGGACGACGCGATCATCGATACCGGGGCGAAATCGCGCAGCGTGTCGAAAGGCAGCTTGGCATACATGCTCGGGTTCACCATGTGCGGGCTCGACACAAACAGCAGCGTGTAACCATCAGCCGGTGAATGTGCGACCACTTCCGTTCCGATGATGGCGTTGGCGCCGGCACGGTTATCGACCAGAAATGGCCGTTTCATCGACTCGGTGAGGCCTGTGGCGAGGTAACGTGCGATGACGTCTGTGCCGCCGCCGGGCGCGAACGGCACCACGATGCGAACGGGTTTGGACGGATAGGTTTGTGCGTGCACCATGCCTGCGGAAAGCCAGGAGAGAGCGGCGATAAGTGCGTGCTGCCAGTGAAGTCTGCGCATGTGGATTCCCGTCGGTTAGATGCGTAAGTTTATCTTACAGCCAACAACTGAACCGAAACCAGAGATTGCGGCGGTGCCGCATGAGCCCTGATCGCTCCGCAGCATTCAAAGCCTTTCCCTGTTCGGGCTTATCTCTTCGGCAGGCTCAGGACAGGCTTGTTCGGGAATGCGATCGTAAAAACGGGCGAAAATTTCCGTCTGTTTGTCTTTCATGAGCCGGATTGCATTTTGAATGGTGCCCGGTTTTTAATTCCAGACTGTCAGGTTCATGCAAGCTTGAGTTGGTTTGTCGCAAGTCAGTGACGTCAGCATCAGATCATGCTGCGTAATGCCGGGGGCTCCGGTTGAGGCGTGGCGAAACCCCTTGTTTTGACAGGAGCTTACGATGAAAAAAGCGATTCCCGGTATCAGTCTGTTGTTTGCGCCTTTGTCCGCACTGGCGCAAAAGGTGTCTGAGGTTCCGGTTCCATCTCCCGCTAATGCGAATCCCACTGCACTGATCATGTGTGCTTTGCTGTTTGTTGTGATGCTTGGTGTTTTTATCACTTACCTGATCATTCAGAACCGCAAGGAAGAGCGGGAAAGCGGCGAATAACCGTCGTATTACCGGTCGATAACGGGCGCTCCGCGGAGCGCCTTTTTGTTTTTGGGCGGGCTGCGGGCACGATGTTATGATCATCGCGCTGACAGAATTTTCTCAAGAACAGAATCGTGCGGCATGGGTTGGACGCGGACCCCGCCAGCCGTCCTGCCGTTTCCATGAGCACCCACATTCCCGACGACGATTCGAAACGTTATCCCCATTGGCGCCGCAACCGGTGGGTGATGCCGCTGTCCAACCTGGTCTGCGGCCTCGGTTTCAACCTGGTCTGGCCTTTCGTGCCGCTGATGGTGCGCGGGCTGGGCGTGCGCGAGAACCTCGAAACCTGGATCGGTTACATGCTGATGGTGTTTTACCTGGTCAGCTTCGCGGTGAGTCCGCTCTGGGGCAGCATCGCCGACCATTACGGCCGCAAGCTGATGGTGCTGCGCGCGATGCTGGGCATCGGCGTCGCGATGCTGCTGATGCCCTTCGCCTCATCGCCGCTGTCGTTTGCCGCGCTGCTGATGCTGATCGCGGTGTTCAACGGTTTCACGCCGGCCGGCGTTTCACTGCTGGTGGCCAACACGCCGCCGAGTCGCATGGGCAGCGTCGTAGCACTGGCGCAGACCGGCGGCCTGGTCGGTCAGGCGCTGGGTCCGGCGTTCGGCGCGATGCTGATCGCGCTGATTGAGCCGCAGCACCGGCTGTTCTGGATTAGCGCTGCGCTGATGTTTGGCGGCGGTACGCTGGTCGCTTTTTGCGCCGGCGAGGTCAAGCAGCTGGCGGCCGGCCCCTGGCGCGCGCGCTGGATCAGCGGCCTGCGCGACATGCTCGCGCTGCCGCGCATCGGCCTGCTTTATCTGCTCAACTTCCTGTTCATGATCATGTGGTACGGCGGCGTGACGGTGATCACGATATTCGTGCTGCGGCTGCTCGAGGCGCAGGGCGCCGATGCCGCGGAGGAAGCATTCTGGGTGGGGGCGGCGGCGATGGCGATGGCCGTTGGCACCGTGATCGCGCTGCCGTTGTGGGGGTGGGCCATCGACCGCATCGGGCCCGGCAAGGTGCTGGTATTCGCCTCGGTTGCGACCATCGTGACCCATCTGCCACTGCTGTTCATCGAAACGCCGCTGCAACTGGTGCTGTCGCGTGCGGCCTTCGGACTCACCGCGGCGGCGATGCCGACGGCGATTGTGCAGCTGATCCGCATGCATGCGCCCGCCGGTACGGATGCGCGGGCGATTTCGTATTCAACCGCCTTCCAGTTTTTTGCGATGGGGGTCGCGCCGTTTGCCGCGGGCCTGATCGGGCCGTCACTGGGGCTGCGCGTTTATTTTGCGCTGACCATACTCGCCATGAGCGGCGGGCTGGTGCTGTGGCTGCGTGCAGTCAGGTCAGGACAACAGCCGGCGTAGTGACCCGATGCTCAGTTGGGTTTCAGATTTGCTGCGCGGATGACCTTGTTCCATTTCACCGTTTCCGACTTGATGTAAGCCGTGAACGCCTCCGGCGTCGAGACCACAGTCTCGATGCCACGAGCGAGCAGCGGGTCGCGCACTTCCGGTGATTGCAGCACCATGGTCAAGTCTTTATGCAGGCGGTCGATCACCGGCTTTGGTGTGTCGGCCGGGGCGAGCATGCCGTACCAATTGCTGGCTTCATAACCTTTGAGGCCAGGCGTTTCGGCGACCGTCGGTACTTCCGGCAGTGCCGGTGAACGTTTGGCGCCGGTTACGGCAAGTGCTACGGCGCGGCCGGCTTTAACCGGTGGTACCCCGGTGGATATAACGGCAACGAACACGGGAATCTGTCCGCCCAGCAGATCGGACAGGGCGGGACCACCACCTTTATACGGGATGTGCACCATGTCCACCCTGGCCATGGTCTTGAACAATTCGCCGGCAAGGTGGCCGGGGCTGCCGAGTCCCGATGACGCATAACTCAGTGCACCGGGTTTTTGTTTGGCCAGCTTGATCAGTTCAGGGATGGTTTTTGCGGCGACCCCGGGATGCACGATGAACATGTTCTGCAACTGCACGGCCATCGAGATCGTCGCAAAATCCTTCAGCGGGTCATAACCCACCTTGGTGATGGTTGGGCTGATCACCAGCGCACCCAGCGTGCCGAGGTGCAGGTTGTAGCCGTCGGGGGTGGCTTTGGCGGCAAGCTCTGCGCCGATGGTGCCGTTGGCGCCGGCGCGGTTATCGATGACCACTTGCTGTTTCAGCGTTTCACCCAGTTTGGGCGCGATGATGCGCGCAACAAGGTCGGTGGCGCCGCCGGGCGGAAATCCGATGATCAGCCGCACCGGACGCACCGGATAGTCTTCGGCGGCCACGGCGCCGGTGGCCAGTGTCAGCAGCGCCGCACAGGCAGCGGCCAGTGGTGTTCCGATTGCGAAGTGCCGGGTCATCGAAAATTCCTCCAGTGGTATTGTTCGGCCTGCTCGTGCCTTCCGGCGACCGTGACGGGATTATACGAGCGCCCCGCGGCGGCTGCACGATGCCGTGCCAACATCGCCTGTAACGCAAGGGGAGGAGCTCCCGATGACCGATGTGCTGCAGTTGCATACACTGCTGGGCGATTACGCCAATACCGCTGCACTCAAAAAGGGCACGGTAGCATCGCCGCGCCTGCGTTTTGAATTTTCCGGAGTCAAGCTGCCGCAGAATGCATTCAAGGCCGTGGTGCGCGGGGAATTTGATGTGGCCGAACTGGCGATCGTGACCTATCTGCAGGCGCTGGCCCATGGCAAACCGCTGGTGCTGCTGCCGACGGTGGTGATGGCGATTCCGCCGCATCCCTGCCTGGCGTTCAACGCCGCTCAGGGCGTGTTGCGGCCGGTCGATCTTGCCGGCAAGCGCATCGGCATACGCGCGCATTCGGTGACCACCGTGGCCTGGGTGCGCGGCATCCTCGCCCATGATTACGGCGTCGACCTCGATCGCGTGCAATGGGTGGCGTTCGAGGATCCGCATGTGCCGGAATGTGTGGCGCCACCCAACGTCATGCGCGCGCCGGCGGGCAAAACCCTGCTCGGCATGCTGCATGCCGGTGAGCTCGATGCTGGCGTGGTGATGGCTGCAGACCAGCAGGACGGCCGCTTGCAGCCGGTGATCCCCGAGCCGCAGGCTGCATTGCAGCGCTGGCGCCTGCGCCACAACGTGCGGCCGCTGAACCATGTGGTGGTGATCCACCGCGATCTTGCCCGCGCGCAGCCGTGGGTGGCCGATGAAATGGTGCGCTTGTTGCAGAGTAGCGCTGCGCAGGCACCGGACATGCCCGGCGCGGATTCCATCCAGTCCGGCATTGAAGCGCTGCGGCCCACGCTCGACCTGATCATCCACTATGCGTTCCGGCAGCAGCTGATCCCGCGGCGTTTTGCCGTGGACGAACTGTTCAACATGTGAGATTGCAAAGGTGCGCGGAGTGAGCATGGACCGCTCCGCAGGTATAATCCGCGCACATTTTCAAGAGCCGAATTTAAAGAGCGAAGGCCCATCCATGCTGGATACAAACAAAACCTGGGATCTGCTGGTCGTTGGCGGCGGCAACGCCGCCTTGTGCGCGGCGCTGATGGCGCGCGAAGCCGGTTGCAGCGTCATGCTGCTTGAAGGCGCGCCCAAACCGTTCCGCGGTGGCAACAGCCGCCACACCCGCAACCTGCGCTGCATGCACGAAGAGCCGCAGGACATTCTCACCGGCACCTATCCCGAAGAAGAATACTGGCAGGATCTGTTGAAGGTCACGGGCGGCCTGACCAGCGAACATCTGGCACGGATCACCCTGAAACACACCTCCATGTGCCGGCCGTGGATGTACAAACATGGCGTGCGTTTCCAGCCGCCGCTGGGCGGCACGCTGCACCTGTCGCGCACCAATGCGTTTTTCCTCGGTGGCGGCAAGGCGCTGGTCAATGCCTATTACCACTCGGCTGAGCAACTCGGCGTCGCTATTCATTACGAAGCCAAGATTACTGACATTGAAATCGACGGCGACAGCTTCAAGTCGGCGACGTTTACTTACGAAGGTGCGGAACACAAGGTGCGCGCCAAGGCGGTGGTGATCGCCTGCGGCGGTTTCCAGGCCAACCTCGAATGGCTGGAACAGGCCTGGGGTCCGGCAGCGAAGAACTTCCTGGTGCGCGGCACACCGTACAACCGCGGCGATGTACTGAAAGTGCTGCTCGCCAAGGGTGCGAAGCAGATCAGCGATGCGATGCAGGGCCATTGCGTGGCCATCGATGCGCGCTCGCCCAAATACGACGGTGGCATCATCACCCGCGTCGATGCGGTGTCGCTGGGCATCGTGGTCAATAAAAATGCGCAGCGCTTTTATGACGAGGGCGAGGATTTCTGGCCCAAGCGTTACGCGATCTGGGGGCGCCTCGTGGCGGGGCAACCCGACCAGATCGGTTATTCGATCATCGATGCCAAGGCCATGGGCAAGTTCATGCCGCCGGTGTATCCGCCGATCCGCGCCAAAACCCTGCGCGAGCTGGCGACCAAGCTCGAAATCAATCCGGATGCACTGGAAAAGACCGTCGCTGAATTCAACGCGGCGGTGCGGCCCGGCACTTTCGACCACACCATCCAGGACGATTGCGTGACCGAAGGCATCACGCCGGCGAAAACGCACTGGGCGCTGAAACTCGATACGCCACCGTTTTTCGGCTATCCGCTGCGGCCCGGCATCACCTTCACTTATCTCGGGGTCACCGTCGACGACAAGTCGCGGATGATCCTGCAGGACGACAAGCCCTGCAAAAACATCTTTGCAGCAGGGGAAATCATGGCAGGCAATGTATTGGGCAAGGGGTACCTGGCGGGCATCGGCATGTCCATCGGCACCACGTTCGGACGCATCGCGGGCGAGGAGGCGGCTAAATATGTTCGCGGCTGAAGACAAACCGATGACCCTCGACGAACTGGTCGAGGACGCGCAGCGCGTGCTGCGCATCTGCAACGCCTGCCGTTACTGCGAAGGTTACTGCTCGGTGTTCCCGGCACTGGCGCGCCGCCTCGATTTCACCGAGAACGACGTGCTGTACCTCGGCAACCTGTGCCACAACTGCGGCTCCTGCCTGTATGCCTGCCAGTTCTCGCCGCCGCATGAATTCCAGGTCAACTTCCCGAAACTGATGGCCAAGGCGCGCGGCCACACTTACCGCAAGTACGCCTGGCCCGGTTTCCTCGGCAAGCTGTACGAAAACAACGGCGTGGCAGTGAGCCTGATTGCGGCATTCAGTGTTGCTTTGCTGTTCTGGCTGGCCGGTGCATTGTCAAATCCGCAGCAGTTCTTTGCCGCGCACAGCGATGCGCAGGGTTCGTTCTACGCGCTGATTCCGCACAACCTGATGGCGGGGGTGTTCGGTGCGGTGTCGGTGTTCGTCGGCTTTGCGCTATTAATGGGTTTCCTGCGTTTCTGGCCGTACATGGGCGAGGAACTGGCGGACTTTTTCAAGGGCGGGCCGCTGGCCGAAGGCGTGCATGATGCGCTGACGCTGAAAAATCTTGGCGGTGGCAGCGACAAGGAAGGTTGTACTTATCCGACCGAACAGAAATCCTTCGCGCGCAAGATTTTTCATCACTTTACGTTCTACGGTTTCATGCTGTGCTTTGCCGCGACCAGCGTGGCGACGATTTATCACTATGTGCTGAAGATTCCCGCGCCGTATCCGGTGATGAGCCTGCCAGTGCTGCTCGGTATCGCCGGCGGCATCGGTCTGTTGATCGGACCGGCGGGATTGCTCTATATCAAGACGCAGCGTGATCCCGAGTTCAAAGTGCCGGAGCAAAACGGTATGGACGCGGGCTTCCTGGTGCTGCTGTTCATGATCAGTCTGACCGGCCTCGGTCTGTTGATCTGGCGTGAAAGCGGCGCGATGGGTACCTGGCTGGCCATACATCTGGGTTTCGTGCTCGCGCTGTTCCTGACCATGCCCTACGGCAAGTTCGTGCACGGCATGTACCGGCTGGCGGCGCTGGTGCGTTACCACCTTGAGCGGCGGCGCCCGGTGCCGGGTATCGCGCCAGAATAAAATAGTTATTAAAAACAAATACTTAACGAGTTGACGCGCCTCGTGCTCGCCAGCCCTTTTTAGGAAGAGCCTCCCGATGACATTCCTCCGGAAACCCGGGGTACATCACGCCTGGATCATTCTCGCGGCGGCGTGCGTACTGGGTGTCATCAGCCGCGCCGATTCAGCGTCCTTCGCCGTGCTCGTCGATCCGCTGGTCGAAAAATTCGACTGGAAGCGCGGCGACATCGGCCTGGCCTATTCACTCGCCTTCCTTTGCAGCATGCCGGCGATGCTGATATTCGGCTGGCTCGGCGACCGCTTCAGCGCGCGCACGCTGATGCTGGGCGCGTCGCTGATGATTTCCGCGGGCACGGTGCTGCTCGGAATGATTCATGAGCTGTGGCATCTGTATGTGATTTACGGCGTGTTCGTGGGTGCCCTGGGCAACGCAGCCTTCGTGGTACTGCTGCCGGTCATCATCACCCGCTGGTTCCATCACAAAATGGGACTCGCACTGGGCATTTACTGGGCCGGGCTTGGACTCGGTCCGGTGATTTTTGCACTGTTGTTCCGCTGGATGATCGAGAACCGTGGCTGGGAGTCGGCATTCCTGGTGTTCGGCCTCGCCTTCGGCGCGATTCTTCTGTTCTTTTCCTGGTTCATCAGGACAAGTCCGGCCGAGATCGGGCTGACGGCCTACGGCGCCGAGGACGCAGCGAATGAGAAGCAGGCGTCCGGCGCGCCCGTCAGCCTGCGTTCGGTGCTCTCCAGCCGGCCGGTATGGCTGCTGATGGGATGCCACCATCTCGGCTGCGCCGGGCATGCCGTGATCCTTGCGCACGGCGTTTCGATGGCCACCCACCACGGGATTCCGGGACTGCAGGCGGCGGGCGTACTGAGCACGATCGCCGGTGTATCGATTTTCAGCCGCTTCAGCTTTTCGCTGCTCACCGAGCGCTTCGGCGGGCGCACCATCCTGTCGGGGGCGATTTTCGGACAGAGCCTGTCGATCCTGCTGCTGTTGTTCGCACACGAGGTCTGGCATTTCTACGCCTTCGCGGTGTTTTTCGGTATTTGCTACGGTGGCGAGATGGTCGGATTCCCGATCATCAACCGGCAGATGTTCGGCTCCAAGGCGCCACTGAGTTCTATTTTCTCGTTCGAGATGATCGGCGGCAGTACCGGCATGGCCCTGGGCGGCTGGCTCGGCGGCGCGCTGTTCGACCACTCCGGCAACTACACATCGGCCATAATCCTTGCCTCCGCGATCGGTTTCCTCGCCATCCCGCTGGCGCTGTGGCTGCCGCGTCATCGGCGGCCGATCGCTCACGTCACCGGCACGGCCTGAGATATACGCAAAGGTCCCACTTGAAAATCACCATCCTCGACGATTATTTCGACACCATCCGCACGCTGAACTGCTTTGCCAAACTGCAGGGCCATGACGTAAAAATCTGGAACGATCACGTGCAGGACACGGATGTTCTGGCCGAGCGCTTGCGTGACACCGAGGCACTGGTGCTGATCCGCGAACGCACCAAGATCCGTACACCGCTGCTGGAGCGCCTGTCGAAACTGCGGCTGATCAGCCAGCGCAGCGTGTTTCCGCATATCGATGCCGATACCTGCACCAGGCTGGGCGTGATCATCTCGTCGAGCCAGCACCCGGAAATGCCGTCCTATGCGACGGCGGAGCTGACCTGGGCGCTGGTGCTGTCTGCCATGCGCCTGGTACCGCAGCAGATGGCGTCCCTGAAGGCCGGGCAATGGCAGTGCGGCGTGGGCCGCACTTTGCGCGGCAAGACGCTGGGCATCTACGGTTATGGCCGCATCGGTGCGGTGGTGGCCGGTTACGGCAAAGCCTTCGGCATGGAAGTGCTGGTATGGGGCCGTGAAAAAACGCTGGAGCGTGCGCGGCATGATGGCCATGCGGTGGCGCAAAGCAAGGCGGAGTTTTTCGAGCGTTGCGATGTGCTGTCGCTGCACTTGCGCCTGGTCGATGCAACGCGCGGCATTGTCACCGCAGCCGATCTTGCGCGGATGAAACCGGCTTCAGTGCTGGTGAATACCAGTCGCGCGCAACTGGTCGAAACCGGGGCGCTGGTGCCGGCTCTCAAGGCCGGGCGGCCGGGGATGGCGGCGCTTGATGTATTTGAGGAAGAGCCGATACGCGATACCGCACATCCTCTGCTGTCGCTGCCCAACGTGGTGTGCACGCCGCATATCGGCTATGTGACCCACGAAGGTCTGGAAACCTCGTTCATCGACATTTTCGACCAGATCGTGGCCTATGCTGCGGGCAATCCGATCAATGTCGTCAACCCCGACGTACTCGGATCGGCCCAACTGCGGGGCCCGGCTTAACTGCGGGGATCGGGCCAATTGCGGCGTTAACGCAGCAGCAGGTCGACCAGTCCTGCGATATCGGATTGGGCTTCGAGGGTCTTGAGGGCGGCGATGGCGCTCTCCGCGCGCTTCGCATCCATACCGGCCTGCGCCGCGCAGTCGCGGAACTTGTGATCCAGATCGTTCCAGGACAACTCGCGTGAGGGATGGCCGGGTGGTTTGTGGATGCGGATGGTGTCGCGGGTGCCATTTTTCAATTCGACATCCACTTCGACAAAGCCGCGGCTGCCGGAACTGCGGGTTTCGAACAGCGGATCATCACCGCGACAGGCCGGGTCTTCGAAGGCACGCACGCGTTTCATCATGTCGCGTATCGCCGGACGTTCGACGGCTGCATCGGTGAAGCTGAACAGGGAATACTGTCCGTCGACAATGCCGGCGGCGATCGCATATTGCAGGCTGAACTTGGCTTCAAGCCCGGTCTTCGGCTGGTCGTAGGTCAGCACCTGCATGCCGCCCGGCGGCATCCGGCAATCGGCGCGCACTACGTCGGTTGCGCTGAATCCGTGCTTGTCGCGCAGCGCCAGAATGCCGTCCATGCCGCGGTGCGTGGCATAACAGCAGGGAAATTTTTTCAGCGCGATGCCCGGGTCGGTGATGACCCAGGGCCGGCCCAGACCTTCGATGGTGGTCTCGATTCTGGATTCGTCGACGCCGTAAGCCGCAAAGAAACCGGATTTCGCTTCGAGGATATCGGGCGCCGCAGTAAATCCGCTCATCGCGAGGCGCACGGCCGCGAGCGCGCTGCGCGCGGCCCAGCCGGTATGCAGCGGCTTGGTCATCGTGCCGAAGTTGCGACGCAGGCCGCTGGCCATCGATCCGGCGATACCGAAGGCGGTCTGGATGATGTCCGGTTTCAACCCGTATGCCTTGGCCAGTGCCGCCACGCCGCAGAAAATGCCCAGCGTGCCGGTGCCGTGAAAGCCGCGGTCATAGTGTCCGGTGGTGATGCCGAGGCCGATCTTGCCGCCGACTTCGACGCCGACAACATAGGCCTCGATCAGTGCCTTGCCGCTCAGCGGATGGCGGGCCAGATCGGCGAGCAGCACGGCGACGATGATCGCACTGGGATGCGCGGGCATCATCGACAGCACATCGTCAAAATCCAGCGCATGGCCGAAGCTGCCGTTGATCAATGCCGCCATCTCCGCGCTGCAGTGCTCCGCGGTGCCGATGACCGGACTGGCGCCGGATTCACCACTCAGCCGGAGGTAGGCGAGCAGGGGTTCGCTGACCTCGCTGTTGGCGCCGGCGAGGATGACGGCCATGGTGTCAGCGATGACCTTCTTTGATTTTTCAATCGCGTTAGCCGGGAAATCGGCCGCTGAACTGCGATGGATGAATTCAGCGATGGCTCGTGTCGGTTCAGTCATGGCGGTTTTCATGTCGTGCGGCGATCGGGTCCACGCTGTGCAAGGCGATTTTCATCAAGTGGCCTCGTGATGAATGAGCGGCGGTTTGAAAGTTGCTACCGCTTTAAAAAAATCAATCATACTTGGAACCGTCAGGAGGAGTCTTCATGAAAATATCAAAACGCCATCCCGCGACCACCATGATGGTGCTCGGTTTGGTGGCCGCATTGCTGGTTGCCGTTCCCGCATTTGCGCAGAAATTCCCGCTGCGCCCGGTACGCATCCTCGTGCCGCTCGCCGCAGGCGGCAGCGTTGACACCATCGCGCGCAGCCTCTCGACAGGCCTGTTCGAGAGTTTCGGCCAGTCGGTCATCGTCGACAACCGGCCCGGCGCCGGCAGCCAGGTTGCGCTGGAGATTCTGTCCGGCGCCGATCCCAGCGGACATACGCTGCTGATGATCAGCGCCACGGCCGTCGTGCATCCGCTGCTCTATGGTTCGCGTTTTGATGTCGTTCGCGACTTCAGCCCGGTGCTGCAGGTGACGCAGCAGGGTTACAACCTGGTCGTGTATCCGGGGGTGCCGGCGAAGTCGGCCATGGAGTTTGTGAATTACCTGAAGGCCAATCAGGGCAAGGTGAACTACAGTTCCTCGGGTATTGGCAGCCTGCTGCACATGAGCGGTGAACTGTTCCTGATCGCAACCGGTACCAAGATGACGCATGTGCCGTACAAAGGCATGGGTGCGGCTTATGCCGATCTGATCGGCGGGCAGATCCAGGCCGCGTTTCCGACCATCGTGTCTTCGGTGCCGCATGTCAGATCCGGCCGTCTGCGCTCGCTGGCAGTGACGCTACCCGCGCGTGTGCAGGCGCTGCCCAATGTGCCGACGTTTGCCGAAGCCGGCATCAAGGGCGTGGTGGTGGTCAACTGGTACGGCGTGATTGCACCGAAAAAAACGCCGAAGGCCGTAATTGATCGCCTCGCCGCAGACATCGGCAAGGCGATGCAGGATCCGGAGATGCAGAAACGCCTGCTGGCCGACGGATCGGAAGTGATGGTGAGTACACCGCAGGCCTTCGGCGAACTGATCAGTGCCGAAAGCAAAAAGTGGGGCACGGTGATCAAGAAGGCGGGGATCAAGGGTGAGGGTGGCTGAAATGATCGCGACATTTAGATATAAAATCGTTTAAAAACAAATACTTATGATGAAATGACCAAGGGCCGCGACTGCGGCCCTTGGTCATTTTCATTTTGTCTGTCGGGATGCGCCGGGGAGAGGCGCAGCTTGTTAGCCCGATACCAGTCAGGCAGGCGCCACGCCGGTTTCGATCAGGTTGTCGGCAACCAGTTCAAGAAGGCTTTCCACGGTTTTGTCCCACTGGAAATGCTTCGCGCCCTTCGAAAACGTCAGACGGCATTGCCCGCAACTGGTGATGAAGTGGTTTGCGCCTGTGGCATCCACCTGGCGTTGCTTAAGTTCGAAAACCTTGTGGCGCAGCGGCTCGGCGCGGGCATTGGCCAGTACGCCGCCACCGCCGCCGCAGCAGTAGGAATAAACGCCATGATCGGCAAGTTCCCGCAATTCAAAACCGAGGGCCGCCAATATGCGCCGCGGTGCATGCTCAAGTCCTCCGCGCCGCACCAGCTGGCAAGGGTCATGAAATGCCGCACTGTCACCGACCTTGCGCAGTTTGATGGCATCCATTTCAATCTGTTCTGCGAGAAATTCGACCATGTGCAGAATGCGCACGGGCACCGGCCGGCCGTACCATTGCGCGGCTTCCCAGCGCGCCGCTCCGTAGGCATGGCCGCATTCAGGCAGCAGAACCGTGTGCGCGCCGATTTCGACCGCTTTATCAATGAGCCTGCAGGTCAGTGCCTTCTGCAGTTCCATGTTCCCCGAAAGAAATCCGAAATTGGTGGCTTCAAAGGCATCGGAAGCGTAGGTCCAGGAAAGCCCGAGATGATTCAGAATCTTCGCCGCACCGGCAAAGGACCGCGGATGTTCGTCGAGGTCCCCCGGTGCAGTCGTGACCAGTATGTCGGCGCGTGACTTGTTGACAGGCACATCGACCCTGAATTCCGCGGCAATCCGCTTTGCAGCGCGGAGGAAATCTTCCGGTTCACCGAAGGGGCTGTGATGCGCTTCGGCATTCCTGGTGATCTGTGCCAGGCGGTCAGGTACCAGACCGGCCGCATACATGCCGTGCCGTGCCTCTTTTACAAGTTCTGCAATATCGATCCCCATCGGGCAGGCCAGAGTGCATCGACCGCACAGCGTGCACGAATCGTAGATCAGCTCTTCCCAGTTTTCGAGATCCTCAATGGTCGGATCGGAGCCGATGCCAAGCAGCCGGTAGAGCGGTGACAGCGGTCCGGATCTGCGTGCATAGGCGCGTTCGAACGGCTGGATCTTGTGTATGGGCGTGTACTTGGGATCGCCCGTCGTGACAAAGAAATGGCAGGCTTCGGCGCAGAGGCCGCAGCGCACGCAGGATTCCATGTAAATCGCCGACTTCGGGCCAAAGTCACTTACGAAGGTGTCCATGGCGTTTTGCAATCGCTGGTCATCCGGCAGCTGTCCCTGCTTGTCGAAGGCGGATTGCCCTGCTGAAACCGGCTCGCTCATGTGTCGCCTCCTTGCGGAATGTATTGAAACCGGCGCCTGGTCATGTCCGGATGCCCCGCCGGCCAAACATCGCCCCTGTGTAAGCCCGCGAAAATACCCAGGTGAATGCATGAAACAGGGGGCCGAACGGGAAGTAGATCAGCCAAAGCTCGACGCTCAGCATGTGCAGGACGCGCATGGCTACGCTGTTCTCGCCCAGAGCTGCGCATCCCGTCACGAGGACGGCCATCGTCATCCCGACGGCAATGTGATCGCCTCTGCGGCTGATCAGGCGGGTGACGCTGTCTGTGGCCCGACGTATCCACAGCATCAGCAAGCTCAGGAAGGCGATTTCCCCAACGACCACGAAAACCCACATGGGAAGCGCCGTCCAACCCATGCCGAGTATGCGATTCTGGATAAACGTTACGTGAGGCGGGCCAAACAGCATGAGGCCGAACAGTGCCAGGTGAAATGTGATTCCGAGAAACGCCAGGAGCTGTACATTGCGATTGCCGGATAAACCGGAGCCTGGCAGGGAATAGCTGATGATGCTTCGTGTGGCACCGACAGCAGGGGATGCTCGCGGGCTGTCATTGATGGGGCGTTGCCCCAGCCACAATGCACCTGCCAGACGCCAGCCACTACCAACAACAAAGATTGTTGCGGCGATGTACCAAAGCGGCCCCTCAACCAACTCGAGCATACGGGCGCTCCTTTGCCTGGAATGGAGTATCCAGTATAGGGCGGGAGGGCCTCGCTTTATTGATTAACATCAACTTAGCGTCCCTGGTAGACCGGTTTGCGCTTCTCGACGAAGGCCAGTGCGCTTTCGCGGAAATCCTCCGACAGGTGCAATGTGCGCGGGCGGATCGCATAAGCCTTCGCTTCGATGTGTTCCAGATCGGAGCGTCGCGCTTCGACCATGGCGCGCACGGCGAGCGGGGGATTGCCCAGCACCTGCTCGGCGAGTGTTTTGGCGACACTCATGTGTTCGCCGTTTTCGGCGAGACGGGTCAGCAGATTTTTGCTGTGCGCCTCTTCCGCGCTCCAGACGCGTCCGGTAAAGCAGACATCGTCGGCGAACACACCGGCACCGCGCTGGGTCAGCATCATCCAGAACGGCGTGGCGTCGATGCCGCGGGCGATTTCGGTGACCTGGAATTTCGCATCTTTGCTCGCCACCGTCATGTCGCAGTACAGTGCGATGCGCAGGCCGACACCATAGCAGTAGCTGTGCATTGCGGCGATGATGGGTTTGGCATGCGGCGGCTTGAAAAAGGGGTGGCGGATGTTGCCTTCGCGCGCGGACGGGCCGCCGAGTTTTTTCAACTCTTCCTTCGGCCGCAGCTGGCGCTGTTTGACGTCGGCGCCGCTGCAGAAGGCACGGCCGTTGCCGGAAAGGATGGCGATCATCGCGTCTTCGTCATCGTAGAACGCGTACAGCGCGTCGCACAGCGCGAGGCTCATCTCGTCGGAGACGGCGTTCAGTTTTTCCGGGCGGTTCAGCGTGATGTAGCCGATCTGGCCTTCACGTCTGTATTCAACGATGGACATGCAAAATCTCCTCGGTAATCTCTGCGGCGTATTGTCTGTACGCATTGTCCTTAATTCTGCGGCGCAGTGCTTTGATTTAACCACATTGTGATAACCAGCCGGCAGGTGACGGCCGGCGGGGTTATATTCGCAAATCTCAAAATGAATAACAGTGCCGCATCCGCCCCCGCAATGACGCAAGCCACCGACTGGACCCGTTTCTATTCCCCGAAATCCATTGCCGTCGTCGGCGCGACCGATGACACGCGCCGCTTCGGCGGCCGCCTGATGCGTCAGGTCGTCAAGTTCGGCTATGGCGGTCGCATCCTGCCGGTGAATCCGCGACTCACCGAACTGAACGGCCTGAAGTGTTACCCCAGTGTCAGTGCGCTGCCGGAAACACCGGATCATGTCGGCGTGGTGATTGCGCCCGACCGGGTAATCGACGTTTTACGCGAGTGCCATGCCATCGGCGTGCGCTGCGCCACAGTGTTTACCGCGGGCTATGCCGAAACCGGCACGGAGCAGGGCCGCAAGCTGCAGGATGACCTGGTGCGTTTCACCCGTGAGACCGGCTTGCGCGTGATGGGGCCCAACTGCAACGGCCCGGTGAATTTCATCGATCGTTTCTCCTTCTCCGCCGGTTATGCGGTGTCGAGCCTGACCGAGCCGCCGGGCAATGTCGGCCTGGTCAGCCAGAGCGGCGGACTGGGGCAGACCAATGTGATGTGGCGCGCGATCAAGGCCGGCGTGCACATGAGTTATCAGGCGAGCTGCGGCAACGAGGCTGATCTCACCGTCGTCGATTTTGCCCGCTTCATGCTGGAAGGCGATCAGACCGACGTGGTGATGATGGCGCTTGAAGCCATCCGCGACGGCAATGCCTTCATGGGACTGGCGCAATACGCGGCGGAACGAGAGAAACCGCTGATCGTGCTCAAGTTCGGCATCACCGATGCCGGCAAACAGGCGGCTGCTTCGCATACCGGCGCGATCACCGGCTCGGACGATGTGTTCAGTGCCGTGTGCAAACAGTACGGCGTGATCCGCGTGCAGGACTGCAACGAACTGTATGAACAGGCGATTGTCCTGCGCAACAAGAAACTGCCGAAAGGGCGGCGTGCGGCGTCGATGTCGCTGTCGGGTGGCAACGTGGTGCAGATGGCTGATGTTGGCACGCACCTGGGCTTGAGCTGGCACAACTACACATCAGTCACCGATAAACGTCTCGGCGAACTGATTCCCGGCTACGGCAAGGTCAGCAATCCGACGGACATGACCTCGCTGGCCACCGGCCAGCCGGAGATATTCCGCAAGGCGATGGAAATCATCAGCGAAGACGACAACGTCGATGTGATGATCCCCGTGTTCACCTTCGCGCCGCGCGCCGACCTCGAATACGCCGCGCGGCTGTCGCGCGATGCCGCCAAGCCGCTGGTGCTGCTGGTGACCGGCGGCTGCCATGATGATCCTTCCCTGACCGTGGACAGCCTGGTGGCCATGGGCGCAGCGGTTTATCGCAATACGGTCGATACGCTGCGTTATGTGCGTACGGCCATCGGTTATCGCGAGTTTCTCGAAGCGCGCCGTGCGCGGCCGTCACCAGTGCGGCCGCAGGGCATCGCCCAGGCGGCAGTCGGCAAAGTGCTGGACGCATCCGGCGACCGCACGCTGACCGAACGTGAAGCGAAAAGCCTGCTCGCGCAATACGGCCTGCCGGTGCCGCAGGAGCTGCTTGCCAGGAGCGCCGACGAAGCGGCTGCCCATGCCCGCAGCATCAACGGCCCGGTCGCGCTGAAAATCGAATCCGCGGACATTGCCCACAAGACCGAAGCCGGAGCGATCCGCCTCGGTGTCAGCGGCGAGGCGGCAGTACGGCAGGCTTATGAAGACGTTCGTGCTGCGGCCCTGTGTTACAAGCCCGATGCACACATCGCCGGCGTGCTGGTGCAGGAAATGGTGCCGCGTGGTACGGAGATGATGCTGGGCATTGTGCGCGACCCGGTGTTCGGGCCGCTGATCGCGGTTGGCTTCGGCGGTGTTTATGTTGAAGTTCTGCGCGACATCACCTTCCGCGTGCCGCCGGTGGATGCACCCACGGCGCGGGAAATGCTCGGTGAACTTCGCGGTTACCGGATACTCGAAGGAGTGCGGGGCATGTTGCCGGCGGACATCGATGCGCTGGTAGATTGCATCGTGCGGCTGTCCTGGCTGGCCCATGACCACGGTGCTGCCATAAAAGAGCTGGACATCAACCCGTTGACCGTATTGGAAAAAGAGCTGGACATCAACCCGTTGACCGTATTGGATAATGGGGAAAATAAGGGTGCAAAAGTAGTCGATGCACTGCTGGTCGTCGCTCGGGATGCCTGACCCGGTGGCCGGCAGCTATAAAACCAATAGAAGGAGGAGAATCATGTTTGTTTTTAATCGTCTGACTGCGGCCGCCGCGGTGATTGCCCTGTCCTGTGCTGTGCCCGTCGGCAATGCACTGGCGCAGGCCTATCCCAACAAACCGATCCGCATGATCCTGCCGTTTCCGGCGGGCGCACCCAGCGACCTGGTGGGTCGCTTCATCGGCCAGAAAATGGGCGAGCAGATGGGGCATAACCTGGTGCCGGACAACCGGGCGGGTGCCGGCGGCAACCTGGCGCTGGGCCTGGCCGCGACCTCACCGTCCGACGGCTATACCGTGGTGGTGTCTTCGCCGACGATTGCGATCAGTCCGTCGCTGTACAAAAAACTCAGCTACAACGGCATGAAGGACCTGGCGCCGGTGGCACGGCTGGCCGCGATCGAAAACGTGATGGTGGTGCACCCGTCGGTTCCGGCGAAGACGCTGAAGCAGTTCATCGATCTGGCACGCTCCAAGCCCGGTGTGCTGAATTACGGCTCCGGCGGCGCAGGCACGACCAACCACCTCGCCAACGAACTGCTGAAGTACCTTGAGAAAATCAACGTTGTGCATGTGCCGTACAAGGGCGCGACGCTGGCGACGGTTGCAGCGATGAGCGGCGAAGTCGATCAGACCATCGTCTCGGTGGCGTCGATTCTGCCGTTGATCAAGCAGGGCCGGGTGCGGCCGATTGTGGTGCTGTCGGAAAAACGCGTGCCCAACCTGCCGGATGTGCCGACCTCGACCGAAGCCGGCTATCCGAAATTCAAGATGTCGATCTGGTACGCGATGTTTGCGCCTACCGGCACGCCGCGCGACATCATCAACAAGCTGAGCCGGGAAGCGCAGAAGGCGCTGGATTCAAAAGAACTGCGCCAGACACTGGACTCGCAGAGCATCACCCCCTGGTATGGCACGCCGGAGCAGCTCGCTGATCTGGTCAAAACCGAAACCGCGCGATATGCCGCTGTAATCAAGGGTGCAGGCATACAACCACAATGAGCAACCGCAATAAGCCGCTCTGAATTTCTGAAGCTTCAAGACATGACTCTCCCTCTCCCCGAAGTCTTTCGGGGAGACAAGGGAACACTTGAAACGAAGTAGGGTTGGGGTCAAGGGAACACTTGAAGCGAAGCAGAGAGGCCACCACAGCACCCCGAAACATAACGGAGACTCCCTGAATGCCGAACGCAGCAACCTCCAGCGCCTTGCTGGACGCCGACCATCCTGATTTCCTGCGCGTGTCGGCGGAAGAGGCCACCGAACTCGGCCAGCGCGCACTGGAGGCCGTGGGTTACAGCGGCGAGGACGCACGCATCACCATCGACCAGCTCGTAGACAACTCGCTGTGCGGTTACCGCTTTGCCGGACTGCCGCGCGTGCTGGCGATTGCCACCGACGTCAAGACCAAGCAGGCGCGCAGGCCGGTGAGCATCGTTCGCGAAACACCGGTATCGGCGCTGATCGACGGCGGCAACAACATCGGCTACGTCGCGGCCTACCGCGCTGCCGAAGTGGCGATCAAAAAAGCCAAGGCTACAGGCATGGCCACTGTCGGGGTGTACGACAGCTACTACAGCGGCCGCAACGCCTACTTCGTCGAGAAAATCGTCAAGGAAGGGCTGGTGGCCTTCCACACCTCGGCCGCCTCGCCGCGCGTGCTGCCGCCCGGCGCCGCCAAACCCATGCTCGGCACCAACCCGATCTGCTTCGGCTTTCCGTCGGACAACGGCCCGGTGGTGGTCGACATGGGGACTGCGTCATTCATGTGGGGCGAGGTGATGCTGCATGCGCATCTCGGCGAACCGATGCCGGAAGGTGTGGGCTTCGACGAGCAGGGCCGTCCTTCAACGGATGCTTCCAAAGTGCTGAAAGGCGGCGTCGCACCTTTCGGTGGCCACAAGGGTTACGGCCTGTCGTTCGCGATCCAGGCGCTGGGCATCCTCGCCGGTGCGCACCTCGCGAAAGGCAATGTGCGCGACTACGCCTTCTTTTTCTGGGTCGTCGATCCGGAAATCATGTTGCCCGGTGGCGAGTTTCCGCAGCGCATGGCCGAGTACGTGCAGCAGATCAAGGACACGCCGAAGCAGCCGGGTGTTGACGAGATTCGTATTCCGTCCGAACGCGCTTACCGCGAGCGCGAGCGGCGGCGCAAGGAGGGCATCTTGGTGGACAAGAAAGTGGTGGAGTCGCTGAAGATCATTGCTGCGGGCGGAACGATTAATTATCAATAAAATCAATTACTTATTATATAAACACCAAGGGCCGCTAAAGCGGCTCTTGGTGTTCCTTTTCTGGGCGAGGGGTTAATCAGCGCTACGGGACTTACAACTCATAGTCGGCGTGGTATTGCATCAGGACGTGCTTGCCCAGCGTAGCACTGTCGCTGCCAGTGAAAGGTATAGAGTCAGTGTAGCTTGTCGAAAGCTAACGGCAGGTGACACTTTATTACTTAAAACCAAGGCAATTGCTTGTATCTTTGTGCGCGGCATCCCAAGTTCTGGTATTCCAGCCACTCCAAAATGTTTGAATTTTGTCATGAGACTTAAGATTTAATCGGATAGCAATATTAAATTGAGTTGAACCGCTACGGTTCCATGCCATGGCAGAATAGCATTGATAAAAAATCCGTTACGAGTAGGCGTGGTATTGTCAATTCATGAACTTTTCAAGAGTAAGACCTTTTACGCGAGTCAATGCTTTCGTCGACTGGAACTCGCAATTGCGACTCACAAATATCAGGATTGTTGAGGAGCCTGTTCAGGCGGCTAAGGCGGCACTGAAAGATCTTGCTCGACGGATTACTAAGTGTCTTTACGAAATTGATGTTGGGAAAAAATATAGCGTCTCACTTCGCTTGTACCATGGCTGGAGGAAAGGCTATGAGCCTTCTCCGAACTTTAAAGCGGTTCAACAGACAATAGCGGAGACAGATTTTTCGGCACTATCATGCAGACTGACGGTGACATACTCAAGCAATGTCGAATTTGGGGACTGTTTATTATTAGCGATGCCCGAGAGAATGCATAAAGGTTGTGGCATCCATCTACCTAATACTCTCCGCAAGGGCAGAAATGACCAATTAGAGGAGAAAATGGTGGACACTGCCATTGCTGCGGACGCTATCGTTAGTGCATACAGAGATCCTCAGGATTGGTTAATCATTGTGGGGGAGGACGATGATTTAATTCCGCCATTATTTACTGCAGAGGCTATCACTCGATCTAATGGAGCTAGGGCGCTTTTTCTGAGCAAGCGAAGAATGGGTAATAACTTTCTTTTGTTAGAAGGATTAAGCGTTTAATCGCTTATCGAGGATATGAATAAAGAATCTCTAATTACAGATTTTTCTCCCTTTTCGGATATCGGATCGGACGCGCCGAAGATCACTGGCCAAAAGGGAAAATTTACCATTGCTTTTCTCCGTAACGCTAAGCAGTTAAAACTTGTTTTGGACGTGGAGAGCGGGCAAGTCGTGGCGAAGTGGGGGGCATTGGCTGAGCGGACATATACATCTATCGCGGCGCTATTGGCCTCGGAAATATTTGCAAACCTGAAGCGCTGGGCGGAGATTCAGGCTGACGAGGTAAGGAAGAAAAATAGAAATGCGGGCCCTGCGATTATTCCGTTTAACATCAAAAATCATGACGGCGTGGAGCTGGCTGGCTTGGGCGATGTGGCGCTGTGCGTTAATTCACCAGTAAAACCCAATTCCGTTAAAGTTCTTGTGGTGGATGGCCCGGCTGGGATTGGCAAAACGTTCTTGATCCGTTCGCTTGCGCGTTTGCGTGCGGAAAATTATCTGAATAAAAGCAAAGTGCAAAGTGAGCCATTGATATTGCATGTAGAAAGCAGAGGTAGGGTGCTTTCGAATTTGACTGATTTGATGGCTTTCAGTCTTCAGGCCATTCGTGTTCCTGTTATGTACGATCAGGTCCCTGTATTGGTTAGATATGGTTTGGTAGCCGTAGCTATAGATGGATTTGATGAGCTTGGTGATCCCAATGGCTATGACATGGCGTGGGCGCAACTGAGTGAATTCATTTCAACGGTCAGAGGGTGTGGGGTGCTTATTTTGGCGGGTCGAGATACCTTTTTGAATCGTGAGAGGGTTTTGAGAAACGTCAGCGCATTGCGGGAAGGTGTGGATGAGATTGGCTCAGTGACCCTTGACGTCCCTTCGCCCGCAGATGCTATGACATGGCTGCAAACGCGCCCTCAAACTAAATGGTCGGATGCTAGCTTTAAAACTCTTGCCATCGCTGCCTTATTTGAAAAAGGATCTTTTGCTCTTCGCCCGGTTTTTTTGACGTTACTTGCTGAAAAAATTACGCCAAAGTATATAAAGGAAAATTCTCAGCGCCCTCTAACCGCATTGCTACTTGATGGTCTAATCGACCGTGAATCTAGGCTTTTCGGTAAATCGGTTGATGCGGTTCTTAACCAAGCGCAGTTGCGAGATTACTTGAATAAGTTTCTGATTGAGGTTGCTCGAGAAATGGCGGATAGCCAAACAGAATCTCTTGATGCCGTCACAATTGCTTGGATTTCTGAATATAGCTTGGGTGGAAACTATCCTTCAGATATCGTGGGAACGATTAAAAATAGAGCCTTAGTTGTGGCGCCGTTGATTGTCGATGAGCGACCGGACTACAGGGCTTTTGTGCATTCGCATGTACAAAACTACTATTTGTCCCGCGCAACGGTTGAATCGTTGGCGCAGGGCGAGCTGCCAAAATACATTCGTCGAAACATATTTGGTCAGGAGTTTCTAAAAGTATTCGCGGACGTAATTCCCGATTATCAAAAGGATGGCAATAGGGAGTTGCTGCAGAAATTTCTTGTTCACGCAAATATAACGGCGCAACAGCAGATTAATATGGATAGAGCCTCTCGGAATTTGGGCGCGCTGTTATTTTCGGCACTCCCTGAAATTCAGTTGGAAGACAAAGCTCATTTTTCTGGTTTCCAGATAGATGATGCAGTTGCTCGGGGCACTGCGGGCCCGGTGAAATTCAGTTCCGTCGCAATAAATCAACTCGATTGTAGGCAAGCTGATCTGAGCAAGGTTGGTTTTTTTGACGGATGTAGTATTACTTCGGTTATTGCTGACGATGGGACGAGATTTTCAGAGACTTTTCCAACGCCTGTGAATCTAATTGATGGCCAACACGAAAACATTTCCGACGCTACAAGGATCGGTCGGTGGATAAATGAGCGCGGACGAGCGCTTCGAACTGGTAGCTCAATTGTTTCGGATCGACTGAGAGGGCATGCTATTTATGCGTTGTTGGGGCAGGCGTGTCGCACGAGACGGTATTGGATTCGTGCGGGGGGGGATGACGTGCTTGCGGATCGAATATTGAACAATGAGCATTGGCCTGCTCTCCTGGGGGTTTTAAGTGAGTATGGTTTCCTGCGTACGGACAGCCGTCAAGCCTCAGGGAAATTTGCTCACTTTTATCATATTCGGCATCCAGAAAGAATTTTGGCGGAGAATTGTGCGGATATAGAGTTGGCGAATTTCTTTCGAGATCTCGAAGGAAAAATTTGAGTTAAGCCAATGATATAGGGACGGAGCCCCATTTTTTTCCTAAGCCGCTTCCAGCAAAAACTCCACCTTCACCGCTTCGTACGGAAACACGATCAGCCCGTCTTCCGAACGTTCCAGCACGCCGGCATTGAGCAGGGCGGTGACATCGCCGTGCACGGCTTTGACATCGCGACCGGTGCGGCGGGCGGCTTCACGGATCGATACTGGTCCGGCGCCGCACAGGCACTTGAGCAGTCCCCAGCGTTTGGCGGTCAGCACTTTCCACAGCAGCTCGGGGCTGGCGAAGCTGATGCGCGCCGTTTTGGCGGCCTTGCCGGACTTCCAGGTTCGCGCGAAGTCCTGCATGGCCTCTTTCGAGTTACGCGCGTCAAGAATGACTGTTTTCATGATTCCACCTGTCAATGTTGCTTTGAAAGTCTTTGATCAATCGATCTGCTTCAACAAAGCGGTAATTGCTTTCCGAATGGCCGAAATGCCGGTGATCGCCTTTGCCTGATTCGTTGTCGTAGCGGACGACGCATTCGCCGTTGACCACATAAGCCAGCCGGTACTTGAACCGGTGTGGCGAGCCCGGCAAGGCCTTGGGTAAATGCTATAGCACCAGTTCCGCGAATGCGGTCTCCGAGTACGCGATGCGTGTGCGCAGCAGGGCGACAGCTTTCATGTTGGAGAGAATGACAACACGCCGTGTCTGCATTGATTGCGGCACCGCTGGCTTGCTATTAAAAATTCAATAAAAACAAATACTTATAAAGTTAACCGCAGGGCGTAGTAAGTGCGGCGAGGGGCTGGGTCTCACGGGGCAGTCGTCGCCGTCGGATGGTATAGCCGCCAAACGCTGCGCTCCTGGAAGAAAGGAACGACTAGTATCAGGCCGGCCGTCCGTTCGGTCCATTCGGCGACCAGCGATGCATCAGTTGCCCTGTAGAGCGTGAGATTCTTTCGCGAAAGTCCGGCTCCAATAAACGCCGCTCCACCTGCGATTGCGTCCACATCAAGCATGAAGTGCAAACGGGGAATGCCATCAGACGAGTCGCAGATGAATACGTCGTCCAGCCTTGTCTCCAGCAGCGGGGCAAGTGACCGCCGAAAGGTAATTTGGCTATCGGGATCAGGTCCATCCATGAACTTGATCATCAGCGAGGCGCTCGATTGCTCAATCGCTACTGTGCGAGCTTCCGATGGCACGCGCCAGGCTTTGAGCGCGCGCTCGGAGGGTGAGACCCTCGATGGAGGTAAAGCTGATTTCGCCATGCGCGCGAACAGGGCCGTCAAATTGACAGGCGAAGATTTCGAAAAATCGGTTTCCGCAGCGCTCATCGCAAATGGTGAGTCGTTGAAGGTTCCGGCCAGGCTGGGGCAGTCCTCGGCGGTAGTCATTCGTGCCAACGGGGGCCAGGCACCGGGGTAACCGCCTTGTTCGGGTGTGGACGCGCAGCCGCCGAGCATGATGGAGGCAAGCGGCAATACGAGGCGAACCAAACGAATCATGTGCGGTCTTTTCTAGTTTGCTGAAGTGATTCCGCCAGTTTTCAGATGGGCAATCTCCGCTTCGCTGTACCCATATTCCTTCAGTATCTCATCCGTCTCCGCCCCCCGATCCGGCGCTGCATTACGCACCTTGAACGGTGTCTTCGAAAAATTGATGCCGTTCTTCACAACACCGATATCGCCCAGCCTGTAATGCTTCACCGGCGCCGCAATACCCAGGTGCTGTACCTGCGGATCGGCAAACACTTCGTTCATTTTGTAAATCGGGCCACAGGGCACGCCGGCTTTGTTCAGCGATGCGATCCATTCCGCCGAAGTTTTCTTTTCGATCTGTGCTGCGATGACCTTGTTCAGCGCGTCACGGTTTTTGTAGCGGATTTTTGACGAGGAATAATCCGGATTGCTCGGCACGTCGGGCAGGTCGATGGCCTTGCACAGCCGTGCGAACAGGTTGCCGCTGCCGGCAATGTTGATGTGGCCGTCGGCTGTTTTGTAGGTGCCGGTGGGAATCGCGGTGGGGTGGTTGTTGCCGGCCTGGCCGGCGACTTCCTGTGCAACGGTCCAGCGCGCCGCCTGAAAATCGGTCATCGCGATCAGCGCCTGCAGCAGCGAGGTGTGCACCCATTGCCCCTCTCCAGTGTGTTCGCGGTCGAGCAGCGCGGTGACGATGCCGAAGGCGAGGAACATGCCGGCGCTGGAGTCGCCGATGGCGATGCCGGCGCGCACCGGGCCCTGTCCGGGCAGGCCGGTGACTGACATCAGGCCGCTCATGCCCTGTGCGACCTGGTCGAGGCCGGGGCGATCCGCATAGGGGCCGTCCTGGCCGAAGCCGCTGATGCTGCCGTAGACGATGCGCGGATTGATCTTTTTGATGGTTTCGTAATCGATGCCGAGCCGGTTTTTCACCTGCGGCCGGTAGTTCTCGACGATGACGTCGGCGGTGGCGGCCATTCTTTTGAACACGGCAACGCCTTCAGGCGACTTCAGGTTGAGTTCCATGCTGCGCTTGTTGCGATGCAGGTTCTGGAAGTCGGGGCCATGGCGTTTGTCGAAGGGGCTGCCGTCGCCGTCCTGTTCGCCGAGTTCTTCGATCTTGATGACTTTTGCGCCCCAGTCCGAGAGCTGGCGCACGGCCGTCGGGCCGGAGCGGGCGCGGGTGAGGTCGAGCACGGTGTAGCGGGAGAGCGGGCCGTTGTTGGGAGTTGCCACGATGATTATTCCTTCACACAAGATCTTTAAGAATGACCGTTCACCCTTCGACGGGCTCAGGGCGAACGGTTGGCTTTTTTAATGAATCAGTTCGGGGTGATGCCTGCGGCCTTGATGACCTTACCCCATTTCTCGATCTGCTTGCGCGCAAAATCCCACAGTTCTTCCGGCGTGCTGCCGACGGGTGCGGCGCCGTTCTGGATCATGCGGTCGCGCATCGCCGGCTGGTTGATGACCTGCACGGATTCGGCATTGAGGCGCTTGATGATTGCGTGTGGCGTCCGTGCCGGTGCGACCAGCCCCTGCCATGCAGTGGTTTCAAAACCGGGCAGGCCGGATTCCGACATCGTGGGCAAATCGGGCGTTAACGGAAACCGCTTTTCACTGGTCACCGCGATGGGGTGCAGGCGGCCGGCGCGGATGTGGGTGATGGCACTGGGCAGGCTGGCGAAGGACATCGAGATGCGGCCACCGATCAGATCGACCATCGCCGAGGCAGCCCCTTTGTACGGCACGTGGACCATGTCGGTGCCGGTCATCAGTTCGAACAGTTCACCGGCGAGGTGGGGCGAGCCGAGATTGCCCGAAGAGCCGTAGGTAAGTTTGCCGGGATTGGCCTTGGCGGCCTTGATCAGATCGGCGACGGATTTGATCGGCAGCGCCGGGCCGACCACCAGCACATTGGGTGCGCTGGCCACCAGCGTGATCGGCGCCAGGTCGCGCAACTGGTCGTAGGGCAGCTTGCGGTTGGCGGCGGGATTCACGCCGAAGGAACTCGGCACCAGCAGAATGGTGTAACCGTCTGGCGCGGCGCGCACCGCGAGTTCAGTCGCAATGATGCCGCTCGCGCCGGGCCGGTTGTCGGCGACGACGATCTGGCCCAGCCGTTCGCTGAGTCCTTCAGCCAGCGCACGCGCAATGATATCGGCATTGCCGCCGGCAGCCTGGGCGATCAGCAGGCGGATCGGGCGTTCGGGATAGCCGCCGCGGGCGACTGTTGCGGCATCGGCCCCGGTTGCAAGCAGAGCCAGCAACAAGGCCGCGGTACAGCGGGCAGGGAAACATCGAAGTACGGCATGCATGGCGTGCTCCTCCGGTCTGGGGTACTTGTTGTTATTGGTTGTTCTTGTGGCGCCACCGTTTGCGGTCATGGAGCGCGTGTTGAAACCATGTTACTGGAGGCGGCGTGCGCCGGGGAGGCCCGCTCCACATATTGGCCGTAGCCGGCTCCCGGACGGGGGCGGCGGCGCTATGATGCCGGTTCAAAACCAAAACCGGAGGAGCTCGTCATGTCATGCCGTCACGTCGCAGTCCTGCAGTCCCTGCTGCTTGTTGCGCTGTTGTCGATGGCGGGTGTTCAAGCCGCCAGCCCGACCGTCAAACAGCCGCAGGTCGACGCACCCACGCGGGTATTGTTTGTCGGCAACAGCTATATGTATTACAACGACAGCCTGCACAATCACGTGAATCGCATCGCATCCGCAGCTGATCCTGCGCTGAAGAAAGCTATTCGATACAAATCGGCGACCATCGGCGGCGCACCGTTGTGGCACCACAACATGGTGCATTTGACGACGCCGGGCAATCTTGGCATCAAGGAGCCTTTCCAGCTGGTGATCATGCAGGGCAACAGCACTGACGCGCTGTCGGAGCATGCCAAGGCAAAATTCCGCGAGAAGGTGGTCGAGTTCAACGAGGTGATCAAGAAACAGGGCGGCAAGGTTGCGCTCTACATGACCCCCGCGCACATCAAGCCCAGCAAGTTCGCCAGCCCCGACATGACCAGCAAGACCGCAGACATGTATGTCGAGACGGGCAATGAAATCGGCGCACTGGTGATTCCGACCGGGTTGGCTTTTGAAGAGGCCTACCGCCAGCGTCCGGACATCAAGCTGCACCAGGACTACGACGGCAGCCATCCGACGCTGATCGGCACCTATCTTGCGGCGTGCACGGTGTATGCCAGCATCTACGGCAAATCACCGGTGGGCAATACCTACGACTACTACGGCAAGGTCAGCAAGGAAGACGCGGCCTTTCTGCAGAAGGTGGCGGATGAGACGGTGAAGAAATTTTACGGGCGGTAGGGCTCTGTACGATGATTTCGCCGCGGATCGCATTGATACTGTCTGAGCTGGGAATCGAACCGGAAATCATTGCTGTACGCGAATTGTCTGAATTTGAGGAGGCCACTGAACTGGATGTGGCTGAGGTCGATGTCGATGGGCGGGAACATTTGCTGATTCCAGCAGCGTGTATGGCCTGGAAAAGCATGAAAGCCGCAGCGCTGTTGGAGGGTATCGAGCTGAATGTGGTTTCAGCTTTTCGTGGTGTTGACCGACAGTCGGAGATCGTTCGTCGTAAGCTGGCGACGGGGGCGTCCATGGCCGATGTGCTCTGCGTGAATGCGCCGCCGGGTTTCAGCGAGCATCACTCAGGACGGGCGATCGACCTGACTACGCCGGCATGCCGGCCGCTCGAAGTCGAATTCGAGCAGACTGCGGCGTTCGTCTGGCTGAGGTCACGGGCTGGTGAATTTGGTTTCCGGCTTTCCTATCCGCAGAATAATTGCCTGGGGTACCAGTACGAGCCTTGGCATTGGTATTTTTACGTTTCCTGATAGCGATTGCTTTGCCCATAACATTAAATATGAATTCGAAAATGCGGCAACCGCCCATCCTGTGTCCTCATCCCGGTGTTGAAGTGTTCATCGAGGAGGGCTGTTACATCCTCGAACTGGCCAACGACGACAGCGATCCCGAACTGTCGATTGCGCGGGCGCGTGTATTGCCGGGCACAACCACGAAATGGCATTGCGTACGCGATACCGTGGAGCGTTACGTGATTCTCGACGGTATGGGCCGCGTGGAGATTGGTGATTACCCGCCGCAGGAAGTGCAGGCCGGTGACGTGGTAATGATTCCGCCGTCGGTGCGCCAGCGCATTGCCAATGTCGGCACGGGCGACCTGGTGTTCCTCGCTATCTGCACGCCGCGCTTCCGGCTCGAGGCTTATGAAGTCGCTGAAGCGTAACGCGCTGCTGGTGATGATGGCGATGTTGCCGCTGACCGCGGCGGCTTCCGGCATGGGCGTGGAAGATTCTCTGTTGCGGCCCAGCGAAATCAAACTGCTGCAGCGCATTGCCGCGGTCGATCCGTCGTTCCAGTACGGCGATCGCGTCAAACGTTATTTCCGCATCCACCCCACCACCAAGAATCGCATACCGCTGCGCGTGGAAATGGTGCTGCCGCAGAGCGGCGGGCTTTATTTCGGCGAATTCATCAGTTATGTGATGACCATCAGCGAACCGTCGGGAACGATCACTTATGAATACGATGCCGGTACCGCGAAGCGCGGTCGCGGCACGATACTGGTTACGCCGAAGGATGTGGTGAAGACGGAATTCAATTGCGGAGTGACTTCCTGCACGACGCGTATCGAGCGTAACGGGCGGGTGGTGTCTGAGCGCGGCAGTTGATTAAATATTTAATAAAAACAACAACTTATTATATATACTTGGGTGCGAGGCATGATTGCTGCCCGACGTTTGCATGATCAGGAGAACGGCATGGATTTCATCTGGTTGGTATTGGTAGGTCTGATCGCTGGCTGGCTGGCAGGTGTGCTGGTGAAGGGCGGCGGCTTCGGCGTGCTGGGTGATATCGTGGTCGGCATTCTCGGCGCGCTGGTCGGCGGATTTTTGTTCCGCTTTTTCGGGCTGTCGGCCGGCGGCGGTTTTTTTGGCAGCATTTTTGTTGCGACGATCGGCGCGATCGTGTTGATCGTGCTGCTGCGAATCATCAAGAAGGCCTGACGCCGGCCTGATTCGTGATTTACGAAGCCAAATCCCGTCCCCCGATTCCGCGCCGGCGCTTTGTCCGGCGCATGCTGCTGCACAGCGCATTTGCATCCGCGTTTCTGGGATTTTCACTGCTGATCGGCATGGCGGGTTATGAGTATTTCGAAGACTTGCCGTGGCGCGATGCCTTCCTCAATGCCGCCATGCTGATGGGCGGCATGGGACCGGTGGATGCGCCTCAGACCGATGGCGGCAAGGTGTTTGCCGGCGCTTATGCGCTTTATGCCGGCTTGGTATTGCTGGTGACGGTGGCCCTGCTGTTCACGCCGCTGGTGCACCGGGTGATGCACAAGTTTCACTGGGAGCAGGACCGCTAGCCCCGCGGTTTACTGCGCGGCAAAGCGCGGATACACCTTGCGCACGTTGCCGCTGAAAATCTTGGTTTTATCCGTAGCGCTCAACCAGTTGACGTTGTCGATTTAGCGTTTGGTGTCATCGTAATAATGGCCCGCCTCGGGGTCAATGCCGCGCACCGCACCGACGATTTCCGCGGCGAAGAGGATGTCGTGTGCTCCGAGTTCAGCTGCGGGGTCGCGTCATACTTGATGCCTATCCAGCGCAACGGCAAGAGTCATTTGGCCTGCAAGTGAGCCGCTTTGGCGACTTTTGCGATTAGCTCAATCTGTTCCTTGATGTACACGCCGAATTCCGCCGGCGTCTGCGTCAGCGGACGCGAGCCGTGAGATTCGAGGAATTTGACAACATCCGGCGCATTGGCCGCGGTGACGAGTTCGCGGTGAAGCCGGCTGATGATGGCGGGTGCGGTGCCGGCCTTGACTGACATGCCGTTCCAGATCAGGTATTCATAGCCGCGCAGACCCGCTTCGGCGATGGCCGGATATTCGGGCATCAGCGGCCAGCGTTGTGCTGAGGTCACGCCGAGAAAACGCAGGCGTCCCGATTTGACATGAGGCATCGCAGCAAGCGGATTGCTGAAGATGGCCATGACTTCCCCGGAGAGCATGGCCTGCGTGGCCATGCCCGTGCTTTTGTAGGGGATGTGCAGCAGATTGACCTTACCGACGTAATTGAAAATCTCGCCGGCAAGATGGCCGCCGGAACCGATGCCGCCGGAACCGAAGGTCACTTCGCCTGGTTTGGTTTTCGCCAGCACGAGAAATTCCCTGACGTTCCTAACCGGTAGCGACGCATGTATGGTCAGTGCACCGGGAACCACGCCCAGACGGGTGATCGGCGAGAAGTCCCTGAGCGTGTCGTAAGAGAGGCTTTTCTGCAGGCTGGGTGCGGCGGCGACCGTGGAACTGACGAGATACAGCGTGTAGCCGTCTGCCGGCGCCTGGAGGACGGTTTCGGAGGCAATGACGCTACCGCCACCCGGCCGGTTGTCGACCAGCACCCGCTGGTTTAGGGCGGTGCCGAGTTTTTCGGCGACCAGGCGCGCCATCGCGTCGTTGCCGCCGCCGGGGCCGAAGGGCAGCACGATGCGTATTGCACGCGCCGGATATTCCTGAGCGTGAACCCAGGGGACGAGCGCGATGCCCAGTGCCATCGCCGAGACCGACTTCGCCAGAACTGATTTTATTTTGATCATGGGTATCTTCCGGATGGGCAGGTCATGGCGATGGATTGTAGTCAGTTTTTTTCCGGATCGAGAAACAATTCTTCCACGGATGCGGGTTTTCTGAGCAGTCCCTGCTGGCGGCTATAGTTGATCAGTGCTTCGATGGCGGGACGGTTGTTGGCGACGCCATAAGGCAAAGGATCACCGACCACTGCGGCCAGCTTCCGGTAGTGCTCATCCTTGTCCGAGACCGATTCTCCGGCATGCAGTTGCCGGAGGTAGGTTTCCTTGGCGCCGAGCAGGGCGTCGAACAGGCTTTTCGCGATCCACGGATGCTGTTCCAGCAGCGCGTCCTTGATCACGACCAGGCTGTGAACGGGGTAAATGCCGGTATTGCGGAACCATTCGGATTCGAGGCGCGGTGCCTCGCTGAACAATTCGACATAGGTTTCCGGCAGTTTTGTGCTCAGCCAGCCGGCTTTGGGCGGACCGGACCGGCCGATGCCGGCGTTGTCGGTGAATGCGGCCTGCAGCTCGCTGGCAGCCATCAGCTCGGCCAGCGAACGTCCCGCAGGCGCCTGCTCCACGTTGGGCGGCAGCCGCAGGTTTTGCACATGTTCTTCGTCATCGACCACCCAGGTGATCTTCGACAGATCCACGCCATGCTCGTTCTGCAGGATGCCCCGGGTCCAGATGCCGGTGGTCACCGACCAGGCACGAACACCGACTCGCTTGCCTTCAAGATCCCTCGGTACGCGGATGCCCGCATCCGGATGGCAGACAAATCCGGAGTGATGAAAGCGGCGGTAGGTGAATACCGGCAACGCCCTCACCGGCAGGCCGGCCTCGCGCGCGATCATGTAGGTGGCCGAGGCCATTTCACAGACGTCAAATTCCAGGTCCCTGACCATGCGCCGGAACGCGGCGATGATCGGCGTGACTTCGACAAAATCCGTACGGATGCCATTGGCGGTAATGCTGCCGTTCTTGAAGGCGGCGGTATGGCCATAGGTGGCGATGGCGATTCTCAAGGGCAGGGCGGGCGGCATGGCTGGTTCCGTGGAGGGCTATGTAAAAGGTATAGCTGGTCGCTGTGTCGTCACCACGTCCGCTTTCACGCGGCTTGGCCATGGGTATGGCCACGCTTCATCATCCACGCTTTTCAAGTCGTGGATACACCTTGCGGGTATTGTCCTCGAAGATTTTTTTCTTGTCCGCGGCGCTAAGCGTGGTCACGGCATCCAGGTAACGCCGGGTGTCATCGTAGTAGTGGCCCGTTTCGGGATCGATGCCTTTCACTGCACCGACGATTTCCGAGGCGAACAGAATGTTGTCGGCCGGGATCACCCGCGTCAGCAGATCAATGCCGGCCTGGTGGTAGACGCAGGTGTCGAAATAAACGTTGTTGAGCAGATGCTCCTGCAGTGTTGGCTTGCCCATGTCCTGCGCCAGGCCGCGGTAACGGCCCCAGTGGTAGGGCACCGCGCCGCCGCCGTGCGGAATCACGAAACGCAGCGTCGGAAAATCCTTGAACAGATCCGAGGTGATGAACTGCATGAACGCGGTGGTGTCGCCATTGATGTAATGCGCGCCGGTGAAATGGAAGGCCGGGTTGCAGGAGGAACTCACATGCACCATCGCCGGCACGTCGAGCTCGACCAGTTTTTCATACAACGGGTACCACCATTTGTCGGTCAGCGGCGGGTCGGTCCAGTAACCACCAGCAGGGTCCGGGTTCAGGTTGCAGCCGATGAAGCCGTATTCCTTGACGCAACGTTCGAGCTCCGGGATGCAATTGTCGGGGCGCACGCCGGGACTTTGCGGCAGCTGGCAGACGCCGACAAAGTTTTTCGGAAACAGTGTGCAGACGCGGTGGACCAGCTCGTTGCAGATGTCCGTCCACAGCGCGCTGGTTTTGGCATTGCCGACATGGTGGGCCATGCCGCCAGCGCGTGGCGAAAAAATCGTCAGGTCGGTGCCGCGCTCGCGCTGGATGCGCAGTTGCGCGCCTTCGATGCTGTCACGGATTTCATCATCGCGGATCACCAGCGAATTTTTCACCGGGCTGAGCGCGGCGTCCTTCAGGCCGGCAATCTGGCGCTGGCGGAAGGCTTCGAGGGATTTTGGGGCGGTGGTGTAGTGTCCGTGACAGTCGATGATCATTGAATGCGGCTCCGAAGTTCAGTTCGATTGGATTCTGGCGGCCTTGATAACCGGGAGCCAGCGTTTCTGTTCACTTTCCGCGAAGGCACGGTATTCGGCAGCGGTGGAGGGGGCGGCATCGATGCCGCGGACATTGAGTTGCCTGATGACCTCGGGATCCTTGAGCGTAGCGACGATATCGCGGTTCAGGCGATTGATGATCGCTGCCGGAGTCTTGGCCGGCGCGACCATGCCATACCAGTTGAGGGAAAGATAACCCTTGACGCCGGTTTCGGCGACAGTCGGCGTGTCCGGCAATGCTGCTGCTCGCTTGTTGCCGGTGACTGCAATGGCGCGAACCTTGCCAGACTGCACATGAGGCACCGCCGTGGAGATCACTGCAAAAAACGAAGGTACATGGCCGGCGATCAGATCGGTAATGGCCGGGCCGCCGCCCTTGTAGGGGATGTGGTTCAGGGACACCTTGGTCAGCATTTCGAGCAGCACGCCGGAGAGGTGCCCGGGGCTGCCGATGCCCGAGCTGGCGTAGTTCAGACGGCCCTGCTGGGTCTTGGCGTGCGCGAGAAATTCAGCCATGTTCTTCGCCGGCAGGGAGGGGTGCACGATCAGGATGTTCTGTAGCGTGACCAGCATGCCGACATAGGTGAAGTCCTTGAACGGATCGTAAGGCACTTTCTGTATTGTGGGGCTGATGACAATGCCACCGATATGGCCCATGCCGATCGTTTGGCCGTCGGGTTCCGCGCGGGAAATGATCTGCAGCGAGATCGTGCCGTTCGCGCCGGGACGATTGTCGACCACCACCTGCTTGTCGAGCAAAGCGGACATTTTCGGCTGCATGATCCGTGAAACGAGGTCGGTGGCGCCGCCCGGCGGGAAGCCGACAATGAAGCGAACCGGTTTACTGGGACTCCAGTCCGCGGCGAGCGCCGGCGTGGTTGTCAGGCTGGGCAGCACTGCGGCAGCAAGGCCCAGCAGTATGCGTGTTTTGAGAGCATTGATTTTCATGGGTTTTCCTTTTGTCGAGGTTGAGAGCGAAGCGGTCGCGATCATGCGTGATGGAGGTCCAGATCCGGACTGTTTGCGATGACGTCCGCAATGATCGACTTGATGACGTGAATGGTTTGTTCGGCGAGGCGCGTGAGCGGTCGCTGCGTGGACGTCGCGATGACGATATCGCTGGCGATGTGGGGCGTGGTAATCCGCGCGGCATGCAACTGGCCGCGCATCGCGTGATCCTGAATGGAGTAGCGCGAGAGGATGGCATGCCCCATGCCTTTGGCTACCAGGTCGGTCAGTGCGGTAATGGAGTCGATTTCGAGAGCGATATTGAGCGCAACATGCTGCCGGTCAAATTCGGTCTCGATCATATTTCGGATGGAATTCGGGCGGCTCGGAATGATCAGCGGGTAGCGTGACAGGTCGGCCATGCGGACGCGTTTGGGCAGCTTGCGGCCCGTCGGGTTCGGGCTGATCAGATACATATCCTCCGACCAGGCGTGTTCATACTGCAGTTCGGGAACCGGCGTCGGGTGGTAGAGAATCGCGAAATCCAGCCGGCCAAGTCGCAGCCACTCCTGCATTGTGGTGGTCAGGCCTTCGACGATGCCGATCGACGCTTTGCCGAATTGCTGGCGGAAGTGTGACACCGTGCGCACAGTTAGCAATTTGCCCACGCTGGGCGGAAATCCGATAACGACCTTGCCGATCGGAGACATTTCCGCATTTTCAATCTCCTGTCGTGCGAGTTCGATCTGACGCAATATTCCCTTGCCATGTGCAAACAGGCGTTTGCCGCTTTCGGTCGTGGTGACCCCGCGGCCGTTGCGGTGCAACAGATGTTTTTTGATTTCGAGTTCAAGTTGACGAACTTGTCTGCTCAGCACGGACTGGGAGATGCCGATCATTGCAGATGCTTTGGTGAAGCTGCCCAGTTCAGCCACTCGGACGAAACACTCCAGTTGTTTGATATCCATCGACAGCCTCCGGATTATTGGGCAATCAGGCGTGCCAGCCAATAGCGGACACAGGTTATCTGTTATGTGGGATCAGCATAACAGATAGTCCGCTATTGTCGTTTTTCAGGGGTCTGATTTGCAACAGAATACCGGTTCGCAGCCGGACGGGACTGCACCCCGCGCAAAGCCGGAACGGGGTCTGGCACCTGGTCTGGCATCTGTTCTGGGGATATTCAATGAAAAGTGTGGTTGTGCGCAGTATTCAGCGGGCGGAAGCGGCTGTCATCAAACGACTGGGCGAGTGCGGCGTCGCTACCGTGCACGAGGCCATGGGCAGGACCGGGTTGATGCAGCCCTGCATGCGGCCGATCTACGAGGGAGCGGCGGCCGCAGGCAGCGCCGTGACCGTGCTGTCTCATCCAGGGGACAACTGGATGCTGCATGTCGCGGTGGAAGTTTGCAAACCCGGCGACGTGATGGTGGTGGCCTGCAGTGCCGAAAACACCGATGGCATGTTTGGCGAACTGCTGGCGACCTCGATGCGGGCCAGGGGCGTGGCCGGGCTGGTCATCGATGCCGGTTGCCGGGATGTCAGGGTGTTGCGGGAAATGCGGTTCCCGGTTTGGCCGAGGGCAATCTCGGCCAAGGGCACTGTCAAAGCCACGCCCGGAGCGGTGAATGTGCTTGTGGTCTGTGCGGGCGCACAGGTTTGTCCGGGCGACGTTATCGTTGCGGATGACGATGGCGTGGTCGTGGTGCCGGTCGGGCAGGCGGAAGCGGTGCTGGTAGCTTGCGAGGCGCGGCTGAAGAAGGAAGAAGTCAATCGCAGCCGGCTTGCCTCCGGAGAGCTGGGTCTGGACATCTACGCGATGCGCGACAAGCTTGCCGCTGCGGGGCTGGTTTACGTCGATGAGTGACGCCGTGGCGATCCGCCTGCGCACATTGCTGGGCGATTATCCGGTTACACGCGCATTGAAGGACGGCCGCGTGAATTCGCCGATGGTCAATCTGGATTATGCTGATGTAAAAACGCCCAATCATGCCTTCAAGCGAGTGGTGCGTGATCTTGAATTCGACATCGCCGAGCTGGCCATCGTGACGTTTTTGATGGCCAAGGCGCATGCGAAGCCATTGGCACTTCTGCCAGCGGTTGTGGTGAGCCGGGATCAGCATCCGTACCTCGTCTATAACGCCGAACGCGGCCCGCTGGCCCCGGCCGATCTTGCCGGACGCCGGGTGGGCATCCGTTCCTATTCGGTGACGACGGTCACCTGGATACGCGGCATTCTTGCGGATGACTACGGACTGGATCCGGATGCAGTGCTTTGGGTGACTTTCGAAGACCCGCATGTTGCCGAATACCGTGATCCGCCCAACGTCGAGCGGGCTGCGCAGGGCCGGGATCTGTTGGACATGCTTATCAACGGGGAAGTCGACGCAGCCGTTGTCCCCGCAATACCCGATGATTCGCGGCTGAAACCCCTGATTGCGGAACCTGCAGCCTCCGCCCGGGTTTGGCGGGAGCGCAATCAGGCGCTGCAGATCAATCACATGGTGGTGGTCAAGCAATCCCTGCTGGATTCCGATCCGGCGGCCGTGAAAGAGGTCTACCGGATGCTCGCAGAGAGCAAGAGGGCCGCTGGATTGCCGGTGATGAATGAAATTGATCTGAATCCGTTTGGCGTCGAAGCCAATCGGCGCAATCTTGAAGTGGCCGTGGATTATATCTATCGACAGAAGATGATTCCGCGGCGCTACGAGGTTGACGAGCTTTTCGACGATGTAACACGCAAGTTATGACCAAGGAGGGGGGTATGAAATGGCTTAGCGCATTGGTATTGGCAGCGAGTGGTATTGTTGTTCCGGTGCTGGCTGCCGATGTGTCGTCCGGCAAGACCGAAGTGCTCTGGCTGGGGCAGTCGGCCTTCAGAATCACCACGCCCGGCGGCAAAGTGATCGTGACTGATCCCTGGCTGATCAAGAATCCCCTGACCCCCGCCCAGTACAAGAATCTGGAGGCGCTGGGCAAGGTCGACCTGATTCTGGTCAGCCATGGCCATGGCGACCATATTGGCGACGCGCCGGCGCTGGCCAAGTTGAACAATATCCCGATGTGGTCTCCGGGTGATCTGAACATGACGCTCACCACCCTGGGGGTGCTTCCGCCGCAGATGCTGCCGCGATTCAACAAGGGGGGCACAATCACGCCGGTTCCCGGCATCAAGGTTACGGCGACCCACGCCGAGCATTCCTCGGTATTCGTCTGGAACAATCCGGTCACCAGCCGGAACGAGACGCATCCCGGCGGTGAACCCGTCGGGTTCATCATCGAGTTGGAGAACGGTTTCCGGATTTACCACATGGGTGATACCGGCGTGTTCGGCGATATGAAATGGATCGGCGAGTACTACAAGCCGGATCTGCTGTTGATTCCCATCGGCGGCCATTTCACGATGGACCCGCGGGATGCAGCTTATGCGACGAGAGAACTGGTCAAGCCGAAGTTCGCGATCCCGATGCACTATGGCGCGAATCCCCTGGGCAAGGGCACGCCCACGGAATACATGGGCGCGCTGGGGGATGCCGGTGTGAAAGTGTTTCCGCTGAAGCCGGGCGACAAGATCGAGTTCTGATTACACCGCCGGCGGACTGCGCTACTGTCGCCGCGCGGTCCGCCGGATGCAATGCGCCGGTCAGTTGCTGTGAAACAGGCCTGCAGCCTTGATCACTTTTTCCCACTGCGCCTTTTCCGACCTGATGTAGGCGCCGAATGCCTCGGGTGTGCTCGGTGCGACGTCGAGGCCCTGCTTGAACAGGAATTCCTTGAGATCAGGCATGTTCAGCACGGCGACGATGTCCTTGTTCAGGCGGTCGACAATGTTACGCGGCGTTTTTGCCGGCACCAGGATGCCATACCAGTTGTTGGCTTCGAAGCCCTTGAGGCCGGCCTCGGCGACGGTCGGCAGATCGGGCAGCAGGCCGGAACGTTTGGCGGTGGATACCGCCAGTGCGCGGATCCTGCCGGACTTGATGTTGCCGATGGCGCTTGCGGCGGTCGCAAAAATCAGGTGGATGTTACCGCCAATCAGGTCGGCCATCGCCGGGCCGCCGCCCTTGTAGGCGATGTGGACGATCTTGGTGCCGGCCTGCAGATTAAAGAGTTCCAGCGCAAGGTGGCCGGCGCCGCCGACACCCGATGAGCCGCCATTCAGCGGTTTGGTCTTGGCCAGCGCGATCAGTTCCTTGACGTTTTTAGCCGGTACCGAGGGATGCACCACCAGCGCGTTGGTCGAATCAACTGCGCGCGAAATCGGCTGCAGGTCCTTCAGCGGATCAAAGGGCAGTTTTTTGTACAGCGAAGGGTTGATCGCCAGTGCAGCGATGGTACCCATCAGGATGGTGTAGCCGTCCGGGGTGGATTGGGACAGGATTTCAGTCGCGATATTGCCGGCGGCACCGGGACGGTTGTCGATGATGAGTTGCTGGCCCAGGCGTTCGTTGAGTTTGCTGGCCATCGCACGCGCGGTGGCGTCGGTGCCGCCGCCGGGGGCGAAGCCCACCAGCATGCGGATCGGTTTGGTCGGCTGCCAGTCGGCTGCCATGCCTTGTGCGGTAAAGGTTGCCAGCACGGCGCCCATCAGCAGGCTCGAAATCGGCAGTCGTGAAATTACGGTTTTGGTCATGTTGTTTTCCTCCGGTTTATTATGGTGGGTCTGCTGCTTGGTCAGTACTGCGTTATTTGGGTTCAGGCTGCGGCGTTGGCAGCGGCTGCCGCCTTGCGTCCTGCGGCGAGGCTGGTGGCCAGCGTGAATGCATGTTCCATTGCGCCGGGATCAGCCTTGCCCTGGCCGACGATGTCATAGGCCGTGCCGTGGGCGGGCGTAGTGAATACGGTTTTGAGGCCGGCGGTCACGGTGACGCCCTTGTTGAAGCCGAGCAGCTTGGTCGCGATCTGGCCCTGGTCGTGGTACATCATGACCACGCCATCGAAGTCGCCTTTCAGCGCTTTCAGGAAAATCACGTCGGATGAAATCGGGCCCTGGCAGTTGATGCCGCCGTTTTTCAGCTTGTCGACGGTGGGGCGGATGATGCGGATTTCTTCGTCGCCGAACAGGCCGTTTTCACCGTTGTGCGGGTTGAGTGCGGCAACGCCGATGCGCGGACTGGTTTTGCCGACAGCGCGCAACGTGTCGTTAGCGAGGTTGACCGCGGCGGTGATGCGTTCCGGGGTGATCATGTTCACCGCTTCGCGCAGCGCGACGTGCGAGGTGACGCGGAAGGTGCTGAACTGGTCGATGACGTTCATTTCACCGAAAAAGCCGCTGTGGTCGGTGAGCTTGGCGAACATCTGGTGTTCGTCGTTGAATTTCCAGCCGCCGCGGTTCATCGCACCCTTGTTCAGCGGCGCGAAGCAGATGCCGTCGAGTTTTCCGGCGAGGGCGAGGTCGATCATCACCTTCAGCGTGTCACCGGCGAGCTTGCCGGCTTCATCGGAAGACGTGCCCTGCGGGTATTTCGCCGGATCGGTGTTGCCGAGGTCGAGCAACGGCAGGTCCTGGCGTGGCCAGGTCACTTCATCAATGCTGCGATACACGGTGTGCGGAATTTTGACGCCGGCGTTGTGCATGCCGAGTTCGAGTACGCGTTTGTCGCCAATGATCACCACCTTGGCGACTTGCGCGGGTTTGCCGGTGGCCAGCAGTTTGGCGGCAATTTCGGGGCCAATGCCGGTGACGTCACCGAGCATGAAGCCGATGCGGGGCAGGTTGTTCATGGGGACTCCAATAAGGGCCATGATTTTAGTCTATTTTTTTGCTTTTGCCGGTTTTTTGCGGGCGCCGACTATGGCCAGCAGCCGGGTCAGTTCACGGGTGCTGCGGATTTTTTCGAGGTTGAACACCAGGTCGATGATTTTCCCCGCCGCGGTTTTCGGCAGACCGCCCCAGGTCGCGCATTCGATGAACTTGTTTGCGACCTCGTCGTCGGTCATCGGATTGGCCGGGCTGCCCTTGCCGAAATCGGCGCTGCCGCTGAGGGTGCGGCCGTCCTTCAGTTCGATGTCGATGATGGTGGTCATTTTTTCATAACCGGCGGCTTCGGCCTCGGGATGCACGCCGAAATCGATGAGGCTGATGGTGCGCTGCACATCGGCACGATTAACGATGGCATCGGTGAATTCAGCAAGACCGGCGCGGCGTTCCAGCAGCAGGATGGCCATGCAGAACTCCATGCTGAACTTGGCCTGCAGTTCGTTTTTCGGGCGTCGGTGAATTAACGTGTTCGGCATGTGGCGGTTGGTGCCGACCCGGATTTTGGCGACTTGTGCCGGTTTTATGTCGTGTTTGAGCACAAGTTCCAGCATCACGCCCATGCCGGGATGGGTCAGCGAGCCGCTGGGATGCGGTTTGATCGACACGCCGGGCATGGCGAAGGTCCACGGTTTGCCGAGTTTGCCGTGGATGGCCTGCGGGTCATAACCGCCGCCGGCCGCCTTGAAAAAACCGCGATTGGCTTCGAGGCCGTTGCCGGCAGCAGTCCAGCCGAGTTTGACCAGTTCGGCCGCGAGCACACCGGATTCAGCAGCGCGTCCCGGATGAAAGGGTTTGGTCATGGTGCCGAAGTTTTCACGCAGGCCGGCGGCCTGGCTGGCGCCGAGGCTGAGGGCTTGCGCGGTTTGTGATGCATCCAGACCGAGCAGTCGCGCAGCGCCGGCCGCAGCACCGATCGCACCCATGGTCGCGGTGGAATGAAAGCCGTCGGCGTAATGGCGCGGGTTGATGGCTTCGGCGATTTTGGTTTCGACTTCTACGGCAATCTGGAATGCGGTCAGCAGGTCGAGCCCTGAGCGGTTGTCGCGTTCGGCAATGGCCAGCACCGGCGGCAGCGCCGGCGCCGTGGGGTGGGTCAGCAGGCCATAGACGCGGTCCTTGGCAACGGCGAGCTGGGTGTCATCGTAATCGTCGGCGTGGATGGCGATGCCGTTGGCAAACGCAGCGAAACGCGGTGGTACTTTGATGGCGGTACCGATCACGGTGGCACCCTTGTCCAGCGGCACACCCAGTGTTTTGAGGTAGCTGCGCACGATGTGGCCGGATTCGGCGGCATTGCCGGCGAATGCCAGGCCGAGGCCGTCGAGCAGGGAGCGTTTGCCGAGGTGCATTACCTCGAGCGGAATCTGTGTGGCTTTGGTGCGGGTGATGAAAGAAGCGACTTCGGCGGTCAGTGCGGATTCATTGGGCATGGGGAGTTTTGCTGGAAGGGGAAAAATCGAGGGCTTAATTAAGGGCTTATTGGCCACCTTATTGGCCACACTTATTTATCACATTCCCGGCGCTGCCGTCGCGGCCATGCGCCTTGCCCTGCCGGGAGGTGCGGAGTAATCTCGGCGCCTCCGCTCAAGGCCTTATTTCCCATGCAAAATCCGATCCGTGCCGCGTTGAAGCGTGGCGAAACCGTCACCGGCCTCATCCTGTTCACCGGCAGTCCGATCATCACTGAACTCGCGGCAGCCGCCGGCATCGATTTTGTCATCATCGACATGGAGCACAGCGCACTGGACCTCGACCGCTGCGCGCACATCATTCGCGCCGCCGATGCTGCAGGCATCACGCCGTTTGTGCGGGTGCCGGAAGCGGATGCCAATCTGATTCTCAAGCTGCTGAACATGGGCGCGGCCGGCATCGCGTTGTCGCATGCGACGCGTGAAAACTGCGCGAAGGCGCTGGAAGCTGCGCGTTATGCACCGGAAGGCAGCCGCGGCGCCTGCGCCATCGTGCGTTCGGCCGGTTATGCGCCGGGGGACTGGGATGCGCATGTGCGCCGCGCCAATGACGAGATGATGGTGATTCCGCTGATCGAGGACACGCCCACGCTGGAGGATTTCGAAGCAATGGCGGCGATGCCCGGTCTGGAAGTGTTTTTCATCGGGCCCACCGACCTGTCGATCGCGCTGGGTGTGCCGCATGCAACCTTTGATGAACCGAAGATGGCTGCTGCGCTGGAAAAAGTGGTGGCCGCAGCGCGCAAGCACGGCAAATACGTGATGACCACCATCGGCAACAAGCCCGACCCGGTGTACGGCAAGTCGGTGCGTAACCGCGGCGTGCAGGCCATCGTGCTGGGCACTGACGGGCATCTGTTCCTCGATGTGTGCAAGCGGGTCAATACCGTCAAGCAACCCTGATTACGGAGAAAATACGGAGAAAACAGCAAAGTGGCGAAGAAACTGATTATCACCGTGCGCGTCAATGAATACATGTCGCGCGACATCAACAAGAATGTGCCGTTCACACCGGACGAAATCGCCGAGACCGCAGCCGAGTGCCGCGCTGCCGGTGCCTCGATCATCCATTTTCATGCGCGCAATCCCGATGGCGGCAAATGCCATACGCCGGAGGTGTACGCCGAGATCGTCGCCAAGATCCGCGAGAAGTGCGACATCCTGATCGATTCCACGCTGGGGCAGATCACCGTCAATGAAGATGAAAACCGCTTGGCGCATATCAAGTTGATGGGGCAGCAAAACAAGACCCGGCCGGATTTTGCCGCGGTGGACACCGGCAGCAGCAATATCGACGCCTATGATCCGGTGGCGAAGAAATTCCTCACCACCAACAAGATTTACAAGAACAGCACCGAAACCTGTCTGTTCCTGGCCAAGGGCATGACCGACGCCGGCGTGAAACCGCATCTGTCAGTGTGGGCAGTGCCGTTTGTGCGCATGGTCGAGGCCTTCCTCGATATGGGTGCGGTGCGCGAGCCGGCGTATGTGCAATGCGTGCTGGCCGAGGGCGGCATTGTCGGTGCGCATCCCTGCACTACGCGCGGCCTGGAGGCACTGATCGATTTCATGCCGCCGCAGCGTCGCATTGAATGGACGGTGGCCTGCAAGGAAGGCAATCTGTTCAATGTGGCGACGACGGCGCTGGATCGCTTGGGCCACCTCGCGCCGGGCATCGGTGATTACCCGTATCCGGAGATCGGTTGTCCGACCAACGCCGAGCTGGTGCGGCGTTTTGCCGAACTGGGACGTGCGGTCGGACGCGAACCGGCGACGACCGATGAGGCGCGGGCGATGCTGGGGATTGCGGCGCGGTAAGCAGTGCGCAGACGCCCGGTTTTTGATCCGGGCATCCTGAAAAGAACGTGCCGGCAATTCGGTGTCGCGAGACTTGACACCTTCTGCCTGCGCGAAATATCGTGCGGCAGCAGTTCATCTACGTTTAAGGAGAGGTAAACGTAATGGCCGGTCTCTATGCACGCTCCCTGTTTTTTTGTGCTGCGCTGGGTGCAGAAGGCCCGGATTACGGTGTGCGCGTGGTCGGACTCAACCCGGCAGCCACCGAAACCGAGCGGCAGCGGGTGCGCTGGGAAGCCAGGGCACAAAAGGAGCTGGGCGACAGCCAGCGCTGGACTGAATTGACCAAGGGTTATCCCTTCGGGCGGCTGGCTTCCGTGGACGAGATTGCCAGCGCCATTGTGTTCCTTGCCTCTGGCCGGGCTTCGTATATCACCGGCACCGTGCTGACTGTCGATGGCGGTCGATCTTTCAGGGGCAAGTAGTATTCACGCCAAACTCTGGTTTTTGCCTGTTCATGTACGCTATGCCTTCGGAGGACACATGAGATCCCTGTTGAAATTAATGCTCATTGGTGTGGCTTTGTTGTCTGGCCATGTATCTGCGCAGAGCTATCCCAGCCGGCCGATACGGCTGGTGGTCCCCTTTGGTCCCGGCGGCGTTGGCGACATCACTGCCCGTGTCGTGGCGCAAAAAATGGGTGAGACGATGGGGCAGCAGGTCATCGTCGATAACCGTCCCAGTGCCGGCGGGATTGTCGCCGCAGAACTGGTTGCGAAGTCCGAGCCTGATGGCTACACCCTGATGCTGCTCAACAACACCAATGCCGTCAGCGCCGCCATGTTCAAGTCGCTGCCGTACGATATTTTCCGGGATTTTGCGATGGTCACCACCATCGGCGCGTTCAGCATGGGCGTGCTGGTTGCGCCTGAATCGCCGGTGAAAACCACCAGGGATCTGATCGCGCTGGCCAAATCGAATGCCGGCAAAATGAATGTCGGTACCATCAATGTCGGTACTACGCAGTTTCTGTCATCCGAACTGTTCAAATCGATGGCCGGGCTTGATTACACGACTGTGCCCTTCAACAACACCGCCAGCGTCATCAGTGCCGTGCGCGGTGGCGATGTGCGGGCTGCGTTTGAATTCCTGCCGCCGGTGCTCGGGCAGCTGCGGGCCAATGCCTTGCGTGTCATTGCAGTCACCTCGAAAACCCGCTTTGTACCGCTGCCTGATGTGCCCACGCTGGATGAAAGCGGTTTGCCGGGTTATGACGTGGTGTCATGGAACGGCATTGGCGTGGCGGCAAAAACCCCGCGTGTGCTGATAGACCGGCTGAACAGGGAAGTGCATGCCGCGGTCAATTCGCCGCAGGTCAAAAAGCGCTTTCAGGACCTCGGCGTCGAGCAGAATCTGAATACACCCGAAGGCATGCGCAAGAACGTGGCCGAAGAGGTAGCCAAGTGGAATGCGCTCATCGACAAAGCCCGGATACCCAGACAATGAATGTTCCCAAGAGCATCCTCGCCCCCGATCCCAATCCGGTCAAACCCAGATACACGCCGCCAGCGGATGCCTGTGACGGCCATTGCCATGTCTTCGGGCCGGCGGCACAGTTTCCGTACGCGCCCAAGCGCAGCTACACGCCTGAAGACGCGGGGCGCGAACGGCTGGCCGCGCTGCACAAACACCTGGGGTTTTCGCGCGCGATCATCGTGCAGGCCAGTTGCCATGGCACCGACAACAGCGCCATGCTCGACGCGCTGGCGCATTCGAACGGTGCCTGGCGCGGCGTGGCCATGGTCAAACCTGATGAAAGCGAACAGGAACTGGAGCGCCTGCATGCCGGCGGCGTGCGCGGTGCGCGCATCAACTTTGTCGCGCATCTGGGCGGCGCGCCGGATATGGCTGCCGTAAACGCCGTGATCGAACGCATCACGCCATTGGGCTGGCATCTCCAGCTGCACCTGGATGCACACGATATCCGTCAGTACCGCAGTTTTCTCGACGGGCTCAAAATTCCCTTCATCATTGACCACATGGGGCGTCCCGAAGCGAAACTCGGCGTGAAGCAGGACGCTTTCCTGCAAATGCTCGATTTGATGAGAAATCCGCTGGCGTGGACCAAGGTCAGCGGCCCGGAACGCATTTCATCCACGGGCAAGCCGTTTCACGATGCCGAGCCGTTCGTGCGCGAACTCATTGCCACTGCGCCGGAGCGCATTTTGTGGGGCACGGATTTTCCGCACCCGAACGTCAAGATCATGCCGAACGATGGCGAACTGGTTGATCTGTTTGCAAAGTTCTGTGATGACGAGGCGATGCGCAGAAAAATACTGGTGGAGAATCCCGCACGGTTGTATGAGTTTTAGTGCGGCTGCACGATGTGGAAATCAGTGTCCTGCGGGAGCGGATCCTGAGGGCAAAGCAGGCTGAAGCCATTCGGTGGTACATACTCAAATGCGCGCTCACATCGTGAACCACCACCGGTGAACGCCCGTTCACTGGGTTAAAATCCGGAGCTTCGCCGAACCAGTCGCTGTGCTGGTGTTTGTGTTGCGGTGATTTCCTTCTGGAGGACAGCCGATGGGCCATACCATCGCCGAGAAGATTCTCGGCAATCACGCGGGCGGCAAACCGGCAAAAGCCGGTGAAATCGTCGTAGCGGACGTTGATTTCGCGATGATCCATGATGCGCGTGCCGGTAATGCGCTGAAAATGATCGAAAAACTCGGCGCAGGCCAAGCCAACTTCGCCTTGCCCCATGTCAAACGCACCGCGCTGGTGCTGGACCATTACTCGCCGCCGCCGAACATGGAAGCGGCCAATACCCATGTGGCGATGCGCGAGTTTGCTGAAAAACACGGCTCGCCGATTTACGATGTCGGTGACGGTATCTGCCACCAGGTGTTGCCCGAGGGCGGCCACCTGACCTGCGGCGACCTCGTTGTCGGCACCGATACCCATTCGACGACCTATGGCGCGTTCAATACCCTGGGCACCGGCGTCGAAGGTACGGATGTATCGGCAGTGATGATGACCGGCAAGCTGTGGTTCCGTGTCCCGGAAACCATACGCATTGATCTGCAGGGTGCGTTGCAGCCGGGAGTCTGGGCCAAGGACGTGACGCTGCACATACTGTCGCAGCTGGGCGCGGAGGGCGCGAACTATCAGGCGCTGGAATATGTCGGCTCCGGCGTGTCGGCGATGGCCATCGACGATCGCATGACGCTGTCGAATCATGCGGCGGAGCTGGGCGCAAAGGCGGCGCTGCTTGAAGCCGATGAAAAAACTTTCGCCTGGCTGAAAGCCCATAACGCCGCGACACCGAAACCGGTGAAGGCCGATGCTGATGCCACTTATGCACGGCGCATCGTGGTCGATACCGCGAAGCTGCCGCCGCAGGTGGCGCGTCAGCACCATATCGATGACGTGGTCGGCGTAACTGAAGTGTCCAGCCAAAAGATCCAGGTGGCGCTGATCGGCACCTGCACCAACGGTCGTCTCGATGACATCCGCCAGGCGGCAGCGATCCTGAAGGGCCGCAAGCTGGCGAAAGGTGTGCGGATGATTGTTACGCCGGCATCGCGGGCGATTTATCTAGCGGCGATGCGTGAGGGTTTGTTTGAAATCCTCACCGCAGCCGGTGCTTCGGTCGAGGCCGCGGGTTGCGGTACCTGTGTCAACATCACCGGGCATTACATCGCCGGCGACAACCAGGTGGTGATTTCCAGCGCCAACCGCAATTTCAAGGGCCGGCTCGGCAATCCGAAGTCGGAAATCTGGATCGGTTCGGCGGCGACGGTGGCGGCATCGGCACTGACCGGATTCATCACTGATGCGCGTACGGTTGCCGGCGGCGACTGGCGCGCTGCGGCTTGATAAAACCTTTCACCGCCAAGACGCCAAGGACGCCAAGAAAGACAGAAGCAAAAACCAGAAATCTTTTTAGTTTTTGGTTTTACCTTGGCGCTCTTGGCGTACCCGTCGAGCGGGTATTAAAAGGAATCTTGGCGGTAAAAAAAGGATTTAAACATGAAAATCATCAAAGGCAGCGCCCGTGTGCTGGGCGACGAAGTCAGTACCGACATCCATTGTTCGAGTAAATATCTGCCGGGCAAGGACACGGCTTATATCGCGACGGTCGCGTTCGATCAGGTGGCGCCGGGTTTCGCCAAGGCGTTCAACAAAGGCGATGTACTGGTCGCCGGCAAAAACTTCGGCATCAATTCATCGCGTGAACAGGCGGTGCACATCATGCACCAGATGGGGGTCGCGGCCATCGTCGCGCCGTCTTTCGGCCGGCAGTTTTTCCGCAATGCGATCAACAACGGGCTGGTGGTGATCGAATGCGACACCAGCGGTATCAGCGCCGGTGATGCAATTGAAATCGATCCGTCCGCGGGTCGTGTCACTGTCGCTGCGCGCAATATCAGCCGTGCCGTGCCGCCGCTGCCTGCGGCAGTGCAGGCCTTGCTGGCCGCAGGCGGATTGATTCCGTTTTTGCAAAAACATCCCGACTGGAATCTGGCAAAAGGCCAGCCATCATGAACCTGAAGATTGAACGGGTGGAAGTGTTCGGCGTGGCCATGCCCCTGGTCATGGAATTCAAGAATGCCTACCTGTCGAAGTCGGTTGTAAAAAGCGCCATCGTGCGCATCACCGCCACCGGTGGCGCCGTCGGTTACGGCAACATTGATCCGACGCCGGGCTATTCCAAGGAAAGCATTGAAGACAGCCTGGCGATGATTGAATCGCGGCTGGCGCCGGCGGTGATGGGCATGGATCCGACGAACATCCACCGCATCACTGCGAAAATGGATGCGATGGTGCAGGAGTTCTATGATGCCAAGGCAACCATCGATATGGCCTGCACGGACCTCGCTGCGCGGGTCGCCGGCGTGGCGGTGCATACCTGGCTTGGCGGTGCGGTTAAAGACCGGCTGCTGTTCAACGCCTGGATCAGCATCCAGTCGCCGGAAAATGCGGCGAAGGAAACGCTGGGCTGGCAGAAGCAGGGTTTCAAGTCCTGCAAGATCAAGGTTGGCGCTGACATCTACGCGGATCGCGACCGCATCAAGGCGGTGCGTGAAGCCTGCGGTCCCGATTTCAACATCCGCATCGATGCCAACGCCGGCTACGACGCCGATACCTCGATCAAGCTGGCGGAACTGGTGGCGCCATACAAATTGCAATTGTTCGAGCAACCGGTGCCTGCCGACGACATCGCCGGCATGGCGCGCGTACGCAAGGCCGCCAACAGCGTCGGCGTGCCGATCATGGCTGACGAGTCGGTGATCGATCATGCCAGCCTGATCAATATCATCCGTGCCGATGCTGCGGACATCGTCAAGGTTAAAGTCATGAAGCAGGGTGGGTTCCTCAATACCCGGCGCATGATTGCCACTGCAGAGGCCGCAGGCATCCGCTGCGTGGTCGGCCACGGCTTCGGCCTTGGTGTGAACACCATGGCAGAAATCATGCTGGCGGCGACGTCGAACAACGTCATCGACGGACTCGAATGTGTCGGTCCGCTGAAAAGCAAGGACGACATCGTGACCGAAAAGCTGGATCTGTCCAAAGGCAGCATTGAGTTGCCGAAAGGGCCTGGACTGGGTGTCACGCTGGACGATGCAAAACTCGCGAAATACAAATTCGAAATCAAAAAAGCTGCTTGATGCTTTGCCAGAGGAGAGTTAAAAATGAAAATTAAACAATTTATCGCAGCATCATTGCTGACAGGTGTTGCCGGTATGGCCACGGCACAGACGTATCCGACCAAACAGGTGACGATCCTGTGCTGGTCGGCGGCGGGCTCGCCGGTGGACATTTATGCCCGGACGATGGCCAAGCTGCTGACGCATGAACTGGGGCAGAACGTGATAGTGGAGAACCGCACCGGCGGTTCGGGCATCGTCATGGTCAATATGCTGGTGCGCGGCGCTGCCGATGGCTACACCCTCGCGGCGAATACGCTGTCGCTGGCGACGCTGTTCAGCGAAAAGACGGCGCAGTTCAAGTCCGAAGACCTGCAGATGGTGGCGCGTTCGCAGATTGATCCCTATGGACTGATTGTTCACACTTCCACGCCGTTCAAAAATATTGAGCAATTCGTTGCGTTTGCGCGCAAGAAACCGGAATACCTGAACGTTGGCGGTCCGTTTGCAATCAGCTCGCACCGCGTGGCCTGGGAAGTATTTTCGGACGTGGCCAAGTTCAAGACGACCTGGGTGCCGTACCCCGGCGGCGGGCCGGCACTGACGGCGATTGCAGGCGGGCATATCGATGCGGCGGCGACCAATCCCGGCAACGTCAAGCCGATGATTGATGCCGGCAAAGTCAGGGTGCTGGCAGTGTCGTCGGAGAAAAGACTGGCCGATTTTCCGAATGTGCCGACGTACAAGGAAAAGGGCTGGAACGTTGTGCGCTATCAGTGGCGCGGCATCATGGCCAAGACCGGCACGCCGAAACCGGTCATCGACCGGCTGGCGTCGGCGATCGAGAAGGCGCAGCAGACCCAGGAATGGAAGACCTACCTGGCGCGGGTGTCGCAGCTTGACGGTTTCCAGGGACCGGATGCGTTTCGCGCGCAACTGACGCAGGACGTCAAGGAAACCGAAGCAGTCAAGAAAAAGCTCGGACTGCTTGATACCCAGTAGCCACGGGCAGGGCCGGCGGCAGCATCATCAACACAAACAGGAAATCGGATCCGATGGCGAAGTTGACGGTACGACAGCAGTTACGCAAGCGTTTGACCGAAGGCGGCATGATCGTGGTACCGGGGATTTACGATGCCTATGGCGCGCGTCTGGTGCAGAAGGCCGGATACGAAGCGGTGTACATGACCGGCAATGGCGTGTCGGCCAGTCTGCTCGGCCAGCCCGATGTCGGCATGGTCGATCTCACCTTGTTCGCGGCGCATGCACACCGCGCCGCGGCCTGCGTCGATATTCCGCTGATCTGCGATGCCGATACCGGTTATGGCAATGCGGTGAACGTGCGCCACACGGTGCGTGAATTCGAAAGCGCCGGGGTTGCCGCCATCCACATCGAAGACCAGGTTGCGCCGAAACGCTGCGGCCATCTGCCGGGTTCGCGCCCCGTGGTGTCGCTGGCGGAACATGCCGGCAAGATCGAAGCGGCGGTCGCGGCGCGCCGCGATCCGGATTTCATCATCATTGCGCGCACCGACGCGGCCACCGGACTCGGACTGGATGAAGCCATCCATCGTGGCCAGGCCTATCGCAAGGCGGGTGCCGATGTGGTGTTTGTCGAACTCAAAAACAGCCCGACCATTCTCGAGGACCTGAAACGCGTGACCTCCGAATGCGCTGCGCCCTGTCTGGTCAACATCGACGGCGGCGGCAAACTCGGCGAACTGACGGTGCCGGAAATTGAACAGCTCGGTTTCCGCATTGCGATTTTTCCGGGACTGGCGCGTAATGCCGCGGGTTTTGCGATCAATGAAGCACTGGGTACTTTGAAACGCGACGGCAATACCAGGGCGGTGCGTGATCGCATGCTGTCGATGAAGGAATACAACGAAGTGCTCGACCTGGGCGCCGTGGAGGCGTGGGAAAAACGGTACATGCAGAACCGGTGATTTTTTGCATATCACCGCAACTTATTGTTTTTAAACATAAATTAATGAATTTTCGGCGGCTTTACGCCAACCCGACCGTGGAGTCCTGAAATGGCCGTTGCCCGCAAGAAAAACGCAGTTCGTAACGCAGTTCGTAAATTAATCAGCAAAAAAACCGCAACCCGCAAACCTGCAAGCAAAAACGCCGGCGCAGCAAAGCCCGCAAAAAAAACCGCCAATCCGCTGGGCCTGGAAAAGAAAGCACCGGGCCAGTTCGACACCCTGCAGGAAATCGCACTCGCCGCGCATCGCAAGCTGCCGGCAGCGGTGTGGGATCACCTGATGGGCGGCGCCGATTCGGAAATGACCTTGCGGCGCAACCGCGCCGGCCTTGACGCACTGGCGCTGCGCCAGCGTGTGCTGGTCGATGTGCGTCACATCGATCTCGGCACCACGCTGCTCGGCCAGAAGCTGGCGTTCCCGGTGTTCCCGGCGCCGGTCGGCGGTTTCCTCGGCAAGGTGCACGCCGAGGGCGGTCCGGCGGTAGCGCGCGCAGCGGTGTCCCGCGGCACCACGGCCTTTATCGCGACGGCAGCCAAGCCGAGCCTGGAAGCGGCGCAGGCAGCGGTTAAACAGAAACTGATATTCCAGCTCTACGTGCGTGGCGACCGGACCTGGATTGAAGGCATTCTCGATCGGGTACGCGAAGCCGGGTATGGCGCGCTGTGCGTAACAGTGGATCGTAATTATTACGGTCGGCGCGAGCGCGACATCGTCAGTGGTCTGCCGGTCAAGGAAGGGTTTGGTGACCAGTCCTATCAGGCCAGCCTGAACTGGAAAGACCTGGTGTGGATGAAGGCGCGCGTCGGCCTGCCGCTGATCGCCAAGGGTGTCGCTACCGCAGAAGATGCTGAACTGGCGGTCGAACATGGCGCCGACGTGGTGTACGTATCCAACCACGGCGGGCGCCAGCTCGATCATGCGCAGGGCAGCATTGAAGTGCTGGCCGAGGTGGTCAAGGCGGTGGCCGGTCGTGCCGAAGTGCTGGCTGATGGGGGAGTGCAGCGCGGCACCGATGTGGTCAAGATGCTGTGCCTGGGCGCGAGTGCCGTGGGAGTCGGCAAACTGCTGGGCCTCGCATTGAGTGCGGGCGGCGAGGCCGGTGTCGCGCGCATGCTGGAGCTGATGGAACTTGAAGTACGTACTGCGCTGGGCCTGATGGGCGTGACCTCAATCAAGCAACTGGGGCCGCAGTGGTTGCGCGCAGTGCCGATACTGGGTACGCCGAGTCCAGTCAGTGCCTATCCGCTGCTCGAAGCTGCGGTGGGTCGCAACGCTCGCTGAACGTGACGCGTTTCGCATAACAACAAACAAGATAACAGGAGAGACAGGATGAACAGGAAGGCAAGGATGGTATTGGGTGCGCTGGCGTTCGCGATGACGATGCCGGCGCAGTCGGCGGATGTTTATCCATCGCGTCCGGTGCGCATGGTGGTGCCGTTTGCGCCGGGCGGCGCTTCGGATCTGGTCGGACGCCTGATGCAGCCGCGGCTGCAGCAGGAGCTCGGCCAACAAATCCTGATCGACAACCGCGCCGGTGCGTCGGGCAACATCGGTGTCGAGGTGGCGGCAAAAGCACCAGCCGACGGTTACACCTTCCTGCTCGGCAACATCGGCACCATGGCGATCAACCCGAGCATTTATCCCAAATTCCCGGTGCGCCCGGTGCGTGATTTTGCCGCGGTGACGCAGGTCGTCGATGTGCCGGTGGGCCTGGCGGTGCATCCGTCGATCCCGGCGAAAAACATGCGTGAGTTCATCACTTTTGCCAAGGCGCAGAAGGGCAAGCTCAACTATGGTTCCGCCGGCGCCGGCAGCAACGGCCGGCTGGAGATGGAGCAGTTCATGAAGCTGGTCGGTATTGATCTGGTGCACATTCCGTACAAGGGCGGCGCCGGTGCTGCAGCGACCGCGCTGCTGACGGGTGAAGTCGGCGTGGCGTTTGTCAGCATTGCTTCGGTGATGCCGCATGTGCGCAACGGCAAGATGAAAATCCTCGGTGTATCGGCGGTCAAGCGGATCAAGGCACTGCCTGATGTGCCGACCATGCCGGAGCTGGGCTACAAGGACATGAAAACCGGTTCCTGGCAGGGCGTGTATTTCCCGACTGGCACACCGCGCGCGATGATCGACCGGATGTTTGCCGCCGCAGTCAAGACCATGGCGGATCCCGAGGTGATCAAGCGCATCAACGACAGCGGCGCTGAAGTAATCGTCAGCAATTCGCCTGAAGAATTCACGACGTTCATGAAAGAGCAGAACGAACGCTTCGTGCAGGTGGTCAGACAGATCGGCGATATCACTGAGTAAGCTGCAGTTTAAAAGCGACAGGACAAAGGAGCAGGGCAAGTGTACAAACTCGGAATACTCGAAGGCGACGACATCGGGCTGGAAGTGGTGCCGGAGTGCGTCAAGGTGATGAAAGCCGCCGCCGCCAAAGCTGGTGTGCAGATCGAATGGCTGCCGCTGCCGATCGGTCGCAAGGGCCATGAGACGCATGGCCACACCATGCCGCAGATCACCGTCGATACGCTGAAGACAGTCGATGGCTGGGTGCAGGGCCCCATCGGCCACAACGCCTATCCGCGCAATGACAACACCTGGATCAATCCGCCACTGCGCAAAAAGTTCGAGCTGTTTGCCAACGTCAAACCGGTCAAGTCCTATCCCAATCTGCCGTCGCTGCACAAGGATGTGGACATCGTGTTCCTGCGCGAAACCACCGAAGGCATGCAGTCGAGCAGCGTGGTGTTTGCCGGCAGCGGCGAATTCCAGCCCAATGATGAAATCGCCATCGGCATGCGCGTGGTGACGCGCACGGGTGCGAGCCGCGTTGCGCGTGAAGCTTTCGAGATCGCCCGCACGCGCAAGCGCAAGAAAGTCACTGCGCTGCACAAGGAACCGGTGTACCGGCTGGTCTGTGGCATGTTTGCACAGGAATGCCGCAAGATGGCGAAGAATTATCCCGATGTTGAATTCGATGAAGTACTGATCGACGGCTTTGCGATGAAAGCGGTGATGAAACCGCAGCAGTACGATGTAGTGGTCACCACCAACCAGTTCGGCGACATCGTCACTGACCTCGGTGCCGGCCTTGTCGGCGGCCTGGGCCTCGCGCCCGGGCTGGTGGTCGGTGAAAAGCAGGCGATGGCGCAAGCCACGCACGGCTCGGCGCCGGACATCGCCGGCAAAAACATTGCGAATCCGTACGCCATGATCATGTCGGGCAAGATGCTGTTCGAATGGCTGGGCCGTACGCGTAATGACCCGAAAGCGACTACGGCTGCGGCGTTAATGGATGCGGCAGTTGAAAAAGTGGTTGCCGAGGGGAAAAACCTGACCGGTGACCTCGGCGGCAAGGTCGGGACCAAACAGATGGGCGACGCCATCGTCACGGCACTTTGATGCAACGCGGCATTCGCCGCGTAAACTCAGCATGGTTCAGCCGCGCTCAGACGTGGCGAACTAACCTGGCAAAAGCCGGGTCATAGCTACGGAAACAGATCCCGGTGGAATAATTCCGCTACTCCGGGGTTCTGGGGCCATAAAAAAACATAACGAGGAGGAACATCATGCAGAGGACAATTCATTTTCTTTTATGTACAGCAATTGCTGCAAGTACGGGGTTGGCAGGAACTGTGCAGGCCGCAGCCTATCCTGAGCGTCCTGTGCGCCTGGTGGTGCCGTTCGCACCAGGTGGTGCTTCGGATTTTGTAGCACGCATCGTGCAGGATAAACTGAGTTCAGAACTGGGGCAGCAGATCGTCATCGATAATCGGACCGGTGCCTCAGGTTATATTGGCGTCGAAGTGGCTGCCGATTCAACGGCTGATGGCTATACCGCTTTGCTGGGCAATATCGGGACGATGTCGATCAATGCCTCGGTGTTTCCAAAATTCAGGGTTAAGCCCATTGATGCCTTTACCGGCATTACCCAGGTAGTTGATGTGCCGGGCATGGTCGTGGTCCATCCTTCGTTGCCGGTAAAATCGATCAAGGAACTGATTGCCTATGCCAAGGAGCGCCCGGGAAAACTCAATTTTTCCGCTTCCGGTGCCGGCAGCAATTCACGTCTGGCGTTTGAGTTATTCCAGCAGCAGGCGGGTATCAAAGTTGTCATGGTGCCCTACAAGGGCGGGGCCAGTGGCGCATCACTGGCCGTTGCAACGGGTGAAGTGCCTCTGACCATGCTGACTTCATCCTCACTGCTGCCGTTCATCCATCAGGGCCGTATGCGCCTGCTGGCAGTTGTGGCGCCGGAGCGGCTCAGTGCTGCGCCTGATGTGCCAACGATGAAGGAGGTCGGGTATCCCGATCTGGTGGTTGGATCGTGGCAGGGTGTATTTGTGCCAAAAGGTTCGCCACGCGCAGTGGTTGATCGCTTGTTCAAGGCCGTGGTGACAACAATGAAGGATACCGATGTAATGAAAAAACTGGCGACAGCCAGTGCGGCGGTAATAGTCAGCAAGTCTCCGGCGGATTTTCGCAATTTCTGGGTCAGCGAGCACAATCGCTGGGCAAAGGTCGTAAAGGATGTCGGGGCGGTGGTGAGGTGATCTATGCGGGGAACTGCTTGGCGGTTCCCCGCATCACGATGGAGTGCTGTTCTGGTATTTGATGGTTTGAGTTTGGGAGATGATCGGTAGATGGGTAAAAGCCATTCAAAAAAATCAATAAAAACAATTATTTTTTTGTTTTCATTGATGTTATTTGCTGTGCCAGCCGGAGCACAACCGAAAGCATCGCATAAGGCGCAAAAATCGCACGCACTTCCTGTAAAGAAGAATCCGAAAATGCGCGGCAAGCTGGAGAAACTGTCGTGCATACTCGGTACTGAAGACCGTCAGGCGCGCATTGCCGTTGAACTGATCGGCGGGCGCCTCAAAAGTCTGGCCTATTACTCGAAATGGAAGCCGCGCACCTGTTCGGTATACATCGTCCGGGATGATGCCTACAGCAAATGGGAAGACACCGGCGGTGTGACGGTCGTCACTCTGAACGAGGAGAAGGGCGCCTTCCTGATTGATTACAGCCGTACTGCGGTGAAATTCCTGTTTCGGGAAATTGACCGTGAACGGTTCTGCGGCATGGAAGGCAAGATCACCGGCAGCTTGACGGTGACCCGTGGTCGCAGTCAATGTGAGCTGGAAGGCGTGATGGATGAAAAGCTGCCTGAACCGGTCAAAGAAGTGGCCGTGGATCTGCAGAATGATGTGCCGAAGGAGCAGGCGAAAGAAGTGCCGGTCGTGAAAGAAACGCCAAAAGAGGCCGCGAAGGAACCGGTAAAGGATACGGCCAAGGATTTACCGAAAGAGTCCGCGGTCGCGCCCAAGGCGCCCTGACCAAACGGCTCAGGCGTCGCCGGAAACCATCTTCAGGCCGAAGATGCCGATGACGATCAAACCGATGCAGGCGATGCGTGCCGCGCTCGCGGCCTCACCAAACAGCGCGATGCCGAGAATCGCCGTGCCCACGGCGCCGATGCCTGTCCATACCGCATAACCGGTGCCAACGGGTATACCCTTCAGCGCGAGTGCGAGTAGCCAGACACTTGCGATCATTGCGGTGATGGTGATCACGCTGGGCACGAGTTTGCTGAACCCGTCGGTATATTTGAGACCGATCGCCCAGACCACTTCAAGCAGGCCGGCAATCAGCAATAATATCCAGGACTTTGTCATTATTTGCCTCGCTGTTTTTTCTGCTGCCAGGATATCGACATCAGACGCTACGGCCGGCGCGGTATTTGTCATAGAGCACGCCCTCGGCAAACAGTGCAGCGATGTCGGCGTCCTTATAGTCGAGGCTGCGCACGGTTTCCTCGGTGTGCTGCCCGAGCCAGGGCGCCGGTTGACGGATGGCGGTCAGCTCGCCGCTGGATTTCACCGGGATTCCCAGGGATTTCATGCGGCCGATTTTCGGGTGGTCATATTCAACCACCATGTTGCGCGCCTTGATGTGCGGATCGTCAAGAATCTGCGCGTAGGTGTAGACCGGGCCGCCCGGCACCTGCGCCGCATCAAGTTTTTCGACCCAGTGTGCGGTCGGCTGGGTGGCGAAGACTTTTTCGATTTCCACTTCCAGTTCGTCGATGTTTTTCAGCCGTGACGGCAAATCCTTGAAGCGCGGGTCGGTCAGCCATTCCGGCTTGTTACAGGTGATGTTGCAGAAATTTGCCCACAGCTTGTTGTTGTTGGCGCCGACGGTGACATATCCGTCGCGGGTCTTGTACGCCTGATAGGGTGTCGAGCGGCGGTGTCTTGTGCCGGTGGCCAGCGGTTCTTCACCGCCACCGAAGTACGCACCGGATTCCCAATGGGTCCACGCCAGCCCGGCTTCGAGCAGCGAGGTTTCGACATACTGGCCTTTGCCGCTGCGCAATTTGCCGATGTAGGCGCCGAGGATGGCGTAGAGCGCAGTGACCCCGCTGGAAATGTCGTTCATTGCGATGCCGACCTTGGCCGGACGGCCGCCGGGGTGCCCGGTCATCATCATGATGCCACTCATGCCCTGGGCGACGATGTCGAAGCCACCTTTGTGACCGTAAGGCCCCGTCTGGCCGAAACCCGACATCGAGGCGTAGATCACGCCGGGGTTGAATTTGCTCACGGTCTCATAATCGATGCCGAGTTTTTTCACCACGCCAGGCCGGAAATTCTCGGTGATGATGTCGGCCTTGGCGGCGAGTTTCATGAAGATTTCCTTGCCACGCGGGTCCTTCATATTGATGCCGATGCTCTTCTTGTTGCGGTTCAGCACCGCGAAGCAATAGGACTCATCGTTGATTTTCGGTTCAAAACGCCGGGAACCATCGCCCTCGGGGAAATTTTCGACCTTGGTGATGTCGGCGCCCATGTCGCCAAGCACCATGGTGCAGTACGGGCCGGCCATCACCGTGGTGAGGTCGAGTACGGAGACGCCTTCAAGGGGCAGGGCCATGCGTGAAAACTCCGGATTTTGTGCATCGCCGCATCAGCGATGCTTGTTTATTGGGGAAAAAATCTGGTCACGGTCATTTTATCGCGTGGGCGTCAGGGCCTGTTAACAGTCCCTTGTGCGGGAAATCGACGTTGATTGCATACCCGGATGTCACACATAATGGATTCGGCTTCGAGCCCATAAATATAAAGGAGGAGTGTATGAACTCAGTAATGCGGTTTGCCTGGGTGGCGCTGGCGGGGATTTTAGTCCTGCCGGTTCCTGTGTTGGCGCAGAAGTATCCGGAAAGGCCGGTACGAGTTGTCATCGTGTTTCCGCCTGGCGGCTCCAACGATGTCGTCGGTCGCCTCGTGTTCCAGAAAGTCTCTGAAATCATGGGGCAACAGTTCATTATCGACAACCGTGGCGGCGCGGCCGGGCAGATCGGCTCGGAGATCGTCGCAAAAAGCCCCGCCGACGGCTACACGGTCATGGTGCAGTCCACCACCCATGTCGCCAACGCGCATCTCTACAAAAAACTCAATTACGATCCGTTGAAGGATTTTGCCGGCGTGACCACGCTGGCACGGCAGGTGGGCATGCTGGTGGTGCATCCGTCGCTGCCAGCCAAGACCGGCAAGGATTTCATCGCGCTGGCCAAAAAGCGGCCCGGTGAAATTGTCTACGGTTCAGCCGGCAACGGCAGTTTTGTTCACCTGTCGATGGCGCTGATGGCGGAAATGGCGGGTATCAAGATGATCCACGTGCCGTACAAAGGCGGCGGACCGGCCGGAGCCGCGTTGGTTGGCGGCGAAACGCAGGCCATGCTGGCCACTATCGGATCACTGACGCCGCATCTGAAATCGAAACGCGTTCGGCCCCTGGGCGTGAGTTCCGACAAGCGCACCACGCAGTATCCCGATGTGCCGGCGATTGCGGAATTCGTGCCGGGTTACGAATTCACGGCATGGGTGGGCTGCTTTGTGCCCGCGGGCACGCCGAAGGCCATCGTCGATGCGCTGAATGCCGTGATCGGCAAGGCGTTGGCGGATCCTGATGTGGCCACGAAACTCGGTACGCAGACGCTGGATCCGATGCACATGACGCCGGAACAGTTCACTGCACGGATCAAGTCCGATTACGACAAGTACGAAAAAGTGGTCAAGGCCAGCGGCGCCCGGGTTGACTGAGCAGCGCTGATACCCGCAGCGGGTGTTTTAAGGCGACGGCCGGGATGCCAGCAGGCATCCCGGCCGTTTTCTTTTCCGGATACGGGGGCCGGAAAAATTGGAACACCGGCCGTTTTCGCGGATAATCCGCGGCCTGCACATGGTTCAGCACAAATCGTCAATTCTGGAGAACGCAATAATGAAAGCAACTTTTCAGGCTGCGGCCCTGGCGGCCCTGTTTCTTGCGCCGGTCGCAGTAATGGCGCAGGCCTATCCCGTCAAGCCGGTGCGCGTGGTCATTCCCTGGCCGCCGGGTGGCTCCAACGACATCGTCGGGCGCCTGGTAATGCAGAAGATGTCCGAAAACCTCGGTCAGCAGTTCGTGATCGACAACCGCGGCGGTGCGGCGGGTGTGATCGGTGCCGATTTTGTCGCGAAAAGCGCGCCGGATGGTTACACCATCATGGTGCATTCGACCACCCACGTCAGCAATCCGCACCTCTACAAAAAGCTGCCGTACGACACGATGAAAGATTTTGCCAGCGTCGGTCCGCTGGCACGTCAGGTCGGCATCCTTGTCGTGCATCCTTCGTTGCCGGTTAAAACGGTCAAGGAATTCATCGATCTCGGCAAAAAGCGCCCCAACGAAATTACTTATTCATCTTCCGGTAACGGCAGCTTTGTCCATCTCGGCATGGCACTGATGAATTCGATGAGCGGCACCAAGATGGTCCATGTGCCGTACAAAGGCGGCGGTCCCGCTGCGGTGGCAATTGCCTCCGGCGAAGTGCAGGCGATGATGGCCACTGTGGGTTCCGTAATTCCGCACATCAATTCCAAGCGCTTGCGCCCCGTTGCCGTGACGTCCGACGAACGGATTACTCAGTATCCGCAGGTGCCGACTATTGCCGAAGGCGGTGTCAAAGGCTACGAATTCACGGCCTGGATCGGTGCGCTGGCACCCGCCAACGTACCCAAGCCCGTTATCGACAAACTCAATGCCGAGCTGCAAAAGGCGCTGAAGGACAAGAGTGTTGCCGAAAAACTCAGCTCGCAGACGCTGGATCCGATGTTCATGACGCCGGAGCAGTTTGCGGTGCGGCTGAAGTCCGATTACGACAAATACGCAAAGGTCATTAAAGAAACCGGTGCGAAAGTAGACTGAGTGGTTCAGCAGAAATAGCATACGGGGCCGGCGCTCGCGCCGGCAAATACGCCCGTCTGATCAAGGAGACCGGAGCCAGGGCGGATTAATGCATCACAAGGACCACATGTTAAAAAATCGGCGTTCTGCGCCGTTTTTTTTGCCCATTTCATTGTGGTGGCACCGGGTTTTACGCATAATTTGATGACCTGCACATTGATTTGCAGGGTAAATAAACTGAAGGAGGAATTGCCTTGAAAACCGTTTTTAAACCCTTGCTGAATTCCGTACTGATCGCGATCGCCGCGACGCTCGGCAGCGCGCCCGCGCTGGTGCAGGCGCAGGCCTATCCATCGAAAGTGGTGCGCGTGGTCATACCTTGGCCGGCCGGTGGCTCGAACGATGTGGTGGGTCGGATAGTCATGCAGAAACTATCCGAATCGCTGGGCCAGCAGTTTCTGATCGACAACCGGGGCGGGGCCTCGGGTTCCATCGGTGCCGATGTCGTCGCCAAAGCGCCGCCCGACGGCTACACCATCATGGTGCATTCGACGACCCATGTCGGCAACGCGCACATCTACGGCAAGAAGCTGTCGTACGACACGATGAAGGATTTCACCGGTGTCGGCATGCTGTCGGCACAGCCGGGTGTGCTGACCGTGCATCCGTCACTGCCGGTGAAAAACGTCAAGGAGTTCATTGCGCTGGCCAAATCGAAGCCGGGGCAGATCAACTACTCATCGTCTGGCAACGGCAGCGCACCGCATCTGCAGATGGCGCTGCTGATCTCGATGACCGGCATCAATATCGTGCATGTGCCGTACAAAGGCGGTGCACCGCAGGTGACCGCACTGCTGGCCGGAGAGACCCAGGCCTCGTTTGCCACGGTCGGTACGGTGATCAACCAGATCCGTGCCGGCAAGCTGCGGCCCCTGGGTCTGGGTTCAACCAAGCCGAGCAAGGCTTTGCCGGGCGTGCCGACACTGGCGGAGTCCGGAGTGCCGGGCTACGACATGAGCCCGTGGATCGGCGTGTTCGCGCCAGCCGGTACGCCGAAGGCGATCATCGACAAGCTCAACGCCGAAATCAACAAGGCGCTGGCGCTGCCGGATGTAGTCAAGAATCTGGAAAACCAGGCGCTGGATCCGTCACCGAGCACTGTGGACCAGTTCAACAAAACGCTCCAAGTGGATTACGAGAAGTACGGCAGGCTGATCAAGATGACGGGTGCAAAGGTCGAGTAACAGCAGGTTCGTCCCGGGGAACCGGGGATAGTTGCAGCGCCGGCACATTGAGCCTCCGCTTGATTTGCCGGCGTTTTCTTTTTTGATATGCAGGATTAATACAGGATCAACATGGATTTGGGTATCAAGGGTGAAACCGCCCTCGTGGTCGGAGCGAGCGAAGGCATCGGTTACGAGAGCGCAAAGGCGCTGCTTGAAGAGGGCGTGGACCTCATCATCTGTTCGCGCAATGCCGAAAAACTGAAACGGGCTGCGGCAGCGCTGGAGCAGGCTGCGGGCCGGCCGGTGCGCTGGTTCGCTGCGGATGTCACCAAGGCAGCCGATGTCACGGCGCTGCAGGCATGGCTGGCGCAGCAGACGGTGAAGCTCGACATCCTGGTATCGGCCGTGGGCGGCAGCCAGCGCGCGCTGTTCGGGGAGCTGGATGACGCGGCCTGGTACGCCAATTACGAATTCAACGTGATGGGCACGGTGCGGGTGATCCGCGCCACGCTGGAATTGCTGAAAAAATCCGGCGCGGGACGCATCGTCATCCTTGGTGCCGCCGGGCCACGCATGCCGTATCCGCACCAGCTGGTATCGAACGTGCACAAGGCCGGATTGATCGCCATGGTGAAAACGCTGGGCGTCGAATTCCAGCCATTCAACATCCGCGTCAATTCGGTATCGCCCGGACGTACCATGACCAGTCTCTGGACCAATCGCATCGACAAACTGGCCAGGGAACGCGGAGTGCCGGCGGCAGCCATTGTTGATGAATTCACGCATGAAATTCCGCTGGGCCGTTTCGGCCAACCGGACGAGATTGCGCCGATGGTGGCCTTCCTGGCTTCGCATAAAACCAGCTACGTGACTTGTCAGTCGATCCTGGTGGATGGTGGTATTGCCCGCGGGCTGATCTGAGACGGTGCATTGATGCGTCCGTATCGTGGTGGGCGGGCGCATAACGTGTCTGTGGCGGTTGCCGCTGCCTGCCGTTTTGGGCATTATCTGCGGTCGCGCATTGCCGGAATTCAAATATAACTGCGCGCAACGGAGGAGTAGTCATGCAAGGTGTAAGTCCCTGGTGTCGCGTCATCGTCAGTGCATTGCTGGCGGCGTGTTTTCAGGCTGCGCAGGCGCAGACATTTCCAAGCAAGCCGGTCCGCATCATTAATCCTGCAGCGCCCGGCGGCAACAGCGATGTGTTTTTCCGTTTGCTGCAGCCGAAAATGGTTGAGGTGCTCGGCCATCAGCTGGTCATGGACTACAGGCCGGGTGCCGGCGGCACCATCGGCGGCGATGCCGTCGCGAAAAGCGCACCGGATGGTTACACCACCGGTCTGATGGCGGCGAGTTTCGTGATCAATCCGGCGATGATCAAGAAAATGCCTTTCAACACGCTGAAGGACTTCACTCCGCTGGGCCTGATTGTCGACGTGCCCTCCGGACTGGTGCTGCATCCGTCATTGCCGGCGAAAAATCTCAAGGAACTCATCGCGCTGTCGAAAAAACGCCCGGGCGAAATTTTTTATTCGACGTCGGGTCGCGGGACTGTCGGCCACCTTTCGGGTGAACTGCTCAACAGCATGGCCGGCACGAAACTGGTGCACGTGCCGTACAAGGGTGCCGGCCCGGCGGTGATCGATCTTGTTGCCGGACAGGTGCAGATGCAGTTTGCGAGCATGCCCTTGCTGACGGGTTACATCGCTGCGGGGCGGCTGCGGCTGATCGCGCAGACCGGCGCGACACGCTCCGAGTACGCGCCGCAGATTCCGACGATGGAGGAAGCCGGCCTGCCGGGTTTTGTCGTGCGTAGCGGCTTCAGCTTCGTCGGCCCCGCGGGCATTCCGCGACCGATTGCCGAGAAACTGAACAGCGCGCTGGCGACCTCGATCCGCAACCCGGAAAACCGCAAGATGCTGATCCAGCTGGGCGCCGATCCGATCGGCAGCTCGATTGAAGAGCATGATGCATTCATCAAATCCGAGATCGGTAAATGGATCAAGATGGCGCGTGCCGCAGGAATAGATCCGCAGTAATGCAAGCACAGCAATATCCCATTCATAACAGGAAGGACGCATCCCGAAATGTATGACCTGCAACTGACGGCGGAGCAACTGGAGTTTCGTGATGCCGTGCGCGATTTCGTCAACCAGGAAGTCAAACCTGCTGCCATTGATCCGAAACGGCTGGAGCCGTTCGAGAAACCGCTGATGACCGGGTTGCTCGACCAGTTGTCGCAAATGGGCCTGCGTGGACTGGCACTGCCGGAAACGGCGGGCGGTGCAGGTGCTGACTTGCTGACCTGCTGCGTGCTGCTGGAAGAGATTGCCGCGGGTGACGTCGATCTGGCGATGGTGCTGGGTGAGACCGCGGTGCTGGCACGTGCCGTGCATGAGGCCATGAATGAAGCACAGCGCAAACGCTGGCTGCCGAAATTCGAAGCGGGGGAGCGTTTTCATCTGGCGCTGGTTGCACGTGACGAGAATGCCGAACTCGGCTGGAGCTATCACCACGCGGTGCCGGCGGATGCTGACGTGATCGGTGCGCCTGAAGTCATTGCTGAGCGTGACGGCAAAGGCTGGACGATCAACGGGCTGGCGCCGTTCGTGGCGAATGCCCCGGTGGCCGGACTCTTCATCGTGCAGGCCAAGATTGCCGATGCGCCGGGCACGGTGACCGTATTGATCGGCAGTGACGTCAAGGGCCTTTCAGTGAATGAGGAACTGCCGGCGTTTGGCGGCGGCGGGGAGCGTACGCGCTGGCACCATGGCGCAGTCGCCGCCGTGATGCTGAAAAACTGCAAGGTTGGCGCAGACGACGTGCTCGCGACCGATGCCGCGCATCGTCTGCTGCAGTCCGGGCTGATTGCGCGCCGTACGGTGCAGACCGCGGCGGTGAATGTCGGCGTGGCGCGGGCTGCGTATGAAGCGGCGGTCGATTACGCCAAGATGCGCTGGCAGGGTGGCCGTCATATCGTCGAGCATCAAGCCATTGGCATGAAGCTCGCAGACGTTGCGATCCAGCTTGAGGCAGCGCGCGCACTGACCATGAAAGCCGCCTGGATCACGGATCATCCGGAAGCGGTCAATGAACGCAGCGTGAATGACCTGCCGTGGCACGTAGTGGCGCGCACTTTTACCGCACAGTCGCTGCATCGTGCAACGCTGGAGGCGGCGGAGTGTTTCGGCGCGATGGGCGTGATGCGTGACATGCCGCTGCAGAAATACGTGCACGACACGCTGGTGCTGCAGCATTCGGTGGATTGCGATCTCGCCGCGCCGCTGGTGGTGGCCGAGGCCGTTGCCGGCTATTCGCGGTAAACTCACAAGTTATTGATTATATTAATTAATTCTGGGGAATCGTAATGGATTTTTCGTTGAACGAAGAGCAGCGTGGCTGGCAGATGGAAGCCCGGCGGTTTGCCGAGGAAGAAATCCGCCCGATGTCGCTGGCGCGCGACCAGATCGCCGACCCCAAGGCCACTTTCGACTGGGACATCATCAAGCGCGGTTCGACACTCGGTTTTCGCACGCTGGCCGTGCCCAAGGAGTGGGGCGGACATGAAGCCGATTTCGTGACGCAGGCACTGGTGATGGCGGAGCTGGCGCGCGGCGACAGTTCAGTCTCGAAAACTTTCAGCCAGTGCTGGAAATGGAGCCACCTGATTGCCGCGTCCTGCACCAAGGACCAGAAGGAACGTTTTCTCAAGCCGTTCATGGCCGACGACGGGTTTGTGCTCGGCAAGGGTGGTACCGAAGCCAATGCCGGTTCCGACAACCGCATGCCGCCGGAAAACGATCTCAAGGCCGGCTGGAAACTGCGTGCCGAACGCGATGGCGACGAGTGGGTCCTCAACGGCAGCAAAATGTTCATCGCCAACGGCAGCGTCGCCAAGCTGTTTTTTGTCGATGCACGGACCAATCCCGAAGTCGGTATCCGCGAGGGCAGCACGATGTTCCTGATCCCGCGCGACACGCCGGGGTTCCGCATCGGCAAGGTGTTCAACAAGCGCGGCTGGCGGTTCTACCAGAACGGCGAGCTGATTTTCGAAAACGCGCGCGTACCCCATGCCAACGTGGTGGGTGAGGTCAACGGCGGCGTCAAGGCGCGCGCCACCGACAAGTCCGAGTTCGGCGATATCGAACTGGCGGCCAATGCGCTGGGTATCTGCGACGACGCAGTGGGCATGGCGATGCATTTTGCCAAAAGCTACAAGCGTGCCGGAAAATACGTCATCGATCACCAGCTGGTGCAGCTGAAACTGAACGAGATGTACATGCTGACCGAAGCGCTGCGTTCATTCGTGCTGCGCACCGCCTGGGAGCGCGACCGCAAGCTGCCGGATGTCGGCAACAACGTGCTGGTGATGAATTACTCGCAGGAAGTCGTGCAGCGCGTGACCAAGGCCAATATGGAAATCCATGGCCCCGAAGGCTGCATGATGCATGCTCGCGTCGACAAGCTGGTGCGCGATGCGCTGGTGTGGACCCACCTCGCCGGCGACACCGTGCAGCGCGTGAAAGT